>CANLUH010000006.1 GCA_947494205.1 uncultured Flavobacteriaceae bacterium | reverse complement strand
AGGACAAAATGTATCAGGTTTAACAGGATGTTTCGATTTATCAAATGCAATTACAGTAAACAGAGAAGGTGTAGATGGTGGGGCTATTCAGTTAGCAGGTACTACAGATACAGCTATTTCAATTTGTGTAGGTGAAGGTTCAGATGATTTAATAACTACCGAATTTGTTGATGCAAGTGCATTAAGTGGAACAAATGGTACATATGTAATTACAGATAATGCAACAGGGAATATAGTAGGTTTACCAGCAGCAGGCCCGTTTAATTTAGAAGGTGCTGGTGCCGGAATATGTGATATCTGGTATTTACGTTATGAAACAGGGTTAACAGGATTAGTAATGGGACAAAATATTTCAGGTTTATCAGGATGTTTCGATTTATCTAATGCTATTTCAGTAACTAGACTAGAAGGAACAGATTGTAATACATTAAGTATAGATGAGTTTAGTCAAGATTTTAACTTCAGTTTATATCCTAATCCAACAAACAATATTGTAAATATTAAATATAATGGACAAAGTAATCTAAACATAAATGTTGAAGTTTATGATGTTTTAGGAAAAAGAATAACTAAGAATACATTTAATAATACATCAAATATGAGTGTAGATTTAAGTTCATTCTCAAATGGAGCTTATTTCTTAAATATTTTAGATGTTGAATCTGGAAATAGAATAGTAAAAAGAGTGATTAAAAATTAAACTTCATAATTGATTAAGTTAATTATTCTTGGAAGGGTACTGTAAAAAGTACCCTTTTTTGTTTGTGTCTATTTTAGCTTAATACCCAAATGTATTTCATGACACATTTTACTTACTTTATACTAAAGAATCATCGTTTTATTCCTTTTTATTGATATAAATGAATAATTTTTTGTCTCTTTGGAATAAGCTTAATAATGGTAAAGAAAAATACATTCATTTATTTAAGATAAGTGTAATCAAATTATAATAAATCCCTATACTATTAATTTAAAACCCAGATCATTATGAAAAGTAACATTAAAAAAGCTAGCAATGATAACATACAAATACCTCCAGGTAAATTAGTTGCACCATCTATAGCAGCCGATTCTATAGCAGAAGTTAATTTTTTAAACCCATATAGAAACTTTATAACTAAAAGACCTTTACCACCACTGGTACAAAATTACTACGATAAAAATATGGGAATACTTCATATGTACGCTATTGTTTTTGTAGATAGTAATGAAGATCCAGGAAGCTTCGATGTTTATCAACAAGAAATTGTATCAGAATCTGGTAAATCACAGTTAAACTTTTATATCACATACGATAAGCCTGAAACTAGAGTAAGCCAATTTACAGGCTATCGTGTTAATTTTGCTGTGAGAATGCCAAATCCGGGGAACCCTCCAACTCAAATAGAGACGTTTTTATGGGATGAAGACCCTAGAACATCAAGAGGGACAGTAACTACAGTACAGCCCGCATAAACAATATAGAGTAACCAGTAAAGACAATAAGAAAAATTGTTTTTAAAAAAGCAGAGATTGAATACGCTCTGCTTTTTTTATACTTTAAAATTGATTAAATTTCTAGGAAAATTAATGGATGAAACTTCATACTAGTCTAATAACATTCTTTCTACTTCTTTCTATTCCTCTATTTATGTTTTCTCAAGAAGAGAAACCCCTAAAGACACAAGGACTTTTCGAAAAACAAGTAAAGCATTTGAGTGAAGAATTTACTTCCGAAATAAATTTTGTAAAAGCACAAGAATTTTATTTTAAAGAACAATGGGATTCTACCTTAGTGTATTCATTAAAACAATTGAATGAGAACTCTAAAAAAATAGAACTTAATGATTTATGTTATTTTTTCAGAGGGTTTAGTTTTAAAGAAAATGAAGATTTTAAAGCTGCTAAAAAGGAACTTTTAAAAATTTCTAAAACCTTTAATTTTTATAATTATGTGCATATCGTTTTAGCAAGAATAGCTTTAGAAGAGGGCGAAAATGAAAAAGCAGAACAGTATTACGAGTATATAAAAGACGTAAATACTTTTGAATTATGTGGAGTTAAAAAAAGTAATATAGAGAATAATTTAGGTCTAAAGTATTTACATTCAAAAGAGTATTCTAAAGCAGAAACTTATTTGTTGAAAAGTATTGCATCTCAGGAGCAAGAACAAGATACGCTAAACTTAATAGCGGGATATGGTAATTTAGCTAGTATATATTATGAGCAAATGAAAGATGATAAAGCCATACCATATTATTTAAAAGCTTATCAATTGTCTAAACAAACAAACGATTTTAAAGCAAAACGAAACGCTTCGCTTAACATGTCTATTGTTGAAGAAAATCGAGAGGACTACAAGCGTGCGCTTAAATATAATATAGAATATCATAAATGGGCAGATTCTGTAAATAGTGAAATAAACGAGTTAGAAGTAGAACGCCTTGAAAACGAATTGAATATACAGGCTAAAGAAAAAGAAGTTACTGTTTTGCAAGCAGAAAATAAAGCAAAGGTTGTGGAAAGAAATGGGTTGCTATATACGGCATTAGTATTGTTGGTTTTATTAGGAACAACCATTTATTTCTACAAAGAGAAAATAAAAACCAATAAAGTTATTACTGCTCAAAAAGAAGACTTAAACGAATTAAATACAACAAAAGATAAATTATTCTCTATAGTGAGTCATGATTTAAGGTCTTCAGTAAATGCTTTAAAAACAAGTAATGCTAAGTTATTAGAAAATGTAGAAGCTAAAAACTTGGAGCAACTGGATGGATTATTACAAACTAATAGTTCTATTGTAAATGGAGCTTATAATTTATTAGATAATTTATTAAACTGGGCCTTGTTACAAACTAAACAATCTTATTTTGAAATAGAACCCTTACGCTTATATTCTATTGTAGAACAAGTAGCATATAATTACAAACCTTTAATGTTAGATAAGGTAATAACTTTTGAAAACAATGTGTTAAAGAGTAGTCGTGTTAACGCTGATCAAGAATCGTTAAAAATTATATTAAGAAACCTGTTAGATAATGCTATTAAATTTTCTAAAGCTAATGGTTTTATAAAAATCTATACAGAAGATACTAATAAAGGGTATTACGATTTGGTTATTGAAGATTCTGGTATAGGTATAGACGAAATAACCATAGAAGATCTATTAAAAGAAAGTACTTTATTACCAAAAAAAGGAAATAAAAAAGAAAAAGGAACAGGTTTAGGATTGCAATTATGTAAATCTATGGCTAAAAAAAATAAAGGTCATTTTAAAATAGAAAGTAAGATAAACGAGGGGACTAAAATGATTATATCTTTACCAAAAACAAAGCAAAATGGATAATGTAAACATACTTATAGTTGAAGATACAACAGAAGAAAGTGACGCATTAATAAAAGTATTAAAGGCGAATAATTATAATATAGTAGGCGTTGCAACAAGTTTTAAAAAGGCGTTAGAGTTATTTTATAATAATCCAGTAGATTTAGTAGTCATAGATATTTTTTTAAATGGTTCTCCAGATGGTATTTCATTTGCCGAAACAATAAGCATAAGTCCCAATGCATCTAAACCATTTGTGTTTTTAACGAGTTCTACAGATCGAAAAATTTTTGAAAGAGCCAAATTAACACAACCTTTTAGTTTTTTAATGAAACCCTTTAACGAACTGGAAATCTTGTATGCTTTAGAAATGGCTTTCGAGAAATTTTATGCACAACAAGATGTGTTTTTTAATGAAGAAGAAAATACCATTATAAGCGAAGAACATCTATTTATTAAAAAAGGAAAATCGCTTAAAAAAGTACTCATTTCTGATATAATATATATAGAAGTCGAAGAGAAATACTGTAATATAATTACCGAAAAAGAAAAATTTGTAATCTTAATTTCACTAACAAAAGTTCTAACATTATTAGATAATACTATATTTTCTAAAACGCACAGAAACTTCATCGTTAATACCGAGAAAATAATAGAAATCATACCTAGCGATAATCTTATTCTATTATCAGGAAACCATAAGGCGACTTTGAGCGATAAATATAAAGGGCTTTTAAAGCAAATACGTACTTTAAAATAATAAGTTGTTTATCTATTAATAATAGTAAACCCAACATCTTAGATTAAAGAAAAATCTATAAAATCTTCATTTTAGCTTTTTCATGGCTAAGAATTGCCGTCTTATGCCTTTTTTTTCAAATTAAGGACGGTTAAATATTAGTTTTATACTGTATTAGAGAGCAAACTAAATAATTAAGAAAATGAATCATCCAAAATTAGTTAATATGTCAAATAAGGAAAGACAAAAACCATTGAGTGAGTATTTCATACGTATTCTTATTGTAGCAATACTACTTCAGCTAATACTACTTATTTATAGATTATTTCAGTTAATATAACTAACCAATTATATAAATGCCAAGAATAATTAAAGAGGGTTAATAGTATTTAATTGTTCTGTAGAAAGAGTGCTTTTTAGCACTCTTTTTTATAATGTCTTTTTAAACCATTTTATAATTTTGGTTTGTAATAGTTTTTCTTCTCTAATAATAAAAGAACCATGTTTATTGCCTTCTGCTATAAAGACTTCTTTATGACCCGTAGTTTTAGAAAATAATTCATTAGCCCAAGTGGCACGCAAACCATTTTGCTCTTCTTTTGATGCAATATGAAATGCATTTTTAAGGACTAAAGGCGTATTAGAGCCACTTAAATTCTGAACTGCTTTGGTTTTAGAAGACATAGAAACAATAGATTTTATGTTGTAATCCTCTGAAACACTAGCCACACAAGCTAAATTTGCACCAATAGAAGCACCAATAATACCTATGCGATTAGCATCTATATTTTGTTCTTGTTCTAAAAAATCTATTGCAGCCAAAAGATCTAATGGAGCACGATTAGGATTATTAAATAAATTATAAATATCGCCTTCATCTTTTTCCGAAGCACCATGAATCCTAATGTCGTAAGCCAAGATAGCATAGCCTTCAGCTAACAAATCATTCCAAAGTTTTAGAGCTTTCCATTCTGCTCTAGTAGAACCGCCTTGATGAATAAGTATTATTGCTGGATGTTTCTGTTTTTTAATTTTAGGCATTTCAAAAGTGGCACTAATGGTAATACTGTCTTTAGTAATAAAAGAAACGTCTTTAGAAACAGTTTCAGTTTGTGCATTACTTATAAAAGGAAGCATTAAAAAACCAAGAAGAAACCCTACAATACTTTTCATAATTTTTTTGAAGTTTTAAAATGACTAAACCATTACCATTCGTTAATTCTATTAGAATCTAATTTTATAAAAATAAACAATAAAATAGTAAAACCCCATAGTCCAGAACCGCCATAACTAAAAAAGGGTAGCGGGATTCCAATAGTAGGAATTAAGCCCATCACCATTCCTATATTAATCATAAAATGAAAAAAGAAAATCGCCGCAACCGAGTAGCCATAAACGCGACTAAATTGAGATTTTTGAAGCTCAGCGAGATGAAGTACTCGAAGAATTAGTAAAATAAAAACTAAAACTACCATAAAGCTGCCAATGAATCCCCATTCCTCTCCAACGGTACTAAAAATATAATCGGTATGTTGTTCTGGTACAAATTTACCAGTAGTTCGTGTGCCTTCTAAAAAGCCTTTTCCTTTTACTCCTCCAGCGCTAATGGCTTTTTCAGATTCATTAAGGTTGTAAGCAGCTCTTTTTTTCATGCGTTCCAACTTAACTGGATCTTTTTCAAGACTTAGCCATATTGTAATACGCTCTTTTTGATGAGCTGGTAAATGATTAAACGTATATTTTACACCAAAAGAAATAACTAACGTTGTTATAATTATTAGTAAAGGTTGTAAAAAAGAAGGGCGTTTATGTCTAGTAAAATGACGTGCTAATGTTGCTATTAAAGTAATAATTGCAGTTACAAGAAAGCCAAATTTAAGAGAGATTATAGAAATTAAAATAATAAGAAACCCAATGATTAGGTATATTTTTGGAAGTCCTTCTCTATATAAAACAAAGAAAAAAGAAGCGTATACTAATGTACTACCTGCATCCTTCTGTAATAAAATTAATAATGCAGGAATAGTAATAATAACAAAGATTCTTATTTGATCTTCAAAACGTTTTATGTCGGTTTGCAAATCGCTTATATATTTAGCGACAGCCAGAGCTGTGGCAGCTTTAGCAAACTCACTAGGCTGTAACGTCATGGGGCCAATAGCGTACCAAGATGTAGCACCATTAATACTCTTTCCAAAGAGAAATAAACCAGCAAGGGATAATAAGGAAGCTAAATATATAATACTAGAGAAACGCTCGTAAAATTTAGAGTCTATAGAGAGGATTATAATAATTAAAAAGACGGTGAGTCCTATAAAGATTAATTGCTTACTATAGGGAGATGAAAAACTAAAATAGTCTATGGTTTCTCCAGTTTGCGAAGCAGAAATTATATTAAGCCAACCAAAAATAACTAAAGCAAAGAAGAGTAAAATGGTAACCCAGTCGAATTTAAAATGTCTATCAGTCTGTCTCATTAGTAGGCATTGGTATAACTTGTAACTGGGTTTCTCTATTTATTTTAAAAGGTTCGCCAGAATAAGGTTTTGCGTATTCATTTTCTAGGCTATGCGTTAATAACCAATCTTCCATGTCTTTTCTAGTAATCTCTCCTTTTATGTATTTTTCAATCATCAAACTGGCTATTCTTCCGGCAAAACGACTTCCAAAGTACCCATTTTCAACAAAAACCGCTAGTGCAATCTTAGGATTGTCTTTAGGGGCAAAAGCAACAAAAATAGAATGGTCAGTAAGTTGTGTTTTTACACTATCTATAATTGCGAAATTTTCAACAGTACCAGTTTTACCGCAAATATCAATATCAGGAATCTGTAGGTATTTAGCTGTTCCTTTCTTGTACACTTGAAGCATGCCTTCAATTACAGGGTCAAAATGTTGTTTGTCTATAGAGGTGTATTTAGGTTTTGTAAATTGTTCTGGTATAGCATCGCCTTCAATATATTTTACAATATGTGGCGTGTAATAATAGCCCCTGTTTGCTATAGCAGCGGTCATGTTAGCTAATTGTATAGGTGTGGTTTGTACTTGACCTTGTCCAATACTATTAGAAATTGTATTCCCTGAAAAAAAGCTTTTTCTTTTTTTATAAAACGCTCGATTTGGTATCAATCCTTTTTGCCCTACAAATAAATCGTTATTTAAATAATCACCTAATCCAAAACTTTTTACATGTTTACTCCAGTTATCTATACCCTCTGAAGCAGATCCTGTTTTATCTAAAATACGTTTATAAACCGTTCCAAAATAAGCATTACAGGATTCTTGAATCCCTTTTGTCATATTATTTTTAGAACCATAATTACAGTGACATCCAAAAAAACTATTTCCGTTTTTCATCCCTTTATAACAGGTAATTGTTTCGTCTGTAGAGATGATCCCTTCTTGTAATCCAATTAAAGCATTAACTAATTTAAAAGGGGATCCAGGTTCGTAAACGCCTTGTAAGCTTCTGTTAAATAATGGCTTTGCTATAGAGTCTCTAAATAATTTAGTGTAGTTTTTAGAACGTTGCCTTCCCACTAAATCATTAGGGTCGTAAGTAGGTGCTGCAACCATAGCTAAAATTTCACCAGTGCTAGGTTCTATAGCGATAATTCCACCACGTTTATTTTGCATTAGCTTTTCACCATAGGACTGTAACTCTGCATCAATAGTTGTTTTTATATCTTTTCCTGCTTTTGATAGGACATCGTATTCTCCATTTTTAAACGGCCCAATATCACGATTAAAGCGGTCTTTTTGTATAAATTTAATCCCTTTTGTACCTCTCAGTGTTTTTTCGTAAGAAGCTTCTATTCCTTGTTTACCTATTAAATCTCCTATTTTGTAGTAGTCATCCTTAGCTAAGTCTTGATTGTTTACTTCTCCAATATCTCCTAATACATTGGCTCCTATAGAAGCTTCATATTGACGTAATGATCGTTTTTGAATGTAAAATCCATCATATTTACGCATCTTTTCTTGTAGTATAGCGTAATCTTCTTTAGATAGATGAGATACGAAAACATAGGGTAATCTTGGTGAATAACGTCTAGCTTTGTTATATTTTTTTATAAACTGATCTTTGCTAATTTTTAAAAGTGAGCAAAATTCTAAAGTGTCTAACGGTTCAACTTCTCTAGGAATTACCATAACATCGTAAGAGGGCTGATTAGCTACTAAAAGTTTATCATTTCTATCGTAAACAAAACCTCTTTTTGGGTAAGTGTACACTTTTCTAATGGCATTATCATCAAAAATGTTTTCAGCTTTATTAGAAAGTACTTGTAAGTAAAATAACCTTCCTGTAAAAACAATACCTACAAATACAACACAAAGGAATAATAATATTTTTCTCATTTTTTATTGACGCTACTAAAAATTATAGAAACTAAAACACATAATATAATCGTGAATATACTTGAGAATAACGTGTTTTTAAGGATTAAAAGTATTTTTGAAAAGTTAAAAATATCGAGCGAAAATAAAATGAAATGATGTATAACAGTTAGTATCGTAATATAAGTTAAACGCTGTCCGAAATCTATAGCTCCAAATTTTATAGTTTGATGTTCGTAAACAGAACCAAAACTAAATTTTAATGCTACTGGTCTAATAAAGGCTATAGTTAGTGTTGCGGCAGCATGCATACCGCCAGAGTCTAAAAATAAATCGACGGATAAGCCTAATAAAAATGATAAAAATATAAATAGCATTCTATTATTTTTAATAGGATATAAAAGGACAAATAATATATATAAATAAGGGTTTATGTAGCCTAAAAACTTAATATGGCTTAATAGTAAAACCTGTAATAGTATTAAGACTATAAATCTAACAGTATGTATAGATAAAATGCTATTCATTAGTCTTCTTTAAAAGGTCTTTAATAATTTTTGCATCTTTATTTTCTATAATATAAATGTGTTCAATATTGGTCATGTCGTTAAATAAAGAAACTTCTACATCATAATAATTTTCAGATTCATCAAGTTTAAACGATGTAACAGTTCCAATAGGTATGCCTTTAGGAAAAATGTCCGAACGACCAGAAGTTATAATCGTATCTCCTACAATTACAGGAGCTATTTCTGGAATTTCTGTAAGCTGAATATGTTTTTCTGAAACACCATCCCAATGTAAACTTCCAAAATGATTGGTCTTTTTTAGTTGCGCGCTAATACGGCTTGTAGTATTTAAAATAGAAAGCACTGTAGCGTAACTAGAACTTGTATTGTCTACAATACCCAAAATACCTTTAGAGGTAATAACTCCTAAATCTAGTTTTATACTATCGTTGGTGCCTTTATTTATAGTTAATACATTGTTGTTTTGCGAGTAACTATTCTTAATAACTTGGGCAGTAGTAAATTTATATTTTTTATTAAAAGACAATGTATCTATATAACTTGAGTCTAAAGTGGTTGTAGAATTAAAGAGAATAGATTTAAGTACGTTATTTTCTTCTTGTAAAATTTTGTTTTGCTCTTTTAAGTCAAAATAATCACTAATACCGTTAGAAGCTTCATAAACACCTCCAGTTAAAAAATTAGCTGAGTTTATAAACTTACTTTTATGGTAAGCATGTGATTGAATAGTAAAACCAATAGAAATGGAAAACAGTAATAGAAACAATAGAAACACTTTGTTTCTTATAATGAAGTTTACTATTTGTTGCATATTATTTTAGGGTGCTACTTTATCAATACGCTTTTGTATTTAGGAATATTTTTTAATGTAATACCAGTACCACGTACAACAGCACGTAAAGGATCTTCTGCAATATATACAGGTAAATCTGTTTTCTGAGATAAACGTTTGTCTAAACCACGTAACATAGATCCTCCACCAGCAAGGTAGATTCCTGTATTATAAATATCGGCAGCTAATTCTGGAGGTGTTTGCGATAAGGTTTCCATAACAGCATCTTCAATTCTAAGAATAGATTTGTCTAAAGCTTTAGCAATCTCTCTATAAGAAATTTGTACTTGTTTAGGTTTTCCTGTTAATAAGTCACGACCCTGAACACTCATATCTTCTGGCGGAAGATCTAAATCTTCGGTAGCAGCACCTATTTGTATTTTAATTTTTTCGGCAGTACGCTCTCCAACATATAAGTTGTGTTGCGTTCTCATGTAATAAATAATATCGTTTGTAAAAACATCTCCTGCAATTTTCACAGATTTGTCACAAACAATACCACCTAAGGCAATCACTGCAATTTCGGTAGTACCACCACCTATATCTACAATCATATTTCCTTTAGGTTGCATAATATCTACACCAATACCAATTGCAGCAGCCATTGGCTCATGTATTAAGTATACTTCTTTCCCATTAACACGCTCTGCACTCTCTTTTACCGCACGCATCTCTACTTCTGTAATTCCAGATGGAATACATATTACCATACGTAGGGAAGGGGTAAATAATTTCTTTTTTAATGCAGGGATATTTTTAATAAATAAACTTATCATTTGCTCAGATGCATCAAAGTCTGCAATTACCCCATCTTTAAGTGGCCTAATTGTTTTAATGTTTTCGTGCGTTTTTCCTTGCATCATATTGGCTTCTTGACCAACAGCGGTTATTTTTCCAGAAATGCGGTCTCTGGCGACTATAGATGGCGCATCTACTACAACTTTATCATTATGAATAATAAGTGTATTCGCCGTACCTAAATCGATTGCGATTTCTTCGGTTAGGAAGTCAAAAAATCCCATACTTGTGTGTAATTATAGAGAGTTATTAATAAGAGTGTGTAAAAGTAATAAATCTAACGAAAAAAAAGGAGTTAATTGCATTTAGTTATGGTATAATTTTTTAGTGCTGAATTATTTACGGTTTTTAACCTTGTTTTGGATCTTTTTATTGAAAATTAAGTATAAAAAAAGCTTCAGATACTATTCTGAAGCTTTTTAAGTAGCGTTTAGTTTCTAAACGTCTACAATATGAGATTACTGCCTGCGCAGGAATTTTAATGTTTAAAGTGGCGTGTTCCTGTAAATACCATAGAAACAGCATTATCATTACAATAATCAATACTTAGCTGGTCTTTTATAGAGCCTCCAGGTTGAATAACAGCAGAAACCCCTGCGTTTTTTGCTATTTCAACACAATCTGGAAAAGGGAAAAAAGCATCACTAGCCATAACACTTCCTTTTAAATCGAAGTTAAAAGAACCTGCTTTATGTATCGCTTGGTTTAATGCATCTACACGACTTGTTTGTCCAGTTCCACTAGCACATAATTGCTTGCCTTTTACTAAAACGATAGTATTCGATTTTGTGTGCTTACAAATTTTTGATGCAAAGATTAAATCGTCTAATTCAGCATCGGTAGGTGCAGTAATAGTAGCACTAGTTACTGCATCTTTACTGTCTGTAATATTATTTCTGTCTTGAACTAAAACACCATTTAAGCATGTTCTTACAATAGTTTGCGCTAATTCAACATCATTTAAAATTAAAAGAATTCTGTTTTTCTTACCTTTTAAAACCTCTAAAGCGTCGTCTGAAAAAGAAGGAGCAATAACAACTTCACAGAATAATTTGTGTATTTCGTTAGCCGTTTCTAAATCAATTTCTGTATTAGAAATTAAAACACCACCAAAAGCAGATACTGGATCACCAGCCAATGCATCTACATAGGCTTGATGTAAGGTGTTACGTTGTGCTAAACCGCAAGCGTTATTATGTTTTAAGATTGCAAATGTTGGTGCATCGTTTTTAAACTCATCCATTAAGTTAACAGCAGCATCAACATCTAATAAATTGTTGTAACTTAATTCTTTACCGTGTAATTTTGTGAAAATCTCATCGAAGTTCCCAAAGAAAAACCCTTTTTGATGTGGGTTTTCACCATAACGTAATGCTTTACCATTAGTTTCAGAAACTTTTAAAGCAGTTATGTTATTGTCTTGGTTAAAGTAATTAAAAATAGCAGAATCGTAATGAGACGATACGTTAAATGCTTTTGCTGCAAATGCTTTTCTATCAGCTTCAGATAAATCGCCTTTTTTCTCAGTAATTAAATCTAAAAATTCAGCATAATCATCTACAGATGATACACAAATAACATCTGCATAGTTCTTAGCAGCTGCACGAATTAAAGAAATACCACCAATGTCAATTTTTTCAATAATATCTTGGTTTGGTGCACCAGAGGCTACTGTTTTTTCAAAAGGATATAAATCTACAATAACGACATCTATTTGTGGGATGTCGTATTCTGTCATTTCTGCAACATCACCATCATGGTTTTGTCTGTTTAAAATACCACCAAATACTTTTGGGTGTAATGTTTTAACACGCCCACCTAAAATAGAAGGATAAGAGGTAACGTCCTCTACAGGAACGACATCTATACCTAAGTCTTTAATGAATTTTTCGGTTCCACCAGTAGAATAAATAGTGACACCTTGCGCATTTAATTCTTGTACAATAGGTGCTAAACCGTCTTTGCTAAATACAGAAATTAATGCAGATTTAATTGTTTTGTTGTTGCTCATTAGTAGTTGTTTTAATAAGCCATCAAATGTAATAAATTGCTGAAATTTTATCAGCTAATTTGTAGTCCTTTTTTCAACTAAATTTTAGAGTTATCAACAATAACGTTATATTGGTGGTATACATTATAGAAATGAAGGCAAAACTAAATTTTTGGAAATTATATATAATAACAGCAATTGTGTTAGTTATTACATTTGTTATGTACTTTTCTACAACAGATAAAACTTATGGAGTAAATAAAACCGTTGGTTGGGCTTGGGATATTACTAATATTCAGTTTTGGTTAAGTTTAATACCTCCAACGATTATTGCATTAATAATCATTGGCCTCATTACTATTATTGTTAGGTTTATACTTTTAGTTTTTATAAGAAGGAGAAGAAGTTGAATCTAAAAAGTTAATTATTGCTATTAGATATAAGCATATAGTCTTATTTTATTATCATATTCGTCAATCTTAAATTTTCCAATTTTGTCGATTTCTAGTTTAATAGCCTGATAATTTTGTTTGTATAGCTTTGTGCCTGCTTTAAGATTATTATCATTAATCCAATATTCATATTCGTTTGGGAATTCTATCCATTCCACTTCTTTATATTTTATAGGTTCAATAAAATAAGGCGCAAAGTCTGGTGAATTTAAAATATGATTTTCTATTACATCATCGTAAATTAATTTAACATTCATAGAAATTTCATCAAACTTATTCGTTAATGCTTCAATCAATTTATACCATTTTGTATTATTTAAATAAGAAGCAGAATAATTATTCTTAATAATATCGTCACAATATTTTGATTTATTGTTGATGATATTATACAATCTTGAGTCCATTAATTCGGTGTCGATTTAAATCAGATATTAGAAATGTTGGTTGTTGTTTGAAAAAATGTAATTAACCTAATAATCCAGCAACTTTTTCGCAAACAAACTCTAAAAAACGTTCATCAGCTTCAGTAAAAGGATCAGGTGTATTAGAGTCGATATCAATCTGCCCAATGTTTTCACCATTAACAAAAATAGGGATTACAATTTCTGCTTTTACGGTAATACTACAAGCAATGTAATTATCCTGTGCTGCGACATCTGGTACCACAAAATTTTCGTTACTAACTGCTACTTGTCCGCAAATACCTTTTCCAAAAGGAATAATAGTATGATCTGTAGGCTCCCCAACGTAAGGTCCTAATTTTAATTCATTTTTATCACCATTCTTAAAATAAAACCCTACCCAATTATAATAATCTACCCTGGCTTCAAGTAATTCGCAAATCTGTAATAAGCTATCATCTAATGTATTATTAGTATTTGAAACTATAGTTTCTATCTGTGGTTTTAATGTTTCTAAAATCATAGGTGCAAAAATTTTGGCAAAAGTATTTAAAAAGACGTAATTTCAACGTTTTAATTTGTATAATTTTAACATATTTAGTCAAAATTAAATATTGAAAACACTTCTTATAAAATATAAGTCTGTAATAAAATTTATCCTTACATTTTTATTGGTGTACGCGGCATTGTCTTTTTGCTATAAATTATATTTAGACGCTTCTAAAGATTCTAACTATTATCCAGATTATATTACTCACGTTGTTGCTAAACAAACAGAAACGGTACTAAATAGTGTAGGGTATGCTTCTAAAATTTTACCACACCCAGAAGAACCTTCTATGAAATTAATTGTTAGAGATAAATATTTAGCACGAGTAATAGAAGGTTGTAATTCTGTAAGTGTTATTATATTATTCATTTCGTTTGTTATTGCTTTTTCTGGAAAACGAAAAACAACGGTATTATTTTTACTAGTTGGAGGTATAGTTATTTATCTGGCCAACCTATTTCGTATCGTTATTTTATCTATAGGATTATACCATTATCCTTGGCGCAGTGAAATATTACATTCGGTAGTGTTTCCTGCAATTATTTATGGTATGGTATTTTTATTATGGATGTTATGGGTAAATAAATTTTCTAATATTGGTAAGAATAATGGGTAAATACAAAAAGTATATCTGGTTATTTTTATTGTTTAGTATACTGGCTTTAGTACGCTTATTCGAAAACGAATTATTTTATGATCCTTACTTAACGTTTTTTCAAAACGATTACCTGTATTTAGATTCTCCACGTCAAGAAACCCTTAAATTAACCCTGTTTACCAGTTTACGTTATCTTATAAATACGGTAGTCTCATTGGCTATTCTATTTGTTTTTTTTAAAGATATTAGTATCGTTAAATTCTCGGTGTTAATCTATACAATGGCTTACTGTATTTTAACTATTTTGTTTCTATATTTTGTAACCAATCCTAAACAAGAGGACTATTATCTGTTTTTTAATATCCGACGGTTTTTAATACAACCACTTATCTTACTTTTACTATTGCCAGCCTTCTATTATCATAGAAAAGACGCATAAATAAAAAGGTGACATTCTAGAAAACAATGTTAATCCTTTTATAAAAAGACTACTGTAATAGCAAATTTTGTAAATTTGTGTTGTGGTAAAACAAATAGTACATAAATTATTTTCTTTAAGTCTTGCACTTTTAGTATTGATTTCAACAGTGTCTTTAACGGTTGAAAAACATTACTGTGGCAATAGATTAATAGATGTTTCTATTTTTACTGAAGGACAAAAGTGTGGCATGGAAGCTTCCGAAATGGAACAAGAAGTCATCACAAAAAAGAAATGTTGTAAAGATATTGTTGAGATTGTTGAAGGACAAGATGAGTTGCAAATTAAGGATTTTAATGATATTGAAACGCATTTGCAATGGTTTGTTACTTCGTTTATTTACTCTTATGAAGCACTCTACACAAGCCTTCCAAAGCAAATAATACCACATAAAGATTATTCTCCACCTAATTTAGTCTACGACATACAATTATTAGACGACGTGTTTTTAATTTGATTAAATAATGACTTTCGAACATTCTACTATAAAGAGTAAGAATAGAAACGAATTAAGAATTAAAGTAAAAACAAATGAAGCATACGTATACAGTTACAGGGATGACCTGTAATGGATGTAGAAATTCTGTAGAAACAAAATTAGCCGCATTAGAAGGCATAACTAGCGTGTCTGTGAATTTAGAAGAAGAGACTGCTGTTATAGAGTTTTCTAATACTATTTCAATTAAAGTATTACAAAACGCCTTACCAGAGAAATTTACTATTTCTAATGCAAAGGAAACTACTAATATTATTACAGGAAGTAATGATGTTGTGATTCAGAAAAGTGAATTACAACAACTAAAACCATTATTTATAATTTTCACATATATACTATTAATAGCAATAGGTTTACATTATAAAAATTGGAATTGGAGTCCTTTTATGTTAGACTTTATGGGCATATTCTACATTGTGTTTAGCTTTTTTAAAGTGTTAGATTTAAAAGGATTTCCAGAATCTTTTAAAATGTACGATCCTTTAGCTAAAGCAGTACCTGCGTATGCGATTATCTATCCTTTTATAGAAATAGCATTAGGATTATTGTTTTTATTTCGTATTCAAATTCCATTAGCATTAGTACTTACCATCCTAGTTTTAGGAATAACAACCGTTGGTGTTACGCAATCCTTATTGAGTAAAAAAGCGATACAATGTGCCTGTTTAGGTACCGCTTTAAAACTACCAATGACCAAGGCTACATTTATTGAAAATACAATAATGATAGTTATGGCAGTTATTATGCTAGCGAAACAGTTTTTATAGTAGAATACGTTTTCATTAAAACAAAACAGGGTATTAAAACAAATACAAACTCACATAAGGTGAGCAAACAAGTGAAACATATATTATATATAATAATGCTATTACCCATACTATTGTGGTCTCAAGAGACTGCAAACGGTACGATATGGGAAGCAAATACTAAAAACGAAACCATAGGTTTACCAGGAGCTAATGTGTATTGGTTAAACACTAATGTGGGTACAGTTACCGATTTTGAAGGTAACTTTAGCTTATCCTATAAAAAAGAATACAAACAATTAGTAATAAGTTATGTAGGTTTTAAAACAGATACTATAACAGTTACTAACCCAAAAAATATAACACATGCGTTACAATCTACAAGTAGTTTAGATGAAGTAACCGTAACTGCTAGAAAGCAAGCCACAGCAAGATCCTACTTGCAATCACAAAATATTATTACAGTAAGTAGCGATGAGCTATTAAAAGCAGCCTGTTGTAATCTGTCGGAAAGCTTTGAAACAAATCCATCTATAGACGTTAATTTTTCTGATGCTGTAACAGGAACGCGACAAATTAAAATGTTAGGCTTAACGAGCCCCTATATTTTAATTGCAACAGAAAACATTCCATCTATTCGTGGTGCTTCTCAAGCCTTTGGGTTGAGTTTTATACCTGGAACTTGGGTAGAAAGTATACAGATAACAAAGGGAGCAGGAAGCGTTGTAAATGGTTACGAAAGTATAGCTGGGCAAATTAATGCAGAATTGGTAAAACCGACAACAGATAATAAATTATTTGTAAATGCTTATGGCGCAGTAAATGGTAGATTAGAATTAAACACCCATTTTAATACTAAAGTAAGTGATAGATGGGATACAGGATTGTATTTACACGGAAACTCTAGAAGTGAAAAATTTGATAGAAATGATGACGCATTTTTAGATTTACCATTAGCAAAACAAGTAAACGTAATGAACCGTTGGCAATACACTAATCCAGAAAAAGGATTTGTAAGCTTTATTAATTTAAAATATTTAAATGACGAAAAACAAGCAGGACAAATCGCCTTTAATCCAGATACCGATAAATTTACAACCAATGCTTGGGGAAGCGAAATAGATACTAGGCGTTATGAAGTTTCTGCAAAACTAGGCTATGTAAATCCAGAAATACCATACCAAAGTTTAGGTGTGCAAGGCGCATATAGTAACCATAAACAAGATTCTTATTTTGGATTTAATACGTATAATATTTTACATAATAGCGCGTATGCTAACGTGATATATAATTCTATAATTAGCGATTCTAGACATAAAATAAAGACAGGTGTAAGTTATACCTACGATAATTATAAAGAAGATGTTAATGCTTTAGATATTGAACGTACTGAAAATGGAGTAGGTGCTTTTTTTGAATATAATTATGACGATTTAGATAAATTAAATTTAACTGCAGGTTTACGAGTAGATACACATAGTGCATTGGGAACTTTTGTAACACCGCGATTGCATTTACGTTATACCACTTGGGATAAATCTGCTTTAAGATTATCTATAGGAAGAGGGAAACGCGCGGCTAATATTTTTGCAGAAAACCAAAAACTATTCTCTACTTCTAGACTTTTAAATATTGATAACGACGGAGGTAATATTTATGGTTTAGATCCCGAGATTGCCTGGAATTATGGTGTGTCTTATTTACAAGGTTTTAATTTATTTGGAAGAAAAGCAGATATTACTTTAGATTTTTACAGAACAGATTTTAAAAATCAAGTAGTAGTAGATTATGAAAACCCTAACGAAGTGCGTTTTTATAATTTAAAAGGAGATAGTTATGCGAATAGCTTTCAGTTTGAATTTAATTATAATGTATTTAAAAATTTTGATATACGCACCGCGTACAAATATTATGATATTAAAACACAGTATAATTCTGGTAAATTAGATAGGCCTTTAATACCTAAACATAGAATATTTGCAAATGTTTCTTATGAAACGGATAAGAAAGATAATGGTGCGCAATGGAAATTTGATACTACTTATAATTGGTTAGGCGAGCAGCGTTTGTCTTCAACAATAAGTAATTTGCCACAGTATCAATTACCAGAGCGAACACCAACAGTTGCCACATTGAATGCGCAGATAACTAAAGTGTTTTCTCCAAAATTTGAAGTATATTTAGGAGGCGAAAATATAACGAATACAAAACAAGATAATCCTATTTTAGGAGCAGATAATCCTTTTGGTTCAAATTTTGATACCACCTTTGTATATGGTCCAATTTTTGGAAGTAGTTATTATGCTGGATTACGATATAAAATAAATTAAACACTAATAAAAAAGATATCCAACCTAAGCGGATATGACTTAAATAAACAGATTATGAAACAAATTATAATAGTAGCTTTAATGCTAATAAGTACAGTAACATTTGCACAAAACAAGAATGCAAGAGCGTCTCTAGAAGTCGATGGTGTTTGTATGATGTGTAAACAACGTATTGAAAAAGCAAGCTTAAAAACAAAAGGCGTAAAATCTGCCGTTTGGAATGTGAAAACACACGAGCTAAAGTTAATTTTCGATGAACGAAAAACAGATTTAGAAACCATTCAGAAGAAAATAGCATCTGTGGGTCACGATACTAAAACCTTAAAGGCAACAGATGAAGCCTATGCAACGGTTCATCCATGTTGTAAATATAGAGATGAAGAGGTAATAGATAATCACAAAGAAGAGAAAGCTGAAGATTAATTGTTCTAATATATTTTAGAAATATATAAAGACTATTTTATATAGTTTGCAAACTCTAAAGAGATGTCATTTAAATATTTTTTAGTATTACTAATGGCATCTTCAAAATTTTTAGCTTTGTTCATTATTGATTTTACATAGGTTATTCCTAAATGTTTAAGTTTTACTTTATTTAAATCTACAGAACCACAAAATGCTGCAATTGGAATGTTGTTTTTTATAGCAGAAATCATAATTCCATCTATTACTTTTCCAGATAATGTTTGAGAATCTAATTTACCTTCTCCAGTTATAATCCAATCGGCATCTTTAATTTTAATCTCAAAATCTGCTAGTTCTTTTATTAAATCTATACCAGAAATAGGAGCTGCATTTAAAAATGCAATTGCACCAACTCCTAAACCTCCAGCAGCACCTCCTCCTTTAATAGTGTTGCTTTTTATGTTAAAATGGTTGTCTAAAACTTTTGAAAAATCCTTTAATCCCTTATCTAACATTTTAATATCATCTAAAGACGCTCCTTTTTGTTTAGCATAGACATAAGCAGCTCCATTTTCTCCATGTAATGGGTTTGTGACGTCCATGGCTACTTTTATACGTATATTTTTTAACTCAGGGTAAACATTCGTGTTTTCAATATGTTTTATTGCTGAAAGGTTTTTTCCTATAGGTAAAACAGTTTCGTAATTCTCATTATAAAAACTATAACCTAAAGCGTATGCCATTCCTATACCACAATCATTTGTTGCGCTACCTCCAATTCCTAGAATAATTTGTTTTGCACCATTCTTTATTGCATCCATTATTAATTCTCCAGTACCCAGAGTTGTAGCTCTTTTGCAGTTTAGTTTATTTGTCTCTAGTAATTTTAACCCAGATGCTTCTGCCATTTCTATAAAAGCAGTTTTTGTAGTTTTTGAAAACAAGTAGGAGGCTAGAATTGGTTGAAAATAAGGATTGTTTACAGTAGCATACGTTTGCTCTCCATCAAGGTAATATTTAATAACATCTATAGTTCCATCTCCTCCATCTGCTAATGGTAGTCTAATAATTTCTGAAGATGGAATAACTTGTTTTACAGCATGCTCTACAATATCACAAAATTCTATTCCTGTTAAAGAATTTTTGTATTTATCTGGAGCAAGAATAATTTTCATATTATTTCTAGTTAATTGAAAAAGGATGGTAAAAAATAACTAAATATTAAAATGATTATAAAGAAAGCACCTAATACATATACTTCTTTTATAAAAAAATCACTTTTCTTAATGGATATGTTTAAACTAGAAATGTTTTTAATAGGAGTGTTTTTAGTAAAATAAGTTACGATATAGGCGATTGCTAAAGCAATGATAACACCTGTGAAGTTAAGCCAAATCCAAAATATATCGAAACCTAAGTCTACATTAAAAATACCTTGCATTGTTTTAGAAAAAATAAGATTAATCAAAACTGCAGAGATAATACCCGTGTTCATACCTATATGGTTTACTTTTTTTGAAAAAAACGCTAATATAAAAGTTACCAGAACTGGTCCGTAAAAAACAGAACCAATTGCATTTATAATTTCTATAACAGGGCTTTTACTTCCTCCAAATAAGAAAGAACTGGCAATGCAAATAATACCCCAAAAGACAACCGATAGTTTAGAAACTAACATATACTTTTTTGTAGATAATTCTCCTTTATGTTTTCCTCTATTAAAAAAGTCTTCTACAGTTACTGCAGATAACGAATTTACAGTAGAGCTTAGTGTAGACATTGCAGCAGATAATATCCCTACCATTAAAATACCAATTAGTCCGTGAGGTAAATATTTTATTATAAATACAGGTATCATTAAATCTGGTTTTATTCCGTTTTTTGCAAATTCTTCAGGAAAGTGCTTTTGTGTAGCAAAAGCAATATCTTCTATGAAATCTGGAGCTACAGTAATTAAGCCACCTATAACTAAACCCATTAAGCAATAAACTAAAACAACGGGGAATCTTAGAAGTCCATTAGCCATTAATAGAGTTCTAATTGTTTTTTCATTTTTAGCAGATAATAGACGTTGTGCTTGTGTTTGATCACAACCGTAATAAGAGGCATATAAAAAGAAACCTCCAATTAGCATTGGTAGAAAACCATATTCGTTACCTTCTCCAATACCTAAATTTAAATCAATAACTGTTAATCTTTCTGGGCTAATCCCTTCTGCTAAACCACCATGCTCTTGTAATAAAGTCCAACCAAAGTAAAGGCATATTACTAGACCAGAAAATAAAATAATCATCTGTATTGCATCTCCCCAAACTACGGCTTTCATACCTCCTTGCCAAGAGTAAACTACGGTGATAACACTTATAATGAGTATGGTGTACATATAATCTATATCTAATACTGCTTGTAAAATTATAGCAATAGTGTATACCATTACTCCTGTACCCAAAGCACGACTAATCTGAAATACAATACTTAAAATTAACCTTGTTGACGCACTAAATCTTTTTTCAACAAATTCATAGATACTTACGACGCCAGATCTAAATAGGGGAGGGATAATAATTATCATTATAAAGATCATAGCTAATGGTACGGCAAACTCAAAAGTTAACCACTTCATTCCTCCTCCTAGTTTTAGACCAACGAATGCAGGAGCAGAAATAAAACTTATAGCAGATAATTGAGTTGCCATTGTTGATAAGCTTAATGGAAACCACCCTAAACTCTTACCTCCTAAAAAGTAATCTTTAGAATTTTTGTTCTCTCTGAAAAAGAAACCCATTGCTAAGAAAAAAATAATGTACCCAATTATTATACTATAGTCTAACCAATTCATTTTGTTTATTTTTCTTTAGTTAATATGTCTATTATAAGTGCAGCACTCCAAGAAAAGTTGTTTCCTCCATAACCGCCTTTTTCATCTGGACGTTCCAATTTTCTAGAATCAAAATATTCATAAAAACCATATTTAGTAACTAGCGCTACTGTATCTTCTTTTAGTCTTTTAGCAATGTCATTAAAATTATAATGTTTTAAACCATAATATAACATCCAATTAAGATTAATCCAAACTGGACCTCTCCAATATTTTCGTGGATTAAACCTATCGTGTGTTGGATCAAAAGAAGCGCATAGATATTGATCGTCATTTCCAAACTTTGTCATCATAGTATTAACAAGTGTTTTTGCCTGTTCTGGATTTGGAATATTAGCATATAAAGCTGCAAAAGACGACGACGAAACAAAAGGGATTTGTTTTTCGTTTCTTAAATCATAATGTACATAAGCACCTAGCTCTTTATTAAATAATTTAGAGTTAAAGTTTGTCTTGCTTTTTTTCTGCCACTTTGATAATGTGTCTATTTTGGATGTGTTATCTCCAATAATGGTATATAAATCGATTAAAGCTTCGTTAGATTTAATAAGCATAGCATTAAATAGAGGGTCTTGTACTAAAAAAGGAGAAGTTTCTGCTATTTTTTTGTCATTATAATGATGCTGTTTAGCTAATTCTATAAGGTACAAATAATAATCATACTCTCTATTGGTTGGTCTTTGCGATGAATCTACATGTGTTGTGTCTCTTCTTTCAAAGTCATATTGAGGAGGTGTAAAAGTTTCCCAGATGTCATCCCAAATAGGGGAATTGTCTGTGCCAGATTCCCAATTATGATAAATATAAACTAAACCTTCATTTTTTGGATCTCTATTGTTATAAAAGTATTTGTGATTTTCAAATACTTTATCTATTTGAGATGAAATAAAGTGTAATATATCTTGTTTATCATCTACTATTTCGTATAATTCTTTAAGTGCAAAACCCAGAACAGGTGGTTGTGTCATTCCTGTTGTATTTACTTGTTGCGAGGCTAGATGATGTAATTTGGATTGGTGGAATTCTGGACCAGGAAAATAAGTGTCACTATCATTATGAAATAGAATGTGTGGGATAAAACCATTTCCCCACTGCCCTTTTAATAATGTTATAACTTCTTGTTTCGCTTTTTCTATATCGAAATGAGCAAAACCAATAGCTATAAATCCAGAATCCCAGTTCCATTGAAAAGGATATAAACCTTCACAGGGGATCGTAAAACCTTGCTCTTTTTTAAAATTTGAATTTAATATAGATTTTGCTTGCTCTATTATTGCTTGTTTCATAAAGTATTAGATGAAAAAACATTGATGTTAATACACCAATGTTTTTAGTTAAAGCTACTAATCAAAATTTAGCTAGAAATTAAATGTTGCGTTAAGGAATATTCTTGTTGGTAATACCGGTCTTCCTACAAAAAACTCTTCTTCAGTTTGACTATTATTCAACCTAGGTGACCCTTCTGTTATCCCATCAGAATTAAATAGATTGAATATTTTTGCTCCAAGCCTTAGATTTTCACCATCTTCACTTAATTGGAAGGAATAACCTAAATTAAGGTTTGCTAATCCAATGGCATCTAATTCTATTGAATTTGAATCGTTTGAGAATTTTCCCCCTGTATAATTATAAACAAAGCTTGCATCGAATACTGAGTTGTCATAATCGAAAGCTAATGAGCCTAATAGGTTTGGTTGTCTTCTTAGTTCATTACCTTCAAATTCAGGATTACTTTCAGATTTTGTGATTTCATGACTTTGGTATGTTACAGATCCACCAAAATTTAAATCTTCTGCAAAGTTCCATTTCCAAGTGCCTTCAAAACCAAATGTATTTGTATCTTGATTATCTACTTCCTCTGTAAAACCAGCCCCAGAGTTTACAAAACTGACAGCTCTTCTGTCTTTTAATGATACAGAGTATAGTGCAGCTGTACCAGAGAGTTTGTTTTTAGAATATTTAATACCCAATTCCCCTTGTAGGATTTTTTCTGTTTCATAAGATGATGGGTTTCCAAAGGCATCGAATTTTGTTCCTCTTAATTCTGGAAAGAAATAACCTCTAGAAAAGTTTCCGTAAGCACTTAAATCATCATTTACTTTATATAAACCTGCTAGTGCAATTGCAAAATCATCTGCAGATACATGTCCACGAGTAAAACTTCCATTTCCCCAGACTACATTATCTAAGTTGGTAATACCTGTATTATCTACTGTGTAAGATTGGCTACCTTCATTTTCAATATCGCCAGAAGCTCTTTCATAACGTATACCTATATCTAAATTCCATCGGTCTAATTTAATTTCATCAGTTAAGAAAACAGCGATTTTATTACTAGAAATATTTCTATTAGTATAAGCTGCCCCTCTATTAGTTACACCATTTATAGAGTAACCAGAAACATTAACTAGTCTTGGTCTATTATTAAATTCTCCTAAATAATTAGTGATTACATTAAAATCTCCAGCCTCAGATCTTGACATAAATGAGCCTAATGTAATAGTATGATTACCTGTAGTTCTTGTAAACTTTATGTCTGCCATTAATTCTTGTAGAGGTCTATCTCTATCTAGTATTCTATTTTCAAAAAGAAGTGCATTTGTTGCTAAAGGTTGTCCGTTTAAGTATGTAAAATCCCCAGCTGTTAATCCTCTTGCATCTATGTATTCTTGTTGTGTTTCTACTACTTTAGCTCCACTAACTCCGCTTCCATCTAAGAATAAATTAAATTGATGTTCGTATTTTGAATACCTTAATTTTGCATCTAATTTGAAATCATCAGAAAAACGATGCTTAAAGTTTGTTAAAAAATAACCACCCTTAGTTGCGACTCCATCTTCAATAGGAGAGTTGTATATGCCATCTGGTGTAGTATATGAAATATCTGATGCAGCTGCAGTTTGGAGTGTGAAAATTTCTTCACCATCATTACCGTTAGGTCTACTTCTTGAGCCTCCTTGTAATGGATAAGGTAAAAAGAACTGTACATTATCGTCTATCCATTGTCCAGAAAAAGTTATAGAGCCTTTTTCTGTTATATGTTTTAAATTTCCTCTTAATTGAAACCCTTCTGTCGCTAATCCTGTTTTTAGTGGGCCTTCGTCATATCTGTAAAATCCGGATATAGCATAAAATGTATTTGAATCTTTTCCTCCTAAAGGTCCACTAGTAAGGAAGTCTGCTTTGTATCTAGAATTCGATGCTAATTCTGTTCTAAGTGTTGTTTTCTGTTCGCTAGTACCTGTAACACTCGTATAATTTATAATACCTGCAACAGATCCAACACCATAAAGTATAGACGACCCTCCTCTTACAAATTCTAAACTTTTTATACCAATATCATTTCTAAAGTACACATCATGTGCAGAAGAGTTTAAACCAAAAGTACTTAAAACTGGCATTCCGTCAATTTGTAAAGGATTGAATTGATATTGACCTCCTGATGGTAAGCCTCTTACAAAAATGTTAGAAGCAACTTCACCACCACCACCTTCTGCGGTGATACCGGGTACACTTCTTAAAACATCTGCTTGGCTACTGGTATTTGTTTTTGCTAATTCTTTTATTCCAAATGAAGTAATAGATAAAGGTGTTTCTTTTTGGGAACGTCTAGTTGAAGTTGCTGTTAAAATAACTTCGTCTAGTGTGTTTCCTCCCTCTTGTAACGAAACATTTAAAGTGATAGGAGACCCGTTTAGTAACACATTCTCTTCGTGGTTTTTATAACCTATGTAAGAGATTTTAATAACTTGATTTCCAGACAAATCAGTAATCAATTTAAAATTTCCATCAAAATCAGAAATTGTTCCGCTACTAGTATTACTAATTATAATATTAGCACCAGTAATTGGTGTGCCAGTTTCATCTGTTATTGTTCCATTAATCTCAGTTTGCGCAAAAATGAAACTAAAACTTAAAAAACAAGTGATTGTTAGTAATATATTTTTCATATTATTGTTATTAGTTGTTTGTTATGGCTAAAATATTAAGAATATGATATTATTTTTATCATTTTATTAGTAAAATGTTAAGCAAACGTTTGCGGGAACGTTTGATATTAATTAATTTTTTTGAATTTGATATATGAGAAAAAAAAATACAACTTTAAAAGAGATTGCTAATCAGCTTAATTTATCAATTTCAACGGTGTCTCGAGCTTTAAATAATCACCAAGACATTAGTGCTGAAACAAAAGAAAAAGTGAAAAGAGTTGCTAATGAATTAAATTATGTCCCTAATATTTTTGCTAAAGGGTTTAGGTCCCATAGAACCAATATTATAGGGGTTATAGTTCCTAATGTTACACATTATTTTACATCTACTATTCTTAGAGGTATTATGGCAGAAGCTTCACTTAAAGGGTACCGCGTTATTATTTCAGAATCTAATAACGATATTGTTAAACAAACAGAAATGTTAAATACTATGTTGCAGTTTGGTGTAGATGGAGTTTTAATGTCTTTGTCTAAAAAAACTAGAAATATCGAAAATATTATTCAAATAATGAATCGATTACCACTGATACTTTTTGATAAAGCTTCTAATAAAATACCTTGCACCCAAATTGTTATCAATGAAGAAGAAGCCGCTTTTAATGCAGTCGAGCATTTAATTAATATTGGAAGAAAAAGAATAGCAATAATTAAAGAAACCGAATATTCGTATAATTCTGAAAAAAGATATGCAGGTTATTTACGAGCTTTAAAAGAATACAATATTCCAATAGATGACAAAATAATATTGAGTGTTGATGATATTTCTTTACTGCAAGGACAGCAGCTGACTAATATTTTATTGAGCTTAAAAGATAGACCAGATGCTATATTTGCAATTACAGATAGTGCAGCAATAGGTGTGATTAAAACATTGAAAAAAAATAAAATTAGAATACCACAGGAAATCGCAGTAGTAGGTTTTAGTAATTCGTTAAATTCTACTATTATAGAACCTAAACTTACAACTATAGATCAGCCTGGAGAACATATTGGAGCTACGGCTATTAAATATCTTATTGAAGAAATTGAAAACCCTGAAGAATTAATTATTAATAAAACAGTAACAATTAGAAGTAACTTAATTGTTAGAAACTCGTCATTTATAGTTGAATAAAACGTTTATTGAGTATTGTTTTAATAACGTTAAGTTATAATTAATAAGTTCCTATAGGTTGTATTTTACCTGTAAGCTGATTTTCTAGTGTAAGCTATAAATAACGAACTGAATTAATGATCTGATTTTCTTAGTTAGAAATAAGGTTATTAATAAAACAGTAGCAATTATATTATAATTCTAAAACAATGATATCCCCCAATTTTAAAATTTGGGTTTTACCCGCTATAAATTCTGGAAGTTGTTTGCTAAATGTAGTATCATCATCTATAGCACTTTCATCTGTACCATCAGCAAAAGTATAACCTAAGCCATAATCTAACAACAAGGTTTTAATTTCTCCTAAACTACGTTTTACAATTACACTATTACCAGTATTATCTTGTTCTTCTTTTTCTATAACATTAGGTAGAAAGCGTATAATCTGACTATCAGAAGGTGGTACAGGTACAATATCGAACTGTATTTCTGCACTAGCATTTAAATCTAAACTAAACTTATTAGAGTTTGTTGCATTAACTGGTGTAACGTACATTTTTGGTCTAAACGCTCTATTGTTATTTAATACACCGTCGGACTTTTGAGATAACGATAAGGAAATCTTAGCTTTTGCTGTTGTTTTTGGTATGGTATAAAATGTAGGTTGATAACCTATTTCTCTAAATAATTTTAAAGTGTCTCCGGCATCATCTGGGTTTTGGTTGTATATTTCTAAGGTTTGACGAAGTGAACCTTCATCTAGTGCTGCTTGCGCTTCGCCTACGCCTTCACCTATCGAGGCTATAAAATCTCCTAATGGGGATGCAAAGGCATCTTTTAAATATTGGTATGAATTGTTTGGCATAATATTTTTATTTTATTGTAATGGTTTCGAGAATATTACAGTGATGTTTTGTCCTTTTATTAAATCGGAGCCAGCCGATGGAAATTGTTTAAACGATTGTCCTTCTATAAGTTTTGGGTTATCTGTTGGCTGATAAACGACATCTAACTTAAGTCCGTAATTAACCAATATGTTTCTTACTGCCGATTCTGTTAACCCTAAAATGTTAGGTACTGTATTTTTAGTTATTACAGTGTTTGAATTTGGAACAATATCTATACTTATATCACTAATAGCAGCGCCGTTTATATGTTGTGCAGATTCAAAATCTATAAGACCTAACATAGTACCTGTTGGTCCTTTTTCTACGGTAGCTTTTAAGTTCATAGAAATATTAGCCAATTTAAATCTGGAATTATCCATTTTCGCATCGGCAGTTACTATATCGTCTACAATACTGCTGTATACTTTTTGTGCTTCCAATTTATTTGGATTATCTGCAGTAGAGTAGGTGTTCAGTTCTTCAATTTTAGCGTTAAGTGTGTCTATCTCTTTATTCTTTGTTTCTAAAACTTGAGAAAGTTCAGTAATACTTTTTTGCTTTTCATCTGTTTCAGCAATACTGTTCTTTAGTTTGATATTTAAGTTATTTACAGTTCCTTCTAAAGCTTTCGTTTTATTTTGTTCGTTTACTAGTATATCTTTTAATTGATTGTATTCGGTTTTAAGTTGTTCTATATTAACAGTTAGTTCTTCAATCTTTTTCTTTAAAATAGCAATCTCTTCATCAGAATTTTTACTGTTTGCTAATGCATCTTGTAAGGTGTTTAATTGCGTTTCTAGAGCCACCTTTTCAGCTTCAATTGCTTTTAAATTATTGTTTAATGCTGCAATGGTTTCTTGTGCTTGAGCAGTTTTAATATTAAAATTATCTTTAATATTTTCTAACTTAGTAGTTACATCTATAAGTTGTTGCTGTAGTAGATAACCTCTTTCAGACTGTGCTATTGTAACACCATCGTTAGTGTCGTAAAACTGCTCTGCGTTTAATAAATAGCAGGTATTAAAATCTAGAGTTATTACAGTTCCTTTTGTATTTGCTATTATTGAAGGTGTATTAGTAATATTGAATACTTGCTCCTTGTCCCAATGTATTAATCTAAATTGAGGAATACAACTAGCTTGAAGTACTTCTCTAATGGCTCTTCTTTGAATATCGGAAGTAGAAATACGACTTGGTATTTTGTAAGTGTAGTGTAATTTACCATCTTCCGATAGAATAGGTTTATCTAAATTTTGCCAGCTGTTTAACTGATTGTTGAATATTTGAATCCCATAATTAAAATTAGTTACGGATTCTTTTTTGCTATCTAATAGCAAACATTTAAAAACTAATGCATTGTATTCGGTAGCCATAATTAATATTTTTGAATTGATATTTGAGTAGATACTGTGCCTACATTTATTAGAATAGGAATAATACTTTTAGAGTTGTAATCTGTAGTGTCAATTTGTATTTGGTTTTTTACTTTACCTTCTATATCGGTTAATATTTCTCCTTTCTTTAAAAAGTTGGTTGTATGGTTTAATGTTGTATCTGGATTTAAAAGATTAGCTTTATTTACATCATAATTAAATTCTACTAAAGCACTCGGTATTTTTTCTCCAGCAGAATTAAACACTTCTACATTAATAGTATATAATCCATTTGTTGTTGTACGTTCTGGTTTAGCATCTATAATAAGTTGAGGTAAGCCTTCATTTGGCATAACGGCTACAAAACGACCAGAAATAGTACTCGTTATTTTATTGGTTTCTTTAGATAATGTTTTTTTGTTTACTGGACGAAAAGATAGTGCTGGTAAGTAACTTTGTGCAGCTTGATAAGTTTCTGTAGTTGCTAATTTACCTACGGTTTTATTGGTGCCATAATTATACTCTGTGTCTGTTATATTTTCAAATTCGGCTTCTACCTGTAAATTAAAATCTAAATACGGTAATGTATATAATGTATTAGGTCTTCCGTATTCATCGTAAGGTGCTGCATTTCGTAATTGATGCTGGGCTTCGTTTAAACTATCGGAAATGCCTAGTAGTATTTCTTTTAATGTTAGTGCTGTATTTTGTGTGCTCATATTATTATCTCTTTATACGGATAGTCTAGAGGTACCGCTATCTTTTTTCTTAGTTTTTCTAAGTTCGTCTCGTTTTTTAGACCAATTATCTACTCCTTTTTTTATTGTTTTTAGTTTAGATACTGTTGCTTTTACATCGTTAACATTTATATTAAACCCTTTTGCATTGGTTTTGTTTTCTTTCTTCGTGAAAAGCGTTTTTAATATGTCTGTAGATAATGATGTGTCTTTTATAGGCTCTTTTTTTAGTAAAGATTCTTTTTTTATTAAGGTGTTTTCTAAAAACTGAGTTGCCGTTTTTACCTTTTTATTCGTTTTATTAGCTGTATTAAAAATAGAATCTACTTTACTTTTTTTATTGTCTAATTGGTCCAGATTTAAGTTAGATTCTGTATTGCTACTTTTTATGGTATCGTTTGTTTTTAATTGGTTTACAGAGGCTAATTTGTTTTTTATGTTAGAGGTGTCCCCTATTTTGTTGTAAAACTGTATTGCTTTATCTGTAGTTTTAGAAACCGTTTTAACTGTATTAATAGCTTTTTTTATTGTTATCGGTTTAGTAGTAGTATTACTAAATAAAGGGTCTTTTTTTACAGTTTGTCTTTTAGACGGTTTTATTTTCTTAGTTGTCTTACTAGGTGCTTTCTTTATATTAGTAAATGCTGTTTTATTATTGTCTAGTGTTTTTAAAAAAGACGTTGTTTTATCTATTTTTTTTGCAATATTTTTAAGTGCTGTTTTTTCTTTTTTAGGTGTTGGAGCTGTTTTTTTTGTATTTACTGTGTTTAAACTATTTGCTTTTTTATAACGTGATGCTTCTTTTAGTTTGCTTTGTTTAGCATCTAGCTTGTCGTAAAACGCTTTTGCTTCATCTACTTTTTTAAGTATTGAAGCTTGTTTAGCTGCCGGCTGCTTAGGGCGTGTGTCTTTATTGGTTTTAAGACTTCGTTTTTCTAACCATTTATTTTCCTTTACTTTTTTTTGTTTAAAGGCATCTAAATGTGATGCTCTTTCTTTTTCTCGTTTTTGTTCTTCTTTTCGTTTTTCTAACGGACTTTTTATTTCGTTGTCATAAAACCTGTTACTATTGGATTGCTCTGGTTTTTTACCAGTTAGCGCATCCATGTTTTGCTCTAGTGTTTTTTGTTCTTCTAATAATGCTTTTAAGGACGGGTTAGCACCCGATATATCTTCTAAAACCTGTTCTTGTTTTGGGTCAGTTTGTAAAAGTTTTGAAAAGTCAACAGTGTCTTTTTGTTGTTCTTCTTTTTTAGAAGGGACTAAATCTTTCCAGTGCTTTGCCATAGTATTAGTATTATGAAGTGGTTTGATTTGGTGGGTTTATAGCTTCTCTTCTGTCTTCTAATTCTGTTTCTATTAATGCTCTTAAACGTTGCTCGAATGCAGGAGGGTTAGGTACAGATACTAGTTTTGTGCGTATTAAAGAACTGCCTTCTGCAGAGTATTGGTACTTTTGCGAGTAGCTTGCCGTTACAGAGGCACTTACTGCGGCAAAACCAACATTAACTCCACCGCTAACAGTTGCAGAAACTCCAATTTCTCTAGATTTCGTCATAGAAAAAGCAACTTTAGCTTCTAGTACAGTATCTGTGTATTGATAAAATGTTGGGGTAAACCCCAAGGCTAATAAACTATATTCTGTACCACCAAGTTCTATTTTAGTGTCTACAAGTTCTCGTGCTAAATCCATAGACACTCTGTCTAAAGCTCTTTGCGCTTGTGCAATACCAATTCCAAGACTTTTTACTAATTCTGGTAAAGGTGCGTTTAATAATTCTCTAGTTATATTAGCCATAGTGTTTACTTAATATTTATGATTCGCTTCCGCTTCTTTGTCTTACTAATTCCATTTGTTGTGCTATTCGCTCTTCTAAAATTGCTGGTGGTGGAATAGGTACTAATTTGGTTCGTAATAGACTGGAACCTTCAGCAGAGTAATTATATTTAGAAGCGTAAGTTGCATTAACTTGAGACGTTGTTACGTTTCTATTATAAGATAAATTTTTGCCCCAGTTTAACGATAAACCATCCTTTCGTGTTCTCTGTACAGAGACACTAGCAGTTGCTTCTCTAGAATATTTAATACTTACTTTAGTTTCTATAATAGTGTCAACAAATTGATACATTGTTGGCGAAAACCCTAGTTCTAACATAGACAGACGCTGGGATACAAAAATGTCTCCATTTGGGCCAACGCCATCTGCAAGGGCTATTTTAATATCTATAGGTGTCGCTTTTAATCTTTGGTACTCACCATCTGTATCATTCCATACGTACCATCCTTTTGCTGCACCAGCTGGCGCAAACAAGTATTTTAATTTGTTAGAGCCAGCATCTTCTTGTTGAGTTGCAGGTAAGCTAGCTAATGTGGTTTCGTTTTTTAAATTGGTGTACTCGTAATTACCTGAGCCTAGTTCTCTTCTTATTTCTGTTTTGTAAGCTAAATCGTCTGAAGCATTGTGAGCAGAAACAGCGTCTTTTGTTAAGAGTTTTTCTTTTCCAAAGAATACACGACTGTCCTCGTAAGTAACAATCTCATTGCCATCTGGATCAGTGTGCGTTATTGTTTTTAATCCGCCCATCATTTCGGCGACTTCCATGGAGTTTTGATCTAACTTGATTTGAGCTTCGGCAATAGCGAATGCCATATCTCTAATCATGTCTCCCATAGGTACATCTAGTAATTCTTGCCCAATTCTTGGGTTTCTGTGTAACATAATTTACATTTTTAATTAAACATTTATTTCTTGTGTTGTGGTCATCGTAGACTACTTATCGTCTTCGGTTTTGTTGAGTGTCGATTTTAATATTTCGTAGAACGTTTCTGGTGCGGGAAGCGATACAATTTTAGCTGCTATAGACGAGGAGCCTTCTGCCGACATAGAAAATTTTCTAGCATAATGAGCAGAAACCGATACGCCAAACATTTGTGTACTTGTTTCGTCACTTTTACCCTTTCCGTAATTTAAGCTGCCACTTACGCCTACATCTTCGGATTCTGCAATAGAAAACTCCATTTTTACTTCAAAAGAAGCCTCTGTGAAAACATAAAATGTGGGTGCAAAACCTAGGCTTATTAGATTATAGGTGTCATCTCCAATAGCAACTTCTACATTAGACATTTCATTGGCTAACTTTATAGAGTTAGCATCTAAAGCCGTTTGTGCATTTGCTATAGAAGCGCCTAGTTTTTCTAACATTAGCGGTAGAGGCGCATTCATTAACGTTTGTACGATTTCTGGAGTTTTCATAGTGCTTTATTGGTTTTAATTTCCAGAATTAGAAAGTGATTGTATATAGTTTTCTAAAGCTGTTGGTGGCGGAACAGATACCATACGTGCAGAAACAGAGGCGTTTCCTTCTATAGACATTCCAAATTGTCTAGCATAACGGACGTCTAAAGAACCACTTACAGCGAATGCTCTGTCACCTTCAAAATCTTTTGAAGATTCTTTTAGCTTAGAGGTATCATTCTGTGTATCACTAACGTAAATGTCTGTCTTGTCTTTGTCTAGTTCTGCAGAAGCTTTATTCTCTATTTCTACGTTTATTTCTTTATTCTCTTTAGAGTGTAAAAAGTAATTTACTTTAGCTTCTTCATGCAATAAATAGTAAGACTCGTTATGTTTTTCTACAAAAAACTCGTCTATTTTTCCTTTGTTATTAGTTAGAGCTGAAAATCTATTTATAGTATTAGCAATATCTACTAAAGTATAGGTTGTACTTCCAAATTGAAAAATAACATCTTTATCTACAGTAGGGTTTGTTGCTAATAGATATACGTACTCTTCTGGTGCAGATGTAGTAGCGCCAGTTGTAATATGCCCACCTTGAAAATAAATAAAGTCGAATAGGGTAGTGGCGTCAAATTCTATGGTTACTTTTCTTATTTCTGGTAACTTATCGCTGTTAGTGGCTAAGTCTTCACCGTAAGTTTCGGTAGTTATTTGACTGTCTAGTTTTTTACCAGCAAAACCTTCTAAAGCTTCCTTTAATGCGGTTGCTCTTTTTAATCCTAGTGCTTTGTTATAATCTGAGTTTGCTTGAGAGTCGCTTCCACTGCCATCTGTATAGCCTTTAATAGTTATTTTTAAAGTAGATTCTTTTAACACAAAAGCAAGCAGCTCGATATCGTCTGTTGTTAAAGATGGGTTTGATTGATTGTAAGCATAATCGTAATTTACTTTATGTTTATCCCAACCAAAATAAAAAGCATAAGGTGTATCTGTAGTCCCTCTTCGTATACCATTTTTATTAATACCTACAACTTCTCCTGGTGTTGTTGGAGAATTACCATTATTAGCTGTTGTAGCATTAGTTAATGTTGTGTTAAAATCACCAGTTTTACTGAAAAGACTTGAAGCGTTTACAGTACTTCCCCCTTTAATACGAATATCTTTCGCAGTAGTATAATCTGGATCTAATTTTAATAAGGCTGTTACATTTGTATGCTCTATTGGATTGGTGATAACGATATAGCCATTTTCTTCTCTAATGTAAACATCACTATTGGTTTCGTTAGTAAGTTCTTGTTTGTTATCTATAACACTTTCTACTCTTAATTCTTCGCTATCGTCTCGCATTTTTTCTTCAGCAGATTCTATTTTAGAAATAGAACCTTCTTCTTCATGTATTTTAAACGACTCTTCATTAACACTAACGTTTTTTGAAGTTTTGGCTTCTAGTGCTATTGTTTTTTGTGTTTTAGAGTATTTACTTGTCGATTTACTTTTGTTTTTTCTTAACTGATTAAAGAAATCCTTATTAAAAGTAGTATTACTGCTGTAAGAAGCTTCTATACTAAAATCTACAGAAACAGATTCCTGAACTGCCATTTTTAGTTGTATAGAAGCAGAAACATCAGCGTAATCAAAGGCATAAAAAGCAGGCTGAAAACCAAATTCTAATAGCGATTTACCAGCTACTTTTGTGTCTGCTAAACGTATTAACTGCGAGATAGAATTGTTATCTAAACGCTCTTGAGCTTCTGCGATACCTAATGCTAACCCAGATACAATGCTACTTACGTCTATATTCTTTAATATTTTTGACCCTTCGTCAAATTTTTGAACATTCGTTGACATATTGTTTTGTTTTTAAATTGTTAAAATGCTGAGAAGGCTTCGGGTAAATCCATTGCTATGTCTGGATTTATTAATTCTTGCCTTACTATAAAATAATTGTGTTTTTTTTGTAGCCCTAGTATTTGTTTTTTGTTAATACTATAACCACGTTGTAACCAGTTTAATAGTTGTTCTGTTATAGGTTGTTTGTGCTTTTTTAAACTGGTTTTTGCTTCTAGAAGTAAATCTAAAGCCATATCAGTTTCTTCTTTCAGTAGATGTTGTATAGCTTGGCGTTCGCAAACAAAAGCATTGTGTTTATCTACTAAATCGTTAGTTTCTTTCTCTTTTAAAAAAGCTCTATAATTTTCGCAAAATGAAATCACCTCATTATTGGCGCCAGATTGCTCAAGCGACTCCATAACGCATTGCGAGTAATGTTGAAAAAATAACTCGCTATCTTTTTGAGATTGTACTATTCTAAGTGCTTCTTTATAATGGCGTAAAGCTTCTTTATAATTTTTATCTAAAGCATGCATTTTACCACGCTCGGCAATACGTACATGTAACATTTTTTTATCGTCCATAACTTATATAATTTCCGAATTACACTCTAGTTCCTCTAACTGTTTGTGTAAGTACCTAGCAATTAAAGCAGGGAAAGCAGTTTCGCTTTTCCAGTTTGTAGTTATTTTTAAGTTTTTGGTATCTATAAATTGAGAGAGTATATTTAGTACACTTTCAGGATTTTTAATATTACTTATAGCAATATGTTTTTTAGTGTTTAATTGTGTTTCAATAGTAATTGTAACACCAGCTTCTTTAGATAAATCACTATAATGTTTAGCTTGCTTAGCGCTTATGTTTTCAAAAAGTAATATGGGTAAGTTGTTATTAAGTTCTGGTAATATTTCTGAAGGCATACCAACTTCTTGAGTTAAAAACTGAATTTGATTTGCATCCTCAGGATTAAAAGAAGTTAATTCCATACTAACCAGTTGATGCGTTTGGTTAATAATATTAATCTGTTTTTTAGACTGTGCATCTCGCCAGATTGTGCTGCATTCTGTATAAGTAAGATCTTTAATAACAAAATAGTCATCATTAATGCTAGCCGTTTTGCCTAATCTTTTTTCTATAGACTTTAAAGTATTCGTTGGAATGTCTTTAGAAATGGTAATGGTGAATAAGTCTTTTTTAGGATTAGAATAACATACTGAAGCATTTATTCTTTTTTGAAGAGCCTCTGCTGTTGCAACAGAAACATCTCCTAATATAATGCTAGGTTGATCTAATAGCACATTTAAAGCTTCGGCTTGTTTACAACCTAAAAAGTCAGATAATTGTTCTATTACTGTAGGTAGATTTAAAATGTTTTCAAAATAAATACTTACATCTACTAGCTCTTTACTAATGTTTAAAGAGTCTTCTTTATTTAGAACACTAACTTCTAAACCTAGTTGAGAAAGTGTCTCTTCGGCTTTTGTAGCTAATGCTTCGTCTACTTTTTGAAATAGTACAGAAGGTGCTGTGTATAATAATTTTAGCATAAAATCTTGTGGGATTTTAAATGCTTCTGAAAGAACTTTAGATACTTTAGGACTAGCTGTACCTATTGAATTGATAATAACTGTATTTTCCATATTTGTTTGAGTTTAAAAACTTAGTTTCCAAATATAGATAGCAGTATTTGCTAGGGAGTTAGCTAAATAGCCTAATACTATAGGGTTGATTAACCCTTTTTGTACAATTACTTAATTTAAGACATAAAAAAACCTGTCTCTAAATGTTTAGAAACAGGCTTTTAATATATTGTGTTTATAATGATATTACATCATTCCTGGCATACCACCACCCATTGGAGGCATACCACCAGCTGGTGTATCTTCTTTAATATCGATTAAAGCACACTCAGTCGTTAAAATCATTCCAGCAACAGAGGCTGCATTTTCTAATGCAATACGTGTTACTTTTTTTGGATCAATAATACCAGCTTTTAGCATGTCTACATATGCTTCTGACTTAGCATCGTAACCAAAGTCTTTTTTACCTTCAATTATTTTAGAAACTACAACACTTCCTTCTCCACCTGCATTTTCAACAATAGTACGAATAGGCGCTTCGATTGCACGTGCAACAATCTGTATTCCTGTAGTTTCATCTAAGTTTTCAGTTGTAATTTTTCCTAGAACAGACTTTGCTCTAATTAAAGCAACACCACCACCAGCAACAATACCTTCTTCTACAGCTGCGCGTGTAGCATGTAAAGCATCGTCTACACGATCTTTCTTTTCTTTCATTTCAACTTCACTAGCAGCACCTACGTAAAGTACAGCAACACCTCCAGCTAATTTAGCTAAACGCTCTTGTAGTTTTTCTTTATCGTAATCGCTAGTTGTTGCTTCTATTTGAGATTTTATTTGATTAACTCTGTTCTTAATTAAATCCTTATCTCCAGCACCATTTACAACGGTTGTGTTGTCTTTGTCTATGGTAATACGCTCTGCAGTACCTAGCATTTCTAATGTTGCATTTTCTAAAGTAAATCCTCTTTCTTCAGAAATTACAGTACCTCCAGTTAAAATAGCAATATCCTCTAACATGGCTTTACGTCTGTCTCCAAATCCTGGTGCTTTTACAGCAGCAATTTTTAAAGAACCACGTAATTTATTTACTACTAAAGTAGCAAGAGCTTCACCGTCTACATCTTCAGCAATAATTAATAGAGGTTTTCCTGTTTGTGCTACTGGTTCTAATACCGGTAGTAAGTCCTTCATTGTAGAAACTTTTTTATCGTACAATAAAACGTAAGGACTTTCTAAATCGGTAATCATTTTTTCGCTATCTGTAACGAAATAAGGCGATAAATACCCTCTATCAAACTGCATTCCTTCAACAACGTCTACATAAGTATCTGTTCCTTTGGCTTCTTCTACAGTAATTACCCCTTCTTTACCTACTTTTCCAAAAGCGTTAGCAATTAAATCTCCAATAACTTCATCGTTATTTGCAGAGATTGATGCTACTTGTTTAATTTTTTCAGAAGAACTTCCTACTTCTTTAGATTGTTTTCCTAAATCTTCTACGATTGCAGAAACAGCTTTATCTATACCGCGTTTTAAATCCATAGGATTTGCGCCCGCAGCAACGTTTTTTAAACCTTCTTTTACGATAGCTTGTGCTAATACTGTTGCCGTTGTAGTACCATCTCCTGCTAAATCGTTAGTTTTTGAAGCAACTTCTTTTACCATTTGAGCTCCCATATTTTCTAATGGGTTTTCTAACTCTACTTCTTTTGCTACAGAAACACCATCTTTTGTTACTTGCGGTGCTCCAAACGAACGACTAATAATAACATTACGTCCTTTAGGTCCTAATGTTACTTTTACTGCATTTGCTAAAGCATCAACTCCACGTTTTAAACCGTCGCGTGCTTCTATATCGAATTTTATATCTTTTGCCATTTCTTTTAAATTTGCTTTTAGCTATTAGCACTTGGCTTTTAGCTAAAAAGTTTAATAATAATTATATTTTTAGATAGGCTGAAGGCGAATAGCCAAAAGCCAAAAGCTACTTTAGATAATTGCAAGAATATCTTCTTCTCTCATCATTAAATAATCATTGCCATCTAACGTTAATTCCGAACCAGAATATTTTCCATAAAGCACTTTATCTCCAACTTTTACTGTTAAAGGCTCGTCTTTTTTTCCTGTTCCTATAGCTACAACTGTTCCTTTATGTTGTTTTTCTTGTGCGGAATCTGGAATGTATAACCCAGATGCTGTTTTTGTTTCTGCTGGTAAAGGCTCTACAAGAACACGATCTGCTAGTGGTTTAATGTTTACTTTACTCATTTTAATGTATGTTTTAATTAATTAGATTATTATTTATAATGATAGTCTAAGCTAAAAATGTGCCAATAGAAGTGTACTGACAAAGTTTCAGATGTATGATTTTTAGTTTTGAATGGATAAATATAATGTATAAAAAAAGCCAACTTTTAAAGTTGGCTTAGTATATGTTTTCTAGTAATATATTTTTACTTTGTTGTATCTACAGCTTTAGTTGCAGCATCTTCTACTGCAGGTGTTGCAGCAGGAGTAGGGTCTACTTGTTGAATATTATCTGAATCTAAGGCTTTAGATTCTTGAGCACTATTACCACCATCTATTGCTAAATTAGAAGCTAAGATTAATGCAATTAGAATTGCCGCTAATATCCAAGTACTTTTATCTAAGAAATCAGTAGTTTTCTTTACACCGCCTAATTGCTGTGTTCCACCACCTCCAAAAGAAGAAGATAAACCTCCACCTTTAGGGTTTTGCACCATTATTACTACAACTAGTAGAAATGCTACTACGACCATTAGTGCTAAAAATATTGTAAACGTACTCATTATTTTGTATTATTTTGTTCTTGTAATTGTTTTACTGCCTTAATTTGGTCTGCAAAGAAACCACTTTTTTCTGGATATTTCAAACTTAAAATTTTATAAGATTGAATTGCCTTTTTATAGTTCTTTTGTTCTACATAAATTCTAGCTAAAGTTTCGGTCATTAATGCTTCGGGTTGAATCATTTGTGCCTTAGCTATATTGTGATGTGACACGCTTTTTTTAGGGGCTTCTAATTTTGGGTTTTTACTTATAAACTCTTCTATAAGTTCAAACTTTTTAAGGCGTGTTAGTTTTTTGTTATCTGCGGTATTTGTTTCAATTTTGTCCTCAACAATGTTAGTGTCTTCTGTTTTTTCACGCTTAATTGGTTTTAAAGTTGTTAAACTTAACCATTCGTTAAATGAGTGGGTTTCGTTTTGGTTAAACTCTAAAGGTTTACCTATATTTAAAATGTCTTTAGGTGCTGGTTCTTGTGTTTTTAAAGAGGATTCTTGAGGGTTTTCTTTTGTGTTTTTTTCAGTATCAAGATTTACGGCTTCTGTTGTTTTAGGTTGAAAGAGGCTTGGGTCGAAAATAATATCTTTAGTCTCTTCAAATTGTTGCTTTAAGTCATCATCTAGCGTTATTGTATTGCTTACAGAAATGTCTTCTATGTTAACTTCAATATCTTTTAAGTGAGATGTATTTTGTTTTATAAAACGAGAAATCTCGTTTTGTTTAAAGACATTAGAAGTAATAAAATCGAATAATATACTTCTGTCCGTTGTGTATGCAGCTGTTGTTTTTAAAGCTTGGTTGTATTTAAAACTTTCTGAGTTTTTTAACCCTTTTAGGTACATAGCGCGTGCAGATTGAAAATATGGAAAACTATTAATTATAGTTTTTAAATCTTCAGTTTGCGTTTTTGTAACCGCTTGTGGTTGTTGTAATATGTCTGTAAACTCTGCTTGATTCATTACCAGTCTGCCAAAGAGGCGTTAAAAATATCTTGTGTTAAGCGATCAAAAAGTTCTTCGAAAGCGGTAGCTTTTGTGCTTCCTGAAAGTTGCGCGCTTCCATCGAAATCGTAAAAGAAAGAAAAGCTTTTATCGAAATTATTTTCTTCTTTAGTTTTATTAATAAAGCTAACTTTAACAGTTAATGTTACTTTATTTTGCGCTGCTGTATTGTTAGATGTAGCTGTTGTTGGCGAGATTCTGTATTCGGTAATTTCGCCTTCATAAACTAAATCGCCATTAGAGGTTACTAGCTCTAAATTGGTTTGGTTTAATATTAAATCTTGTAATGCTATTGTAAAATCTCTGTCTAATCCTGGTTCTACTAAAATGGCATTATTTTGAAAGTAATTAACTTGAAAAGTTTTTGCGTCTCCAGTATTAGCTCCTGAAAGGGAGTAAAATCCACAGCTTAAGCACAGTGATGCTACTATGGATAGAATGATGTATTTTGTTATTTTCATTTTTTTTATGGTGAAAATAGAATTATTTTTAGTTCTAAAATTCTTATTTAAGAACGGTTTAACTAAACCTTCTATTGTTTTGTGCTATTGTTAACATTACAAATCAAATTGCTTTATTTTTCTGTATAATGTTCGTTCGCTAATGCCTAATTCTTCTGCCGCTAATTTACGTTTTCCGTTATGTCGTTCTAACGATTTTTTTATAAGCTCTAATTCTTTATCGTGTAAAGATAGGGTTTCTTCTTCTTCAATTTCTTCTGCAAAATCGTAGTTGTCGTTAGGTGTGCTATAACTCTCGTTAGTGTTTGCAGATTGCGGAATAGATAGTACTTGTAAGCGTTCGGAACTGTCTTCGTAATTAGGCGTTTCATCGTCGCTTCCGTAGATTTTTTGGATTAAAGTCTCGTTGTCTTTCTGTACTTCTTTAGAATTACCCGTCTTCATGAGTTCCATAGTAAGCTTCTTTAAATCATTTAAATCTGCTTTCATGTCGAATAAAACCTTGTATAATATTTCGCGTTCGCTACTAAAATCACCTTCAGATTTCGATGTTTTAATTACTGCTGGTAAATTATCTCCAGTGCTTGGTAAATAGCTACGTAACACATCTGCCGAAATAGTTCTGTTTTGTTCTAATACCGAAATTTGCTCTGCTACATTTCTTAACTGTCTAATGTTCCCGCTCCAGCGAAACTTTAGTAAAATATTTACAGCGTCTTCACTTAGTTTTATAGTTGGCATCTTGTACTTTAAAGCAAAGTCGCTAGCAAATTTTCTAAATAGTAAGTGAATGTCTTCTTGACGGTCTCGTAAAGGTGGAAGGTTAATATCTACAGTGCTTAGCCTATAATATAAGTCTTCTCTAAATTTTTCTTTTTTAATAGCATCGAACATGTGTACGTTTGTTGCTGCTACTATTCTAACATTTGTTTTTTGGACTTTACTGGATCCTACTTTTATAAACTCTCCATTTTCTAAAACACGTAATAAACGCACTTGTGTTGTTAATGGAAGTTCTCCAACTTCATCTAAAAAAATAGTTCCTCCATCTGCAACTTCAAAATAACCATTTCTGGTTTGTGTTGCACCTGTAAATGCTCCTTTTTCGTGCCCGAAAAGTTCACTGTCTATAGTTCCTTCTGGTATTGCACCGCAGTTTACTGCTATGTATTTACCGTGTTTTCTGTGCGATAAGGAATGTATTATTTTTGGAATACTTTCTTTACCAACACCACTTTCTCCAGTAACTAGTACCGAAATGTCTGTTGGTGCCACTTGAATCGCCTTTTCAATAGCACGATTAAGTCCTGCGCTATTTCCAATAATTCCGAAACGTTGTTTTGTAGCTTGAATGGATTCCATTAATTAATATGTTGGTTTTTAATTTGTTTTTAGTTGTCTATTTCCTCTTTGTTTGCGATAAACATTCTTATGTTGAGGAATGGTTTGAAATGAATTAATTACTTTTTGAAAGGCCAATGGCTTCACCAATTAGTGTTGCTTTTGTACAATCTGTTACTTTTACATTAACAAAATCTCCAATATTGTAATTTTCTTTAGGGAAAACAGCAACTATATTTTGTGCACTTCTACCAGACCAATGTTCACTAGATTTTTTTGAAGCCCGTTCTATTAGAATTTCTACAGTAGTACCAAGATATCCTTTAGTTCTAAGCTCACTATGTTCTAATTGTAGTGCTATTATTTCGCTTAATCGTCTGCTTTTTGTAGCTTCAGGTACATCGTCTTCTAATTTACGTTCGGCAAGTGTTCCTGGTCTTTCAGAATAAGTAAACATGTAACCAAAATTATATTTAACATACTCAAGAAGTGATAATGTGTCTTTGTGATCTTCTTCTGTTTCAGTTGGGAAACCAGCAATTATATCTTGACTTATAGCACAATTTGGTATAATTTCACGAATATTATCTATAAGTTGAAAATATTCTTCTCTTGTGTGCAAGCGATTCATAGCCTTTAAAATGCGATTACTACCACTCTGCACAGGTAAATGTATGTGGTTGCAAATGTTATCATATTTAGCCATTGTTTTTATAACATCTAACGACATGTCCTGTGGGTTAGAAGTAGAAAAACGAATACGCATTTTTGGTTGCGTTTCTGCACAGATAGACAATAGTTTAGCAAAATCTACTGCTGTAGCTTTTTGCATTTCTGTAGCTTTAACAAAATCCTTTTTTAAACCACCACCATACCAGAGGTAACTATCTACATTTTGTCCTAAAAGTGTTATTTCTTTATAGCCTTTGTTCCATAAATCGTTTACTTCTTCTATAATGCTTTGGGGATCTCTACTACGTTCTCTACCACGAGTAAATGGAACAACGCAAAACGTACACATATTATCGCAACCTCTTGTAATAGAAACAAGAGCAGTTACTCCATTAGTGTTTATACGAACAGGTGAAATATCACCGTAAGTTTCATCTTTAGATAGTACAACGTTTATAGCGTCTCTACCATCTTCAACTTCTGCTAGTAAATTTGGTAAATCTTTGTAAGCATCTGGCCCGACTACTAGGTCCACTATTTTTTCTTCTTCTAAGAATTTACTTTTTAAACGTTCTGCCATACAACCTAATACACCTACTTTCATTTTTGGGTTTGTACGTTTTACAGCATTGTATTTTTCTAAACGTTTTCTAACGGTCTGCTCTGCTTTATCTCTAATAGAGCAAGTGTTTACCAATACTAAATCTGCATCTTCTAAGTTTTTGGTAGTGTTAAAACCTTCGTTTTGTAATATGGAGGCAACAATTTCGCTATCGCTAAAATTCATTGCACAGCCATAACTTTCTATAAAAAGTTTTTTAGTGTTTCCTTCCTTTTGTTTTAAAACAAGAGGGTCTCCTTGTTTGTTTTCGTCTATAATTTTTTCCATACTAAGTACTGATGCTACTATCAGTCAATAAGTATGCAAAGATATAACTATTTTAAGTATTATGACAAAGTGACAGAGTCGTATATATGTTAAAAAGAATAATTACATTTGGAATACTAATCAATTTAACAAATATAAAATGACGTTTGAACAAATACGCTCAAAAATACAGAATGCAAAACCTTTAGATTTTGGAACTATTTTCGATAGTTCTATTAAACTATACAAAGAACTTTGGTTGCAAGGTTTTTTAACTATACTTATAGGTATTTTAATTTCAGCGCCAATATTTTTTCTTTACGGTCTGTTATTGGAGTCGTTAGGCTTGGCAGTTGTAAATCCTGCTGAGGCTGGAGATTTCGAAATGGAAGGTTTAATTAACTTTTATGGTGTAAGTACATTGTATAATATTCCTGTAACTATAATATCTGGAATAATTACGATGGCGTTAACAGCTGCATTTTATAGAATATGCTTGCATAAAGACAAGGGAGAATCTAAGTCTGATGATTATTTTTATTTTTTTAAAGGTGAATATTTAAATAAAATAGTAATGTTGTCTTTAGCACATACAGGAATAGCCACGATTGCGCAAATGCTTTGTTTTGTGCCATATATTTACGTATGTGTCCCATTAATGTTTTTTTCTGTAATATTTGCTTTTAATTCTGAAAAAACGGTAGAGGAAATTATAAAATTAGGTTTCGAAATAGGAAACAAAAAATGGTTACTATCCTTTGGTCTTTTATTTGTTACAGTTATTGTTGCATGTCTAGGACTCTTAGCTTGTTTTATTGGCGTTTTTTTTACAATTTCATTAGTGTATTTTCCTGCTTATGTTATTTATAGAGAAGTAATAGGGTTTGAAGAAGATGACGAAATCATGAGAATAGGAGAAGAGTAATACTAACTAACTAACTAACTAACTAACTAACTAATTATGATGTTTGCAGAATTACAACTAAAAATACAGAATGCTAAAGATTTAGACTTTGGCACTATTTTTAGTCAATCGATAGAATTATTTAAGAAAACGTGGGTGCAAGGATTGGTTACAGTTTTGTTAAGAGGAGTTTTAATAGTTCCCTTTATATTGATATTGTATATACCATTAATCTTTATGATGGGGATTTTAGGTTCAGAAGCAATGGATTCTCAGTCTCTAGAAGATGGTTTGGAAGCTGGAGGAGTGTTTTTTATAGCAGTATTTTATCTGTTAATTTTCATTATAATGTTTTTTGCAATGATTATTGCACTTGGTATGCATGCAGGTTTTTACCGGATATGTAAAATAAAGGATTTTAATGAAGCTACAGGGGATGATTATTTTTTCTTTTTCAAAAAACCATATTTATCCAAAACTATTAAAGTAGGAGCTGCTACTTTTGGCATATACTTATTAGCACTTTTACTTTGTGTATTTCCAATATTCTATGTTATGATTCCAGTTGCTTTAATTAATGTTATTTATGCTTTTAATCCAGACTTGTCTGTTTCTAATATTGTAAAGTTAGGGTTCGATTTAGGAAATAAAAAATGGTTTATAACTTTTGGGTTAATAATAGTCGCGGCTTTATTGGCGCAAATAGTTGGAGCACTTATGTGTTTTGTTGGAGTATATGTTACCACATCTTTTGTGTTTCTACCTCAATACTTTATTTACAAAGAAGTAATTGGTTTTGATGAAAAAGACGACATAATGAAAATAGGAGAAGAATAATTTGCTTTTGAAAAAACTCATTGTATCATTTTTTGTAGTAATAAGTATCACCGTTTTGTATGCTCAAGAAGTAAATGAAACGATAGAATTTACTGTAGAAAATGATAAAATGGTGTTGTTAGATCGCTATTACACCAGTGGCTTATTTATAAGCTATAAAAGAAGTTTAGAAAACGATTTTTTATTTAAAAGAGATTCGAGCAATATACTACAGTTAAATATAACGCTAGGTAATGAAACCTATACGCCGAAAAATTTAAGCGATTTCGATACACGTTTATTCGATCGTCCTTTTGCTGGATGGCTATTTCTAAAAACTGAATTAGCCAAGGTTAAAAAAAATAAAGCATTATTTGTAGCTATAGAAATAGGGATTACTGGGGAAGAATCATTAGCAGGTAAATTACAAACATGGTATCATAACTTTTTAGGTATAAATGATAATCCAACATGGTATCAAGAAATAGAATTTAAGTACCTGTTTAATACAAAAATTAAGTATGTTTTAGAAACTTCAATTAGTAAAAAGCAAAGTTTACAATATATTGGTAATGTAAGTCTAGGAACAAAAGATATATACATGCAATATGGGTTAGAATATTACTTCGGAAAATTTAATCCATTACAAAACGCCTCACGATTAGGTTTAGTAGATAGTACTATGCAAAATGAGTTTTATGGTTATGCAGGTGTCGCTTATAAGTATGTTGGGCATAATACTTTAATTCAAGGAAGTTTAGATTATGAAGATGTTCTTTTTACTTCAGATATAGAACGACACATATTTAAATTTAGAATGGGGACAGTTTTAAAAATTAAGAATAGCACTTTTAAATTAGGCTATAATTTTAATACAAAAGAAACGCCAAAATCAACAACGCACGCATACGGTACATTAAGTTATGCAAAGAGTTTCTAGTAAAAACAAGAACGTTAATAAAAGTTTAAAATCTATTAAAAATAAAGCATAAAGAGATTTTAATTAGGTTCGTATATTTTTTTTGATATACCTTTGTAAAATTCAAAAAAATGAAGAATGGCGAAGAATTTAGTTATAGTTGAGTCACCCGCAAAAGCAAAAACTATAGAGAAGTTTTTAGGAAAAGACTTTAAAGTAGAATCTAGTTACGGTCACATTTCAGACTTACCCTCAAAAGAATTAGGAGTAGATGTAGAAGGGGATTTTAATCCGAAATATGAAGTTTCAACAGATAAAAAAGCAGTAGTAAAAAAACTTAAAGATTTAGCGAAAAAAGCTGAAATTGTTTGGTTAGCTAGTGATGAGGATCGTGAAGGTGAAGCCATTGCTTGGCATTTAGCAGAGTCTTTAAAACTAGATAAAGAGAAAATAAAACGAATTGTATTTCATGAGATTACAAAGTCTGCAATACAAAAAGCAGTTGAGAATCCAAGAAGTATTGATTACGATTTAGTAGATGCGCAACAAGCCCGTCGTGTGTTAGATAGAATAGTAGGTTACGAGTTGTCTCCTGTGCTTTGGAGAAAGGTAAAAGGAGGATTATCTGCAGGGCGAGTACAGTCTGTATCTGTAAGATTAATAGTAGAAAGAGAGCGAGAAATTCAAGAGTTTAAAACAGAAGCATCTTATAGAATAGATGCAGAGTTTTCTAACGAAGCAGGACAGTCTTTTAAAGCAAAGCTTCCCAAAGCTATTAAAACAAAAGAAGAAGCTGTAGCATTTTTAGAAGCAAATGCAAATACAACGTTTAAAGTAGAAGGTTTAGAGAAAAAACCAGCTAAAAAATCTCCAGCAGCTCCGTTTACAACATCGACATTACAACAAGAAGCCTCAAGGAAATTGTATTTCTCAGTTAGTAAAACAATGACAATGGCTCAGCGTTTATACGAAGCCGGTTTAATTACCTATATGAGAACAGATAGTGTTAATTTATCTGATGAAGCAAGAAAAGGCGCTCAAGAAGAAATAGTTAAAGCTTACGGAAAAGAATACAGTAAGGAAAGAAATTATAAAGGTAAAGCTAAAGGTGCACAAGAAGCTCACGAAGCGATACGCCCAACAAATTTTGCGGCACATTCTGCTGGTTTAGATTACGATCAAACGCGTTTGTATGAATTAATTTGGAAGCGAGCCATAGCATCACAAATGAGCGAAGCACAATTAGAAAGAACTAATGTTAAAATTAGTGCAGCTTCACATAATGATACATTTACTGCAAATGGAGAAGTTATTAAATTTGATGGGTTTTTAAAAGTATACTTAGAAGGAACAGATGATGATGATACAGAACAAGACGGTATGCTTCCTGCATTAAAAGTAAATGAAACATTACTTAACAAACGCATAACAGCTACCCAACGATTTACAAGACCCCCTTACCGTTTTACAGAAGCATCACTTGTAAAAAAGTTAGAAGAACTAGGAATTGGACGACCGTCTACATATGCACCAACAATATCTACCATACAAAACAGAAAATATGTTGAAAAAGGTATGGTTGAGGGCACAGAGCGGGATTACACACAATTAGTGCTAAAAAATAATGCAGTAAATGAAAATTTATTGACAGAAAAAGTAGGGTCAGACAAGGGTAAACTTGTTCCTACTGATATCGGAATGATTGTAACCGATTTTTTAGTAAATCATTTTGAAACTATTTTAGATTATAGTTTTACGGCTAATGTAGAAAATCAATTTGATGATATTGCAGATGGTAAAGCCGATTGGAAAAAGGTTATGAAAACTTTTTACAAAGACTTTCATCCAAAAGTAGTAGACGTTCAAGAGAATGCAGAAAGAGAATCAGGAGAACGTATATTAGGGGAGGATCCTAAAACTGGTAAACGAGTAAGTGTGCGTTTAGGTAAGTTCGGGCCAATGGTGCAAATGGGAACAGTAGATGATGAAGATAAACCAACATTTGCTAGTTTAAGTCCAGATCAACAATTAGGAAGTATCACTTTTGAAGAAGCAATGGATTTATTTCAGCTTCCAAAAAACTTAGGAACTTTCGAAGATGAAGATGTTGTAGTTAACAACGGACGTTTTGGGCCTTACGTAAAACACGGTAAAGCATTTGTTTCTTTACCAAAAGGAAAAGATCCTTTAACAGTAGAATTAGATGATGCTATTGTACTAATAAAGGAAAAGCAAAAAGCAGACGCTCCTATATATGTATATAAAGAGCTTCCAGTTCAAAAAGGAAAAGGACGTTTTGGGCCATTTATAAAATGGAACAATATGTTTATTAATGTTAATAAAAAGTACGATTGGGATAACCTTTCAGAAGACGATATTATTGAGCTAATAGAGACGAAGATTCAAAAGGAAATTGATAAGGTTGTACATAATTGGGAAGACGAAGGCATTAGGGTAGAAAAGGCAAGATGGGGAAGACATAATGTTATTCAAGGAAAAGTTAAAATTGAGTTGCCAAAAACAGTTGAGGCTGCAAAATTAACTTTAGACGAAGTAAAAGCAATTATAGAAAAAAACGCACCAAAGAAAAAAACAGCTGCTAAAAAGAAAACAACAGCAAAAAAGAAGACAACAAAGAAGAAGTAATACATGAATTTTAATTTTTTATCGCCAGTATCCGATATAGTTTTAGCTCACAACGAGTTGTTATCTATGCAAGCCATCGGCAGAAAATTAAAAATTCACTCGTTACAAAACGGGATTCCAGATTTAGATGGCGTTTCTATAGCTATAATAGGAGTGTTAGAAAATAGGAATGACGTTAATTATATAGGAGAGTCTTTTGAGTTAAATGAAGTGAGGAAATCGTTTTATGCTTTATTTCCAGGAAGCTGGAATACAACCGTAGCCGATTTAGGAAATATAAACGCAGGAGAATCTGTTGAAGATACTTATTTTGCCTTAAAGACAACAGTAAGTATTTTAATTCAGAAAAAAATTATCCCTGTTATATTAGGTGGGAGTCAAGATTTAACTTACGCCGTATATAGAGCATACGATAACTTGGTGCCAATGGTTAACATTGTTAATGTAGATTCTAAATTCGATTTAGGAGATTCTGCAAAACCAATAAAAAATACAAGTTTTGTTGGGAAGATTATTTTAGATCAACCCTATAATTTGTTTAACTATGCTACTTTAGGATATCAAACCTATTTTAATTCGCAAGAAGAAATAGACCTAATGGAAGCATTGTATTTTGAATCGTATAGATTGGGAGAGGTTTCTAATGATATTACTATAGTAGAACCTGTAATGAGGGATGCCAATCTAGTTAGTGTAGACTTAGGCTCTGTAAAAGCATCAGAAGTAAGCTTAAAACAACGATTGTCTCCTAATGGATTAAATGGTAAAGAAATATGTGCAGTAGCACGTTATGCAGGAATAAGTAATAAAGTAACCGCATTTGGTATATTTGAGTATAAGCCTTCTTATGATGATGAAGTAACAGCAATGTTAATAGCTCAAATGCTCTGGTATTTTATAGAAGGTGTTAATTATAGAATAAAAGATGATGATTTTGTAACAGGAAATAATCATCAAAAATTCATTACATTAGCAGATTCACAAGAGTTAGTGTTTTACAAAAGCACAAAAACAGGAAGATGGTGGATAGAAATACCTTTTTTATCAAATGTTAATAATAAATTAAAAAAGCATACGTTATTACCATGTACACATCAAGATTATTTAGATGCGTGTAATGGCAAGATACCTGATAGATGGTATAAAGCGTATCAAAAAAACAGCGTTTAAGGCAAAAGTTAAATGTTAAGAAAAATACAATGAATATCGTTAAAGAGTTTGTTTTTAACGATTAAATGTAATTTTTTTTATCGAAAAAGTTGTTTTTTAAAAAATATATAAATATGTTTACGCTCTTAAAAAATTAAGAGTAATTAATTAACCTCGAGTTTTCTATGAATATGAAGAAGTTTGTATTATTAACGGCAGTTTTGGCACTTTTAGCAAGTTGCGGCTCTAAAGATAAGGGCCAGTTAGTAGGTGTTAAAGGAAAGAAATGGCATCCAGAAAAACCCTATGGGATGACTTTAGTGCCTGGAGGCGCTTTTATTATGGGTAAAGCTGATGATGATTTAGCTGGTATTCAAGACGCACCTGCAAAGACAGTTACCGTAGCATCCTTTTATATGGATGAAACAGAAATCACTAATAGTGAGTACCGTCAGTTCGTGGAATGGGTTAGAGACTCTACCATTAGAACAAAATTAGCAATCTTAGCAGATGAAGTTGGTGAAACAGATCCAGAATCAGATGGTATAGGTCAATTTGCTTTTAAAGATGCAGATACAACAGATATGTCTGCTTACGAAAAGTATATGATTGATAACTACAGCGGATTAGGTGAAACTGGTTACGAAGGAAGAAAATTAAATCACGATGTAGATTTAATATTCGATACTGCTGAATACCCAGATGAATACTATGTAGAAGTAATGGATACTATGTATATTCCATTAGAAGAATCATATAATGGACAACGTACTTGGGATGTTACAAAATTTAAATTCCAATACACTTATATGGATATTCAAAAAGCTGCTAAAGATAGAAGCTTAAGACGTAAAGATGTTATTGTTAAAGAAGAAGTAGAGATTTATCCAGATACTACTGCATGGATTAGAGATTTTGCATACTCTTATAACGAGCCTATGCACAACGATTACTTCTGGCATGATGCTTATAGTGATTATCCAGTAGTTGGAGTAACATGGAAACAAGCAAAAGCATTCTGTGAGTGGAGAACAATGCACCACAATGAATACAGGAAAAAGAAAAAAATACACAACGTAAGTCGTTACAGATTACCTTCAGAAGCACAATGGGAATATGCTGCTAGAGGAGGTCTGCAAGCAGGAACATTCCCATGGGGAGGACCTTATGCTAAAAACGATAGAGGATGTTTCATGGCAAACTTTAAACCTTTACGTGGTGATTACGCAGCAGATCAAGCGTTATATACAGTGGAAGCAGATGCATACGAAGCAAATGACTTCAACTTATATAACATGGCAGGAAATGTTGCAGAATGGGTAGATTCTTCATACGACCCATCATCATACGAATTTGCATCAACAATTAATCCAAGTGTAAACGATAAAAATAACCACCGTAAGGTTGTTAGAGGAGGGTCTTGGAAAGACGTAGCATACTTTTTACAAGTAAGTTCAAGAGATTACGAATACGCAGATTCAGCAAGAAGTTACATTGGTTTTAGAACTATCCAAGATTACATGGGTACAGATGTAACTGCTAATGCAAGACAATAAAATACTGTAAATATATTACCTACTTAAATAACAAAAATTAAAAATTAACTACTTAAAAATTAGAAATTATGGCACAAAAAGGGAAAATCTCGTCAATGAATATGGTCTATGGACTAGGAGCGGCAATCGTTATTATCGGAGCGCTTTTCAAAATTCAACACTGGCCTTATGGATCACTTATCTTAACGATAGGAATGATTGTTGAAGCTGTTGTATTTACAATATCAGCTTTCGAAAGACAAGCAGGAGATTTAGATTGGTCTTTAGTTTACCCAGAATTAGCAGGAGGAGTTGCAACTAAAAAAGGGAAAAAAGAAGAGCCAAAAGACGCTGAGGGATTATTATCTAAAAAATTAGATAACTTATTAAAAGAAGCAAAAATAGATGGAGAATTAATGGCTAGCTTGGGAACTAGTATTAAAAACTTCGAAGGCGCTGCAAAAGGAATTTCTCCAACTGTAGATTCTATTGCTGCTACTAAAAAGTATGGTGAAGAAATGTCTTTAGCTGCTGCACAAATGGAATCTTTAAATAGCTTATACAAAGTACAAATGGAAAGTGCTAACCGTCAAGCTACAATTAATGAAGAAGCTGTAGAAAATGCAACTAAGTTAAAAGAGCAAATGCAATCTTTAGCATCTAACTTATCATCTTTAAATGGTGTTTACGGAGGAATGTTATCTGCAATGAACAAAAACTAATTAGAAGTTAGTATAAATTAATAATAACTTAAAAAAACTAATTAGAAATGGCAGGAGGAAAACAGTCCGCAAGGCAGAAAATGATTAACCTAATGTACTTGGTATTCATTGCTATGATTGCAATGACAATGTCAAAAGAAGTATTATCTGCATTTGGGTTAATGAACGCAAAGTTCGGTACAGCTAATGAATTAGCTGCCGCTACAAATAATGGTATTCTTGAGCAACTAAAAGGAAAAGCTGAAGAAAAGCCACAAGAATTTGCAGTTGTTGCTAGTAAAGCACAGCAAATAAGTAAAGTATCAGACGATTTTTATAAATTTATTGAAGGCGTAAAGCAAGAAGATATTATTACTAAAGGAGGATACGAAAGAGATGAGAAAGGTGTGTTACCTTACGAGTCTATGGATAAAGGAGACAAACTTAATGAGTTATGGTTTACTGGAGATCGTTTAACAAAACGAGGTGATGAAATCGTAGCAAGAATTGAGAAGTACAAGACAGACATAAAAGAAATTGTTGGAGACGATGTTAAATGGACTAAAGTAATAGAAAGTTTTGATGATCGTTTTGATTTAAGTGATGTTAAAGATAATGACGGAGTTAATAAAAAATGGTTAGATTACCATTTCCAAGGATTCCCAGCTATTGCATCTTACACAAAGTTAACAGCAATGCAAAATGATGTTAAAGCTACTGAGACTAACATGTATAATGGTTTTCTAGGAAACTTAGTAACAGAAGCAGTATCATTAAAGAATTACAAGGCAATTATCTTAGCAGATAAATCTGCATTCTTTGCTGGAGAAAAATTCCAAGGTAGAGTGGTATTAGGTAAATATGCTAATGTTACTCCTACTAAATTAATGGTACAAGGTCAAGAAATTGATTTAGCTAATGCTATCGACTCAACAGGAGCAGCTACATTAGATTTTAATGTAGGTAATGTTGGAGAACATGATGTTAAAGGTAACTTTACATTTTTAGAAGATGGTAAGCCTTTAGATATTCCTATTGTAGGAAACTATGTTGTAGTACCAAGACCTAATTCTGCTACAATATCTGCAGACAAAATGAATGTGGTATACCGTGGTGTACCAAACCCAATGACTATTTCTTTCGCTGGAGTACCAGATAATAAAGTATCTGCAAGTGCGACAGGGTTGAGAAAAGGAAGTAAAGTTGGACAATATATTATGACACCAGGTTCAGGTAGAGAAGTTACTATTAATGTAACAGCAACATTAGATGATGGATCGAAAGCTCCAGATAAGAAAACATTTAGAATTAAAGATATTCCAGCACCTTTCGGTGAGATTTTAGGACAACAAGGTTCTACTAAAAAATTACCTAGAAAAAATGTTTCTGTAGCTACTGTAAAAGCTGTATTAAATGATTTCGATTTTGAATTACCATTAAGAGTAACAGGATTCAAATTTAAAGTGCCTGGTCAGCCAAGTATTACTGTAGCAGGAAATAAACTTAACGGTGCGGCTAAAGGCGCATTAAGTAAAGCAAGAAGAGGAGCTACTGTTCAGATTTTTGATATTAAATCAAAATCTTCAGGGCCTAAAATTAAACCAGCTGCTCCAATTATTATACAATTAGCAGATTAATTATAAGATCTTTAATTATTAAAAATTAAATTATTTTAGAATGAATTATAAATCATTATTATCAGTTGTTTTTGGCTTATGTGTAGCTACAAGTGCTTTTGCTCAAGCTAACATATTAAATGCTAAAAGTCCTGATGAAATAGGAGTGAAGACTGAAGCGCAAAACGCTATAGATAACGATAACCCGTTAGAATATGGTTATGTTGGTGATAGAGATATTATGTTCGCTAAAATGACTTGGGAGAAAATTGTTCTAGATGAGCGTGTAAATTTTCCATTATATTACCCTATAGATACTAATAACATTGGAAGTAACAGACGTTCTCTTTACGATGTATTAACAAAAGCTATTGCTGAAGGTAAAATAAAGAACGTTTACAGCGATTCTTATTTTACTGGACAACGTACACCACAAGAGATGAAAGATATCACTACAAAAATTGATACCTTAGATATTGGTTACGATCAGTTTAACTCAGATGGTCGTGTTGATCCTGAGTACATTACAAAAACTGAAATAGCGTCTTTTCATGTTAGTGCATATTTTATAAAAGGATTATGGTATTTCGACAAACGTCAAGGAGAATTAAAATATAGATTATTAGGTATAGCACCAGCTGCACCAGATGTTAACTTCTTAGATTCAGATAATGAAGATGACAAAGAGCCTAATGAATTATTTTGGGTATTCTTCCCAGACGCAAGAGATGTATTACATCAAGCAAAATCATTTAATGCTAAAAACAGTGCCGTACCTTTCTCTTTCGATCACATTTTAAACGCTAGACGTTTTAATAGTGTGATTTATAAAGAAGAAAATGTATACGGAGATAGAGAAGTAAATGAATACATTGCCGAAAATGCATTAATGCAGTTACTAGAATCTGATAGAATTAAAGATAAAATTAGAAACTTTGAATTAGACATGTGGTCTTACTAATCACATAAAGTATATAATTTATAAAACGCTCACTTAATTAAGTGAGCGTTTTTTGTTAGTATATTTTTTAGTTCATTACATAACGAATACTTAGTATCTTCGTATCATGACAAAACTGGAAGAATTCGATTATATTATTATAGGCTGTGGTTTAGCAGGTATTAGTTTCTGCGAAAAATTAATAGCAAACAATAAAACATTTATAGTGTTCGATAATGAATCGCAACAATCTTCATCAGTAGCTGGAGGTTTATATAATCCAGTCATTCTAAAGCGTTTTACAAGTGTTTGGAAAAGCAAAGAACAATTAGAATTGGCTTTGCCTGTATACGAACAAATTGAAAAACGACTCAACACTACATTAGATTTTAAAGTACCAGTTTATAGGAAGTTTTCTTCTATAGAAGAACAAAATGATTGGTTTGCAGCTTCCGATAAACCAAATTTAAGCCCCTTATTATCGACTAAAATTCATGATAATAAGAATGAGAATTTAGAAGCAGCTTTTGGTATGGGAGAAGTTCTGGATACAGGACGAATCGATACTAAGTTGTTGGTAGAATCTTATAAAGCCTTTCTTGAAACAAATAAGAAATTAAAAAAAGAAGTATTTAATTATGATGATTTAGAACTAAAAGAAACTTCTTTATCTTATAAAGGAATAATAGCAAAGCACATTATTTTTGCAGAAGGTTTTGGCTTAAAACAAAACCCTTTCTTTAAAGAACTGCCCTTAACTGGAGTAAAAGGAGAGTTAGTAACTATACACGCACCAGAACTTAAAATAGATTTTGTTTTAAAGTCTAGTGTATTTATTATACCAATAGGTAACGATTTATATAGAATTGGCTCTACATACGATAGAGTAGATAAAACAAACACAATAACACCTAAAGCCAGAGAAGAGCTTTTAGAAAAGCTTAAAACGCTAATTACATGCGATTATGAAGTTGTAAATCAAGTAGCAGCTATTAGACCAACAACAAAAGATAGAAGACCGCTTGTTGGACGACATAAAGAGTGTGAAAATGTTTATGTACTTAATGGTTTAGGAACTCGAGGTGTTATGATTGGACCCTATGTAGCAAACCAATTATATAATTTTATAGAAAACAATGAAGCTTTAAATGAAGAAATAGATATTAAACGCTTCAAAGACTTTAGATAGTTTATTTTACTTTCGATTTATCATAACTCATAAAAAGATTTATCCAAATATTTCTTGAGATACGCATAATAATTGGCATAAAAACAATTAAAGTAATAACGATGGCACCAAAAGCTACTTTTAAATTAGTTTCTAGAATTAGATAGCTTATAACAAAAACAGCGACAGCAAAAGCAATACCAACACCGTAACTTACATACATAGACCCATAAAAAAAAGAAGGTTCAATTTTATATTTCGTATTGCAGTGGCTGCAACGTTCATGCATATCTAGTGCTTCCCGCAAAGCGTAAGGATTAGAGTTTTTATACATCGATTCGTTATGGCATTTAGGACAAACCCCTTTTAATATGCCATATATTTTTGTCCCTTTTTTAAACATATAAAATAATGTACTTTTGCAATCTCGAAAGAGAAATAATAATAGATTTAAATCCTAACTCTATGTATTCAGAATTATAGATACAAAGTTAAGAGTTGTCGGTTTAAAACTTAGTAACAAGAGTCACAATTCTATGCTTAATATTCATAATTTATCAATAGCCTTTCAAGGAGAATACCTATTCGAAGACATAACCTTTAAATTAGGTAATGGCGATAGAGTTGGACTAATAGGAAAAAACGGTGCAGGAAAATCTACAATGCTAAAAATTTTAGCAAAAGAATTAGAGCCAGATTCTGGACAAATTGCAGCCGATAAAACACTAAAAATTGGATTTTTAAAACAAGACATAGATTTTATTCTAGGCCGAACGGTATTAGAAGAGTCTTACCAAGCTTTTACAGAAATAAAAGCAATAGAGGTCCAGATGGAAGATATTAATAACCAGTTAGCTGAGCGAACAGACTACGAAAGCGAAGCTTACAACCAATTAATGATAGACCTTAACGAAGCACAACACCAATACGAAATATTAGGAGGTTATAACTACCAAGGCGAAACTGAAAAAATATTACAAGGATTAGGGTTTAAACGTGAAGATTTTAATAAGCTTACCGATACCTTTTCTGGAGGATGGAGAATGCGAATAGAGTTAGCAAAGTTATTATTACAAAGTAACGATATACTATTATTAGATGAGCCTACTAACCACTTAGATATAGAATCTATTATTTGGTTAGAAGGATTTTTAAAAAACTATTTTGGAGCGGTAGCAATAGTATCTCACGATAAAATGTTTTTAGATAATGTAACTAATAGAACTATTGAAATTTCATTAGGCCGCATTTACGATTATCCAAAACCATACACCAAGTACTTAGTATTACGTGAAGAAATACGCACACAACAATTAGCGTCGCAAAAAAATCAGCAAAAGCAAATAGAACAAACAGAGAAGCTTATAGAAAAGTTTAGAGCAAAAGCATCTAAAGCAACAATGGCACAATCGCTCATTAAAAAGTTAGACAAAATTGAGCGTATTGAAGTAGACGAAGACGATAATAGCGTTATGACTTTAAACTTTCCTGTTTCTATAGTTCCAGGTAAAGTTGTAGTAGAAACCAATGCGATTTCTAAAAACTATGGAGACAATCAAGTATTGTCTAACATAGATATTATGATAGAGCGTGATATTAAAACAGCATTTGTTGGGCAAAATGGTCAAGGAAAATCAACCTTAGCTAAAATTTTAGTTGGAGATATAGAACACGATGGCGAATTAAAACTAGGGCATAATGTACAAATTGGATACTTCGCGCAAAACCAAGCAGAATATCTAGACGGTACTAAAACTGTTTTAGATACTATGATAGATGCTGCAAACGAAACCAATAGAAGCAAGGTTAGGGACATATTAGGCTCTTTTTTATTTCGCGGCGAAGAAGTAGATAAATATGTAAGAGTATTATCTGGAGGAGAACGTAACCGTTTAGCATTAGCAAAACTAATGTTACAACCATTCAACGTCTTAATTATGGATGAGCCTACTAATCACTTAGATATTAAATCTAAAAATGTTTTAAAGGAAGCATTAGAGCGTTTTGAAGGGACACTTATTTTAGTCTCTCACGATAGAGATTTTCTACAAGGATTAACTAATACTATTTACGAATTTAAAGATCAAAAAGTAAAAGAGTATTTAGGTGACATTGATTATTATTTAGAACAACGTAAGGTAGAAAACCTAAGAGAAGTAGAAAAACGTACAATCGTAAAAACAACTCCAAAAGAAAATAATAAACAATCTTACGAAGAACAGAAAAAATTAAAATCGCTTAATAATAAGTTAAGTAATGTAGAATCTAAGATTAATCAGCTAGAAAAAGAAATAAAAGAAGTAGATGTAGAATTGGCTACTAACTACGATGAAGTTGTTTCAGACCCTAAGTTTTTCGATAATTACCAATCCAAAAAAGATAAGCTTGCTCAATTAATGGAAGATTGGGAAGAGATAACCATACAAATCGAAGATTTTTCATAAGTTTATTTAAGCTTTTTTTAACAGCCTCCCATGAAAGGAACCGATAATTTTGCAATCTAACCATTTGTAAAATTATTTTTAATGCGTAAAATTATTCTTTCAGGAATAGGAATTCTGCTTATAGTAGCATCTTTTTTTGCAGCAAAACAACTCATAGCTAGTAAAAATAAGCCTAAACCTGTACAAAGTAAAATTGTTAAAACAGTATTTACAGATACCGTTAAAAACAAAGATATTCAAATTGTTATACCTTCTAACGGAAGTTTAGTTGCAAAACGAAGAGTAGAACTGTATGCCGAAGTTCAAGGTATCTTTAAAAATGGCAACAAACTATTTAAAGCAGGGCAAAACTACAAAGCAGGTCAAACACTAATAAGAATTGATGCTGCCGAGTATTACGCTAGTGTACAATCTGCAAAGAGTAATTTATATAATGCTATTGTAGCAATAATGCCTGATCTACGTTTAGATTTTCCTGAAGCGTTTTCTACATGGCAAAATTATATTAATACTTTCGATATTAATAAAACAACACCCAAGCTACCTGAAGTAAATAGCGAAAAAGTAAATTATTTTATTACTGGAAGAGGTATTACCACCAATTATTACAATGTAAAAAATCTAGAACAGCGTTTAGCTAAGTATACAATTTCTGCACCGTTTTCGGGTATTTTAATAGAAACTTTAGTTACAGAGGGTACTTTAATACGTAGCGGACAAAAACTAGGAGAATACATAGATCCTTCTAGTTACGAAATGGAAGTAGCATTAAGTAAAACCTATGCAAATCTTTTAAAAGTAGGAGAAACAGTAGTGCTTAATAATCTAGATAAAACAAAAACATATTCTGGAACAATCTCAAGAGTAAACGGTAGTATAGATCCAACAACTCAAACCATAACAGCCTATATAGATGTTAAAGGAGAAACGCTAAAAGAAGGCATGTATTTAGAAGCCAATTTAAATGGGAAACAAGAAACAAATGCTATAGAAATTGATAGAAATTTATTACTTGAAGGCGAACAAATATATGTAGTTAAAGACAGTTTACTTTCTGTAATAGATGTAAAACCAGTTTATTTTTCTGAAACTAAAGTTGTTTTAAAAGAAGTCCCTAATGGAACAGTAATTTTGAAAAAATCTGTGCCTGGAGCATACGCAGGAATGTTAGTAAAACCATTTGAAGCCAAAAAGTAATGAGAAAAATAATAGCTTATTTTATTAAGCATCACGTTGCTGTTAATGTTTTCATTTTAGCATTTTTTGCATTTGGTACTATAGGAATCTTTTCTTTAAAATCGTCGTTCTTTCCTTTAGTAGATTCAAAAAACATAAACATAAATATAACATACCCAGGCGCATCACCACAAGAAGTAGAAGAAGGAATTGTATTGCAAATAGAAGACAATTTAAAAGGGTTAAAAGGAATAGATCGTGTTACCTCGGTTTCTAACGAAAATAGCGGCGTCATAACAGTAGAAATAGAGCAAGGAGAAAGTATAGACTTCATGCTGTTAGAAGTTAAAAATGCAGTGGATCGTGTACCATCGTTCCCTGTAGGAATGGAGCCATTGGTAGTTTCTAAACAAGAAGCAGTAAGACAAACCATTTCATTTGCTTTAAGCGGAAACGATATTCCGTTAGCAACACTAAAACAAATAGGTAGGCAAGTAGAAAACGACTTACGAGGTATTGATGGTATTTCGCAAGTAAATGTAACAGGCTATCCAGCAGAAGAAATAGAAATAGCAGTTAATGAGACTGATTTATTAGCCTATAATTTATCGTTTAACGAAGTGTCTAATGCAGTAAGTGCCTCTAACATATTAGTAACAGGAGGAACTATTAAAACAGATGCTGAAGAGTTTCTTATTCGAGCGAATAATCGTTCTTATTACGGAGATGAACTCTCTAACATTATAATTAGAGCATCTAATGATGGGAAAACCGTCAGGTTAAAAGATGTCGCAATTATTAGAGATCGTTTTTCAGAAACACCAAATGCAACCTATTTTAACGAAAAACTATCTGTTAATATAACTGTAACAAGTACCAATAATGAAGACTTAATCTCTTCAGCAGACAAGGTAAAAGAATACATAGAAGAGTATAATCAGAAGTTTAACAATATAAGCTTAGATGTTGTACGAGATTTGTCTATTACATTAAAACAACGAACCAATTTACTTACCGAAAATGCAATTGTTGGTATGTTATTAGTGCTCTTATTTTTATCCTTGTTTTTAAACATGCGTTTAGCGTTTTGGGTGGCCTTTGGTTTACCCATTTCCTTTTTAGGGATGTTTATTTTCGCAGGGCAATTTGGTGTTACTATAAACGTGCTATCCCTTTTTGGGATGATTATCGTTATAGGAATTCTAGTAGACGATGGTATAGTCATTGCAGAAAATATATACCAACATTACGAAAAAGGAAAAACACCAATTCAAGCAGCCATAGATGGAACAATGGAGGTTATTCCGCCAGTAGTATCAGCGATTATAACTACTCTATTAGCCTTTTCATTATTTTTATTTTTAGATAGTAGAATAGGGGAGTTCTTTAGCGAAGTGTCTGTAATTGTTATTTTAACCTTAGTCGTTTCTTTAGTAGAAGCTCTAATAATATTACCAGCGCATTTAGCACACTCAAAAGCATTAAGACAAAACAAAGAAGATGAAAACCCTTCGAAATTAAAGCAGTTCTTCTCAAAAATGCGAGTGATTAACAAAATGGGAGATAACTTTATGGCCTATTTAAGAGATAAAGTCTACAGTCCAGTAATACAGTTTGTTTTAAAATTTAAAATGCTGTCTTTAGGAATTTTTGTAGCTCTTTTAGTGTTAACATTTGGGGCTATAGGAGGTGGAATTATAGGCGTAACATTATTTCCTTCCATAGCCAGTGATACGGTTTCAATAGAATTAAATATGCCAAATGGAACTAATGTAAAAGTTACCGATTCTATTATTTCTATGATTGAAAAAAAATCATTTATAGTAAATAAAGAACTTACAGAACAATATTTAAAAGGAGACGGAAGAGATTTGTTTGAAAACACAATCTTAACCTTAAATAGTAGTTCTAGTGCCAGATTACAAATTAATATGTTACCAGGGGAAGAACGACCAGATGCTATAAAATCTTCTATCGTAGCTAATAGATTAAGAGAGTTAGTAGGGCCAGTAATAGGAGCAGAACGATTAACCTTTGGGTCTGGAGGAAACTTTGGTGGAAGCCCAGTATCGGTCTCCCTTCTTGGTAATAATATTAAAGAATTAAAAGCTGCAAAAGAAGAGTTAAAAACTGTTTTAAAAGCAAACCCGTTATTAAAAGATATAACAGATAATGACCCCGCAGGTATAAAAGAAATACGCTTAGAGTTAAAAGAAAGTGCCTATTTATTAGGGCTAGACTTAAGAATTATAATGAGTCAAGTGCGTGCAGGTTTCTTCGGAGTACAAGCGCAGCGATTCCAAAGAGGGCAAGACGAAATCCGCGTATGGGTACGTTACGATAGAGATAATAGAGCATCGCTTAACGATTTAGATAATATGCGAATTATTACACCAAATGGAGAACGTGTTACATTAAAAGATATTGCAAATTATTCTATAACAAGAGGAGATGTCTCTATAAATCATTTAGAAGGACAACGAGAAATACAAGTTTCGGCAGACTTAAAAGATCCTAGTACAAGTGCAACAGATATTTTAGATGATATTAGAAATATAACAATGGTAGATTTACAATCTAAATATCCAACAATATCAGCTTCTTTTGAAGGTCAAAATAGAGAAGCTGCAAAATTATCTAGTTCTATTACGAGTGCAGGAACTATTATATTATTACTAATTTATATAACCATAGCATTCACATTTAGAAGTTACAGCCAACCTATTTTATTACTATTACTCGTACCATTTAGTTTAACAGCGGTAGCTTGGGGACATTGGTTATTTGGTTTTCCTGTAAATATATTGTCCCTTTTAGGAATTATAGCGTTAATAGGAATTATGGTTAACGATGGATTAGTATTTATTGGAAAGTTTAATTCTAACTTAAAAGAAGGTTTAAAATTCGATCAAGCATTATTAGAAGCTGGTAAATCTCGTTTTAGAGCTATATTTTTAACATCACTAACTACTGTAGCTGGCTTAGCGCCTTTATTATTAGAGAAAAGCAGACAAGCACAGTTTTTAAAACCAATGGCAATTTCAATTTCTTTTGGTATTGCTTATGCTACCATATTAACGTTATTAGTATTACCTTTATTTTTAGCATTTAGTAACGATATTAAAACAAGTGTTAAATGGTTAGTAACAGGACGAAAAGTAACTAAAGAAGAAGTAGAACGTGCAATTAAAGAACAGCATGAAGAACAACAATCTTAAAACAATATTTTTTTTAAGCTTTATAATAATAACAAGTGCTTTAAAAGCACAAGAATTAGTAACATCATCTAAAGCTATTGCATTAGCATTAGAGAATAATCATGGGATTAAAATAGCCGATAAAAATCTAGAAGTCGCAGAAAACAATACCAGTATATATAATTCGGGGTACTTACCAACTCTAACTGGTAATGCTGGCGCAACCTATAATTTAGATAATATTGAAGCTGAATTTACTAACGGAGAAAGTACAACTTTAAATAATGCGGAGAGTTCACGTTATAATGCATCATTAAATTTAAACTATGTATTATTTGATGGATTAGGAAGAAAATATAATTACCAGCGTTTAAAAGAACAATACCAGTTAACAGAACTACAAGCTAGAGAAACAATAGAAAATACAATAACTCAACTGTTTTCAATTTATTACAGCGTATCTCAAAGTATAGAAAATGTGAATGCTTTAGAAGAAACACTAGCGATTTCTAAAGACCGATTAAAGCGATCAAAATACGAATACGAATATGGACAAGTAACTAAGCTAAGTGTTTTAAATGCAGAAGTAGATATAAATAACGATAGTATAAACCTTTTAACAGCTAGACAACAACTACAAAGTGCAAAACGAGATTTAAATTTTGTACTAGGAAACGCCATTGATGGCGATTTTAATGTCGATACCAATGTTACATTTATAACATTATTACAAAAAGAAGCATTACTAGAAAAAGCAAAAGCAAGAAACGTTTTAATATTACAAGCAAATAAAACAATAGATATTGGCCATTTAGATATAAAAACAAATAAAGCAGCATACTTGCCTACATTAGGTTTAACAGGGACTTACGGTTGGAATAGAAATAATAATAATCAAGCATCGTTTGTTGCAGTATCCACAAATACAGGATTAAGTGGTGGATTAAATTTAAGCTGGAATATATTTGATGGAGGTACAACAAAAACACGACTTCAAAATGCTAAAATAAATCTAGAAAATAGCCAATTACAAAAAGAGCAAGTAGAATTATCTGTAATACGTGATTTTAATAATGCATGGGACGATTATCAAAATAAGTTAGCCATTTTTAGAGCACAGGAAATTAATATTATTACTGCGCAAAATAACTTTGAGAACTCTAAAGAAAAATTTAAGTTAGGCCGAGTTAATTCTATAGAATTTAGACAAGCACAACTTAATTTACTTAATGTAGAAGTGAATAAAAATCGTGCTAAATATGAAGCCAAATTAGCAGAGATATTACTGTTACAACTTGGTGGCGAGTTGCTAGAAGTTAAATTGTAGTTTTAGCGACTATACTGTGCTTTTCATGGAGTTGAATGTGGTTTTATGTGTTTTTTGTCGATAAAATTTGTTTTTAAGCGGGTTTTGGATTAAATTTGAGTGCAAGTCATTTCAATTCAACCTTAAATGAAAACGATAAAACTAACTTTAATTTGCTTATTTACTTCTATTTTAGCCTTTGCTAATATATCTACAGAAGAAAGAGAAGCATTATTATCTTTATATACAGCAACTCAGGGAGAACAATGGAATACAACTTGGGATATAACTAAAACTGCAGATAATTGGCACGGAGTTACAGTAGAAAATGGAAAAGTTGTAGCTATCGATTTATCATTTAACAACCTTAATGGAACATTACCAATAGATATCGGTAATTTAATACACCTTAAAGCTATAAATCTTGGATTTAATAAATTAGAAGGAACAATTCCTGAAAGTATTGCTAATTTAAAATCGTTAGAATCTTTAGAATTATTTTTAAATAGATTTGAAGGTGAAATTCCATCAGAATTAGCAACTCTAGAACATTTAAAAGTATTAGCATTATATAGTAATAAATTAGAAGGAAACATTCCAACAGAAATTACTACACTAACAAAATTACAAGTTCTACAATTAGGAAGTAACTTTTTAACAGGAACTATACCAACAGAAATAAAGGCATTAAGCCAATTAAGAGTATTAAGTCTAATAGATAATAAACTAGAAGGTTATATTCCTATTGAATTAAGCGAATTACAATTGCTAGAAGAACTTATTCTAGCAGAAAATAATTTAGAAGGACATTTACCTTTACAATTAGGACGCCTTAAAAATTTAAATACATTAATGGTTAGTGATAATAAGTTATCTGAAGATTATATAAGTGTCGTAAACGATAAAAATGGTATTTCTAAAAGTTTGTTAACAACAAAAGAGTATGTTGTAGAAAGAGATTAAAACGTATAAATTTTATTATATATATAGAAACAGCTAACTTTACAATTAGCTGTTTTTTTTATATATATGATAGAACATTTTTTTCAGTGCCCGTACTGTTGGGAAGACATCTCTATGTTGTTAGATAGTAGTGTTTTTAAACAAACTTATGTCGAAGATTGTGAGGTTTGTTGTAACCCAATACAGATAACACCAGAATTTGAGGCTACAGAACTTATTGGTTTTGATGCAATTAATATAGAACAGTAATTTTTTTTAAAATAATACTTGTTATATCTAAAAAGGGTTGTATATTTGCACTCTCGAAACAACGTCGTCAGTATTATGAGCTGAAAGTTAAAAGCTAGTTGATGTGTTAAGAAATTAAAATCGCGGGATAGAGCAGTAGGTAGCTCGTCGGGCTCATAACCCGAAGGTCACTGGTTCGAGTCCAGTTCCCGCTACTAGAAAATACAAGGCTTCACAGAAATGTGAAGCCTTTTTTTATGCCTGATGTAAAACATAATAAGAACCAAGAGAGGATTATGGATCATGCTTAGGAGTTTAACCGGTAATCTTAATTTCCCAAAAAAGCAACAAAGTTTCACATTTTTTATAGTATATTAAATAAATTATTAAAATTTACAGATAATATCAAAACAGTGCATGTGAACTTTAATTGCTTCATAAAAAAAATAGTTTTTATTATTTGTCTTTTCTTTCAGTTTGTTGTTTTTAGTCAAAAACAGCAAGATTCTATTGTGCCAACATTTACATCAGTCGAGACAGGGGGAGAATTTATAAAAACTACAGATTACTTTGAACACTATATAACTTTTAAAAGATCAGAGTATCAATTCTCTTCGTCTTATTTAAAACTTGCAGAAGATTACTTAAAATGGTGCGAAATTAATGAGCTTGATGAGCAAATTATAAGAGCTAAATATTATTTATTTCATTATTATAATAACCAATTGCAAATTGCAGAAACTATTAAGCGTGCTGAAGAACTGATAACTTACGATACATTTTTGGATATGCGAGAATCTGTCTTTGTACTATATGTTTTAAAATTAGCATATAATAATGCAGAACGTTATGACGAATTACTAGAATTATTACAATTATATCAAAGGCAGACAAGAATTCACGGTAGTGCGTTTTCTAAAGATAATAGTAATGCAGTAGATAAAGCAGATAACGGATTTAATCATAATTATGCACATGTTTATTATAATTTAAAAAATTTTAAACAAGCTCAACGGTATTTTAAAATGCATTTAAAATATTTATTGGATAAAAAACGTTTCTATGGAGCGAGTAGTTGCTATAATAATATAGGATTGTCGTTTTTTAATAATCAAGAATTAGACTCAGCATTAGTATTTTATAATAAAGCATTAAAATTGTTAGATACCAAGGTGATTGGAAAGAATTCGGGTGTTAGCCATACTTATTTGAAGCACTTTAAAAACTCAATACAAGCGAATATTGCTAATATTTATGTAGAACGTAATAAATTTGATATAGCTCTACCATATCAATTACGGGTTTTAAAAACGAGTAAAATTACTAATGAAACACATTTAGAAGTCAAAGCTTACTATGATATTGCATCTATTTATTATCATAAAGCGCAACCAGAAATAGCTTTAAAATACTTAGATAGCGTTTTTAGTATTCTTAAGACCTTTAAAAGTACCAGTAATAGAGCTAAGGCTTTAAATCTAAAAGCAAAAGTATATCTCTTTAATGGTAATATAGATGAAGCTAATATCTATTTTAAAAAACAAGAGTATTTTAAAGATTCTATAGAATTAGCAAGAGTAAATACAAAGTATATGCAAACAGCTGTAAAGCTTAATACAGAGGATAAAGTTAACCAGCTTATAAAGAGTAAAGTAGAGCTGTCTGAGAAACGACAAACAAATCTTTATCAAAAATTGAGTATTGGTTTTCTATTAGTGTTGCTACTAGGGTTATTTTTTATCTCTAAACGAGATAGAAAAAAAACAAAAATTATTAATGCACAAAAACAAATAGTAGCTAAGTCACTTAATGAAAAAGAGATTTTATTAAGAGAGGTACACCACCGCGTAAAAAATAATTTGCAACTTATATCTGGATTATTGCATTTACAATCTAATAAATATAAAAATAATGCCATTGATACTCTTGTTAAAGAATCTCAAAAGCATATTAATTCTATAGCTTTAATTCATGAAATGTTATATCAAGAAGAAGATGTTGCGCTTATAAATATGCAGAATTATATTAAAGAACTTACAGATAGTCTATCTCAAGTTTCCTATAAAGAAAATATTAAATTTAATATAGAAGTTAAGCAAGTGTCATTACCATTAAACTATGCAACAACTATAGGGTTAATGCTTAATGAGTTAATTACAAACTCATTTAAATATGCTTTTAAAACAGATTATGGACTTATTACTATTTTCATGATTGAAACCAATCTAAAGGAATTAAAATTTGTTTATAAAGACAATGGTGTTGGTATGACATCGATATCTATGCTAGAGCAATCAAAAACATTAGGACTTAGGCTTATAAATATGTTAGCTGAAGAAATTGATGCTCAACTTGAAACAAAAATGGATAATGGGCTAACTTATGAATTTAAATTTAAAATAAAAAAAGAAGATGTCTAATACCGTAAGCATATATATAGTTGAAGATATAGCCATTTCTAGAGCCTCTTTAGAAACTATGTTACTTTCTAATGCCTATGAAGTGTCTGGTTCGACAGCAAAAGCAGAAACGGCGTGGGAAGAGTTACAACATTCTAAAGCCGATTTGTTGCTGTTGGATATTAATTTGGCAGGAGAAAAAAATGGGGTTTGGTTAGCTCAAAAGGTGCGCAAATATCTTAACATGCCTATTGTTTATTTAACAGCTTATGGAGACCAAAAAACATTAAAAGAAGTATTAGAAACTAAACCTAATGGCTATTTAATGAAGCCCTATCAAGAACCAACTTTATTAACTACTATTACCATTGCATTAACTAATTTTTTAGAAAATGAAACAAATACAGTTAATACAGATAGTGCAATTATTACTGATGATTCTATTTTTATTAAAGATAGATTAATGAAAATAAAACTTAATATTAAAAATATAGAATTTGTAAAGTCCGATGGTAATTATCTAGAAATACGATTAGCCAATAAAACTCACATTGTTAGAAGTAAACTATCAGATTTTAAACAGTATTTACCAGATCATCTATTCTTTCAAAGCCATCAACGTTACCTCATCAATATTTCTAAAATAGATGCGATAGGTAAAGATTATATTCAGGTAAATCAACAAGATATTCCCTTATCTACTAAATATAAAAAAAATATAGAAACGGCATTAAGAATTATTTAAAGCCGTTTCTATGATTTTGTCTTGTTATTTAGTTTACACTTCCCAAAAATAGGCTTGATTTTCACATTTTTTTTGCAATGGTTAATAGCAAATATAGATTTGTAAGTAGTGAAACTACACTTCACTAAATAAATTAAATCCCTATGAAACATATTTACTACTTACTATTTTTTTTAATAGCCAATCAAACCCTTTACAGCCAACAAGCCACAGCTTTAAATTTTGATGGTGTCGATGATGTTGTTAATTGCGGAAACCCCTCAGCATTAGACATTACAGGAACCAATCTTACACTAGAAACCATTATAACACTTGCTAGTGACGGTACAATTATAAGTAAAGAACAATCCAATGCTGCAGGTTTTATTTTAAGACGCGATGCAGATGGAAAACTAAGTTTTTTTATAGGTAGCTCTGGCAATTGGTACGGCGTATCAACAGCAACAAATGCTATTTCCTCAGGTATAGAATATCATATTGCTGCAACCTATGATGGCGCAAACCTAAAATTATATATAGATGGGGTAGAAGCAGCAAATACAGCTACTACAGCAGCTATAACAAGTAGCGCATCAGATTTAACTATTGGAGATTGGCCTCTTGGAGGTAGAAATATCAATGCTACTATAGATGATATTAGAATATGGAATGTTACAAGAACAGCTGCAGAAATCAATGCTAATATGCAGTCAGATTTATCATTGCCGCAAACAGGCTTAGTAGCCTATTATAAATTCAATCAAGGTACTGCAAATGCTACTAATACTAGTGAAACGACCTTACTAGACACTACTACAAATGCTCTAAATGGCACATTGAGTAATTTTTCACTAACAGGCAATACATCTAATTGGATTGTTACTTCTGTAAATGTACCAACTACCACTTACACGACACAAATTTACACAGGAGACGATAAAGATTTAACAGCTTTAGAAGTAACTGGTAGTGCGATACAATGGTATGCCGCTTCTACAGGTGGTTCTGCCTTACCAGCAACAACACTTTTAGTAGATGGTACTACGTATTATGCTAGTCAAACCATTGGTGGTTTAGAGAGTACAACGCGTTTAGCCATAACGGTAAATCGCATATCAGATAATACGCAAACCTACAACACAGGAGCAACCGTAGCCAATTTAGTAAGTACACCAAGTACAGGAGCTACTGCACAATGGTTTAGTACGGCTAGTGGAGGAACAGCCTTAGCTACTACAGACGCTTTAGCTGCAGGTACGTATTATGTAGAAGAGCAAACAGCAACAACCATAGAAACGCTTGGTTCAGGATTTAACAATCCTTTTGGTGTAGCGGAGCAATCAGATGGTAAAATTCTTGTTACAGATTCTAATAACAGTGCTATAAAACGTATGAATACTGATGGAACAAGTATAGGAATCTTGGGGTCGGGATTTTCTTTTCCTCGTGGTGCATCAATACAGACCGATGGAAAGATTTTGGTTGCTGATACTGGTAGCGGTACCATAAAACGTATGGATGCCGATGGAACAAGTATAGAAATCTTGGGTTCAGGGTTTAGTCTACCTTCCGGTGTAGCGGTACAATCGGATGGAAAAATCCTTGTTGCTGATACTAATAATAATGCTATAAAACGGATGAATGCTGATGGTACTAATATTGAAATTTTAGGCTCCGGGTTTAACCAACCTTTTACTGTAGCTGTACAAACGGATGGTAAAATCCTTGTTACTGATACTGCTAATAGTAGCATAAAACGTATGAATGCAGATGGTACGGGTATAGAAACCTTGGGGTCAGGATTTTCTTTTCCTCGTGGTGTTTCAGTACAGACCAACGGAAAGATTTTGGTTGCTGATAATGGTAACAGTCTCATAAAACGTATGAATGCAGATGGTACAGGTTTAGAGATCTTAGGTTCAGGATTTTCCTTTCCTATTGGTGTAGCTGAGCAATCAAATGGTAAAATCCTTGTTGCTGATAGTGATAATAATGCCATAAAACGTATTACTGAAGCTTATACTTCAAATCGTGTAGCAGTTACAGTTGAACAACAAGTAACAGTTGTCCCTACCACAATTTATCCCACTCAAATTTATACAGGAGGTAATAAAGATTTAACAGCTTTACAAGTGACAGGTACAAGCATACAATGGTATGCAGCTTCTACAGGTGGTTCTGCCTTACCAGCAACAACACTTTTAGTAGATGGTACTACGTATTATGCTAGTCAAACCATTGGTGGTTTAGAGAGTACAACGCGTTTAGCCATTACTGTAAATCGCATATCAGATAATACACAAACCTACAACACAGGTGCAACCGTAGCCAATTTAGTAAGTACACCAAGCACAGGAGCTACTGCACAATGGTTTACAACAAGTTCTGGTGGCACAGCTTTAGCAACTACAGATGCTTTAAGTTCAGGGACTTATTATATAGAAGAACAAACTCTAGAAAGTACAGAGACTTTAGGAACAGGGTTTTTCTCACCTGGAGGTGTAGCTGTACAGTCCGATGGAAAAATTTTAGTGGGAGATAGTGTTAATAATGCTATAAAACGTATGGGACCTGATGGATTAAATGTAGAAGTCTTAGCGACAGGATTAAATTCCCCTACTGATTTAACTGTACAGTCCGATGGTAAAATTTTAATTATAGATAATACTATAATACGTATGGATGCCGATGGCTCAAATATAGAAACCTTAGGAACAGGGTTTTTTAATCCTCGTGGTGTAGCAGTACAGTCCGATGGAAAAATTTTAGTAGCAGATAGAGGTAGTAATACTGTAAAACGTATGGATGCCGATTTCTCAAATATAGTAACTCTAGCAATAGGGTTTAATCAACCTTTTGCTGTAGCAGTACAGTCTGATGGAAAAATTTTAGTAGCAGATAGAAATAATAATGTTATAAAACGTATGGATGCCGATGGTTCTAATATAGAAACTCTAGGAACAGGATTTCTTCGACCTTCTAGTGTAGCCGTACAGTTAGATGGTAAAATTTTAGTGGCAGATACTAATAATAGTGCTATAAAACGCATGAATGCCAATGGCTCAAATATAGTAAGCTTAGGAACAGGATTTAATTTTCCTACAGATGTAACTGTACAGTCCGATGGAAAAATTTTAGTAGCAGATACTAACAATAACGCTATAAAACGTATAACAGAAGCCTATGTCTCTAACCGTGTAGCTGTAGTAATAGAGCAAACCCCTACACCAGTACCAACTACAATCTATACCACACAAATCTACACAGGCGATAATAAAGATTTAACAGCTTTACAAGTGACAGGTACAAGTATACAATGGTATGCAGCTTCTACAGGAGGTTCAGCCTTAGCAACCACAACACTTTTAGTAGATGGTACTACCTATTATGCTAGCCAAACCATTGGAGGTTTAGAGAGTACAGCACGTTTAGCCATAACAGTAAATCGCATATCAGATAATACACAAACCTACAACACAGGAGCAACTGTTGCAGATTTAGCAAGTACACCAAGTACAGATGCTACGATACAATGGTTTAGTACAGCTAGTGGCGGTACAGCCTTAGCTACTACAGACGCTTTAGCTGCAGGTACGTATTATGTAGAAGAAGTGACAGCCACAACTGTAGAAACATTGAACTCTAGTTTTAATTTCCCTTATAGCATAGCAGTACAAGCTGATGGTAAGGTATTAGTTGTAGATACCTTTAATAATGCTATAAAACGTATAGACGCTGATGGGACTAATATAGAAACTTTGGGAACAGGGTTTAATCAACCTACTAGTGTAGCGGTACAAGTCGATGGTAAGATATTGGTTACTGACACAAATAATGGTGCTATAAAACGTATGGATACCGATGGGACTAATATAGAAATCTTAACTTTAAGTATTAATACTTCTTCTGGTATAGCAGTACAGGCAGATGGTAAGATATTGGTTGCAGACATACTAAATGGACTTATAAGGCGTATGGATGACGATGGGTCTAATCTAGAAATCTTAGCATCAGGTTTTAATATTCCTATTGGAATAGCGGTGCAGTCAGATGGAAAAATCCTAGTTGCTGATTCAGGTAATAATGCTATAAAACGTATGGATGCCGATGGCTCAAATATAGTAACCTTGGGAATAGGGTTTAATCAACCTATCAGTGTAGCGGTACAACCAGATGGCAAAATCCTTGTTGCAGATACTTCTAATAACGTTATAAAACGTATGGATGCTGATGGAGCTAATATTACAACTTTGAGTTCTGTGTTTAATAATCCACGTGGTATAGCAGTTCAATTAGACGGCAAAATTCTGGTTGCAGATACTGGTAATAATGCAATGAAACGTATCACCGAAGCCGCCACCTCTAACCGTGTGCCAGTTATAGTTGAACAACAAGTAACAGCAGCACCAACAACTTCTTACGCTACTCAAATTTATACAGGAGATAATAAAGATTTAACTGCTCTACAAGTTACAGGGAGTACTATTCAATGGTACGCAGCAGCTACTGGGGGTTCAGCTTTATCCAATACCGCATTATTAACAGATGGTACTACGTATTATGCTAGCCAAACTGTTGGTGGTGTAGAGAGTACAACGCGTTTAGCGGTAATAGTTAATCGTATTTCTGATAATACACAAACTTATACAGCAGGTGATACTGTAGTAGATTTAGTGAGTACACCAAGTACAGGAGCGACTGCGCAATGGTTTACAACAAGTTCTGGTGGTACAGCTTTAGCAACTACAGATGCTTTAAATCCCGGGACTTATTATGTGGAAGAGCAAACTCCAGAAAGTGTAGAAACCTTAGGAACTGGGTTTAATACCCCTTCTGGTTTAGCAATACAGTCTGATGGTAAAATTTTAGTAGTAGAATCTGCCACTAATACTATAAAACGTATGGATGTCGATGGTTCAAATATAGAAATTTTAGCTACAGGTTTTTCAGGACTTAATGATATAGTCGTACAATCCGATGGAAAAATTTTAGTATCAGATTATAATATAAAACGTATAGATGCAGATGGTTCAAATATAGAAACATTAGTAGGGTCAGGTTTATTGATTTCTAATAGTATAGCTGTCCAGTCCGATGGAAAAATTTTAGTAGCAGATATAAATACCAATACTATAAAACGTATGGATGCCGATGGTTCAAATATTGTAACCTTAGGAACAGGGTTTAATGAACCCTCTAGCTTAGCTGTGCAGTCTGATGGAAAAATTTTAGTATTAGAAAATCTTGGTGTTATAAAGCGTATGGATGCCGATGGTTTAAATATAGAAACCATAATATCGGGAGGATTTACTGATATAACTATACACGATGGAAAAATTTTAGTATCAGATTCTGGTGATAATGTTATAAAACGCATGGATTTAGATGGTTCAAATATAGAAATTTTAGGCTCTAACTTTTTTATCCCTTCAAGTGTAATCGTACAGCCCAATGGTGAAATTTTATTGACAGATTTAGTTGGTGTAAAACGTATAATAGGCCCCGGTGTTTCAAACCGTGTAGCAGTTACTATTAGTTCAACACTTAGTGTGGATGCTGTTAACTTACATAGCAGTATAGTCGTATACCCAAATCCAGTAAAAGATAAGTTAGTTTTGCTTAATGATAAAAATCTATCACTTCAAAAACTTGATATTTATGATGTAGCTGGACGTTTGGTGCAAACATTCAGCCTTAAAAATATAGAAAGGAAAGCAGTATTAGATGTATCAAAATTAAGTTCAGGAAATTATCTTATTGTTATCTTAGGAGAGGAAGGTAAAATCACTAAAAAGATGATAAAAAAATAAGAATAGTTAACACTTTATTCTCATAACCCGAAGGTCACTGGTTCGAGTCCAGTTACCGCTACAATGTAAGAGGCTGTCTAAAAAGTAAATAATTCTTGTCAAACTGAGCCTTTCGTCTGCGCTCGAGACAGGCTAAAGTCGAAGTTTTAATGTCTTGTAAAACAAAGTATTTCGACTGCGCTCAATGTGACATTTAATTTAAAAATCACTTTTTAGACAGCCTCTTTTTTATGGAATAGCTAAAACATTGGTGTCATTTCTGTTTAGTTAATTGCTTCTCTAGATTTACACTTACTCAAAAACAAGAAAGCATACCAATTTTTCAATTAATATGCTCTAATAACTATTAAATCTAATTTACAAATCAAGGTTTTTTATCTTATTATTAAGTAATTTCTGGTTTATGCATACTAACAACAGAAAGTACGGCAGCGCCATTAATCCAATAATAATAGGCGTCAATTCCTTTAAATGAGAAAATAAACGGAGCAACAATAAATACGACTGCAACCAAGAAATCAACAATCAAGTGTGTTTTATAAGAGACTACTCTAAAAGCACCTAAATGGTGGTCTGTTAAGAGTGTTAATATAAATGCAGATATTCCAGTAGCTACAGAAAGCTGTAATGCTATAGGGTTGGATGTTCCTAACCCTAATAAAAAAGGTAGTACTATTAATGCAATAGCTACGGGGTAATCTAAAAACGCGTGTATTCTTTTTGTAATAAATTTCATAATTTTTATTTGTTTTATTTGTTCTTCAAAGATGCTTGATAAGCATGGATTTTATGCTACCAAAAAATCACTTTTCATTGTACTTTTTGTAAATAGCATGTTATGCAAAAGGTTAATGTTTTAATTTCCAATCATTAAATATTTGAAGCCCTTTTTCGCTTTCCATTTGATACAAGTTCATTTTCTGAAAATAGGTGTCATCAAAATGTTCTCTTTTTTCTACTAAACTAAAGCGGTCTGAAAACCCAAAATTGAATACATCTTCTCTGGAACAAGCATAATAAATCGTATTTACCTGAGACCAAAATAAAGCAGATAAACACATAGAACAGGGTTCGCTACTTTTATAAATAATACAATCTTTTAAACTTGAACTTTTTAGATTTTTACAAGCATTTCTTATGGCTTCAATCTCTGAGTGTGCTGTAGGGGCATTATTAATACGTGTAGACTCTTTACCAATACCAATTATTTTATTGTCTTTAACAATTATAGAACCAAAAGGGTGTCTTTTGTTATCACCAAGGCAGCTGTGAGCAATAGATATTGCTTTGTGTATATAATAAAGTTTAGATGTGCACATTATTTAAGTATTAGTATTTTTAAATTATTGGTATTCTGGTTTAAGAATAATTAAAAGTATTACTACATAAAGGTATTGTGAATTGTATTTAATGATTGGTAATGAATTAAATATCTATTTTATAAGCCAAAACAAATGTTGAATAACAAAAGTGCAAACCCTGTGGGTTTGCACTTTAAATTACTTAATAAGGGGTATGTAATTCTAATTGTGTGTTTTACTTAATTTTTTCCAATTTTTATCGGCTACACTTCTTAATTTACTGTGATTATTTTCTGCCAGCCACAATTGTTTTGCATCTAACTCCACATTATTTAAATACAGGTAGTACATACCATCTTTAACAACAAATTTAGTAGGGTCTACTCTAAATTTAGCTCCAGCATATGCCCCAAAAGCACAGAAACCTCCATATTGTGGTAAATACTTTGCAGGATTCTTGTCAAAAGTAGTTTTCTGTTCAGCAGATGTAAAATAATAAGCTACTTTATTATATTCAGATTTGTAGGCTTTGTTTCCTCTTTGAGCCAAACCTAAATCTAAATACGATACAGGGCTATAGCCAGATAAAGCAATGTTACTATTATCTATGTTGTTCGACATTTTATCTTGTGCAAATACTACAGAACTCATTACTAATGCAAGTCCTAAAATTGATGTTTTAATTAAATTTTTCATTTTGTTTTTTTTTAATTGTTTTATTCTAATTATTCAGCGTTGAAGTATTCCTCTTGAATTACTTTTCCTTCATCGTTCCATATTCTACGAATGATTTCGTGCCAGTAAATTTTACTACCATCTTTCATGTTAAAATCGAATGTAAATTCTGAAGCTGAAACGTTACCATCTACAATAGAATGATGATGTGTTATACCATTTACTTTAGCAATAGCTCCTGCAAAACCTTCCATTTTAGCAATCATTTCTGGTTTTCCTGTTGTTCCGCCATTTCCATAATCTGAAGTGTTAGCGTTGTCTGCAAAAAAAGTTTTTACAGCATCTACAATAGCCCCTTGACTTACTATTGTATCCATTTTTGTTACTTGTGTTCTAATATCCATTATTATCTTTTTTAGTTATTAATTACACTGCAAAGATGAAGGATAAATGAGAAGAGTATGCTACAAAAAAAGCGCTATAAATTGTACTTTTTTAATTTGAAATCGGTAGGAGTAATACCAGAGTAATGTTTAAAGAATCTTGAAAAATGATTAGCTTCCTCAAAACCTAAACTCTGAGAAATTTGTATAACACTTTGGCCATCAAGTAGCATTAGTTTGGCAGTATTTATTAATTCTAATCTAATAAGCTGTCCAAGAGAAATATTCATTTTAGATTGTACCTTTCTAGCTAATGTTTGTACAGATAAATTCATTTTATCTGCATAGAACTCTAAAGACCTTTCTTGTGTATGGTACTCTTTAAGAAGAGTTACAATATCTTGACTAAATAGGTCTCTGTTTTTAAAATCGAAATTGTCCCGGAATTGTTTAGGCGTTTTCCCAGTAGCATTTTTAAAGACGCGGTTAAAGTAAGCATCATCTTTATAGCCTAATTGATATGAAACTTCTTGAATACTTTTATCGGTAAATACTATCTCCTTTTTGCTCTCAACAAGTTTTTTAGCATTTAATAAGTTTTTAACCGATAACCCAATTTTGTTTTTTATTAATGTTTGGGCGTTGTAACCTCTTTGATTTATAATGTCTACTAAATCACGATTAGTAAGAGAATTGGAGTATTCCCTATCTATAATTTCTTTGGCATCAAAAATAATTTGGTATTCTTCCTTATTGGCATTAAAAGGATTTTGCCAGTACCATTGTTTTGAAGATACGTCTATAATGTCTGCAGATGAATCGTTTGCAAGTACAGATTCAGAAAGAAACCTTTTACAATCTTCGCATTCTTCTAAGTCAATGTAACCCAGAGAAATAAGGTGTTTAAATAAAACGCGTACGTCCTTGTTATAAAATTTATTCTCATCAGAAAACTCTATTTTTCGTACTAGAAAAGTATCAGATAAGAATTTTATGTATTGCCCTTTTTCTAAAAAAATCCCTTTTTCTTGCCAGTCATAATAGTTGTTAAAATCAACCTGTATGCTTCCTGTGCCAGATAAAATATGGATAAGTGTATATTTTTCTATCTGGTAGACTTTATTAATTTCTGGAGAGAATTTTTCTACATGCAAAATTCTAAAATAGATTAAAGTTAATTGGCTTTAAATTTACGGAAATTAGTTGTCACTTAAATCTTAATACATTACTTATTTAATGTAATGAGAAGGGGGTAAATAAAGTTTTATATATCTATTTTTATTAATAGTTTATGAAGTCTTAGGTAATCCATCCATATTACATTTAATGAATTTTGATTTTGAATAGTGATATTATAATATTCTAAATATGTTCTTTTCTATTTTGATTTGTATTCATTATTAAAAGTCTATCTCTTAGAAGCCTTTTAAGTCAACAGATATATTTATAAGGTTAACTTTATAAAATAATTACCCAATATAAAGAGAGAATAGTAATTTAGTGTCATTAAAAAGCGCATTATGCTTAATAGAATAATGCGCTAAATGTATAAGTGTAATACTGTTTACTTTTTAACCTTGCAAGTGTTAATGCCAATAATGCTGTATATAGGGCAAAAACTAATAAAACTAGTTAATACAAAAATACCAGATAATGCTAGTAATATATAAGCAAGAGTACCACTAATAATATTTTGCCAGAATAATACACTAACAATTACTGCTATTACTATACGAATAATGCGGTCTGTGCCGCCCATGTTTTTCTTCATAATTTATTGAGTTAAATATTGAATACAAATAACTAAAGCAGAAACAATGAAAAAGCATAATAAACATGCTACAATTAGTTTTTTAAATAGCTTTAGTTTCATGCACCAAAACTAATATCTATTACTGCCAAAAGCAGTAACAAGTGTTACAAGAAGTGAAATTATAATTCGAGAACTTCAATAGCACCCAATTTAAGTTTTACTAACCCTTGATGCTCTAATTTTTTTAATAAACGAGAAATAACTTCTCTTGAAGAGCCTAATTCGTCAGCAATATGTTGGTGCGTGCTCTTTATTATAGAATGTCCTTTAATTTTAGCTTCTTGTTTTAAGTATTCTAAAAGCCTAATATCTTTATTCGAGAAGGTTAAAATTTCAATTACATTAAGTAATTCTGTGAATTTAATATTGAATAAAGTGTAAATAAATTCATTCCATTTTGGATATTTTTCAGCAATAAGCATAGCTTTATCTGAAGGCACAACGACAACTTGAGCATCTTCCTCTATAACAGCCTTAACTTGGCTAATGTCGTTATTTAACATAGACGTTACAGACATAACACAGCTTTCCCCAGGTTTAATATAATAAAGTAGGACCTCATTACCATGCTCTGGTTCTTCTTTAAATACTTTAGCCAAACCCGAAACCATAAGTGGAATAACTTTTACGTAAGCACCCTGTTTAAGTATTACTGTTCCTGCTTTTATGGTAATAATATCGCTTATAGCTATAAGTTCTTCTTTAAGCGCAGGCATTTTTGTGAGGTTAGGAAAGTAAGTGTCTAAAGCTTTAGAAATTACACTCATTTATTATGGTTTTATTTAAAATTTAGAATTAAAAATTCTACTTAAAGATACTATTAAATGTATAAGTTGAAAATAAAATCACTTGCGGATATTCATTTATATATTAATTAGGAGTAGTAACTTTGTAACTATATAATTTAGACAGCTATAGAAGAAAATGTATAATCATAATTTAGTAATTAACGATAGAGAAACAGTAATTCCTTTAGAACATATTCATTTTAGCGAAGCCAATAAAAAAGCTTTAAACCAATTACTAAAAGAGTTTAAGCATATTGAAGCACTAAAAACATATAATTTACCAGTCGATAATAAGTTATTATTATTTGGACATACAGGCTGCGGGAAAACAACAACTGCAAAAGCAATAGCTAAGGCACTACAAAAAAAGATAGTAATTTTAAATTTAGGAGAACTTGTGTCTTCCAAATTAGGAGAAACTGCAAAAAATATAGCAAGCATTTTTAAAAAGGCAGAACGTGAACGTGCTGTACTATTTATAGATGAATTTGATTACATTGGAAGAATAAGAGATTACGACGAAAAAGATTCTAGCGAGATGAAACGGTTGGTAAATGCGATTATTCAATTAATAGATTATTTGCCAGACACAAGTTTATTAATAGCAGCAACTAATCATTCTAGTGTAATAGATACGGCATTATTAAGACGTTTTCAATTAAAATTAAAGTTCGAATTACCTAAAAAGGAAGAATTAGACCATTTTTATAATGTACAATTGGAACAATATCCAATAGAATTTAGAACGTTAAATAGAGTTTACAATGTGTCTTATGCTGAAGCTAAAGATGTTATATATAGAGCGGTAAAAGAACAGATTATTAAAACAGAAGAGGAAAAAATAGCACTTTTAAAAACTAATAAAGTTGAAACTCTAAATTAAAACGATTAGGATGACAATAGAAAATGTAAGTATACTAGGTTGTGGTTGGTTAGGTTTACCGTTGGCTATTGATTTTATTTCAAAAGGAATAGCAGTTAAAGGCTCTACAACTACAGAAGAAAAACTAGTAGTTTTAAAGTCTGAAAATATTCAACCCCATCTATTAACTTTAGCTAGTGTAAACGCAACAACATATTCTCAGTTTACCTTAGGGAGTGAGGTTATTATTATTAATATTCCTCCAAAACGAGTGCCAAATATAGAAACTGTTTATTTGGAGCAAATAGAACGTATTCTACCATTTATAAACGAGACTCAAAACGTTATTTTTATTAGTTCTACTTCAGTGTATCAAAACACAAATAGTGAAGTATTTGAAGATTTAAAAGTAGTACCCGAAAAGCCATCTGGACAAGCTATTTTAAAAGTAGAACAAAAACTTCAATCTGTTTTAAAAGACCGTGTTACTATTATTAGAATGTCTGGTTTAGTAGGTTACAATCGACAACCTGGACGATTTTTAGCTAATAAAAAAGAGCTTAAAAACGCAGAAGGATCAGTTAATATTATTCATAGAGACGATTGTATTGGTCTAATTCAAAAAGTAATAAAACAAAACGCTTGGGGAGAGATTATAAACGGCTGTGCGGATAAACACCCTACACGACAAGAATTTTACACATTAGCTGCTAAAAAGCTAGGATTAACACCTCCCGAATTTATACAAGAAGATACTATGAGTTATAAAATAGTGTCTAATGCTAAGAGTAAAAAATTGTTGGGTTATTCTTATTTGTATTCTGATCCTTTGGTATTAGTACAATAAAAAATAGATGTTTTTTTATTAAAATAACACTACGCAAAAACATTGCGTAATGTTAAATAATATTTGTATCCTAATCAAGAATAGGATATGGTATTAAATATTAAAACTACTGGAGAAAATGCTAATAATTTAGGGTTCTTATTGCACAAGCACCCAAGTCGTTATCAAACGGAAACGCTGCCTTACGGTACGGTACACATGTTTTACCCAGAAATTTCAAAAGAACTATGTAGCTTCGTTATGTTCGTTGAGATAAATAGCATAGCGCTCGCTCGAACAACTAAAGATAATTATAGTGCAACATTTAAATTAGGGCATTATGTAAACGATAGACCTTATGTTGCTTCCTCCTTTTTAACAACAGTAATTTCAAAGTTTTTAGGTAGTGCTCTTAATGGAAAATGTAATAAACATCCAAACTTAGTAGAAGAGCAGTTTTCTTTAGAAATAGAAGTTTCAGTAGTGAAATCTATAAAAGGAAAATTACAAATCGCTAATTTTTTCGAACCGCTAGGATATAAGGTTTCGGTGGAAGAAAAACAGTTAGACAGCTCTAATCTTAATTGGGGAGTTAGTTCCTATTTTAATCTGAAATTAGAGCATAATTCTATAACAATTAGTGATTTACTATCACATCTCTATGTGTTACTTCCTGTTTTAGATAATAATAAGCATTATTATGTAAGTGAAGATGAAGTAGAGAAATTGTTAAACAAAGGGGAAACATGGTTGAAGAATCATCCAGCAAAAGAACTAATCACAAAAAAATATTTAAAGTTTAAAAAAAGTTATACCCAATTAGCGTTAGAGCAACTTTCTGAAGAAATAATAACAGAAACGAATAACATATCTCAACAAACAGATATTAAGAAAACTTCATTACATCAAATACGATTAGAAACTGTAGTAGAAACATTTAAAGCATTACATGTTAAAACAATAGTAGATTTAGGTTGTGGTGAAGGGAAACTATTAAAACTACTGCTAAAAGAAGCACAATTTCAAAACATTCTAGGAATGGATATTTCTTATAGAAGCTTAGAAATTGCAAAGAAGAGATTGTATTGGGATACATTATCGGAATATCAAAAACAAAAAATAAAATTAATACATGGATCATTAAACTATAAAGACCAACGTATTTCTGGATTTGAAGGCGCAGCTTTAGTAGAAGTTATAGAACATTTAGATAAACCTAGGCTAGAATCTCTAGAGCAAGTTGTTTTTAAATATGCAAAACCTCAATATATTATTGTAACAACCCCAAATAGAGAATACAATGTCTTGTTTGAAGGATTAAAGGAAGGACAAATGCGACATCAAGATCATAGATTTGAGTGGACTAGAAAAGAGTTTGAAATGTGGGGAAGTAGAATTGCTGAAACATTTAATTATGAAGTAACATACAAACCGCTTGGGGAGATTAATGAGCAGTACGGTGGGCCTAGCCAAATGGCAATTTTTAAAACTAAAAACGAAGCATAGTTATGAAAAAACATACAATACATATTCCAGAACAAGCTTTAGTAGTATTAGTAGGAACTTCCGGTTCGGGAAAAACTACATTTGCCAAACAAAACTTCTTGCCAACAGAAACAGTATCTTCAGACTATTGCAGAGGAGTAGTTTCAGACGATGAGAATAGTATGGAAGCTACAAGTGATGCGTTTGATTTAGCACATTATATGATTAAAAAACGTTTAAAGCGAGGAAATTTTACAGTCGTAGATGCTACAAATGTACAAGCAACAGCAAGACAACCATTATTACAAATAGCAAAAGAGTATCATACATTACCTGTAGCTATAGTTTTAAATATAGATAAAAAAATATGTCAAGAAAGAAACTTGGAACGACCAGATAGAAATTTTGGAAAACATGTTATTAGAAATCAACATCATCAATTAAAAAAATCAATTCGTCAATTAAAGCGAGAAGGATTTAGATATATACATGTCATTAACTCCCCAGAAGAAATTAACGCTATCGAAATCGTAAAAGACAAGCTTTGGAATAATAAAAAAGAGATTTCAGGACCATTCGATATTATTGGAGATGTACACGGGTGTTTTACAGAATTAAGAGCATTACTAAAAAAACTTAATTATAAAATAGTAAAACATAAAGATCGAAATAAAAACTACGGTTACACAGTAACAAATCCGAAAGGAAGAACAGCTGTTTTTGTTGGGGATTTAGTAGATCGAGGGCCAGCTTCTAACGAAGTATTACGCATAGTAATGTCTATGGTGAAAAAAGAACAAGCCTATGTAGTCTGCGGAAATCATGATAGTAAATTATTAAAAAAACTAAACGGAAGAAATGTACAAGTAAAACATGGTTTGGCAGAAACTTTAGAACAGTTAAAAGAAGAACCAGAAGCATTTATTAATGACCTTAAAATATTTTTAAAAAGCCTAATAAGTCATTATGTTTTCGATAATGGAAAATTGGTAATTGCACATGCAGGCTTAAAAGAAAATATGCAAGGTAGAGGCTCTGGAGCTGTACGGTCGTTTTGTATGTATGGTGAAACTACTGGGGAAATAGATACTTATGGATTACCAGTACGTTTAAATTGGGCTAAAGATTATAAAGGAAAAGCAATGGTGGTTTATGGACATACACCTGTTCTAGAGGCAGAATGGTTAAACAATACTATGGATATTGATACTGGTTGTGTTTTTGGAGGGAAATTAACAGCATTAAAATATCCAGAACAAGAATTAGTAGCTGTAAGTGCAAAACAAGTTTATGCAGAATCTAAAAAGCCATTAGTAGAAGAAACAAATTACTCTGCGCAACATGAACATGATGACAGTCTAGATATTGAAGATGTTTTAGGGAAAAAACACATTAAAACAAAATATAGAGAAGTCATTACCATTAGAGAAGAGCAAAGCATTGCTGCTTTAGAAGTTATGAGTCGTTTTGCTGTAAATCCAAAATGGCTAACCTATTTGCCTCCAACAATGTCACCTTCTGAAACTAGTACTATTGGAGATTATTTAGAGTATCCTAAAGAAGCGATTAATTACTATAAATCTAAAGGTATTAAAAAGATTATATGTGAAGAAAAACACATGGGATCTAGAGCTATTGTAATTGTCGGTAAAAATGAAAAAGCAATACAAGCATCATTTGGGATTATTGGAGAAGGTATAGGTAAAATATATACTAGAACAGGAAGAAGTTTTTTTACAGATTTAGAATTAGAACAAACCATTTTAAGTCGTTTTAAAAGAGCACTTACAAAGAGTGGGTTTTGGAAAACTTTTAATACGGATTGGGCTATTTTCGATTGCGAATTAATGCCTTGGTCTGCAAAAGCCATGCAGCTAATAGAAACACAATATGCAGCAGTTGGAGCAGCTGGAGATTTAGCTTTAAAATCTGTGTCTAAACATATTGAAAAAGCTGCTGTTAAACATCCGGAATTGCAAAAAGTGCTAGCCAAGACAAAACAACAAATAGTATTAAATGATAAGTTTAGAGTTGCATACAACCAATATTGTTGGGAAGTTAATTCAATTGAAGACTATAAAATAGCGCCATTTCATATTTTGGCAACAGAAGATCAAACACATACAAATAGAAATCATGAGTGGCACATGACAACGATTACTAATATCGCTAAAGAAGATTCATTGTTAACAGCGACAGCATATAAAATACTAGATTTAAAAGACGAGAAAGCTATTGGGGATGTAGTAGAATGGTGGGAGAAATTAACAGTAAAAGGAGGAGAGGGTATGGTTGTAAAACCGTTAGATTTTATTGCTAAAGGAAAAAAAGGATTGTTACAACCAGCAATAAAATGTAGAGGAAAAGAATATTTACGCATTATTTATGGAGCCGATTATAATACCGAAGAGAATTTAAAAAGTCTTAGACAAAGAGGAGTTTCTAAAAAGAGAGCCATGGCTATTAAGGAATTTAGTTTAGGTTTAGAAGCTTTAGATCGTTTTGTGAAAAAAGAACCATTAAGAAGAATTCATGAATGTGTCTTTGGTATTTTAGCCATGGAGAGCGAACCAGTAGACCCTAGATTATAGATTCAAAATTATAACAAAGTTGTGTTTGTAATATTATTTTTTTTGAGTGCAGTGAAAAAACTTGAGCTCTCTGCTGCACTCTAATTAAATACTTACAAAAGATTATTTCTTCTCTTTTAATTGTAATCTATTAATCTTTCAGTTTAGATGATTTTATAGTAAATGTTAATGTAATTTAGAATATGTTAAAAATAATGTTTAATAATTATTAAAATGAAATTAAAGAAGGCGGGTGATTATAGGTTTCTTTAAAAATCTACTAAAAATATAGGATTTATATAGAATGTATGGTGTTTAGTCTAGTTTTTGTCAAGGAGTTAACTTGCTGTTTTTTAGGTGTGTTAGTCTAAATTTGCGCCATTAATTAATTTAAAACATAAAAAACAAAATGAAACTCAAAAACATTGTAATGTTACTATTAGTAACTGTATTATCTTTACAAACAGTAAACGCTCAAGCTAATAATTGTGAAGATTTTGATCAAAAATTATCATTAGTTAATCCAATTAGTGATTGTGGAACTAGTGGTCAATTTAGAACAAAAATTATAGGGGGTGTAGCTCCTTTTAATGTCACAATAAACGAAGTCTATGGGGATGGAACAGGAACTTTAACTACAAATAATAGAACATTAAATTTAGGGATTTATCCTGGTACTTTCGAAATAAAAATTGTGGATGCTAATGGATGTGAATCTATTAAGAAATTTTCAATATATGCTAACAATTTTAAAGTGAAAACACTAGAGTGTTTAGCAAATGGAAGGCGTAAAGTAAGATTTACAAATACAAGCAATAGCTTTTTAACTGTAAATGCAGAAATATTAGGTTTTGGATTTAGTTTATCTAGTGGGGCGTCAATAAATGTAAGCTTACCAGCTGGAGATTATACTGTAGCTGTTTCAAGACCAGGGTGTGCTACTTACGAAGTAGGGTTTGGTGTGGCATCTTGTGGAACTAGTTCTAAACAAGTTGCAGATGTTAAGCCTGTACAGCAAGTTATAACTATAGAAGAAGATAAAACGATTAATGATTTTGGAATTAAAGTGTCTCCAAATCCTACAACACGTTTAATCACTATAGATTTAAAAAATAATGAAATAGCTGGTAGTGTAAACGCTATAATTTATGATGCTAATGGTAATGTAGTTATTAGAGAAGTAATAGATACTAACAAAAAAAGTATTAATGTAGAAAACTTAAAAAAAGGATTATACATTATTAATTATACAGATCAAAATAACATATTGATTCATCAAGATAAAATTATTAAAAACTAGATTTAGTTTAAAAATCATATAACTGATTGGTCGTTTATAATTAATTATAAACGACCAACTTAGTTTAATTAGCAGTTGATGGCTCCGAAATCCCCAAAGCATTATACAAACTAGCAGTTGCAGTTAATTGCTTAATTAATAATTTATTATTTTTTAATTGTGAATCTATTAATTTCTGCTCTCGCGAATTAACAAGGAATAGTGAGCTTTCACCTAAGAAAAATTTACGTTCCTCGGCACTAAGTAAAGTAGCGTAATCGGTAACAATAGCATCAATTAAATTGTTTTGTGTATCTAGCGATTCTATTTCTGCCTGTACAGCGTCAATTTTATTTTGAAGGTTTAAAGAGGTAGATACGCGTTCAAAATTAGCATCCTGTAATTTTAGATTAGCTAGCTTGGCATCTCCTCTTGCTTTACGTAAAAAAAGCGGAACACTAAAGTTTACAAATGCCTTGTAATTTGCTGTATTAAAGTTATTTACCTGGTTAAGTTCAGTAGTTAAAAAATTATATTGAAGATCTAATTTAGGAAGTAATTTATTCCGTTTTAAAGAACGATCTACAGTTAACTCATTAATTTTTGCATCTAAACTTAATAATTTTGGGTGCGCACTTACTAAAGCATTGGTATTAGTAATACCTTCTAATAGTAGCACTGTCTCAAGAGTTTCTAATTCTGGATTTACCGGAATTACATTGTCTTTAACTTCTAAAGGGACATCATTAAGCCATAAGTAATTGCTAATTGCTAAAGCCGCCTTTCTACGCTTTAAAGTTGCAGCTTCAAGATTTAATTGTCTGTTTTGTAAAGCAATTCTAGCTTCTGTAATATCTATAGCAGCTTTGTCTCCAAGTTCAACGCTTCGTTCTACAGCATCTAAACGTATTTTTGCATTATCTAAAAAAGAAGCGTAAATACGTTGTGCATTTGTAGCTTCTAGCCAATCGAAGTAAGTTTTACTAGCTTCAAATAATAAATTATTGACTAATAAATCTCTATTGGCTTTAGTTTGCTCTCTAAAAAAACGAGCTTTCCTTAAAGCAGCCATACGTTCATTTATTAAAAAGCCTTGGGCAAGCGAAAACGAAACGCCTGCACTATATAAACCATCTTCTGGAACGGTTAAACTAGGATCTAAAAAAGATCCTGTGTTGTCTTCAAAATTAGCTTTAAACTCTATGCCATACCATGTTGGTATTTTAAAAGTTGCATTTAATTGATCAAAATATTCGGTGCCTTTAAATGATTTTCTATCGTAATCAACTTCAATTTTTGGGTCGAATCCGCCACGAGCTTTTAATACATTAGCTTCACCAACACTTAATACTAAGTTAGCTTGCTTCATAAGCGGATGGTGTTTTTTTACATAGCCTAGATACTCTTCAAAAGATAAGATGTTTTCAAGAGTTTCGTTTGAATTTTGGGCTAATCCTAAATTTGAGAACGCTAATAGAAGATAAAATAAACTATATTTTAAAAAGATATTCATTACTTTTTAGTTTTTTTAGAATCATTACTTTTTCCATCTACAGGCTTGTAATAATTAGGAGGGAAGCCATTTAGTTGCCTCCAGATTTCATACCAAATAGGGACGTCTTCCAGTAAAGCAATAGTATAAGCTCCTGATCCTACTCTAACATTTTTTGGCCACTCTTCTGCATCTGGATCTGGTGCAATTAAAATTCTGAATTTGCCATTATCGCTAATAAATGTTTCTATAGCTACAACTTTACCAGCATAAGTACCAAAGGATGCATTAGGCCATCCGCTAAAGAAAATAGCAGGCCAACCATCAAATTGAATTCGTACATTTTCTCCAAGGTGCATTAATGGCAAATCTATTGGCTCTACAAAAGTTTCTACAGCTAGGTCATAATTAGTAGGCATAATTCCTACCAGTTTTTCGCCTTCCTTAAAAGTTTCGCCTAAACCGCCTCGTAATGCTTTATTGATGTAACCGTTTTGCGGTGCGGTAATGTAATACATTGCATTACGTATTTTATAATTTGTAGATTGGTTGTCTAGTTTGGTTACTTGTGCTTCAGCTTCAAATTGACTAGACTCTGCAGTGAAACGGTCACTACGAGATTTGGCAATTTTATCGGCATATTCTGCTGAGATCCTGCTAATTTCAATATTAGCATTTAATATCTGATTTTGGCTCGCTAAAAGTTTATTCTCTTGAGAAATAAGTTTGGCTTGTGTTTCTTGTAATTTTAAACGTTTATTTTCTACATCGGCAACAGATTTAATACCTTCTTCTTGTAAGGTTTTAGTTCGGTCGTATTGCTTTTGAGCAATGCCTATGTTGGTTTTTGCTGCTTGAAAATCGATACTATCGCTTTGTACTTTAAATCGCGCTTGCTTTAACTTATTTCTAGCCTGTGTTAATTTTAATTCGCGCTCGTTTGTTAACGCACTAACTTGATTTTTTAACGTTTTTATTTTCTCTTTATACGATACAACAGATCGGCTTTTAGCATCACGTTGTTGATTTGTTCGTTCTACAAGATTTGGATCTTGATATTCGGTTTTTATCTCAGAGATAAATAAAATAGTATCTCCTTTTTTTACAAAATCCCCTTCCCTAACATACCACTTTTCTATACGTCCAGGAATTGGTGATTGTATGGTTTGCGGGCGTTGGTCTGGTGTTAATGTGGTTATAAATCCATTACCACTAACATTTTGTGTCCATGGTAAAAACAGCATGATTAATACTATAATGGCAAATGCACCTAAAAAACGATTAAAAAGTTTATTGTGCTTAGAGGTAAACGCCTTAGAAAAAGCAGTGTATCCCTCAAGCGACACTTTTTTATTTAATTTATTGTGAGAGATATTAAGCATTGTTTTTTTGTTTAGAGTTTATAGTTCCGTTTACAATAGTAATTTTTTGATTACAATGATTTTTCCATAGTTGATTTCTACTGGATACTACTAATGCCCATGGGCGTTCAGGAGCTGTAAGATATTTAATGATTTCTGTAGCCTCATCATTATCAAAATGCTCTAACGGATCTTTTAATAATAGTAGTTTGGGCTTGTGTATTATAGCTCTTGCTAATACAATACGCTTAGATACTGTAAAAGGTATTTGCTGACCTTCTGGGTGCAAAATAGTATTAACACCATTTGGAGAGCTCTTTACAAAAGGTAATAAACCAACAACTTTTAATACTTGTCTCAATTCGTCTTGTGAAATATCGTCACGACTAAAGGTTATGTTATCTGTAATAGTCCCTTCAAAAGGAAATTGCTCTGGTAATACCTGGCCTATGTGTGCTCTGTATTGATTTGGTTTAATACCTTTTATCGGTGCGTCGTTTATATATAATACACCACTAGATGGTAAAATAAGACCAGATAGAATTTTAAGTAAAGTCGTTTTTCCTGATCCAGAAGGTCCAGACAATAAAATCCTGTCACTTTGTTCTATACTAAAATTAAGACTACTAAAAATAGCTTTGTTTTCTGGCGTAATGTAACTTAAACTGTCTAATTCGATGCTTATTTTTTCGCAATTAATAAATGGGTCTTCTCCAGATTGCGGTTCCAACTTTTTATCGACAACTTGTCCTATTTTTTCTAAAGAGGTTAAAACATCATAAAAAGATTCTAAGCCATTAATTAGTTTTTCTACAGAACCAATAACAAGTAAAATAATAATCTCTGCAGCTACAAACTGTCCAATATTCATTTGCTGATTTAAAACTAGTAATCCACCAATAATTAATAGACCAGAAGTTACAAGCATTTTAAACGTGATAAGTTGTATAAATTGAGAGACTAATACTTTAAAGTGGCTTTCTCTAGCTTCCAAATAACTTGTGGTTAAAAGATCATTGCGTTGCATGGCTAAATTTGATGAGCCAGACAATTTAAAACTGATTAAAGAGCGTGCAACTTCTTGTATCCAGTGTGCTACTTTGTACTTTCCTTTAGACTCTTTTAAACTCGTTTCTAATCCTTTTTTTGCCGTGAATTTAAATACAACATAGATTAGTAGTACTAAAAGAAAACCATAAATAATAAAGAATGGATGGTAGAATGATAATAATATTAAGCCAAATATAATCTGTAATGCAGAGGCTGGGAAATCTATTAAAATTTTAGATAGTCCTTTCTGAATTGTTAGCACATCGAAAAAGCGATTAGCTAACTCTGGCGGATAGTAATTACGTAATTCTTCCATTTTAATTTTAGGAAAACGGTAAGCAAATTCAAAAGAAGCTCTAGTAAAAATCTTTTGTTGCATATTCTCTAAAATACGAATTTGCATCAATTGTAAAACGCCTTGAAAAGCAACACCTATAGTTACCAATACCACAAGCACAATCCATGAGGTAGATACTTGTGCACCTTGTATTAAATTAATAATAGCTTGTATTCCTAGAGGTAGTGTAAGTGCTACTAAACCAGCAAAAATGGCATAGTAAAAAATTTGACGAATATCTCTTCTGTCTAATTGTAAAAGGCTTATAAAGCGTTTCCATGGGGACATTATTTCCTTCATCTATATAATATTTTGGTGTCAGATGAAATTCGCATAAACATTTCAAATATTAAAGAAGCATTACATGCGTATTTCATTTAATTTAAATGTAATTAATTATGTGTAAAAGTGTGCTTTTAACCCTAGTTTGTAAGTGATTTATTTGTATCATAATTATAGGGTTTTTTCTTTATGGATTAAGTGCAATCGGGCGGAGGGCTATGTACTTCTCTTAAAATACTTTCTGCAGTGTTTTCAGAGATACTAACAAGTTTTGTCTCATTTATGTTACAAAACAGGTGAGTGTTATACCTAAAAAGTATTTGAGTTTTTTCATTTTTTGTATCATCCTCTAGTTGTTGCTCTTCTTCAGAATTCTCGTCCCAGTCTAATAGTACTAATTCGTAATTTGAATCTGTAATTAGAGTAGCAACTTTTGAGATGGACTGAGTCACTACAATTAATAGTAGTGAAATAACAAACAATTGTTTAAAAAACAGTTTAGTATGGAAAGTTTTTAAATTCATTTTAAGTATAAAACTTAATTAAATGTTTGTATTTTTAATCTTTTAGTAAAATTCTTAAACAAAGATATGATAGTAATACTATTAAAAAAAATAGTTTAACTATTTTTTATGAAAGTATGAGTTTTATTTTTTTACATTTATAAGTATATAAAATGACTGGCTTATGATGACTCTACAGGTAATTTCTTCAGACCAAACCTTAATACACGAAATAGCAGATTTTCTCCTATCTGAGAAATTATTAGCTAATGCTATGATTAGTGAAGGTGTGGTTTATAAAACAAGAGACAATTTAGGAAACATTGTAAATTCTAAACGCTATATATTGAAGGGTATTTCTAAATCACTCTTATTTCACACTATAAATAAAAAACTGCGCGAAAAATTTAAAGATAATATGCCACTTCTGTATTCTGAGCCAGTAATATTGATTGATCCAGAGCAAACAGACATTATTATAGACCGTTTAATAAAAGCTTAATTTTTAATTTAAAAAAAGCGGTTCTGAAGAAGAACCGCTTTTTAGCGCTCGCTTAAAAACGCTTCTCAGGAAAATATAGCGACTAAGCCCAATCAACCAAAATTATAAATACTTAGTCTTCAACGCTAATATGTATTGTACTACTCATTTTAAGTTTTTTTCCTTTTAATCTAGCTTGAGCAAAAAAGTTTTTAGCAATTATTTGCTCTGCTAGTAGTTCGTCTATTCTACCGCTGTCATACTCACAAGCATCCTCTACATTACCTTCTGTTATAGACAAACGTTGTAATTTATGAAAGTTAATTTTTACTTTAAGTACATCATCTATAATGTCTGCAGCTTCCGAAGCCGAAAACTTACCATCGATTAGGTTTATTTCTTGTACTGTTTTAATTACTCCGTTTTTTGTTTCTAATACTTCCATTGTGTTTTTATTTATGCTACAAAGTTGGTGTTTTTTGTTTATATATTTTTATTTATATATCTTATGTATATTATTAATATTATTTATGATAGTTGAATGATGTGTAAGTATAATGGCATACCTAACGTTATATTAAAAGGAAATGTAATAGCTAATGCCATTGGGATGTATAAACTAGGATTTGCCTTGGGGACAGCTAGCTTAACTGCAGCCGGTACGGCAATGTAAGAAGCACTTGCTGCTAGTATGGCAAATAATAATCTATTGCCATCTCCAGAACAAAATAAACCACTAGCTAATGCAACTAGAATACCGTTTATAATTGGAATGATTATGGCAAAGGTAAAGGCAAACCATCCTTTTTTTATAAAATCAGATAATTTTCTACCACTCGTAATCCCCATGTCTAGTAAAAATACTGCTAGAAAACCTTTAAAAATGTCTGTTGTAAATGGTTTAATACCTTCTGCCTGTGCCTCACTAGCTAAAAGTCCTACAACCAAACTACCAATAATTAAAAGGACACTGCCGTTTGTAAGCGCATGATGTAATACCTTTTTTGTGGGTACTTTGTTTGCTTCTTTATTTTTGTTAAACGATTTTATAAGTAAAAGACCTACCATTATAGAAGGCGCTTCCATTAATGCCATAACAGCAACCATGTGGCCGCTAAAAGGAATCTGTTCTAGCTCTAAAAATGAAATGGTTGTTACAAAAGTAACGGCACTCACAGAGCCATAGGCTGCTGCGATAGCACCAGCATTTTCTACACTAAATTTTCGTCTTAAAATAAAATAGGTATAAATAGGAACTGCAATAGCAAGAAAAATTCCGAAAAGTAATGACCATAAAATTTCATTAGTAAATGTGCTATGTGCTAATTCTTGCCCACCTTTAAAACCGATAGATAATAATAAATATAGCGATATAAATTTTGAAGAATTTTCTGGAATACAAAGGTCGCTTTTTAGTTGAACAGCAATAACGCCAAGAAAGAAGAAAAGTAAAGCAGGGTTTGTTAAATTGTCGATAAGTAAATGGAAATCCATAAGATTATAAACTAAATAAGATTGAGTTTCAGTGATTTTTTGAAAGAATACTTAATAAGCAAAGGAAGATGATAATGCAACTGCTTGTTATAATTTCAGATAAAAATAAATTGTTGCTGCTTGTAGATAAAGTGATAAAGAATGTAAAAATGATAAAAAGAACAATACCATTTGCAAGTTTAAAAGCAGTTTTCTTTGCAATAGGATTAAGCGGGATAATTTTCGTTTTCATAAATATGATTTTTCAATTATTAAACTCTTATTCGAAATATTTTTTGCAAAGGTGAATGCTTTATTTTATAAATTTTTATTTATATTTATTATGTTATATATAAATATTACTTATGAATTATACATTACATCAATTAGAGATTTTTCATAAGATTGCTCAACTTAAGAGTGTTACCAAAGCTTCCGAAGAGCTTTTTTTAACTCAACCTGCAGTCTCTATCCAGTTAAAAAAATTTCAAGATCAATTTCAAATTCCATTATTCGAGGTTGTAGGACGACGATTGTACATTACAGAATTTGGAGAAGAAATTGCATTGGCAGCAGAGAAAATTTTAGAGGAAGTAAAGGCCATAAATTATAAAGCACTATCCTTTCAAGGAGAACTTGCTGGTAAACTAAAAATAGCAATAGTGTCTACAGCAAAGTATGCTATGCCTTACTTTTTAACAGATTTTATAAATGAGCATAAAGGTGTAGATTTGGTTATGGATGTTACCAATAAAGCAAGTGTTGTTAAAGCCTTAGAAAATAATGATGTCGATTTTGCTATGGTATCTACCATTCCAAAAAGTTTACAAATAGAACGTATAGAGTTAATGAAAAATAAACTGTATTTAGTAGGAGGGGAGCAGTATAAACAAACGGGTAAAAACCTATCTACAAAAATATTCGAAAAACTACCATTAATATATAGAGAGCAAGGTTCTGCAACGCGACATGCTATGGAGCGCTATATAGCGTCTCACAAAATATCAACTTATAAAAAAATGGAGTTAACCTCTAACGAAGCTTTAAAACAAGCAGTTGTTGCCGGATTAGGGTTTTCGATAATGCCTTTAATAGGTATTAAAAATGAACTGAATAACGGGAGTTTACAAGTAATACCTGTAAAAGATTTACCTATTGTTACTAATTGGAATTTAATATGGTTAAGCTCTAAAAATTTATCTACAATAGCCAAACAATTTATAGAACATATTAATGATAATAAGGCTAGTATTATGGAGAAACACTTTAATTGGTTTCATAAATATTAGTGCTTTTTTTCAAAACTGATAAATGTCATATTCTGCATGAGACTTAAACTATAATTTTGGAGTGTAAACTAAAACACTTTAAAATTATGAGCACTTTATACGCAAAAATTAGTACAGACTGGAATGAACATTTTGTTGGGTATTCTGCATTAGCAATAATCCTTTCTACGTGTTTAGGATCTATAGCGGTTATGTTAACGATGATGGATGGTAATGCCTTTCCGCAAATGTTTCAAGTATTTTTGGTCGTTGCTGCTTGTAATGCACATAATGCTTCAATATTAACGGTACAAAAACCTAAAACGGTATTAAACTTATTAATAGTAAGTATACTAGTTAGTGTGTTAGTTATGTTTGCTAGTTTATTATACTAAAAACATGTGTACTTTAACATCTAAGTATAACGTGGCGGGGCCACGTTATACTAGTTATCCCACAGTACCTTATTGGCAAAACGAAACCTTCTCTTTAAACGCTTGGAAAGAAACACTTTATCATAGTTTTAAAGAAAGTAATAGAAAAGAAGGTATAAGTTTATATATCCATTTACCATTTTGTGAAAGTATGTGTACGTTTTGTGGTTGTAACAAACGTATTACTAAAAATCACAATGTAGAAATACCATACATAGAGGCATTAATACAAGAATTTAAATTGTATTACGAGTTATTTAAGGAAGCGCCTATAATTAAACAATTACATTTAGGAGGAGGTACGCCCACTTTTTTCTCTCCAGAACATTTAAGTAGATTATTAAACGGTATTTTTAGTATTGCTAAAAAGTCAGCTAACTACGAATTTAGTTTCGAAGGTCATCCAAATAATACAACGACAGCACATCTTAAAACGTTAGCAAATCATGGCTTTAAGCGTGTGTGTTATGGGGTTCAAGATTATAACTTAACAGTACAGCGCGCTATAAATAGAGTGCAACCTTTTAAAAATGTAGAAAAAGCGACTTTGGCTGCTAGAAAACTAGGATATACTTCTGTTGGGCATGATATTATTTATGGTCTGCCATTTCAAACAGAAGCAGATGTTATTAATACTATAGAAAAAACAATTCTATTACGTCCAGATCGAATAGCCTTTTATAGCTACGCACATGTGCCTTGGATAAAAGGGAACGGACAACGCGGCTTTAAAGATTCAGATTTACCATCAGCACATCAAAAAAACGAACAGTATAAAATAGGAAAGCAAAAATTGATAGAAGCAGGCTATGTGGAAATAGGAATGGATCATTTTGCACTTAAAACAGATAGTCTTTATAAAGCACAGAAAACCGAGCAAATACACCGAAATTTCATGGGGTATAATTCTAGTAAAACGCAAGTGATGGTTGGGTTAGGTGTGTCTTCTATAAGTGATAGTTGGTATAGTTTTGCGCAAAACGTAAAAACTATAGAAGCATATTATACTAAGATAAATAGTAATACATTACCCGTTTACAGAGGTCATATTTTAACTGAAGAAGACTTAGTAATACGTCAACACATTCTTAACTTAATGTGTAAATTCGAAACCAGTTGGGAGCACGAATCTCAATACTTCGCAGAGTTACCAGATGTACTTATAAAGTTAAAACCTTTAGAAGAAGATAAGCTTATAGAATTAAATCGCAAAAATATAATTGTAACAGATAAAGGGCGTGCTTTTGTACGTAACGTCTGTTTGCCTTTCGATTTACGATTACAGCGTAAAAAACCAGACACGCAGTTGTTTTCTATGACGGTTTAATATTAAAATTTTAGTAGTTAGTTTTATATAAAAGGGAAAAAGGGATAGTTTTTTAGTTGCTATCCCTTTTTTATGTTCTTAATTTTCAGAATCCTTTTTGTTATTACTATTAGCCATATTGTAAATTACAACAGCCATAACAATACAAACAAGAGCAAAAACACCAATAAGAACGCTACCCATTCCCCAATTAACAAGCGGTATAGTATTAAAAATCATAAGTTATATATATATATTAAAATTAGTAGTAAGATTGTTTTTCTAGTGACAACTATGCTTAGATGAAGCTTGTTCTACGGTTACCATTTCAGAAGGCGATACGTAAGGAATTCCTAATCCTAAACCTCTTAAAATAAAGAGGATGCCTATAGCAATAACAAAAACAGGAATAACCTTTAAAATGTATTGCTTTACAGATGTTTTTAAAAAATTGCCTAGGTAAATAGCAGTCGTCATTAATGGTATAGTCCCTAATCCAAAAACGGCCATGTACAAACTGCCTTGTAATGCATTACCGCTAGCTAAAGCACCAAAAATAGCCATATAAACTAATCCACAAGGTAATAATCCGTTTAAATAACCAATAGTAAGAAAAGTGCCTGGGGTCTTCTTTTTTAATGCACTCCCCATAGCACTTTTTACTTTTCCAACAAACTTATATATCGGTTTAGAAAAGTTATAACGATTAAATAACTGTGTCGGAATTACTATAACTACAATCATTAAAACCCCAATAATTATAGATAACTGTTGCTGAAATCCAAAAAGATTTAAACTCTTGCCAATAATTCCAAAGATTAAGCCTAATAAAGAATAAGTTAGTATACGGCCTAAATGATAACTTAATAATTGCAATACCCGTTTTACACCATTTTTACGATCCACAGGCAATAAAAAAGCGATAGGACCGCACATACCAACACAGTGGAAACTACCTAATAAACCAAATATAAGCGCAGAGAGTAACATTAGTACACTATTTGTTTTTTGTATAAATAATCCGTTCCGTCATATTTCCAATCTATGGTAATGTTCCAACGACCGTCTAACAAACGTTTTTCAGGTATGAGCAAATTAAAACTAGATAAAACTATGGGTAAACTAAAATCTAGTTTTTCGTTAGACGGTCTGTATAGGAACACATTCCCTTTTATTTTTTCAGGATTAAGTTCTTTAGGAAAAGTAATTAACCAACCTTCAGAAGTTCGTTTTCCTGTTATTTTTTCTTTTAAATTATTAGTGTTAGTTTCTGCATCAATTTCTGTTTGGTATGCCATTTCTTTCGCATAATAATCCTCGGTAACCAAATCATGACTGTACTTTTTATCGGTACTCATTGTAATCACAAAGTACATGATAAAGCCTATAAAACTTATAATTGCTATTACAATACCTGTTCCCCAATTCCATTTCATAACCTAATATGTTTAATTAAACTTTAGTTTTGTTATTCTTTTCAAGTTGTTCTATTACTAACTTAGCCTTGCACTGTTGGTTTTGTCCGGGTTGTCCTTTTTTACAACCTTCACAACATTTCTTTTTGTCTTTTGTATTCATATGCTTTTATTTTTGGCGTGACCACAAGGGTCGGGCTATACATTACAATTCCTCGTTCGTGCCTCACTGCGGGATTTTCATTGCTATCCCTCACGCAGCGTTAGTACTATTTATAACTTCTCGGTCCTAAAAACGTCGTAGTTGTGGTTTCAACAAGATCATTGTTACTATAAATACCAATTCTTAATTTATCCTTATCATCTTTTAAGGCACTCGCATTAATCTCAATAAATAAAGTTCCTTCTGCTAAATCTTGTCCTTTAACTGTAAAGTCATGATGAGATACTAACTTAATCGTTCCTTTGTGAGACAATAATTTAAAGTGAACATCATCTATATCTTTAATCGTTTTATTTACTAATTTAAATGTGTATACATTGCTAATTATATTATCGGCTTTACGTTCATATAACTGTCCAGGTAATCTTAAAATACGTGCTTCAATATCATTACGTAAAAACAACATGCCGATAAGTACAGCAGTTAAAATACCAAGTACAGCAGTATAACCTTTAAGGCGAGGCGTAAATTTAAAAGGCTCTTTTTTCTCAATATTATCTTCACTAGCATAGCGTATTAATCCTTTTTGCAGATTAACAGATGCCATCATGCTATCGCAAATGTCTATACATGCCGTACAATTTACACACTCTAATTGTGTACCGTTTCTAATATCTATTCCAGTAGGGCAAACATTAACACACTGAAAACAATCAATACAATCACCTTTCCCTGTAGTGGAGCGATCTTCATTTTTTCTAAACTTAGCACGGCCTATTTCTTTTTCACCACGTTTATGGTCGTAAGCCACAACAATAGATTTATTATCTAATAAAACACTTTGTAAACGTCCATACGGGCAAGCGATAATACAAACCTGCTCTCTAAACCAAGCAAAAACAAAATAGAAAACCCCTGTAAAAATGAGTAAAGAAATAAGAGTGCTTACATGATTAAAAGGCCCATCTTTTACATAACGAATCAATGCATCGCTACCAATTAAATAAGCTAAAAACACATTAGCAATTAAAAACGAAATGATAAAAAAGATAATCCATTTTAATACACGTTTTCTAATCTTTTCAGCATTCCAAGGCATTTTGCTTAAGCGAATCTGTTTGCCTCTATCACCATCTATCCAATACTCGATACGTCTAAAAACCATTTCCATAAAAATAGTTTGTGGACAAATCCAACCACAAAATATACGACCAAAAGCAACTGTAAATAAAATAACAAAGACAACACCAATAATCATCATAATAACAAACAGATGAAAATCTTGCGGCCAAAAAGGAAATCCAAAAATGTTAAAACGTCGCTCTAATACATTAAACATTAAAAACTGATTCCCACTAATTTTAATAAATGGCGCAGACAATAAAAAAGCTAATAACACATAACTCACATATTTTCTATACTCATACCATTTACCAGAAGGCTTTTTAGGAAACACCCAAGCACGCTTACCATCTTCGTTAAGCGTACCTATGGTATCTCTAAAATTATGTTGACCTTGTTCTGCCATTCTATTTTTTCTAATTAGATAGTATAACGTTCATTGCTGTAGAATCTTGAATTATTTCAATAGTTTCTTCAGTTTTTATCTCTTTAGTTTCTGTGTCTATCTTTGTGTCTATCTTTGTGTCTTCAGGAGCCTCTGGGTCTACCCAAATATCACCTTCAGCTTCTTTTGGTTCTGCAGGAGTTGTGCCTTGAAAACTTAAAACGTAACTCGCTACTTGTGCCATTTCAGAAGGCTTTAATTCCGATTTCCAAGAAATCATTCCCTTTCCATCTCTACCACCTTCAGAAATCGTATTAAATACATTTTTAATACCGCCACCTAAAATCCAATTCCTATCAGTTAAATTTGGTCCAATACCACCGCCACCATCAGCTTTATGGCAAGCCACACAATTGGTATTAAAAATAGTTTGTCCAGCCTTTAAGTCTGAAGCTTCCGTTAAAAGGACTACCGTATTAACGTCAACTAAATCTTTAGCCGTTTTTTTCCATTCTGCAATTTCAATAGCAGCTTCTGCTACAGCAATCTCATATTCTTCATCTTGATTATAATCGTTAAGGACTTCAAAACGGACTAAGTATACTACAGCGAATAGAATAGTAGCATAGAATCCCCAAACCCACCAAGGTGGTAAATCGTTATCTAGTTCTTTAATTCCATCATAATTATGGTCTAAAATAATATCGTGTTCCTCTTCAATAGCTTTACTACCTAATGCTTTTTTATAAGTGTCTCTAAACCATTTAAAACGGTTTTCTTCTTTTAAAGCACGTTTGGAGTTATAGCTTTCTTGTTGTTCTGGTGTTAATGTTCTAAATAGAATGCTCTCTAAGGCTGCAACACATATTTCAAAAGCAATGGCGAATAACATTAATCCGCTAACAATAGCCCATAAAATGGGTTGTGTCAACATGGCCCATTCGTCTCCTGGATATACCCATTCTATAATTATAAGGGCAGCGATAAAGAATACTAATAATCTTAAAAATGATGCTGTTGTTCTCATAGTAATGGTTCGTTTGTGTTAATAGTATCGTCTGCAAGAGGAATATTACTTACTTCTTCAATGTGTGCTTTTTTAGCGGTAAACACCCACCAAAATAAAGCTGTGAAAAAGATGAAGAATATAAGTAATGAAATCATTGGGTAAATCTCCACTCCATCTATGTTTTCTAAGTTTCCTTTTATAAATTTCAACATGGTTTTTATTGTTTTAACTCGGCAGTAGTGCCATCTGTATTTTTAATTTTTATATCCGTTCCTAGACGTTGTAAATAGGCAATCATAGCTACTATTTCACGATCTCTCATCTCTATAAAATCTTCGCCGTTGTCCTTAGCATATTTTTTATCGGCTTCATACGTTTTTACAAAGTCTGGGTCGTTGTAAAGATTTTTTTCAATAGCAATACTTTGCGCTTTTATAGCGGTTGCTGCATTAGCAATATCTTCTTCCGTATAAGGTACACCTAGAGTAACCATAGCTTCCATTTTTGCTACTGTTTCGCTAGTATCTAATTTGTTTTTTACTAACCATTTATACGATGGCATAATCGAACCGTCTGATGTGCTTTGTGGATCGTACATGTGGTTTAAGTGCCAATTGTCTGAATATTTTCCGCCTACACGCATTAAGTCTGGGCCAGTACGTTTACTTCCCCAAAGAAATGGATGGTCGTAAACATATTCTCCGGCTTTAGAGTATTCTCCGTAACGTTCTACTTCGCTTCTAAACGGTCTAACCATTTGCGAGTGACAGGACACGCAACTTTCTCGTATATATAAATCTCTACCTTCTAATTCTAAAGGCGTGTATGGTTTTACGCTGGTAATAACCGGTACATAATCGTCTACCATTAGCGATGGAATAATCTGTACCATACCACCAATTAAAATAGCGATAGTAGCGAAAATAGTTAGTTTTACAGGGCGTCTTTCTAACCAAGTGTGATACCCTTCTTTTGCAGTACGTTTTTTAGTTACACGTTGTAATGGTAAGGCTTCAGCAAGTTCGTCTGTTACTTTTTTACCAGCACGAGCAGTCATTATTACATTGTAAACACCAATTAAAGCACCAACAATAAACATAGTACCTCCAATAGCACGCATCCAGTACATTGGGATAATTTCGTTTACCGTTTCCAAAAAGTTACCGTAAGTTAATGTACCATCTGGGTTAAATTGTTTCCACATAGACGCTTGTACAAATCCAGCAACATACATTGGTAAGGCATATAATATAATACCTAATGTACCAATCCAAAAGTGTGCATTAGCTAACTTATTAGACCATAGTTTTGTTTTAAATAACTTTGGTACCATCCAGTAAATCATACCAAAGGTTAAAAAGCCATTCCAAGCCAATGCGCCAACATGTACGTGTGCAATAACCCAATCGCTAAAGTGGGCAATGGCGTTTACATTTTTAAGAGATAGCATTGGGCCTTCAAAAGTGGCCATACCATAACCCGTAATGGCAACTACCATAAATTTTAAAACAGGGTCGGTACGCACCTTATCCCAAGCACCGCGCAAGGTCAAGAGACCGTTAATCATTCCTCCCCAAGAAGGCGCGATAAGCATTATAGAAAAGGCAACACCTAAGTTTTGTGCCCAATCTGGTAATGCAGAATATAATAAGTGGTGCGGACCAGCCCATATGTATATAAATATTAGTGACCAAAAGTGTACAATAGATAGTCTGTAAGAGTACACCGGTCTGTTTGCAGCTTTAGGAACGAAGTAATACATTAATCCTAAAAATGGTGTGGTTAAGAAAAATGCTACCGCATTATGTCCGTACCACCATTGTACTAGGGCATCTTGTACACCGGCATACATTGAGTAACTTTTTAATGCGTTTACTGGAACTGCCATACTATTTACAATATGAAGCACGGCCACAGTAACAAAAGTTCCTAAGTAAAACCAAATAGCAACATATAAATGGCGTTGTCTTCTTTTTAAAATAGTTCCAATTAAGTTCGCTCCAAATGCCACCCAAATTATAGCAATAGCAATATCGAAAGGCCATTCTAGTTCTGCGTATTCTTTAGAGGAAGTGTAGCCTAAAGGTAAGGTTATTGCGGCACCAACAATTATTAATTGCCAACCCCAAAAGTTTAAGTTACTTAGCCAGTCTTTCCACATACGTGCTTTTAAAAGACGTTGTGTAGAATAGTAAACTCCAGCGAAAATGGCATTTCCTACAAATGCGAAAATAACAGCATTGGTGTGTAGCGGTCTAAGTCTACCAAAACTTAGCCAAGAGATGCCATCGGTTAAATTGGGAAATAAAAACATAAAGGCGAGTAGTAAACCTACACTCATCCCTATGATACCCCAAAATAATGTTGCGACAATAAATTTACGAACGATTTTATTATCGTAATAGAATTGTTGTACTTCCATAGTTAATTAGATTGATCATTTAAAATGATTGATTTTCTTGTTGATTTTTGATTTGTTTCGGTATCCGTCTTTTTTATAGTTTCATCTTCAAAAAGCATACGAACAGATGGCGTATATGTGTCATCGTATTGTCCTTTTTTAACTGAAATAATGAATGCGGCAAAAAAGAGAAGTGCTACTATAACACTAATTGCCAGAAGCATATAAATAATACTCATACCTATCCTGAATTTATGATGTAAAAATACTTTTGAAGCCGTTTATAAAGAATGACTTTTATCAGTTTTCGCTATTTATTGTGTTTAATTTTTGGCCTAATAAATAGGTTGCTATTGTTGTGAAAATAACAATACTAATAGAGCTTAAAGGCATTAGTATTGCTGCTACAATAGGGGAAAGGTTTCCTGTAATGGCGAAGCCTAAGCCTATTAGGTTGTAAAACAATGAGAATATAAAAGCGTACTTAATAATTTGCATGCCTTTTTTAGATACTGTTATAAAGGTTGCTAGGTCTTTAAATTGGGAGGCATCCATAATGCCATCGCAAGCAGGAGAGAATACATTTACGTTTTCGGAAATGGATAATCCTACATTACTTTGTGCTAATGCGCCAGCATCGTTTAAACCATCACCCACCATTAATACGTTTTTACCTTTGCTTTGTAGTTCTTTTATATATTCGAGCTTGTGTTCTGGTTTCTGATTGAATAATAGCGTGCTATTTTTTTGTAATAGAGTTTCTAAATAGGCACGTTCGCCATCGTTATCACCAGAAAGGATAACAATTTCTGAGTGTGGTTTTAAAGCATTAAAAACGTCTTTTACACCAGGTCTATAATCATTATAAAAGACATAACATCCTTTATAGGTATTGTTAGTACTTATATGTATTGCTGTACGTTTATGTGAGGTTTCTGTTGTTTTTTCTTCTATAACAAATGGATAGGCTCCTATTTTTATATGATTGTTATTTATATGTCCAGTAATTCCTTTTCCTAAGGTTTCGGAAAAATGATCTAGTGTTTTAATATTATGTGTTTCTAATATGTTATAAAGCGCTCTGCTTAATGGATGATTAGAAGCACGAAGTGTATTGGTTAATAAGGTTTCTTCACTTTCAGATAACGAAATACCTTCATAAGTAATCACACTTTTACTCATGGTTGTTAATGTTCCTGTTTTATCAAAAACTACAGTGTCTACATGCGATAGTTGTTCTATTACATTAGCATCTTTCATGTAGTATTTATGTTTTCCGAAGATGCGTAGTAAATTACCCAATGTAAATGGAGCTGCTAGGGCTATAGCGCAAGGACATGCTACTATAAGCACTGCAGTAAATACATTTAATGCCTTAGAATTATCATAGAATAACCAAAATGTTGTTGCGATTACTGCAATAATTAATAAGCTAACAGTAAAACGTTTACTTATACTATTGGTAAGTGTTTCTACAGTACTCACTTTAGCTTTACTAAATACTTCATTACTCCATAATTGAGTAAGGTAACTTTGCTCTACAGGTTTTAAAACTTCTAATTCTATAACGCCAGCTTGTTGCTTTCCTCCAGCAAATATTTTATCTCCAGATGTTTTAGCTACAGGTTCTGCTTCTCCTGTAACAAAACTATAATCTATGAGCGCATTCCCTTTAATTAAAATACTATCAACGGGAATTAATTCTGAATTTCGAATTAAAATGCGGTCTCCTTTTTGTAAATCGTAAACCTGTGTTTGTTTCTCTGTTTTTTTGTTTGAATCGTCTTTTATTAGTTTAGTAACAGCAATTGGGAAATAGGATTTATAATCTCTTTCGAATGACAAGAACGCATACGTTTTTTGCTGAAAGAATTTACCCAGTAATAAGAAAAACACAAGCCCAGCCATGCTGTCGAAAAAGCCAGTGCCCCAATCCATAATAATTTCTACAGAAGAACGAATAAATAAAACTAATATTCCAATAGCTATGGGAACATCTATATTTAAGAGTTTAGAGCGTAATCCTTTATAAGCCGAGATTAAGTAATCTCTTCCAGAATATGCAATTACAGGAATAGCAAAAGCAAACGTTAACCAGCGAAATACATGTTTAAAACGTTCCAACCAAAATTCACTAACTTCAAAATATTCGGGAAATGATAAGAACATGATATTCCCAAATGCAAAGCCTGCAACACCTAATTTATAGATTAAGCTTCGGTTTGTTTTAGATTGCTTTTTTGTGGCATCGTCTAAAGAAATGTAAGGTTCGTAACCAATTCTTGATAATAGAATAACTAGCTTTTGGAGCGTGATGTCTTCCGAAGAAAATGTAATACGAACTGTTTTTTTAGGAAAATTTACTTGCGAGGCTTTTACTGCAGGATTTAACTTATTTAAATGTTCTAAAATCCAAATACAAGAACTACAATGAATAGAGGGAATTAATAAAGATACTATTTGAGAGCCTTGTTCGTTGAACTCTAAAAGTTTTTCTACTATAGATTCGTTTTCTAAAAAATCGAATTTACCTTCAATTTGTAAAGGTGTATTACCTGGTGTGTGCTCTAAATTGTAGTAATAAGATAAGTCGTTATCATTTAAAATATCGAATACCGTTTTGCAACCATGACAACAAAAGTATTTGTTTTGATGTTGAATAGTGCCTGATTTACATGCATCTCCACAATGGAAACAATTTTCCATATTATTAAAAATTTGCTCAGATTTAAAAATCTATTATACCTGATACAAATTTGCTAAAGTATTTGTGGGTAAGTAATGATATTAATCATAATTCGAAACATTAATTTAACAATAAATTTACACTTTGTTTAATCTTTTTGTGTAAATTGTAAACAAAATAAAAGGTATGAAAAATTCTGTGATACAATGGATATTTATAACAACGCTAATTTTGGTGACTGTTACTTTATTTTCGGCTTTGAATTTTAATTTTTCATGGGTGTTTTTTCTTGTTGTCTTTGGGCAAATAGCATCTATTTTAATGGTGTTTAAAATATTAAACGATGAGTATACTACAGATAAAACATTTGAAGATTTCTACCAAGACCGTCCAGATTTAAGTGAATAAATTAATTGTGTTTTAAGCCCATTAAAAAAAGCCCTCTATGTATAGAAGGCCTTTAATAACTAACTACTTATAAGTCACATTTTATATTTTTACCGTTAAAACTGGTAATTTTGAGTGGTTTACAATATCTTCACTAATACTGCCTGAGAAAAAATGTGCTAAACCTCTACGACCATGAGTAGGGATACCAATAATATCTGCTTTAATTTTTTTAGCATAATTAAAGACGCCTTTCTCAACTGTATAATCTGAGTAAATAGTAATGTCTTCTGGTAAAATTTTACCTTGTCCGTCTAAATGAATTAAGAAATCTACAATACGCTGATCTATAGCAGCAGTACATAAATATGCTTCTCCTGGTAAGTTTATAAATACTAAACTCACCTGCATACCTAAAGCTTTAAATAGATTGGTTGCTTTTTTAAAGACGTCTATACTTTCTAATTTATAATCGCAAGCAAAAACAGCTTTTTTAGCTTCGAAATTTGTGTCTTCTTTAATTACTAAAACAGGAACAGAAGCTGTGCGAACAACTTTTTCTGTGTTAGATCCTACAAACATTTCGCTAAGTCCACTACTACCATGTGATCCCATGATAATTAAATCGCCATTATGCTCTTTTGCAATAGTATCTAATTCACTGAAAACAGTATAGTTTTTTACGGTTTGATGAACAGTGATGTCATTTAAATACTCTTTATCTAAAAACTCTTCAAAACGTTTCTGGGTTAGTTTTAAATGGAACATGCCTTCCATAGAATTATCTTCTTTAGTAATAACGGCATCGCTCATCCCCATCATATGTACAGTAACAATGTCTGCATTTTGTGTTTTAGCAATATTAGCTGCTACTTTTAAAGCATTTTCTGAATATGTAGAGAAATCTACAGGAACTATAATTGTTTTCATAAATGTTATTTTTAGGGGTTATATAAATGATTAACACTTCAAAATTAGAGCATATCTTTTCTATAGTATATGATAAAAATCATGTTTTTATATAAGCTAATAGCAATGGAAGAGAAATTTTAATAAAGTATTGGAAATAATGGTTTATTCTTAACAAGTAGTACTATATTTTAATTAATTCTTAATGTAAAGCTTGTTAATTTATCAAATTATTACTTAAAATGTTTGGATGATTAATAAATATACATATATTTGGTAAACCAATCTGGTAAACCAATTTGATATTATGAAAATTCATTCCAATACAATATCTATAATCATACTATTTATAGTTGTACAGTTTAATGTTAATTGTTCTAAAAATGATGAGGTAAATAATAGACCAGAAGGGACTACAGTGCAGGGTAATGAAAATAACGATTCTACTATTAATTATGCAGATATCTCATTTGCTAATTGGAAAGTAACATTGCCCGTAGATGAAAATAATAATGGTAAGCCAGACGAATATCAACCTAATGAGCTTATTAACTTAGGATACCAAACACTAGAACCTGTAAAGCCTTTTATGTACGACGACATTAGCGATAATTCGTTAGTGTTTTATGCTTATCCAGAATCTTCAACAACAAATAGTTCGTATTCGAGAACCGAATTACGAGAATTAATCAATCCATCTAACTCCAAGGACAATTGGACTTTAGATGAAGGAGGTGCTATGGAAGGACGTTTAAAAATAGAGTCAGTCTCTGAGGACAATACTAGTAATAACAATTACCATAGAGTTATTATTATGCAAATTCACGGTATTATTTCTGAAGAAGATATGGCTACTCATGGTTTCTCATCTAATAACGGTCCGCCATTATTAAAAATCTATTGGAAAGATGGTTACATCTGGTCTCACAAAAAGTCGCTTATAGATGACAATACAGATGGAGATGATTTGCTAGAAACCTCTAATAATACTTGGACAGATGTAAAAGTAAATTTAGGTTATGTGGGTTACAACGCTTTCAATTTTAAAATTAAAGCATCTGATGCTAGGTTAGAAGTGCAACTTAACGATGAAGAAGTATATGTATACGAAGATATTAGTTTAGATAAATGGCCTTACGAAAACTACTTTAAGGCTGGTAATTATTTAATAACTTCAGACTCTGGCGCATTTTCTTATGTAAAATACTACAACTTATCAATAACACACTGAAATTAGTTATTAAATAATAAAGAATAATTTATAATTAAAAAAATAATCGAAATATCATATAAGATGAAATTCAAAACTTTCAAATTAATACTTACCAATTGTTCGTTAATTTTAAGTGCCATTTTACTATTTAATAGCTGTGTTGAAACTAAGAAAGAAACCTCTATTAAAGTTGAAAATGTCGCAAGCAAGCCAAACGATATAATACCATTTTTTCAACATTGGAATTTAATTCTAGGTGATGGGTCTAATGCTGGGCAAGCAACAAACTACGAAAACAAGAGTTTCTTCTATGCAGCCAAAGATAATAAAGAAGATTGGGTAGTATTTAAAACACCCAATGCAGGAAATACACATGGTACTTCTAATAATACAAGAACAGAGTTAGCTCAGTTAAAAAAGTGGTCACCAACAACAGACGCTAAAATGAATGCAACCTTAAAGGTAATGAATGTTTCTACCACAGGAGATGCTCGAGTGGCTTCAACTTTCTCTGTAGTTGTGGGGCAAATCCATAGTGCAGATGGGCATGAGAATGAACCATTAAAGATATTTTATAAAAAATTTCCAGGCCATACAAAAGGATCCGTCTTTTGGAATTATGAAATAAATACTGCTGGAGATGATAATTCAGGACGATGGGACTATTCTTATCCAATTTGGGGCTATGACTTTTCTGTTGTTGGTACTGACAAAAATAGCTATCCACAAGAACCAGAAAATGGGATTGCTTTAGGAGAAGAATTTAGTTATGAAGTAGAAATTAAGGACGGTATAATGCATCTTAAATTTACTAGTGAAGGACACGAAACCAAAACATTTACTAAAAACCTTATAGCTTCAGAATATGCAAAACAATCAGAGATGCCAGATCAAGTTAAAAAATTATTTGCTGCTATAGGTCAAGATGGTGTAGAACGTGAAAATGCGTATACAGATGAAGGACTCTTTTTTAAGCTAGGCTGTTATAATCAAACAAACGGAAAAGACCCAAAAGTGAATAAAGTCTGGTGCTCTGGTGCAGAAACCCATAATGGAGATGTTAAAAAACAATATGCAGATGGCAATTATGCAGAAGTTTGGTTTAAAACAGCAACTATTGAGATTAGTGATGATGCTATTTCTAATGCAGGATATTTTGAAGCCAATGATGGTTTGAGTAAAAAAACAGTGTACCCAAGTCAAGTGATACCTTTTATGGATAAGTTTAAAATATTAATGGGAAATGGAACTAATGTTGAAGATTTAGTTGATTTTGAAGATAAAGACTTTTTCTACACGGTAATTGACGGGACTAGACGTTGGGTTGTTTATAAAACACCGAATTCTGGTGTTACATCAAAAAACTCAAGTAATACAAGGACAGAATTACATGAAAAAAGAGATTGGACACCAGAACAAGGCGGTAAACTAACAGGAACTTGTAAAGTAATGCAGGTTTCCGTTTCTGGAGATGCTAGAGTTGCAGCCTCTTACTCTACAGTAGTTGGGCAAATTCATAGCGGAGAAGGGCATGAAAATGAGCCTTTTAAGTTGTTTTATAAGAAGTTTCCAGGTCATACAAAAGGATCTGTTTTTTGGAATTATGAAATAAATACTGCAGGAGATGATAATTCAGGACGATGGGACTATTCTAATGCTATTTGGGGCTATGATATGTCTGTTATAGGTGCAAGCAAAAATGAATATCCTGCAGAACCTAAAGATGGTATAGAACTAGGTGAAGAGTTTAGTTATGAAGTAAATGTCTATAAAGGTATTATGCATCTTACTTTTAAAAGCGAAGGGCATGAAACCAAAACATTTACTAAAAATTTAATAGCATCTGAATATGTAAATCAATCAGACATACCAGAACAAGTAAAAACATTATTCGTACCTATAGGACAAGACGGAACTGAAAGAGCCTCTGCTTACTCGGGAGAGTTAGGCTACTTTAAACAAGGGGCTTACAATCAAACCAATGGGAAAGCTCCAGAAAAGAATATGGTTTGGTGTGCAGGTGCTGAAACTTATGGTGGCGATATAGCTAAGCAATATGAAAATGGTTGTTATACAGAAGTTTGGTTTAGAGAAGGAACAGTAGGTCCAGGAACACCACAAAAGTAAATTGTATTTAGGTTATTAACATTAGGGATTAAAATTCATTAAGAAAAATAGGATATGAAAACATTTGGAGCAAGTAAAGAATTTATTTTAGATAAAGACCTTGAATGGGAAGTAGTTGGAGAAGGTGTGAAACGCAAAATTATGGGGTACGATGATAAAATTATGCTAGTAAAAGTACACTTCGATGAAGGAGGTATTGGTTACAAGCATGAGCATTATCACAGTCAAGTAACCTATGTAGAAAGTGGCGCATTTGAATTTTCTATTGGAGAGCAGACTAAAATAGTTAAAGGGGGAGACACAGTATACATACCACCACACGTTATGCATGGTGCTATTTGCACAGAAGAAGGGGTGTTAATCGATGTTTTTAGCCCAATTCGTGAAGATTTTATGGAATAAATTTAAGTATTCGTAATTAATATCTAAAAAAAATTACGAAAACGTTGTAATTAACATTTTTTTATATATATTTGGTAAACCAGATTGGTTAACCAGTTTGGTTTATACAAAAAAAGGACAAGTGCACACTCGTCCTTTTAGAAAATACTTCTTTGGAGGGAAGTAATTATGTAATAAAACATAACGCTGTAAAAGTAGTAAAAACAAATGACTACTGTAACACTATTATGTTTTTAAGTTATACTATTTATTCAATTAACTAACAAAAACTTAAAAAACAAATTATGAATTTAAAAGTTAAGTCGGCACTAGTTGTAATGTTCTTGGTCTGCATTTCTGCTTTTGCGCAAGAGAATTTTACACTTAAAGGACAAGTCGTTTCCGCAGGAGACGAAATGCCAATGCCTGGTGTAAGTATTTTTGTTCCAGGAACATCTAATGGAACATCTACCGATTTCGATGGAAATTATCAAATTACTGTAAAAGAAGGAGATGTAGTACAATTTTCTTCAGTAGGATTTATCAAAAAGTTAGTTCCAATAACCAATCAAACAACTTTAAATATTGCTTTAGAAGAAGATACAAATGCTTTAGACGAAGTAGTTATTGTTGGTTATGGTACACAGCGAAAAAGTCATTTAACAGGTGCTATATCTAAAGTAACAAACGAAACACTAGACCAAATTGCAGTACCAAGGGTAGATGAAGCATTAGTAGGTCAGGTATCTGGTGTAACAGTAGCAGCAACCGAAGGAGAAGCAGGTTCTGCGCCAACAATTAGAATTAGAGGTACAGGTTCTATAAGTGGTAGTTCTGATCCAGCAATAGTAGTTGACGGGTTAGTAGTTGATAGTGATTTTTTAAGTTCTTTTAACATGAACGATGTCGCTTCTTTTGAAGTTTTAAAAGATGCAGCATCTTCAGCAATCTATGGTTCTAGAGGAGCAAATGGAGTTATTTTAATAACAACAAAAAATGGTAAAGAAGGTAAAACAAAATTCAGTTACAATTCGTTTACAGGTTTTAAAGATGCTAGACAAAGTGATGACTACTATTTTACTGTAGCAGAAACTGCAGCAGCAGAACGTGCAGCTACAGGAACAATATCTGATAGAACAAGAGTAAAGCAATTAATAGGAGTAGATAGAGATTGGCAAGATGTTATTTTTGAAGGAGGTACAATAAATAGTCACTCATTCGCAGCTAGAGGGGGAAGTAAGAATACAAAATTTAGTACCTCTTTAGGTTATGTACATGATGAAGGTGTACTCCTTACAGACGATTTTAAGCGTTATAATTTAAGATTAAAAATAGATACCAAACTAAGCGATAAATTATCTATTGGGGCAAACTTAACGCCAACATATACTAATAGAAGACGTTTTGACGGTTCTACTCATGATATTTTAAGACAAACACCATGGTTACCACTGTACTTAGATGAAAATACAATTCAGTTTGTAAACCGTTTAAGAGATAATGGTAAATATGCAGATGCACAAATAGGGGATTATGCTATACAGCGTATGTTCGATGATTACGATTTAGCAACAATGACGCCAATAGCAACAGGAGGAACAGATATTAGTAATACCTCTAATACCAATCCAGCAGCAAAAGTATTAGAACGAGATCGTAATGAGTATAAATTTAAAGTAGCAGGTAGCTTCTACGGAAGATATAAAATAACAGATGATTTAGCATTTAGAACAACATTAGCCGGAGATTATCAAAATACAAAAAGAGACAGATGGCAAGGTGTGCAAGCAAGTAGAAATGGAGCAGCAGCAACGCAGTTAGATTTATCTACAGCAAATAGAATTCACATTGTAACAGATAACATATTATCATACGATAAAGTATTTGGTAAGCACGAAGTTAATGCCATTGCAGGTTTCTCTGCAGAAAAATGGGATACCACTTTCGAAAGTGTAACAGGAGCAGGTTACGATTCAGATTTAATTCAAACCATTGCAGCAGCAGATCCATTAACAGTAGTAGGTAACTCTTACGAAATTCCAGAACGATTAGTGTCGTATTTAGGAAGAGTTAATTATGCTTATGATGATAAATATTTATTATCATTAAGTTTTAGACGTGATGGGTCTTCAAAATTCGGAGAAGATTCTAAATATGGTAACTTCCCAGCAGCCTCTGTAGGTTGGATTGCTAGTAACGAAGACTTTTTAAAAGAAAGTGAAGTTGTAAGTAACTTAAAATTAAGATTTAGTTATGGTGTAACAGGAAATCCAGACCCAAGGACAGGAAATCCGTTAGTAGATAGTTTTGCTTATTTATCTTTATTACAACCTTCTACAGCTGTAGTTGGAGGTGCAACATCTCCAGGATTTAATCCAATTAATTTAGAAAATCCAAACCTACAATGGGAACGTTCTATAGAAATAAATCCAGGTATAGATTTTGGTTTATTTAATAATGTAATAACTGGATCTGTTGAATACTATAAAAGAACAAGTGATCAATTATTAATAGATAATCCAATCTCGGTAACTACAGGTTTCGATAGTGGTTTAGTTAACATTGGAGAAGTTGAAAATAAAGGATTCGAAATAGAATTACGTTCTAGAAATATTAGTAAAGAAAAGTTTAGATGGTCTACAACACTATTAGCTTCAAAAAACAAAAATGAATTAGTAGATTTTGCAGATTCTAATGGACAAATTCAGAATGTAGACAGTAAAAGAGCTGCAGAATGGATTAATCTAGTGGGTAATCCAATATCATCTTTTTATGGATGGGTTGTAGATCGCGATATTCCTTTAGAATATATTAATAATCCATACCATCCAGTTGGAGGTCAAGCACAAGATGTTTATGTGAAAGATTTAAATGGAGATGGTGTTATCGATGATGATGATAAAACAATTTTAGGAGATCCATATCCAGATTTTGTGTGGAGTATTACAAACGACTTTAAAATTGGTTCTTTCGATTTAAGCTTTATGTTTCAAGGAAGTCACGGGGCAGAGATTAGAAACATGGGAGATCAATATTTATTCAATCATTTTAATAGTTCACAAGATTTTGATCCAACAACAACGCCAGATCAAGAGTTTATAAAGCAAAAAATATTTACAGACGATATTATTCAAGATGCTTCTTATGTAGCCTTACGTAATGTAAATTTAGGGTTTACACTTCCAGAAAAGTTAACCTCTAAAATATTTATAACTAAAGCAAGATTGTATGCTTCTGGAACAAACCTATTATATTTTACAGCTAGCGATTATACAGGGTTTAACCCAGAGTCTATAAATAATACCTCTCCAACTACTTACGGGTACCAAAGAGCAGGTTCGCCAATAAATCAAACAATAACACTAGGATTAAATCTAGAGTTTTAATTTAATACTTAATAACAATGAAAAATATTAGAACATACATAAAATTTATATTCGTATTTGCATTAGGTATTAGTGCAACATCGTGTGGGGACGATTATTTATCGCCACAGTTAGAATCGTTAGTAAACGCTGAAATCTATTACTCTAATGAATCAGAGTTAGAAGCTGGTTTAATAAATATGTACGATGGTATACAGGGCGTTAATGATACTAACTCTAATTCATATCACGCATTACAAGTTGAGTTTTATTTAACCGAAATGCGAAGTGATAATACCAGAACTAAAAGTAGTGAAGGAGAAGCTGCACAATTTGAAAGTTATGATATAGAACCAACCAATGGTATTGTGGCAGATTACTATAGAAGTTTTTATAATGTAATATTTAGAGCAAATATTGTATTACAAAATCTAGATGTAGCATCAGAAGCAAACAGAGCTAAATTTGAAGCAGAAGCAAAATTTGTTAGAGCATACGCTTATTTTAATTTAGTAAGATTATATGGAGATATTCCATTAGTAGATAGAGTAATCACTAATGAAGATACAGATGTATCCTTTACAAGAGTACCAGCAGCAACTATATACGAATTAATAGTAAGCGATTTAACTACAGCTGTTGCTGGATTAGACAACACGTATATTACAAGAGCCTCTAAAGCAGCAGCAGAAGCACTATTAGCCAAAGTATATTTAACACAAGGAACAAACTATACGCAAGCGCAAATATTGTTAGAATCTGTAATGGGAAGCGGTTTCGGTTTAGAACCTAATTTTAAAGATGTCTTTTTTAATGAATTAAATGACGAAATTATATTTGCAATAGGTTATGCACCAGATGGTGTAGATAGCCAGAATTTTTCTGCGGAATGGTTAAACGCAGTAGGGCGTACAAGTGGTGTAAACTATACAACACAAGATGTTAGAGATGCTCTAGATGCTTTAGGCGGAAACAGAACATTATACTCTTATCGTGTAGATACAGACCAACCAACACAATTTCAAGTTGTAAAATATATTCCAGATGGCGATGCCGCTTTAGGTATTGACCCAACGTCTAGTGATCCTACACAAGCAGGAAATGATTGGATAGTATTACGCTACTCAGATGTATTATTAATGCATGTAGAAGCAATTATGGCAGGAGGCAATAGTACTAATGCAACAGCAGCATTAAATTCATTTCAATTAGTAAGAAACAGAGCAGGATTAACTGATCCTGTAACCAATATTACTAAACAAGAATTATTAGACGAAAGACGTGTAGAATTAGCGTTCGAAAATCATAGATTATTCGATTTAATACGATTTAATGAGGCACAAAATGTATTATCTGCATTTTCAGCAGCAAACGGCTATAGCTATAATGCATCAGATTTATTATTACCAATACCACAAAGAGAAATTAACTTAAGTAACGGCGCATTATCGCAAAATCCAGGTTACTAATTAAAATAATATAACAATGAAACAACAAATTAAAAACGGAATTTGGGTACTGTCAGCATTGCTATTTGCTATAACATTTAGTGCCTGCGACGATTTAGAAAAATTCGAACCACTTGGAGCTAACTCTATAGCAGATGCAACACCTCCATCTGCTAGCTTTACAGCAACACAAGGACAAGGGCCAGACGAAGAATGGAAAGATTACACATTTGCAAATGGTTCTGTTAGTGCTACAACTTATTCATGGGACTTTGGAGATGGTAATACGTCTACTGAAGTCGATGGAGAAAATACATACCCAGGAGAAGGAATGTATACCGTTACTTTAACAGCTTCAGACGATTTAGGCGTAACTAGCGTAGTATCGGAAACTATAGAAATTATAGAACCAGAAGAGCCAATGGCAATTCTTCCTGTAATAAAAGAACCAGGATTTGAAGATAATAGCCCAGGAAGTGAAGATTGCGGAAGTGGAATGGATGGTCGTGATTGTTGGAGAATTTCTGGAGGATCTGTTTTCGGAATTACAAATAGTCCTGTAAATACAGGGTCTCAAGGTGCTAAATTTAATGCTAACGATGCAAGAGTAGCATACCAAGCCTTAACAGTATCTCCAAATACAGACTATACAGTAACTATAAATTACACCATAAAAACATCTCCAGTAGGAAGTGAAATGAGATTGGCTATCTTAGGAAATGCTATTTCTAATGCAGATGAAGCTGAAGCAGCAATAATAGCGTCTACAACAGGAAACAATCAAGATAGCGCCAGTACTTATGTACCTTTAAGTTTAACATTTAACACAGGTGCATCAGATACCATTGCAATATGGATAGACAGTAATAACGTAGCAGAATCTAGAGTAGATGATGTTTCAATAGCAATAAATTAATTATAGGGTAGATTGAATATGCTAAAAGTCTTAAAAATTATTGTCTTAATAACATTAGTTTCAACCTTCAATGCTAACGGTCAAATTAGTAAAGAAGGTGGGAAAGAAAAGATAAAGACAAAAAGAAAGAAGAAGAAAAAGTATAAACTACCAAAAATAGATTTAACACATTGGAAAGTTACAACTCCAGCGGGAGATGGTAAAAAACCAAAAGAAGTAGCGCCACCCGAAATTTTTAATTACGCTACAAATAAGGATTTAATACCTTATATGTATAACGATTCTGTAAGAGGAGCCTTAGTATTTTATGCTTACCCTAGTAAAGCAACAACGCTAAATACAAAGTATTCCAGATCAGAATTAAGAGAGCAAATGGTTTCGGGTAGCAATACTAAAAATTGGACTTTTAAAGAAGGTGGAAGAATGAAAGGGAAATTGGCAATAGATGAAATTTCCAGAGATAAAAAAGGAAAGTACCATAAAACTATTATCATGCAAATTCATGGAAGGTTAACCAATGAACAACGTGATTTAATAGGTGAAGACGATAATAATGCCCCACCAATATTAAAGATTTATTGGAAAGACGGAAAAATAAGAGTAAAAACAAAAGTACTTAAAAATTTAAATGCTTCAGAAACAGAACTATTGCATGAAGACGCTTGGGGAGACGATGAAGGATTTACATTTAAAGAAAAAGTAGGATTCAAAAAATTTACTCTAGAAGTTAAAGTATCAAAAGGTAAAATGGTTATTGTTTTAAATAATAATGAGTTTAAAGTTTACGAAAACGTTCACATGGAAAAATGGGGGATTTTTGAAAACTATTTTAAAGCAGGGAACTATTTTCAAACGAGGGATAAAGGCGCTTTTGCTAAAGTGAGATATTATAATTTAGAAGTTACACATTAGCAATTATTTGATTAGTCCTAATGCGTGTGCCTAGCAGTTAAGTTTTACTGGCCTATTTTAGGCTAGTAAGATTTAGCTAAAAAAGAGAATTAAAAGCTTAACGTTTTTGAAATAAGATAAAGTGTAAAAATTAAATAAGATTTCATTAAATTTAACATTTAAGAAGCTGGTTAACCAATTAAGAGTATATGAAGCTAGAAATACTAACAAATACAGAAAAGTTTGATGTTCAGAAGAGTATCATTTCTAAAATTCGAGATTTAATAAACTTTAAAAATCTTGAGCCAGGAGATAAATTACCTTCCGAACGTATGCTGTCTGAAAAATTTGAAGTGTCCAGAGGAAACGTTCGAGAAGCCATTCAGAAGCTAGAATTCTATGGGTTATTAGAGTCTATTCCGCAAAGTGGAACTTTTGTAGCTAACATAGGTGTAATAGCTATGAACGGAATGATTGAAGACATTCTAAGATTAGAAGATCCAGACTTTAAGTCGTTAGTAGAAACACGTATTCTTTTAGAATTAAAAACAGTTCGTTTAGCAGCATTACGCCGTACCGACGAAGATTTAAATAAAATGAAAGAAGCGCTTGATGCTTATACGGCAAAAGTAATGAATGATCAAGATGCTGTTCAGGAAGATTTATTGTTTCATTTGGCAATAGCTAAGGCCAGTGGTAATAGTACCATGAACACATTCATGCTAATAATAACACCAGAAATAATAACAAATTTCGAAAAATACCATGTGTGTGACAATAACTTATCTAAAAAAGGTATTCAAGAACATCAAGATATTTTTGATGCAATAAAAAATCAAAATCCGCAATTAGCAAAGCAAAAAATGAAAGAACATTTTAGCGAATTATATAAGTATTGCTATAATGTAGAATAACAAAAAAGCTCAAAGAATAAAGTGCACAATTTATTTTTTGAATAAAAGAATAAAACCAAGGAGGGAGGTAACAACATTCAAAAAAAAGCCCTGTATTTAACGTTAAAATGTAACGTTAGACTGGAAGTTACTTACCAAATAATAATACTAAATTATATTATCTTAAAATGTTAAGTGCTGTTATTCAGTAGCCAATATTTAAAAAAGATGAAGTAGAAACGGTATTAAAAAACGATAATTAAAATATCGTCTACAACCAAAAAATAAAAAATAAATGAAAATAAAAGGATTAAGATGGTGGATTATTGGGCTTGTATGTCTAGCAACAATAATAAACTATATAGATCGCTCAGCATTAGGAATAATGTGGCCAGAAATGAGTAAAGATTTAGGATTAACTGAATCTGATTACGCATGGGTAATTAATATATTTACGATAACCTATGCAGCTGGTAAGTTTATTTCAGGAAAAGTATACGATAAAGTAGGTACTAAGATAGGGTTTGTATTGTCTATATTCTTTTGGTCTTTAGCCTCAATACTACACTTTTTTGCAAGAGGAGCTGCTTCACTAGGCGTTTTTAGAGGACTTTTAGGAGTTGCCGAAGCTGGAAATTGGCCAGGAGCAGTAAAAAATAATGCAGAATGGTTTCCAATAAAAGAACGTGCAGTAGCACAAGGGATTTTTAATGCAGGAGCCGCTATTGGGTCTATTGTAGCAGCGCCAACAATCTCTAAGTTGTTTGGAGTATACGGTTGGAAAGTAACGTTTGTTATTATTGGAATTTTAGGCTTCTTATGGATTATACCTTGGTTGATAATGAATAAAAATAAACCAAAATTACACCCATGGATTACAGAAGAAGAAAAACAACATATCATTTCTGGAAGGCATAAAAGCAGACAAGACACCACAGAAGAAAAAGGATTAAGTGTAATAGAAATATTATCTATGAAAGAATCTTGGGGAGTTATAGCTGCTAGGTTTTTTATAGAGCCAATATGGTGGTTGTTTGTATTCTGGATGCCAATATACTTATTTAAAGAGTTTGGGTTTAATGTAAAAGAAATAGGGCTATATGCATGGTTTCCGTATGTAGGTGCAGCAATTGGAAGTATTGCAGGTGGTTGGTTTGCAAAACGACTATTAAATAAAAACACCTTAGATAAAGCCAGAAAAAAGGTAATTGCAATTGGAGCAGCAATTATATTTATAGCTATAATAGGCGCTATTTTATTTGCAGATACACCAGAGAAGTTTGTGTCTTTTGTATTCGTTGTATTATTCGGATTTCAATTTTCAATTAGTAATATCCAAACCATTCCTAGCGATTTGCTAAATGGGAAATCTGTAGGGACATTAGCAGGATTAGGTGGAAGTATTGGAGCCGTATCAGTAATTATAATGAACTGGTTAATACCAATAATAACAGTAGATTCTTATACGCCAGCTTTTATAATATTAGCTGTTTTAGCGCCACTATCAGTTTTGGCAATCTACTTTTTAATAAAAGAAATAAAGCCAATAGAACAGGGCACAATAAAAAATAATTAAGAAAAATAAAACACAATAAAAATGAGTAAACTAAATGGAAAAGTAGCCGTTGTAACAGGAGCGACTGGAGGAATTGGTTTCGAAGTAGCAAAACGATTAGGAACAGATGGATATACAGTAATATTAAATGGTATAGATGATGACGCTGGAGCAAAAAGAGTTACAGAACTTACTGCTCAAGGAATTACTGCAGAGTATCGTAGTTTCGACGTTACTAGCGAAGAAGCAGTAACTTCTAACATAAAAGCAATTGGAGAAAAATATAGTAAAATTGATGTTCTTGTAAATAATGCAGGAGGTTTAGGTGGACGTTCTCGATTCGAAGACATGACAACAGAATTCTACCGAAACGTCATGGCACTTAATTTAGATTCAGTATTTTTTACTTCAAGAGCGGCAATACCTTTTCTTAAAAGTGGAGAACACCCTTCTATAATTAATTATACGTCGAATGCAGGATGGACTGCTGGCGGACCAGGAGCAGGAATATACGGAACATCTAAGGCTGGAGTACATGCCATTACTAGAGCATTAGCAAAAGATTTAGCAGAATATGGTATTAGAGTAAATGCTGTTTCTCCTGGAACTATAGACACACCATTCCACGCACAAATTAAAGCAACTAAACCAGAAGTTTTTGCTTCATGGGCAAATAATATAATGTTAGGAAGATTAGGGCAACCAGAAGATGTAGCTGGTGTTATTTCTTTCTTAGCAAGTAAGGATGCTTCTTTTATAACTGCCGAAACGATTCAAATTGGTGGTGGGCAAGCGTTAGGTATATAAGTTTAGAATTAATACATTGTAGAATGAAAAAAGTAGTGACATTTGGAGAAATCATGTTACGTTTGTCTACAGAACGTCACTTACGTTTTTCTCAAGCAAAAACATACGCAGCCTCTTATGGAGGCTGTGAATTTAATGTAGCAGTATCACTTGCAAATTATGGTATTCCTGCCGAATTTATTACACGGTTACCAGATAATGAAATAGGCGCTTGTGCATTAAAAGAAATGAGACGCTTTAATGTAGAATCTAAAAATATTATCTACGGAGGAGACCGTTTAGGACTCTATTATTTAGAAACAGGCGCAGGAACAAGAGGTAGTAATGTTGTTTATGATAGAGCAAATAGCGCCATGGCAACTATTAAAAAAGGGAGTGTAGATTGGAATCGTATTCTAAAAGACGCTTCTTGGTTTCATTGGAGTGGAATTACACCAGCAATATCTGAAAGTGCTGCGGAAGAATGCCTAGAAGCATTAAAAGTAGCTCACAAATTAGGAATCACCATATCTTCAGATTTAAATTACAGATCAAAACTTTGGCAATACGGAAAAACACCTAGTCAAGTTATGCCAGAACTATTAAAATATAGTAATATCATATTGGGAGACATTGATACGGCTTATTTTATGTTAGGCGAGAATAAGGTGAATCCAAATTATCAAGATATTAAAACACTCCCTAATTTATACGACAAACTATTTAATTTTTGTCCTAACTTACATACAGTAGCAACAACATTGCGGTATTCGGTAAGTGCTTCACATCAAAGAATTGGAGGTGTTATGTATAATGGTAAAACATTGTATAATGCAGATGTAAAAGAAGTAACACCAGTAGTAGATAGAGTAGGTAGTGGAGACGCTTTTATGGGCGGATTAATTTATGGATTAATGCAAGCACCAGAAGATAAGCAAAGAGCACTAAATTTTGCTGTAGCAGCCTGTTGTTTAAAACATACTATTTATGGAGATTACAATTTAGTCTCTCTAAAAGAAATTGAAAAATTAATAGAAGGAGATAGTTCCGGTAAAGTATCTAGATAAACAGATACAGATATAAAATGGCACAATATACAAGAATAGAAGTCGCAACAATGATGAAACAAACAGGAGTAGTTCCTTTGTTTTATAACAGCGATATAGAGATAAGTAAACAGATAGTAAAAGCCTGCTATAATGGTGGCGCTCGTGTATTAGAGTTTACAGCAAGAGGTGATTTTGCACATGAAGTCTTTGAAGGACTATCTAAATATGTATTAACAGAATTACCCGAAATGATTTTAGGCGTAGGTTCTGTAACCGATGCCGCTTCAGCATCTCGTTACATGGCATTAGGTGCCAATTTTATTGTAACTCCAGTATTGCGAGAAGATATTGCAATAGTTTGCAACAGACGAAAAGTATTATGGTCTCCAGGCTGTGGATCATTAACAGAAATCGCAAGAGCGGAAGAATTAGGATGCGAAATAGTAAAATTATTCCCTGGAGGAATCTATGGACCAAATTTTGTAAAAGCAATTAAAGGACCACAACCTTGGACGAGTATTATGCCTACAGGAGGTGTTGCTCCAACTAAAGAAAATTTAGAAGCTTGGTTTAAAGCAGGCGCAACCTGTGTGGGGCTAGGCTCTAAACTAATAAGTAAAAGTAGCGATGGAACATATAACTTTCAGGCTATTGAAGCACAAACAAAACAAGCAATACAAATTATTAAACAATTAAAAGCCTAAGTATTTTGAATGCTGCAATGACATTAAAAGAACTGTCCTCATTATCTGGGTTTTCCGTATCTACAATATCTAAAGCTTTAAATAATAAAGTAGATATTAGTGTAAAAACTAAACAAAGAATAAAAAATATTGCACAGCAATATAACTACGTGCCAAATACTTACGCAGTAGCCCTACGAAAGAAAAAATCTAAAGTTATAGCTGTTATATTACCGCAAGTAAATAAAAGTTTTTATAGTAGTTTTTTATATAATATACAGAAGGAAGCATCCAACTATGGCTATCGTGTATTTCTATTTCAATCTTTTGAAGAAGAGGCTAAAGAACGAGAATATTTAAATAGTATTAATGATGGTAGTGTGGATGGTGCCATTGTATTATCTGTAAATAAAAAAGAAAATAAAAGACTTGAAAACGCAATTTTTCCTATTGAACATGTAGAGCTTTCAGGAGAAAAAAACGAAGACGTTTTAAAGCAATACTGCCTTAATAAATTTAATACGCTTTTAAAGAAAATCTAATTTAGATTTACTGTTTGCTATTTAAAGATAAACTAGACTTTTAAAACAATACTTTACCTAAGGGTTTTTAATTACATTAGCAGATGCTTAAAAAAGCGATGATATTTATGCTAATAAGTGCTTTTGCATTTACCTTTCTAAATACTTTTGTAAAGTATTTAACGCACTTTAGTGTGTATCAAATTATTCTCTTTAGAGCTCTTGGCTCATTAGTATTTACTATCCCTTTTTTATTGAAAAACAAGATTTCTATATTAGGAAATAAAAGAAAATTACTAATGCTTAGAGGTGTTATAGGGTTAACTTCTATGGCATTATTTTTTAAATCGCTGTATTATCTTCCAGTAGGTTCAGCTGTGTCTTTACGCTATATTTCGCCAATATTTGCAACCATTTTTGCTGTATTTTTGTTAAAAGAAAAAGTAAAAAACATACAATGGTTATTTTTTGCAATAGCTTTTGGAGGTGTATTAATTCTTAAAGGATTCGATTCCGAAATAAATCTAACAGGTTTATTATATATTTTAGGCTCAGCACTATTTAGTGGATTAGTTTTCATCATTATTAGAAAAATTAAGAATAGTGATCATCCTGTTGTAGTGGTCAATTATTTTATGGTAATATGTGCTTTGTTTGGAGGGATAATGAGCTTTTCAAATTGGATAACTCCAAAAGGAATAGAATGGTTATTATTACTAAGCCTAGGTGTTTTTGGATATTATGGACAGCTTTACATGACTAAAGCATTTCAAATTACAGAAACCAATAAGATTGCGCCACTAAAATATCTAGAAGTTATTTTTACGATGCTTATAGGTTTACTATGGTTTCAAGAACAATATACATTGTGGAGTGTATTAGGAATAAGTCTAATTATTTCTGGCTTAGTATTCAATATTTTGATTAGACCTAAATAGTTTACTTACTCTATTGTTTCCAATTTGTCTAACAAATCTTGTGCGTTTTTATAATTGCTATTAGAAGTGCTTTTAGTTATTATTTTAAGCGTTTCTTTAGCATTACTAATATCTTCTAGTTTTAAATAAGTTAAAGCTAAGTACCAGTATCCTTTAGAAGCATCTAAACTTTCAGAATTAGTAACTTTACTAAATAGAGTTATTGCTTTATCCGTATCATTAATTTCTAGATATGAAATTCCTAAATATAAAAGTACAGTCGAGTTATATGTTTCTGGATGCGCTTCTATCCATTTATTAAATATAACAGATGCTTTATCATAATCTTGCGCCTTAAAATAACGTTCTCCACTTACCAAATCTTCATTGTTTTGCCCTCTTAAAGTTAAAGATGGTAATGTTTCCCAATCTTTATAATCTGCATATAGCTCTGATGCTTCGTATGTAGTGTTAAAATAATAACCTATATAAACAGCGCATAAAACTGCAGCTATCGCAATAACTTTATATAGTAATTTAGTAGCAGTATTAGTGTCAGTGGCTTTTTCAAAATAATTTGTTTCTGCAATAGTAATAGCATCTTTTATAGTATTAGCTTTATCGCTTTTATAATAACTTTCATAAACTTTAACCTCTTCTTTAAATTGGTCTAACGGTAAGTTATTCCAGCTATTTTCATCAAAATTAGCATAAAGTTCTTTGCATATATTAAAGTACTCTTTCAGCTTTTCATCAGCTTCAATCTCTTTTTTTAAAGCTTCAACGTCTTTAGCACTCATAACCCCTGAAAGATAGGCATGTATATGTTCTGCTTGATGGTTCATAATTGATTTAACTGTTTAAATCGTTTGTCTTTTTGAATGATTTCTGTTAATCGTTTTTTACACTTAAAAATACGCTGTCTTACTACATTTTCTGTATTATAACCTAACTTTTTAGCAATTTCCTCGTAAGGTTTTTTCTGAAAAGCATAACCTAAGAGACTTCTGCAATTATCCGATAACTCTTGAAGTTTTTCTCTAAATAAATCCCAGCGCTCAAGTTCTACAGTAGCTAATCCTAAATCTTGCTCTTCAGTCATTAGTTCCACTACTTCATCATTTGTTACCCTATTTTTAGTTTGTTTATTTAGCTCTCTTCTCCAAAGGTTTTTACAAGCAGTAAATAGATATCCTTCAAAACTAGATTTAATAACAAATTCTTTAACAGTTATTCTAGCTGTAATTTGTAATAGTGCTTTTTGAAAAACATCTTTAGCCTCCTGTTCTTCTCCATTATTTTGCCGAACAAAACGTAATACTTTAGGGAAAATTAAGTTGTATATATCTGTTATACCTTTTGGATTTCCAGTAATGAGACTTGTTTTTAAGTAATTGTCTTTTTCGTTATTTAGCATAGGTTACAAAGAAAACTAAAATACTATAGTTACATTATATTTTATTTTAGTTTATAAATTTAATATTTTAAATAATATACGACGATACAAAGAGTTTTTAATAGAGTTAAAATTTTACAAAAAAATTATAAAGCCCAATAATTAACGTTTAAATAATTAGTTAATTGTTTGTTCGTATTTTATTATTTTCAAAAAAAACCAGGGTAACATTTTATAAAGCAATGAACCTCGTAGTATAATAAAGTAATTTTAACTATTAATTTATAATGTTTAATTTATTAAATAATCAAAGTATCATGAAAAAGAATGAATCCCTAATTGTATCCTTATGTCTGTTTTTATTTTTATTTATTAGTTGTACAACAGATTACGATACATTATCTCATGAAGATTCTATAGAAAATGTAGAATTAAAAAAAACAGCGTATAAAGGTGGAAAGATAGAACTTGAAGACGCTACAGAACCTAAACGAGTAGATAATCAACTAGTTGTAAGGTTTCGTAAGCCCTATAGTTATGAAAACAGCGACCAATATAACAACATGAAAGCAAACAAAAGAGACTTTTATAGCGTTACTACTTATCAACCTTGTAGTTGTGACGACGATAGAGTTGAACTTTGGACATTGGCGCCTAGTATAGATGTAGAAACTAAATTAGGAGTAATGGATACTGAAGAAGATCTTGAGGGAGACTTTCAATTTTTACTTGAAAAAAAGGATGTAACTGCTTGGTATGATACAAGTACACCTGCTAGTTTTAATAATGCTCATCCAGCGATTAGTGCCACTAACGCAGGGGCAAATGTAGTTGTTGCTGTTATCGATTCTGGTGTAAACTATAATTATAGTAAGTTTCAAGATGGTTTTCTGTATAAGGGAGGACTAGGCGGTTCTTGTTTCAGTACCACAGAGGATAACTATGAATATTCTGGATGGAATTTTGCAGATAACAATAATAATCCCTTTGATTATTACGGACACGGGACAGTCGTAACGGAATTGATAACAAGTCAATTAGACGCTGCTAATGTTGATTATAGAGTGTTACCTGTAAAGGTCTTTGATAAAGAAGGGAAAACGAATTATTTTAAAATAGCATGCGGTTTTAATTATGCTGCTGAAAATACAGATGTAAATATTATGGTTTCTAGTTTAGGTTGGTATCTACCAGAAGCAGAGCGAAAGCAAAGAATAGTGAAAGCAATTATTGAAGAGGCGGAAGATACTAAAATCATAATTGCTTCAGCAGGTAATGCTAATATAGATTCAAACGAAACAGATATTATTCACTACCCTTCAGGTTATGAGTTTAATAATATATTATCGGTTGCAGGGACAAATACAACACTATCAGGAACATTACTACCTAATGAAATAAAATTAGCATGGTTTTCAAATTCAGGAACTAGCTATGTTGATATTGCTGCACCAAGTGAAAATATTCCTTTTTATTTTAATGGACAAACGTTTTACGTTAGCGGCACCTCTTTCGCTAATGGATATACGGCAGGAAAAGCAGCTTTATTATTCAATAATCAGTCCATTACTAGTCTTAAAAATAGTGTTATAAATAGTGCAACACCATACCAATCATTAGCATATAAAGTACAATATAAGAAAGCATTTGAATAGTATTTTAGTATTCTAAATAAAACATAAAAAAAGGAAAGCTGCATAGTTTTCCTTTTTTTTGTTTTTGTATTTTTGGTTAAAACGAAGAAATGAAAAGTGTATTTTTTTATCTCATATTATTAATAGTAACCGTCTTAAATAGCCAAGAAACATCTAAAGTAGATTCTATTATTAATTCTTCAGAAGAAAGTATAGAGGTAGAAAAACAACTCCATCTTTTTTTTAAGACATATAAAGATTCGTTAACACCAAATGAGCTAGCCGATTGTTATCATGATTATGCTACAGATTGGTTTTATAAGAAGAAGAAAGACAATAAAACAGCCATTAGATATATAAATGAAGCCCTTTTATTAAAAAGAAAGACTAAAGATTCTTTACCAAAAACGTATAAAAAAAGTTTATATAATCTAGGTTTTTTTTATAAAAAAGAACTTAAATATTTTGAGGCTATTGATGCTTTAGAGCAAATTGTAGAACTTAAAGTATTAGATAAAATAACAATAAAAGCTTATAAAGAACTAGGTATTTTATATAGTAAAATTGGAGATTTTTCTAAAGCACTTGAAAACTTTAATAAAGCAGAAAAACACCAAGAAAATAGTGCTAAGAGCGATATTAAATTGCTAACTACAATTTATTTAGAAAAAGCCAAAGTTTTAAGTACCCAAAGTTATACTAATAATGCAGATAACATTTTGTATTACTTAAATAAATCAGACTCATTATTTAGAGGAGATAAAATCAGTAAAAATAAATTGGTTTCTAAACAATTAAGGGGGAATCTATTTATAGAAACAAAACGTTATGAAAAGGCCTTACCACATCTTCAATATATTATAAATCATGCAGCTTATATAAGCAATTACGATTTATCTATGGCCTATAGTAACCTTGGGGTAGTTTATCATAAAATAAATGATTTTAAAACTGCCGAATCATTTTATAGAAAAGCTATAGAATTAGAGGACAATTTATTAGGGTTTTTAAATTATGGAGAGCTTTGCATAGATATGAAATTGTATAATAAAGGTGTATCATTATTACAAAAAGGTATAGCAAGATCTACTTTAGAAAGAAATACAACAGATAGCAAATGGTTGCCCTCTTTAGAGGAAATACAAAGAACACCGTACAAGTTAGATTTATTAGACCTATTAATAGAAAGTGCTAACTCTTGGTCTAAATATTATGAATATAACAAGAATGAATTACACCTAAAACAAGCGTTAAAAACGTTTAAATTGGCAGATAAGTTAATTGATTACATTAGATATGAAAATATAGAATACAAGTCTAAGCTATATTGGAGAGAGAAAGCTAGTGCGTTATATGTTAATGCTGTAAAGATTTGTTATTACTTAAATAATACAGAAATGGCTTTTTACCTTATGGAAAAAAATAAAGCCTTATTATTACTAGAAGATGTAACTAACGAACAGGCTAAGGTAAATAGTAATCTACCTATTGCAGTTGCAAAAAGAGAATTCGAACTTAAAAGTGCTATTTTCTTAGCAGAACAACAATTTTTAGAATCTAAAGATAATATCGAAGCCTCAAAAACCGTATTAGAAGATGCTATATTTAATAAAAAACATATTTATAAAAAGTTTGTGGATTCTATAGACATCACATATCCAAAGTATACAGCGAATAAGAAAAGAACTAAAGTATTGTCAGGAAAAGAAATCATACCAATATTAAAAACTCAGAATCAAGTATTACTACAATATATAATAGGTGAGGAGGATGGGTATATTATTTATGGAGATGCAAATACAATGAGTTTATCTCCTATTAAAAATGTTTCGGCTTTATTAACTAATAGTAATCAATTATTAAAACTATTACAACATCCTTTATATACTACTGCAGAATTTTCAGAATTTAGAGAATTATCCAAGACCGTTTATAGTAGTTTAATCCCAGAAAACATTCAATTAAAATTAAAAAATAAACATATTGTTATTGTACCAGATCAAACGTTGCAAAAACTACCTTTTGAAATTCTTGTAAACCCCAACAAGAATCGTTATCTCATTGAGGATTCACAATTAAGTTATGTTTATTCCATGTCTCACTTACGTGCATTACAAATTTTAAAAACAGAGAATACTAAAAAACTTTTAGCATTTGCTCCTGTAAACTTTAAAGATGAAAACTTACCAAGTTTACCTTTAAGTGAAACAGAGTTACAAGAAATTGTAGCCTATTACCCTAATGATTTTTATATAAAAAAGGATGCTACTAAAGAAACTTTTATAAAAGCGTCTAAAGATTGCAATATTATTCATATATCTACTCATGCAGAACTAGGTAATAATGGTAATCCATGGATAGCTTTTGTAGATGAGAAAATGACTCTTAATGAGATTTATGCAACAAGAATACGAGCAGATATGGTGGTTTTAAGTGCCTGCCAGACTGGATTAGGAGATGTAAAAAAAGGAGAAGGCGTTATGAGCTTAGCTCGTGGCTTTTTTAGTGCTGGTACAAAAAGTGTTGTCTCAACATTATGGAGCGTTAACGATAAGGCTAATGCCGAATTAATGAGTGATTTTTATAAACTATTATCAGAAGGAAATAGTAGAGCAGCCGCTTTACATAAAGCTAAATTGAACTACTTGAACACACACACAGGAATCGAGAAGTCTCCACATTTTTGGGCTTCTTTAGTATTAATAGGGGAATCTAGTACTATCGTTACAACATCAAAATTGAATTTATTTATTGTAATAGGGTTTGGTGTTATTTCGCTATTGATTTTAATTTACTTACTAAGAAATAAATTAAAGCAAAGTATTAATTAGTTATATTCGCTAATACCATAAAGGACTTCTTTCATTTTACTACCGTTAATTTCTACAGGTTTATAAGCAGTATTAAATTTTTCTATACTAATTTTTATATTGTCTTTTAATTTTGTGTATTCAGCAGGGATTTTTGTGGCACATTGTTTTTCATTTTCATAACTGTTAAGCATAATACCAAATTTTTCGTAAAATTTAGTGCCTTGGTCTATATGAGAGTTGTATTGCGTTATAAACTGCAATAAACGATCTATTGGAAACCCTAAATTTATTTGCATTTTGTGTGCTCTGTAACGTTGCGTATCGTCTTTAATAATTTTATCTAATGCTTGTAAATAGTTACTTAAATGTTCTTTAATGCTATCCCAATCATCTGTATTTCTACATGTTTTTAGAGCAACCTTATATTTAATTGGTTTTGTATAATCTATAAAAAGAGCTTCTAATTCTTTTACAATATTATCGTTGCTTTTTTGTAGGAAAGCAGTTTCAAAATAAATTGTGTTTAGATCGTTATGCATTCGTAATGTAAAATCTAAAATACATTCAACTTCTTTTAAACTGTCTTCTTTTTCTCTTTTAGAAGCATTATCATTATTAAATAAAGAGACAAATGAATGTAAAACAGAAGTATAAATGTTATTACCAAGAATATTTGATAGGGCAAAACCCTTCTTTTTATTTTGATTATTATTTAAAACATCTTTAAGTTTTGAAAACTCTGGATAATGATTAGGGTTACTTAAATTATTAATTTCATTAAATGTTGCTACAGATGCAAAATGATGATCTAAGGCTAATGTTTTTTCATAAAGAATCTTAATAATTTCTAGACCTTTTAAATAGCGGATTTTACTAACTTCTGAAATCTTAGATAACATATTAATATTTAATTGTTTATTTAGCTGGTCTTTTTTTATAAGTAATGATACTTGTAATTCTACTTTAGTTGTGTTTAATAAAGTTGTATTAATCTTATTTAATTCTATAGCAATACTATTATTAGTATTATCATAAAAAGCTTCAATTTTTTTAGTCTCTGCAGCTAGTTCATTTAATACTACAGTTATGTCTTTATCCGAGGAAGTGTTATTTGCAAAGCTGAAATTAATACATAAAAGAAAAATAAAGAAGGTACTATATTTAGCTAATGCTATCATATTATTTTAAATTTAAAGTGATTGTAATTGTATCTTTAGTAATAATTAAAGGGTAATTTCCTTTAGAGATTACATTTGTTTTATCCCACATGGCAAACTCAAAGTCGTAGTCTAATGCATAAATAAAATCGTTTGATTCTAATAAAGGAGTAAGTTCTCGACCAACTATTTTTAACTGCTCTTCATTAGAGAGTTTATTTCTGTCTATATTAAAAGTAATCGTTCCATCTTTGTGATCTATTATTGTAGCATTACTTAAAACTTTATTATCCTCTGTGTTCGAAATGTTACAAAGGCCATTAGTGCCTCTACAATGTCTTCCATCCCATGTAATGTTAACATCTGTTTCATTAGATGTTTTGTTTTCTTGACAAAAAGAAACTAATGGAATGCATAAAAGGATTGCATAAATAATTTTTTTCATTTTAAATAGTATTAAAATAAAACTAGCAGCCTAAAAAAACTAGACCACTAGTTTTATTTTTCATTTAGAATTTTACAACAACATCATCAGATCCTTCTATTTTTTCGAAATTATATTTACCTTTCTTTATAGTATAACCTTTAGGTAATTTTAATTTACTAGCAATTTCATAATCTAACGTATATTCTTCTTCCATTATAATATGTTCGCCTCCAAAATAGTCTTTAAATTGTTCTCGTCTTTCTTCTGATAGTGTAAGAGATAAATTACCATCAATATTGTCCGCTTTTATTGGAGAGGCAGATGGTTGCGAAGATGCACCGCAGAAACCGAAACCAGTACAGTCTTTACTAGGTCTTCCAATATGGACAGTAATAATAATACCAGGGATAGGAGCAGAAGTAATATGTTCTATAGAGTCTAGAGTATTTGTACTAGTTGTAGAAGAATTATTATTTGTAAGGGCATAAATACTGGTAACTGCTATGACAAAACATGCAATAGTGAAAATGAATTTTTTCATTTTAATATAAGTTTTAAATTAAATACCTACTCATTCGCTTTTCGGTAGCCGCGTCTTAATTATAGTGCGTTAAGCTTTGCACTTTTATAACAAACACTTAATATTTATTAATAGCTATGTGTATTGTTAATTATGTAATTAAATTTTTATAAAAATTAAATCCCATATTAATTGAGGTCTTATAATGTATATACACCCAATGGTTCATAGCTTTAAAAAATGTTACCCTATTTTTTTTCAAAAAAAATAATACAGTATAGTCATCTGTATAAAAGAAGATCTTCTAGTGTTTTATATGCTAGCGTATTTTGTTGATTTACAGAGTTGTTTAGAAGAATAAAATCAGACTATTTTTATAATAGATAAAACACTACTTAAGTGAGACTTTTAATGTTATCATTTGTTTAGTTGATTTGCTAAGATGAAGAATTGTACCAAATACTACTTTAACTAAAAAAGCTTCTCATTGCGAGAAGCTTTTTTGTGTTTCAGGATTATATAATTAACGTCGGTATTATAATTTTATAAGTTTAGTGGTACTTATGGCTCCTGAATGTGTTTCAATTTTTATAATGTATAATCCTTTTGCTATCTGAGAAATATCGAAAGCCCTTCCTTTTTCAAAATCACCCTTAAATGTAGTTACTAGTTTTCCAGATACATCAAATACTTGAAGCGTATTAACAGCTTTATTAATGGTAAATGAATTGGTTGTTGGATTAGGGTATAATGTTAAAGGTTGTTCTAAATTAAATTCAGAAACATTTAATAATAGAGAGGATTGATTTCCGTAAATAACAAACTCACCAGGTGCAATAGTTATTGGAGTTGTTGTGTTGGTTACATTTATAGAAGTACTTCCTGTGTCATCCATTAAATCGTACCAAGTTCCTGTGCTTGGAAAGTCTGGAACGATAGCTTGTGAAGTCACATCAAAATTAGCTAAAATAACAACTTCGTTAAGCTCTGTAGGCGTAATAGAGCTATCCGATAAATAAATTTTCGGCGTTAAGTTTCCTGAGTTTATGGTGTAATTGCCTTCAAAAACAGGCTCGTTAATTTTTAAATAATTTAAACGTGACCAAGCATTATAAATTTGGTTTCTGTTAGTATCTCCTAGCCAATCTCCCGTCCATTGCGGTTGTGGTTTTGTATCTAATTTACAATTCGGATCATTTACAGAACCGTCATTACAAGTGAAGATTGAATTTTCCATACCTAATGCACCAAAATGCCATATCATTTTTGGTCCAGGAATCGTTAACGAAACAGCACCTAAAGCTGGCATTCTTGATAACGCTGTATTTAGATCGGTAACATTATGAGAAGGGTTTGATTGATTCCCAAACTGAAGGTTCTTATACATTAAACGTTCTTCGTCATGACTTTCTGGATAACCAACAAGTCTAGGCGCATCGAAACTTCTACTTTCATGTCCCATACCGTTAATATTACTGCCAGAAGTATAACCCATAGTTAATTGGTTGTATGGATTGGTCATTTTTCCCCATAACATAATACCTTTTGGAATACCATCTGCTTCTCCTGTTAATCTATAGTTTGCCCATTCAGTTTCTTCTGTAGCACTACCTCCAAAACCTAAATGCTCGAAAATAACATAATGTTCAGGATCTAAACTCCAAGAGTAATCGGCATATTCTTTTAAAACAGCAACGCGGTCTGGTTGGTAATTATTAGTTTGTGTTTCACTTCCTGTCGCATTTTGAGTAAAACCTTTAGTTAAATCCCAACGGAATCCATCGATTTTAAATTCTTCAATCCAATATTCTACTACACGTTTTGTATAGTCTTTAGTAGTGGTGTTAGAGTGATTAAAATCGGATCCCACATTATAACTATGTGCAGGTACTTCATTAAAATAAGGATTTTCGCTACTTGGTTCTCCCCAACCATCGTTATCTGCATCATCCATCCACATGCGTACCATAGGATTTCTTCCAAAGGCATGATTTAAAGCGACATCTAGAATAACGGCAATACCGTTTTGATGGCATAAATCTATAAACTCTTTTAGTTTATTTTCTGTACCGTAAAACTTGTCTAATGCCATGTGATAAGCAGTATTGTATCCCCAACTTTCGTTACCTTCAAATTCCATTATTGGCATTAATTGAATAGCATTAACGTTTAAGTTTTTAAAATAATCAATACGATTTATTAAGTCTTGATAGTTTCTATTAGCATCGAAATCACGAATTAAGACTTCATAGATTACTAAATCTTCCTTTTTAGGTTTTTCAAAATCTGTAACTACCCAAGGATATGCTGTTTGCCCAGTTTGTAATACTGTAACTTCACGTTCTTGTCCTGCTGGATATGTTGGAATATTTGGATAAGATGTTGCAGGGATAAAACTATCATCAAAAGGTGACAATACTAAAGTAGAATACGGATCCGCCGTTTTTACTAAAGCTGGTGAATCTGCTATTGGAGTGTCTTCGCCTACCCAATATTGAAAGGTTTCAACTTGCCCAGACGTTAATCCTGTTAATTCTAACCAAAACTTGCTAGTTGCTGTATCTAATTTCATGGCATCCGCAGCTGTTGGAGACCAGTTATTGAAGCTTCCTGCAACATAAACAAAATCCTTTAAAGGCGCTTCTAAAACTAAAGTTGCTGAGGTTGCACTTGTATAATTAATTCCGTTTTTAAGATTAGCTGGTAAGGTTTCATTTACAGTACTATTTACTAAAATAGTAAAGGTTTTAGTAACTGTAGATACGCCTTGGGTTGCTATTAATTCGCAATAAGTGTTTTCTGTAATATTAGTTAATTGATAGTTGTATGTGCTACCAGAATTGGTGTTTACTGTAATGCCATTTGCCTTTAATTCGAAATTAGCAGATGAACTATTAGTGACTTCTGCAGTGACAGTTGTATTAGTACCTGAAGCAACAATTAGAGTTTCATTAGCTTGCGGATTTGTTAGGTTAACTTGTAATGCACCAACATTAAATATAAAGTCTGCACAGCCTGTTGCTTTAAATTCTTGCGAACCGTTTTCGTTTCTAAAAACCATTCCTATTCTAGAAGCGTTAGCCGCTTGTGTACTGTTTAGTCCGTAATAGGTTTCTGGGGTAATAGTAATACTATAAATACCACTTCCCATATTAGTCATTTCTCCAACGCCATCATCTTGTCCCCAATTACCAATAACATTAAATCCAAAGGCATTACTTTCGTCTCCAATACCAGAATGCATGTATACTTTTGTTGGATTTGAAAATCCGTTACAATTGGTCATAGTACTATTAATATCTACACTAATCGTTATAGATTCTCCAACTTCGAAAGGAGTAGAGGTTATGGTTACTTGCCCTAGAGATACTATAGTAAAGCACACAAAACACAATAAAGTAAAAATCTGTTTCATATTTTTTTAATTTAAAAAGGGTTGCTAAAATGATGCAACCCTTAATTGTTTATACTAAATTCAAATAACTTATTTTGTTATTATTACATACGTTGGCGCTCCAGGATCTGTAAAGTCTAGTTTTATATCGTATGTTCCAGCATTTACAGAAATGTTATTGTCACTATCTGTATCTAAAATGCCATCTCCTGTTGCATCTCCATAATTAGTTAGAGACCAATCTTCATTTTGTCTAAGTTTCATATCACCAGACATTAACTCTACATTTTGAGCTAACCATTCTGTATCTGTAATTGGTGTGAATGTGAAATCTGGTCCAGCATTACCCCAATCGTTATAAGCAGATCCTACAACACCCCAAAGGTTTGTCTCTACAAGTGTATAGCTTAAATCATTTAAGTTTACAGTTAATAAATAGAAACCTGCAGTTACCGCAATATTGTTATCGCTAGCAGTATCTAAAACACCATCTCCTGTGGCATCTCCATAGTTATCTAATACCCAGTCGTTATTTTGTCTAATTTTCATGTCTCCATCCATTAGTTTAACACCAACTTTAAATGTATCTGTTGTGTAATCGTAGTGTAACTTAGCATCTGGTCCAGCATTACCCCAATCGTTCCATGCAGAACCAACTACGCCATAAGAGAATGGTGTAATCGTGTAAGCTAATGTTGCTGTGTTAAATTCTATTTTGTAATCTCCAGCTGTTACTGCAATATTATTATTATCGTCTGTATCTAAAATACCATCTCCTGTTGCATCTCCGTAATTTGTAGCAGACCAATCGTTGTTTTGTCTAAATTTAATGTCTCCATCTTTTAAGTTAGCGTAGCTTACTATAACATCTGCAGTACTAGTAGTATAAAAAGGAATATCTGGTCCAGCATTACCCCAATCGTTAGCTGCAGATCCTACAACTCCCCAAACAGATAATTCTATTCCAGAACCACCACCGCCAACACTTTCTGGAAGTACAACGGTTAAGGTTTGTGGCATACTCATTAATTCTGTTCCGTTTCCACTATCTCCAACAAAAGCTCTTAATCTAAAAGTTACAGTACCTGTGTTTGGTATTTCTGTTGTACTTGGGTCGTTATCTAAACCTGCTTCTTCAGCGAAGTCTAACATTTGCCCTATAGTTACAGCAATTTCATTAGCGCTTGTAGATTCTACAATAACCATATCTGTAAAGTCTCCCGATAACGAACGTTGTAATTCGTAAGTTGTATTTGTAGGCACTTCGAAATTAGCGTTATCCCAAGTAAAACGTTCAGCAATATTATCTGATGCTTCAGGTATTAAAACATATTGTTCTAAAAAAGCATTCGAAAACATGAAATCTCCTTGCGCTTGTGCAATAAACTGTAAGTCGTCATCTTCTTGACAAGAGTTAAAGCCAACGATGGCTAAAACCAGTAGTAGTACAATTCTAAATTTTTTCATTGTTATTTTTTTTAGTTAGTAACCTGGGTTTTGTTGTAAGTTTGAGTTTGCTTCAAGAGCAGTCTGCGGAATAGGGAATAGTCTATAAGTATCTGGTATAGATGTACCGTTTAAAGTACCTCCTTTCCATGGCCATAAGTAACTTCCTCCAGTGAATTTTCCGAAGCGAATTAAATCTGAACGTCTTTGCCCTTCAAGATTTAATTCTCTTGCTCTTTCGTCTAGTATGTAATCTAAATCTAAATCTGCAGCAGATACTGGCGTAGCGTTAGCTCTTGTTCTTACGTTATTTACATATTCTAAAGCTAATGCCATGTTACCTCCAGCACCACCTCTTAAGGTTGCTTCAGCATACATTAAATAGGCGTCTGCTAATCTGTAAAAAGGAAAATCTGTTCCAGAAAAAGGAGTAGGTGTTGTTAATACACCGAAGTCTGTATTTCTAAATTTTGTTGAAGGATAACCATCTGTCCATTCTCTATAGTCTGTCATTTCAAAATTATGTCCTGCTGTCCAGAATAATTCAGCTCTGTCATCATTAGAAGTGTCTAAATCTCCAAATAAACCATACCATGCTTTTGTAGCTCTATGACCTTGCCATCCATCGGAAGAACCAAAGTCTGAAATCGTCATGGTATCTGGACTTAAGCTTCCATTAACAAGATAGGTTGTGTTACCAAAACTTTGACTGTTTACAGCATCTGCAATTAAAGGAAATATAATTTCTGAAGAGGTATCATTATCACCAGAGAAATTTTCTAAGAAATTGTTAGTTAGCATGTAACCTCCTTCAGTAATCACTTTATTTGAATAGGTTAACGCTTCATCCCATCTTGCAGTTCCTGTATATACTAGAGCATTTAAATATAATTTTGAAAGTAACATATCTACAACATAAGTATTTGCTCTTCCGTAGCCATTACTGTTACCTATTAAACCTTCAATCGCTAATAATTCAGATTCAACAAAATCAAATAATTGTTGTCTTGAAGCTTCTGGAAGCGGCGTAGTAATTCCTAATTCATTTTCTGTAACTAAAACTCCTTTTCCGAAGGTGTCCATTAAGTTATAGTAGGCTAAGGCACGTAAAAAACGGACTTCACTTTTAATTCCTTCTTTATTAGGTATATCTACATTATCTAATACTGGAATTAGGTTGTTACATTGTGGAATAGTGTAGTATGCTCTATCGTAGAATAATCTAAAAAACTTATTGTTGCTATCCCAGTTAGAAGTTGTTGTTAATTGATCTAATCCATCATCTCCCCATCTGTTTTTCATGCCATCTCCAGTAAAATCTTGGAGATTTAAAATAGCTCTAAGAAAAGCACCTTCTCCAGCATCTGGACTTGTTATGTCCGAACTACCAGGTCCGTTAGTACCAGATAATGCGTAAGATGCATATAATCTGGAAAGTATACCTTCTACTGCATTTGGGTCTTGACTTAATAATTGCTCCAGAGATAGTTCTACCTGTGGCTCTGTGTTTAAGTCGTCTGTACAGGATACAACGCTAAGCATTGCTATTCCTATAAAAGTTAATATTATTTTTTTCATAGTCATAGTTTTAAAAATCTAGATTAAGACCAAATGTAAAAGAACGTGGTCTTGGATAGAAGTTTCTATCAATTCCTCCAAAGTTCTCTGGGTCTTGTCCTGAGTAATTAGTAATTATAAACGGGTTGTTTAATGCACCGTATACACGAATATTAGTGTTTTTAATAAAATTATCTTTAAAGCGATAACCAATTACAATGTTTTCGCATCTTAGGAAAGCGGCATCTTCTAAATAATAATCAGAGAATTGTTTGTTTCCTGTTACGTCTTCAAATACAGGGTTTGCTGTACCATCGTAAAAGTTTAATACATTGGTAATACTAGAATTGTTACCAGGTGTAGCACTTTCTGTGTTACCTAAAGCTAAGGCTGCAAAGTTAAATGTCTTACCATCTAATTGACCTCTAAAGCTAGAACTGAAATCCCAATTCTTATAATTTATGTTTAATCCAAATCCATAGGTCCAGTTAGGTCTTACGGGAACATAATATCTATCATCGTTTGTAATTTGGTTATCTCCGTTTAAATCTACAAAAGCACCCGGAATTGGGTTTCCGCTAGCATCGTAAACTTGTTTAAAAACACCTGCGGCAAAAGCTTCTTCACCTAAGTTATTAAAAAATAAGTTAGATCCTGTACCTGTTAATCCACCTCCTGCTAATAAGGTTGTTGTATTTTCTAAATCTGTAATTTCTGTTTTAGCATAGGCTAAGTTTGAATTTATAGAAATACTTAAGTTATCGTTTTGAACTGGGTTAAGTCCTAACGTTAACTCGAAACCTTTACTTTCTGTAGATCCTATGTTTTTAATAAATTGATTCGTTAAAAACTGTCCTGGTGGTATCGCTACACTTGCTAGTAAATCGTTAGTATCTCTTTTAAATATATCGAAAGAACCTGTTACAAAACTATTTCTAAAAAAGTCGAAATCTATACCAAGGTTAAGAGATGTTGTTTTTTCCCAAGTTAAGTCTGGATTAAATGGGTTTGCTGAATATAAATTTACACCTGGTAAATATTGACTATTTTGATTTCCTGCTGAGAAAAATGGTGTAGAAGGATAGAATCCTACAGAACCAGTAATATCTTGTTGTCCTGTTTCACCCCAACTTACACGTAATTTTAAATCGTTAATTGCATTTATGTTTTCTATAGCTTTTACATTTTTAAGTTTCCAAGCTACTGCAGCTGCAGGAAAGTATCCCCAACGGTTATCTTCTGTAAATAATGAAGAGGCATCTGCTCTTAATGATAGCGTTACTAAAAACTGATCTGCAAGATCTAAGTTAGCACGTCCAAAAAACGATTGTAAGTTTAACTCATTAAAATATCTAAAGTTAGGATTTAAAGGGTCTGTATCTTGTACTCTTACGCCTGTATCTGGATCTGTAATGTAGCGATCTTGGTTACCATCTGTTTTAAAGTTTTGGTAAGCGTAACCTGCTTGTATATCGAAACGGTTTAAAATTCCATTTTCTAATTCTTTGTTATAAGCTAAATACGCATCTAAAGTCGTGTTAGTAATGTGTTGTCTTTCTGCATAATTAACCCCAGGGTTAAATACAACGGCATCTCCGTTTGTAGAGTCTAAACCAAAGGCAGATAACGAATTGTTTTGAAAACGTTCTTCAATATTAACTTTAGAAGCATCTAAACCTAGATTTAATACTGCTTTTAATTCTGGTAAAAAAGGCATGTTATAATCAAACTGTACATTTCCTAAAAATCTAAAAGCGCGCTCTGGGCGTTCTCTATCTTCTAATAAAGCTAATGGGTTTGCTTGTCCATCTATTAATAAACGTGTACCATCTAATGTAGTGTTTGTGTATAATCCTCTAAAAATTGAGTTATTATCAGTTACTGGTTTTGTTGGATCAAAAATTAATGAACCTACAATAGCACCACCACTGTTTATTGCATTTTTGTCTACAAATACGGTTTTAGCATTTACATCAACCTTTAAATTATCATCTAAAAATTTAGGGGTTAATTTAAACGATGCACTAAAACGTTCGTAATCATCTGTTTTTACTAATCCTTCTGCATTGTTATACCCTAAAGAGGCTCTAAACGGTATTTTCTTAAATAAGTTAGCACGAGCACTAAAATTAGTGTTGTGAGAGAAAGCTGTTCTAAAAATTTGATCTCTCCAATCAGTGTCAAATACTTCTCTTGGTCCGTCTATTGTATTAATGATTTGAGAGGCTTCACTAGAAGCTACAGAACCAACAGGAACACCTAAGCTTCCTTCTAATTCTGGATGGAATTCACGAATAAAACGAACATATTCGTTACTGTTCATCATGTTTATCCCGTCACTTACACTACTAACGGTAGCATCTGTAGAGAACGTGAATTTAACTTCTCCAGAAGTTCCCTTCTTTGTGGTAATAATAATAACTCCATTAGAAGCACGAGAACCATAGATAGCTGTAGCCGAAGCATCTTTTAATATGGTGAAGCTTTCTACGTCGTTAGGGTTTATTAAAGATAAAGGGTTGTTTACACCAGCTGGGTTTTGGTTTCCTAAAGGAATACCATCAATAACAATTAATGGGTTACTGCTTGCTGTTAACGATGCACCTCCTCTAATTCTAATATTTGGAGCAGAATCTGGAGAACCACCATTGTTTGTAATTCTTACACCAGCAACTTTACCCGTTAATAATTGATCTGTAGAGACAATGGCTCCTTTATTAAATTCTTTTGAGCTTACTACATCTACAGAACCTGTTAAATCTTCCTTTTTAACGCTACCATAACCAATAATTACAACTTCATCAAGTTGCGCAGTATCTTCAGCTAAAGTTACAGTAATTGAAGATTGCTGACTGTAGGTAATCACTTGTGTTAAATAGCCAACAGAAGAAAATTCTATGACATCACCAGTGTTTACAGTAACGGAAAAATTCCCATCGAAGTCTGAGGCTGTACCTTGGCTTGTGCCTTTAACAACTACATTTACTCCTGGCAAAGGAAATCCTGTAGACTGTTCTGTAACTGTTCCTGTAATGGTTTCTTGCGCTATTAAAAAAGAGGGCAAAAGAAACAAAGCAAACAGTATACTATTTAAAATTGTTTTCATACAATACTTTTAAAGTTAGTTGATAAAATGTGTTAGTTATATTTTTACTTCTCGGTGTTAAAACTATGTAAATTTTATGTTAATTATAGAAGAACCCTTGATTTTAAAGGCAACGCAAACGTTTTCGTGTTGACAACTTTTTTGTTTTGAAGTGATTTTAACAATAAAACATGCAATTTTTTGCAATTTTGACAAGATTGTATTAGTATTTTAGCAATTGAATAATAAAAACTCGATTTTTTGAGATTTTTATAATCCCAACCCTAAATAATGAAACGAAAAGTTACCCTAAAACAAATAGCACGAGAATTAGATGTTTCTATCTCTACAGTCTCTAAAGCACTACGAAATAGTAAAGAGATTAGTGAAGATACTAGAGAAAAAGTACAAGCCTTTGCTAAACTGTACAATTACAGACCTAATAATATTGCATTAAGTTTAAAGAATAGAAAGACAAAAACAATAGGGATTATTATTCCAGAAATTGTACATCACTTCTTCTCTAAAGTTATTCGTGGTATTGAATTGGTTGCAAACAAACGAGGGTATAATGTTATTGTTGGATTGTCTAACGAGTCGTTTTCTAAAGAGGTAATCAACATGGAAATGTTAGCCAATGGAAGTATCGACGGATTTATTCTCTCAATCTCTAAAGAAACACTTTTACAGCAAGATTATCACCATTTTACAGAAACGATAAGTCAAGGAATGCCAATTGTTATGTTTGATCGTGTGGTTAACGAAGTGCTTTGCGATAAAGTAATTGTAGACGATTTAAAAGGCTCTAAAAAAGCTGTAAATACACTTATAGAAAAAGGCTGTAAAACCATAGCAATTATTACAACAAAAGATTATGTTAGTGTTGGCAAATTGAGAACGCAAGGCTATTTAGAAGCCTTAAATGAAAATGATATTAAAGCTTTAGGAAGCTTAATTTTAAAGGTAGATGATAAATTAGTTTCTGAAGATCATTTAGATGTTTTAGAAAAAGATATTGAAACCTTGTTTGAAAGTAATAAAGACATAGATGGTATTTTTGCTGTAAACGAGTTGTACGCTATAACCGCAATGAAGGTGGCTAGAAAACTAGGATTAAACATTCCAGAAGACGTACAAGTTATTGGTTTTACAGATGGTGTGCTCTCTAAGCACGCTACACCAAGCTTAACAACAGTAAGCCAACATGCGCAACAAATGGGAGAACAATCTGCCGAATTATTAATTAATAATTTAGAAATAGAAGAGGACGAAGATTACTACCAAACTGTAGTTATTGAGACTGAAATAATAGAGCGAGAATCAACAAAATAAAAAAATAATGGTGTTGATTTAAAATCTTTTATATCTTTACACCGAATCAAAACTTATATTTTTACTTCTCAGGTAATAAAGTTTTGATAAGTATACGCTTATCAAATAGTAATAATTTAAACTTACTATTTATGGAAAAGCGCAAGCTAAGTTTCTTAGAAATCTGGAATATGAGTTTCGGTTTCTTAGGAATCCAATTTGGAATGGCCTTAACAGGTGGTTTCATGTCTAGAATTTTTCAAACCCTTGGAGCAGAAATAGATGAAATACCTATTCTATGGATTGCAGCACCTTTAACCGGTTTGTTAGTACAACCAATAATTGGTTATATGAGCGACCGTACTTGGAGCCCAAGATGGGGACGTCGTAGACCTTACTTTTTAATAGGAGCTATATTAAGTTCTATTACGTTAATATTTGTTCCACACTCTCCAACCTTATGGATTGCAGCAGGATTTTTATGGATTTTAGATGCTTCTATTAACATTTCAATGGAACCCTTTAGAGCCTTAGTAGCAGATAAGTTACCAAATTCTCAGCGCTCTTACGGTTTTGTAGTACAAACTTTAATTATAGGAGTCGGAACATGGGTAGCAAGTAGTCTACCTTGGATGGCTTCTCAATTTGGAGCAAGCGATTCTGCGCCATCTGGTGTACTGCCAGCTTCAGTTAAAGTAGCATTTGCTATTGGTGCTGTCGTTTTTCTTGTAAGTATACTATATACCGTTTTTACAACAAAAGAATATCCGCCAGAGGACATGGAAGCTTTTGAAGCAGAAAAGAAAAAGAAAAGTCGTTTTATTTCAGATATTATAGAAAATGTAAAAGACATGCCAAAAACAATGCAAAAGTTAGGCGTTGTTCAATTCTTTTCTTGGTTTGCTTTTTTTACTATGTGGACTCTAGCAAATCCAGCATTAACAGAACATGTATTTAAAACCCCTGTTCCTATAGAAGGTGCTTACGATATGGCTATTGCAGCACAAGAAGAAGCCTATAATATAGCAAACACTGCTTTTCAGGAGTCTTCTAATCAAGTGGGTAAATATATGGGGGTATATGGTTTGTCATCTATGGTTTTTGCATTGCTATTAGTTCTTTACACATCCAAACGACGAATAAACAGAAAGTATGTACATATGTTTTCTTTAATAGCAGGAGGATTAGGTTTCATTTCCATGTATTATATACCTTCTCCAGAATACCTTATACTTTCGTTTACGCTAATAGGTTTATCGTGGGGGAGTGTACTATCTATGCCTTATGCCATGTTGTCTAGTTCAGTAGATCCTAAAAAAATGGGTGTTGTTATGGGACTCTTTAATATGTTTATTGTATTTCCTCAAATTATTGCCGCTTTAGGAGGTGTTAATTACATCTCAAAACTTTTTGGAGAGGCTACAATTAATGCGATGATAGTAGCCGGAGTTAGTTTAATTATTGCAGGGTTAAGTAACTTCTTAATTACCAATAAAAATGCAATTACTTATCAAGTAGAAGAAGACGTATAGTTATGAGTAAAAAAGGATTCATATTCGATCTCGATGGCGTTATCGTAGATACAGCAAAATATCACTTTTTAGCTTGGAAAGCATTAGCAAAAAGTATAGGTATCGATTTTAGTGTAGAACAGAACGAACAATTAAAAGGCGTTAGCCGTGTGCGATCGCTAGAGAAAATATTAGCATGGGGAAACAAAACAATCTCAAATGAGCAGTTTACAACACTCATGCAAAAAAAGAATGACGAGTATTTAAGTTATATCTCTCAAATGGGAGAATCGGAAGTATTACCAGATGTACCTAGAATAATTAATTCAATAATTAAATCAAAACAAGGTATCGCATTAGGATCGGCCAGTAAAAATGCAAGACAAATTTTAAAAAAAGTGTCTTTGCTAGGGGTGTTCGATGCTATTGTAGATGGTAACGATGTAACCAAAGCAAAACCAGACCCAGAAGTCTTTTTAAAAGGCGCAGAAGCATTAGATATTAAACCAGAACATTGTATCGTTTTCGAAGATTCTGTAGCAGGAATTCAAGCAGCAAATGTTGCTAATATGATATCTATAGGTATTGGAGATAAAGACGTATTACATGAAGCAGACTATATCTATAAAGACTTTACAGAACTATCTCCAGAGTTTTTAGAAACATTAATAAAACGTTGATTTTATGACTTTTCTATACTAATAGAAAAATGCAAATGAAAGTGAAACCAGAAAAGAAAAGTCTTTTATTTAACAAGAACAAAAATGAATTTAGATTATATAAAACCAGATAATTGGTCAATAATAGAAGAAGGATTTAATCCAGACCATGTTAAATCTTCAGAAAGTTTAATGAGTATTGGAAACGGAGCCATGGGGCAACGTGCTAATTTTGAAGAACATTATTCAGGACCAACATTTCAAGGCAGTTACATAGCTGGTGTTTACTATCCAGATAAAACAAAAGTAGGATGGTGGAAAAATGGCTATCCAGAATACTTTGCTAAAGTATTAAATGCGCCAAATTGGATTGGTATAAATGTTATAGTAAATAATGAATCTTTAGATTTATTTACTTGTAAAACAGTAGATAACTTCCGTCGTGAATTAAATATGAAAGAAGGGTGGTTATCTAGAAGCTTTGTTGCAACGCTAAATAATGGTATAGAACTAGAAGTAAAAACCAAACGCTTTTTAAGTTTAGATATCGATACATTAGGCGCTATTACCTATTCCGTAAAACCATTAAACGGAGAGGCGACAATTTCATTTCAACCGTATTTAGATTCAGGTATAACAAATGAAGATACAAACTGGGACGATAAATTTTGGGACACTATAAATGTAAGTCACGAAAATCACCAAGCATTTATTCAGGCTAAAACCATGAAAACAGATTTTTATACCTGTACATTCATGGAATCTAAAGTATTTATTAATGATAACTCATTATTAATAGAACCGAAGATAAAAGCAGATGCAAACTTTGCCTCTTTTAGTTATGAGCATAATGTAAAACAAGGAGAAACCTATACTATTCAAAAGTTTGGAGGCTATATTGTAGACAGAAATCACGATAAAACAGAATTAATAGCTGTAGCTAAACAAGCTTTAGATCAAGCAACACAATTAGGCTTCAATACACTTTTAAATCAACAAAAAGCAAGTTGGGCAAATGTGTGGAATATGGCAGATATTACTATAGATGGCGATGTAAAAGCGCAACAAGGTATCCGCTTTAATATATTTCACTTAAATCAAACCTATTCAGGAAAAGATGCTACCTTAAATATTGGGCCAAAAGGATTTACAGGCGAAAAGTACGGCGGAAGTACCTATTGGGATACCGAAGCCTATTGTATTCCCTTTTACATGGCAACCAAAGATCAAGAGGTCGCAAGAAACCTTCTAGAATACAGATATAACCATTTAGATAAAGCTATTGAAAATGCAGCTAAATTAGGATTTACTAATGGCGCAGCACTTTATCCAATGGTAACTATGAATGGTGAAGAATGCCATAACGAATGGGAAATTACATTCGAGGAAATTCATAGAAACGGAGCCATAGCCTTTGCTATTTATAACTATTATCGTTACACAGGAGATTACAGTTACATACCAGAAAAAGGCTTAGAAGTTTTAATAGGTATTGCACGTTTTTGGCAGCAACGTGCTACATTATCTTCAGCAAAAAACAAGTATGTTATTTTAGGAGTTACGGGACCAAATGAGTACGAAAACAACATTAATAATAACTGGTATACAAACTATATTGCAAAATGGTGTATCGACTATGCTTTAGAAAACATAAATACCGTTCAATCAAATCACAAAGCAGATTATAATAGAATTATTGCAAAAACAAAAATTTCAGAATCAGAATTAGCGCAATGGAAAGCCGTTGCCGATACTATGTATTTTCCTTATTCTGAAGAACACCAAGTGTATTTACAACAAGATGGATTTTTAGATAAAGAACTCATAACAGTTGCCGATTTAGATACAACACAACGCCCAATAAATCAGAAATGGAGTTGGGATAGAATTTTACGCTCCCCGTACATAAAACAAGCCGATACTTTACAAGGGTTTTACTTTTTTGAAGACGATTTTTCACAAGAAGAGTTACAACGTCATTTCGATTTTTACGAACCTTTTACAGTTCATGAAAGTTCACTATCACCATGTGTGCATAGTATACAAGCAGCAAAATTGGATAGAATGGACCAAGCCTATACATTCTATTTACGTACCTCTCGTTTAGATTTAGACGATTATAATTGTGAAGTAGAAGAAGGATTACACATTACCTCAATGGCAGGAACGTGGATGAGTATAGTAGAAGGTTTTGGTGGTATGCGTGTTAAAAATAATATGTTGTCGTTTACACCAAAAATCCCAAAACAATGGAAAGGCTATTCGTTTAAAGTGAATTTTAGAAATCAAGTGTTAACTGTAAACGTTTCGCAAGATGGAACGAAGTTCGAAGTGGATAGTGATGATGAATTGACAATTCTTGTTAATGATAAATTAGTAACTGTAGTACCTAATAGTCTAGTAACGGTATAACTGACAATAAGAAGAAATCATGAAAAAACTAATCTACCTTTTTATATTGAGTGGAGGCCTGTTTTTAACTTCATGTGAGAAGGAAAAAGAAGCCTTAATAATCACTGAAATATTAAAAGATATTGAACGTGTTGAGCCACCAAATTGGTGGGTTGGTTTTGAGAATAATCAATTACAGTTGTTGGTAAAACATCCAAATATAGGTACTGGAACAGCAGCGATTTCATATCCTGGAGTTACCATTAAAAAACAACACAAAGCAAAAAGTCCAAATTATCTTTTTTTAGATATTGAAATTGGAGATTCAACTCCAGCTGGGAAATTCAATATCGTTTTTACGTTAGAAAATGGTAGTGAACTAAAACAGACTTATGAACTAAAATTAAGAGAGAAATCTGCAGAAGAATATGTAGGTTTTAATAGTTCAGATGTAATCTATTTAATTACTCCAGATCGATTTTCAAATGCTAATTCTGCGAATGATAAATTCGAGAACCTTAACGAAAATGGCGTAAACAGAAAAGATAACTATGCGCGTCATGGTGGTGATATTACTGGAATTACTAAGCATTTAGATTATATATCAGATATGGGCTTTACTGCAATTTGGTCAAGTCCATTAATTACCAATGATATGAAGAAAGGTTCTTATCACGGATATGCGATGACGGATTTTTACCAAGTAGACCCTCGTTTTGGAACACTAGAAGAGTATCGACAATTGGCTGATGAAGGTCGCAAAAAAGGAATTAAAATTATTATGGATCAAGTTGCTAATCATTGTGGATTAGAACATTGGTGGATGAAAGATTTACCTTTTAAAGATTGGGTGAATTATCAAAAGAATTATGAAGATAATATTAAAGATTGGAGTTGGAAACAGACAAAATTTTCGAATCATAGAAGAACAAGTAACCAAGATCCGTATGCTTCAAAAATTGATAAAGAAGGAATGTCCGACGGTTGGTTTGTAGAATCAATGCCCGATTTAAACCAACGGAACCCTTTTATGGCAAACTATATCACTCAAAATAGTATTTGGTGGATTGAAACTTTAGGCTTAGGAGGAATCCGTCAAGATACATACCCGTATCCAGATAAAGACTTCATGTCTAATTGGGCAGGAGCTATTATGAAAGAGTATCCAAACTTTAATATTGTAGGAGAAGAGTGGAGTTACAATCCATTATTAATTTCTTATTGGCAAGATGGAAAAGTAAATAAGGATGGATATGACTCTAATCTGCGATCAACCATGGATTTTGCGATGCAAAGTTTGGTAGTTCAGGCATTAAATGAAGAAGAATCTTGGGACAAAGGATTGGTGAAGATTTATGAAGGATTGGCAAATGATTTTGCATATAACAACCCAAAAGATATTATGATATTTCCAGACAATCATGATATGAGTAGAATCTTTACTCAGTTGAAAGGAGACATTGCAAAAACAAAAATGGCATTGGGTTACTATTTGATGATGCCAAGAACACCTCAATTGTATTATGGGACAGAAATTTTAATGGAAGATTTTGAAAAACCAGGAGATCATGGTTTAATAAGAACTGATTTTCCAGGAGGTTGGGATGGAGATATAGTAAATGCATTTACAGGAGAAGGATTATCCGAAGATCAAAAAGATATGCAATCTTTTTTAAAAAAAGTACTGAACTATAGGAAGTCAAGCAAAGCAATGCATGAAGGGAAAACGATTCATTTTGCACCCCAAGAAGGTTTATATATCTTATTTAGAATCTTAGACGATGAGGTTGTAATGATTATTTTAAACAAGTCAGAACGAACTTTTGTAAGTACAGATATGGTGAATGAAATTGGATTGGAAGGGAAGATGGTAAAAGATATAATTACAGGAAAAGAAGTAATTTTTACAAATCAAATAGCGATTAGCTCTAAAGGAGTAACCTTACTAACAACAAAATTGAAATAAGATGAAAAAAATTATTTTCATAATAACTTTATTTATTGAGTTTAGTCTTTCTGCCCAGGTAACTATTATTGTTGAAGAACTTCCTGAGAGAACTCCAAAAAATGCGTCTATTTTTATTTCTGGAGATTTTGAAGGTTGGTCTGGAGGGAAAAAAGAATACAAACTTGAGTATAAAAATGATCATTATACGATTACATTACCCAAAGAGTTAAAACAAATACAATATAAATTTACTCAAGGCTCATGGAATTCAGTTGAATGCGACATGAAAGGGCTAAGTATTGAAAACCGCAGTTATACTTTTAATAAATTAAATGATACACTTAAAGTAAAAATTGTAGGATGGGATAATTTATTTGATAAAAAAATAAATACTACAGCAAGTAAAAATGTTACCGTTTTAGCAAAAGACTTTGAAATACCACAACTAAATAGAAAGCGTAGAGTGTGGTTATATCTACCTCCAGGTTATGAAAAATCTAATGAATCTTATCCAGTTGTATACATGCACGATGGTCAAAACCTTTTTGATGCTAATACATCATTTTCAGGAGAATGGAGTGTTGATGAAACATTGAATAAGTTATTTAATGAAAAGAATTTAAAACTAATTGTTGTTGGAATAGATAATGGAGGTTCAAAACGATTAGACGAGTATTCACCATGGACAAATGAAAAATATGGAGGAGGTGAAGGTGAAGCTTATCTTGAGTTTATAGTTAATACGCTAAAACCTTATATTGATCGGAACTATAAAACACGAACAGGGAAAAAAAACACAGGAATAATTGGAAGCTCTATGGGCGGATTGATTTCGCATTATGGGGGATTAAAATATCCAGAGGTTTTTGGAAAAGTAGGAGTGTATTCTCCAGCATTTTGGTTCGCTCCCGAAATCAATGAATTTTCCAAAGAACAAGGAAATGTTAAAGATTCGAAAATATATTTTTTAGCAGGAGGTAAAGAAGGAAACAATACAACTTACAAAGAAATTAATCAAACTGTAGATGGTATGAACAGTATGATTAATATTTTAAAAACTCAAGGTTTTCCGATAGGAAATATACGGTCGAAAGTTGTTCCTAATGGAAAACACAATGAAGAACTTTGGAGGAATAACTTTGAAGAAACAATCTTATGGTTATTTCCTAATGCGATTAAAGAAAGAACATTTGTAGATGCTGAATTTACCAATAATCAATTACATATTAATGTCTCAGATGGAGCTTACCATATAAAATTCTATGCGCCAAAAATTGCAGAAACAACATTTGTTCCCAAAGGAGAAGTAAATAAAAATAAAGAGTCACATGCAGTGGTTTTAAAATCTACATTCTCTGGTGTTTCTTATAAAGAAAATGACTCTTTACTATTATTTAAAAGCAAAGGTTTATCTGTTTTAATCAAAAAGAATCCTTTTAATATCTCGTATTGGCACAACGGAGAAAAGGTTATTTCAGAGAAAAAAGGTTATGTTAGAAATGATAGTTTAGAAACCATTCAATTTAATCTTAATAAAGACGAAGTATTGTATGGTGGAGGCGCAAGAGCTTTAGGAATGAATCGTCGCGGACACCGTTTAGAACTATATAATAAAGCACATTACGGTTACGAAACAGAGAGTAAGTTAATGAACTTTACATTGCCAATTGTATTATCTTCTAAACGCTACATGATTCATTTTGATAATGCGCCCATAGGTTTTTTAGATTTAGACAGTAAACAAGATAATACTTTAACCTACGAAACAATTTCTGGAAGAAAAACCTATCAAGTTGTAGTAGGAGAATCCTGGTTAGATTTACTTAAAAACTATACTAGTTTAACAGGAACACAACCTATACCACCACGTTGGGCATTAGGTAACTTTGCAAGCCGATTTGGTTACCATTCGCAAGCAGAAACAGAAGCTGTAATAGCTAAATTTAAAGCAGAAAAAATACCTGTAGATGCTGTAATATTAGACTTGTATTGGTTTGGTAAAGAAATGAAAGGAACAATGGGGAATCTTCAAGTGCACACCGATTCGTTCCCAGATATGAAAGCCATGACCGCTAATTTTAAAAAGCAAGGTGTAAAAACAATTGTTATAACAGAACCTTTTGTGTTAACGACCTCTAAACGTTGGGAAGATGCCGTAGAACAAGAAGTATTAGCAAAAGATTCTGTAGGTAATCCGTATCGGTTTGATTTTTATTTTGGTAATACAGGGCTCATCGATATTTATAACCCTAAGGGCAAACAATGGTTTTGGAATATTTATAAAGACATCGCTAATTTAGGAGTAGATGGTATTTGGGGAGATTTAGGAGAGCCAGAAGTACACCCATCGAAACTATTACATGCAACGGGAACAGCCGATGAAGTCCATAATATTTACGGACACGATTGGGCACGTTTAATTCAAGACGGTTATAAAAAAGACTTCTCTAATAAACGCCCATTTATTTTAATGCGTGCTGGAGCGGCAGGATCTCAACGTTTTGGTATGATTCCTTGGTCTGGAGACGTTAACAGAACTTGGGGAGGTTTACAAAGCCAAACAGAAATAGCGCTGCAAATGACCATGCAAGGATTAGCCTATATGCATAGTGATTTAGGTGGGTTTGCAGGCTCAAATTTAGATGACGAATTATACGTACGTTGGTTACAATATGGTGTGTTTCAGCCTATTTACAGGCCGCATGCACAAGAAGAAGTTCCAGCAGAACCTGTATTTAGGTCTGAAAAAGCAAAAGCATTAGCTAAAGAAGCGATAGAATTACGTTATAAATTACTGCCATATAATTACACCATGGCCTTTTATAATAGTAAACAAGGTAGCCCATTAATGCAACCTTTATTATTTGAAGAACCAAACAACAAAGCATTACTCACCAACGCGTCTACCTATTTATGGGGAAAAGATATTTTAGTAACACCAGTAGTAAAGCAAGGTGTAAGTACAGTAGAGATGTATTTCCCGAAAACCAATAATTGGTTCGACTTTTATACGGGTAAAAAAGTGAATGGCGGACAAACACAAACGATTAGTACTAACGAAAATACAATTCCTACTTATGTAAGAGGAGGTGCATTTATACCAATGGCTAAGCCCATGCAAAGTACTACCGAATACGAGGGTAATACATTCGATTTACATTACTATTACGATGCTTCAGTTAAAGAAAGTACAAGAGAACTTTATAATGATGATGGAGAAACATCGCAAGCCTACAAAAAGCAACAATACGAATTATTAACGTTTAAGGCTGAAACTAAAAAACGAGAATTAATAGTAGCGTTTGAAGCTGAATTGGGGGCAAAGTATTCAGCGTCTATAAAATACATTTCTGTAGTGCTTCATAATATAGAAAAAGAACCTAAACGTATAAAAATTAACGGAAATAAAGTGGTATTTAATTGGGATGCTAATTCCAAAACGATAACATTTCCGATGCAATGGGAAACTTCCGAAGCCATAAAAGCTAAAATAAAATTTTAAATAAAATCAATGAGAAAATTTTTAATAGTATTAGTCATTGTTTGCTTAAACTTAGGCTGTAAAGCGGAACAGAAAGTAGAACAACAACAACAAGAAAAAACACAAGTAACTCCATTTGTTTGGGAAGGCGCTAACCTTTACTTTTTATTAACAGACCGTTTTAATAATGGAGACAAAGCAAACGATGTTAATTTTGATAGAACTAAAGAAACAGCAGTTTTAAGAGGGTTTAAGGGCGGAGATTTAAAAGGCATTACAGAAAAAATTGAGTCAGGCTATTTTAACGATTTAGGTATTAACGCCATTTGGATGACACCTATTGTAGAACAAGTACACGGAGCAGTAGATGAAGGCTCTGGCGTTACTTATGGCTTTCATGGGTATTGGACTAAAGATTGGACAGCAATAGACCCTAATTATGGTACAAAAGCAGATTTAAAAGCATTAGTCGCAGCAGCGCATAAAAATGGGATTAGAATTCTTTTAGATGCTGTAATAAACCATACGGGTCCAGTAACAGATAAAGATCCAGTTTGGCCAGAAGAGTGGGTGAGAGAGACCCCAACTTGTAAATTTACTAATTATGAAAATACAGTGACTTGTGCTTTGGTAAAAAATCTTCCAGATATAAAAACGGAGAGTGACGACCCAGTTGCATTGCCACCTCAATTAGTTGAAAAATGGAAAAAAGAAGGCCGTTATGAAGAAGAAGTAGCAGAATTAGACGCTTTTTTTAAACGTACAGGATACCCAAGAGCACCACGATTTTATATTATGAAATGGCTTACCGATTATATTACAGAATATGGTATAGATGGTTATAGAGTAGACACTGTAAAACATACGGAAGAATACGTTTGGCAAGAGTTTAGAAAAGTGTGTGATTATGCTTTTGAAGAATGGAAACAAAATAATGCAACTGCTGTTTTAGATGATAATGCGTTTTATTTAGTAGGAGAAGTTTATAACTACGGAATTTCTGGTGGTACTATTTACGATTATGGTGATAAAAAAGTAAACTATTTTGATGACGCATTTAATAGCTTAATCAATTTTGAATTTAAATGGAACGCAGCGCAAAGAACATACGAACAACAATTTAAACGCTACGACAGTATATTAAACACAAGCTTAAAAGGTTCTGGAACTTTTAACTATTTAAGTTCTCATGACGACGGGCAACCTTTTGATAAAGACAGAGTAAAACCTTATGAAGCTGCAACACGTTTATTATTATCTCCAGGAACGTCTCAAGTGTATTATGGAGATGAATTGGCTAGAGATTTAACAATAGAGGGTACTGAAGGAGATGCTACATTACGTTCGTTTATGAATTGGGAAGACTTAGAAACTAATGCCGAAACTAAAGCCATTTTTAAACACTGGCTAACCTTAGGACAATTTAGAAAAAACCACCCAACCGTAGGAGCAGGAAGACACCAAATGTTACAACAAGAACCGTATGTGTTTTCTAGAACATACACAAAAGGCATTTTTAACGATACTGTTGTTATTGGTTTAGACTTAAATAAAGGTAAAAAAGAAATAAACGTAGCATCAACATTTAAAGACGGTACAGTATTGCGTGATTTTTATTCTAATCAAACGGCTAAAGTTGAAAATGGAAGTGTCTCAATCACTTCAGAATTTGATATTGTATTACTAGAAAAAACGAATTAAGCATGAAAAAAATAATAGGATTATTCATTATAGCTGTAGCGATTATAGCGTGTAAAGAAGATAAAAAAACAGAAAAACAACCAGAAGCAATAGCGCAAACAATTGCTCCAGTATCTAACGAGATGATGGAAAGTGCTATTATTTATGAAGCAAATATTCGTCAATATTCAAAAGATGGGAGTTTTAATGCATTTACAAAGGACATTCCAGAACTTAAAAAATTAGGAGTGAAAATTATATGGTTAATGCCTGTGTTTCCTATTTCGGAAACAAAACGAAAAGCAACAGGAGGTGATTTTGCAAGTTTAATAGAAGACCCAAAAGAAAGAGCAAAAGCTTTAGGAAGTTACTATGCGGTATCCGATTTTAAAAAAATAAACCCAGAATTTGGGACCATTGAAGATTTTAGAACTTTAGTAAAAACAGCACACGATAATGGTATGTATGTTATTTTAGACTGGGTGCCAAACCATACAGGTTGGGACCATACTTGGATACAAACAAATCCAGAATTTTATACTAAAAATAAAGACGGAGAGATTACAGACCCTTTAAGTGAAGATGGAGTTCCTGTAGGTTGGGCAGATGTTGCCGACTTAAATTACGATAACCAAGCATTACGTGAAACCATGATAGCAGACATGAAACATTGGATCGTTAATGAGAATATAGATGGTTTTAGATGTGATGTCGCAGGTTCTGTACCAACAGATTTTTGGCAACAAGCTGTTCCCCAATTAAGAGCCGAAAAAGATATTTTTATGTTAGCAGAAGCATGGGAGCCAGAATTATTAAAAGCTAATTTATTTGATATGGGGTATGGATGGGATCGTCACCATACGATGAATCATATCGCAAAAGGAGAAAAACCAGTATCGGAATGGGATGAGACGTATGCAAAAGATACAACGCGTTATGAAGCTGATGATATTTTAATGACATTTGTAACTAACCATGATGAGAATTCATGGAACGGTACGATTAAAGAACGTATGGGAGAAGCCGCTGAAGCTATGACTGCTTTAAGTTATATCGCACCAGGAATGCCATTAATCTATTCTGGACAAGAATACGATTTAGATCATAGATTGTTATTTTTTGAAAAAGATGAAATTCCGCATACTAAAGGGAATATGTGGCCTGTTTTAGAAAAATTAGGGCAATTAAAAGCTGAAAACCCAGCTTTACATGGCGGAAAAAATGCCGCTAGTTACGAGCGTATTAATACAGGGAATGACGCTGTTTTAGCATTTAAACGTAGTAAAGATGGTAAAACGGTGATTTATGTTGCAAATTTCTCTGATGAAGCTGTAGAAGTTAGTTTACCTGAAGTAAAAGGGGAGTATTTAGATTATATGTCTGATGCTAAAATACTAGTTTCAGGTACTGTTACGTTAAAAGCTAATGCATATAAGATATTAATAAATTAAGTTAGCCTAAGTTAAGTCTAAGAGAGTTACGAAGAAGAGGCTGTCTGAAACAGTTTTTATAATTCATTTTGTCAAGTTGAGCCTTTCGTCTGCACTCAAGACAGGCCTGTCGAAACTGATATTGATTATCAATAAGATAAAATATTTCGATACCCTCAATATGACATAGAACTATACTTTTCAGACAGCCTCTTTTTTATGGATAAATAGTATGTTCGTTCAATTTATACGCAATCCATCGTGTGTATATTCATTAGAAACCTCTAAAACATGATAGAGTTTTAAGTCTACAAAAGGTTTAAAAATTCTAAAGTAGTATTAAAAAGTAATCTCCATAAGTATAGACCTCTGGAGATTCTCAACAATCAATAATAAAAAAGACTAATTATAAATTTTAAAATTATTATAGTATCAACACTTTTTTGGTAATATAATTTGCGTTCGTTTTTAGCTTTATTATGTATGTTCCAGTAGCTAAATTGCTAGTAGAAATTAAACTATTATCTTTATGTAGTTTCCCTTGTTTTACTTGTTGACCTAAAATAGAATACAGCTCGAAAGATTGTAATGTATTAACTGGATCGCCGTATACTATCTCTATATGGTCTGTTCCGTTTATAATTTTTATAGTAGCGCTATTGGTAACTTCAAATTCATCGACGCTTAAGGTTTCAGCCATTTTAAATTGTAATACAAATCTATCGCTAAACTCACCTTCAATCATATTTGCAGTAAATGTTGCATCATTTAAGTTTACCTCTTCACCTGTTTCTAAATCCTTTAATATAGGAGTCATATTTTCTGGAAGATTCATAGCACTTAGTAGTTTTATCGCTATAGATCCAGTTTCACTTAATTTTAAATTTAATGGTAAAACGGTATCTTCTTCAATAGCAGGTATCCCTTGAATAACATAGTTTTCATCTTCAATAATCCAATTCATGTCATCTGTTACTGCATCAGAGTTTTTTCCGTCGTAAGCCGTATCATAATCTAAAGTGGTATGCTCATCTATCGTTAATAATAACTCTCTAGCTATTCCGTTTGGAGCAGTATATTCTAATCTTAATTTGGTTCTATCGTCGCTATTTGTCGTTGCTGTTGTGTTTGCTGTTTCAGTAGTTCTAAAAAAGATAGAGCTATCAGCATTTTCTTTTTGAAACGTTCTTTGTCCGTTATTAAAGTTTATAGTCCCACCAGAAGCAGCTTCAACAAAAAAGCCCTGTGCTACTGCTACATAACGTTGTGGTGTTTTAGTTGCTATACCAGCTTGAGAGATATTTGGATGCGAAATTGCTTTTACTCCTCCCGAAAGATTATAAACACCATAACCGCCTTGATATTGTGCTGTGTTATGAGAGTTTCCACCAAAGTGTTCCCAGAAATATAGCGTACCGTTTATAACATTATTAGTGTTGTTTCCACCATTGTTTTCAGAAATATTATCTCTAATAAATGCGTCTGCATCTAAAGCTGATGGATATGGGTTTCCTACCAAATAGTGTTCTCCTGTGTTTATGTTTAAATCTATTATACCATTATTGGGTTTTCCTTTAAATACATAATTTTGAGCCTCTGTAACAGCACCAGTTCCAGAACCCTTCATGGTATAGCCTTCTCCAGGTACCATTGTAGCTGCGCTTCCTAAATGAGACCAACTGTAGTAATCTTCTGCTGGACCATGAAATTTAAACATCCAGAAAGCACTAGTAGAAATAGGATTGGTAGTACCTCCATCTGCAGAAGACAACGATGACGAAAATGCAATGTTTAGAGGCGTTTCGGCATTCGTTCCGTCTAAAAGAATATTATTAATAGTTTCTGGCTTGTTATTAGTTATTGTATTTATAGCACTTACGGGTGAGCACCAGTAATTATATGTATAATTATCTGCTGTACCTTGTTGGTCTATTTCTATAAAACCGCTGCTAGCTGTATCTAGTATACTTGAAGAAGTTTGTATAAGCTGAGATTGTCCTTGTAAATCTAAAATACCATTTACTTTAAGGTATTTAGTGTTTTCAATATACATGTCATTTTTTACTTCAAGTTTAGCGTTATTTTCTATTAACAAACCTAATAATGTATGATGGTCTGTAGTAAACACATTAGTGTTATTGTCTAGTTGTACTATGGCCCAATCTTTATGTTTTATATTATCTATATCCCAAACGTCTCCGTGTTTCCAAGTATTTGTATTTGTCCAATCACCATTAGTATTAGCTATGTAAGGTAGTGGTGCATTGTTATCTTGATTGGTTCTCATATTATGCAAAATACCAGGGCTGTTAACGTTACTGTAATCTTGTGTGATACCTAACCTACTATTTACAGTTGTTAATTTATAATATAAACGCAGTTGACTCCAAGATAATCCTTCTATAGTATTATTAATAACAGCTCCTTTAATACTGTTATCATTTTGTGCTAAACTTTGGTATACTTGTTCTTGTAATTGTTGTTGTGTTAACGCTGTATTATAAACTCTAGCTTCTACAATGGATCCTTCAAAATAATTATTATCGTTAAATGTGTTTCTGCCAATTTCAAAATCATGATTATTATTCCATGCGTTACCAGTTCTAAGATTATTACCTAAAATATTGTCTATTCTGGAAATTTCTTCACCATTTAAATATAAAATTAGAGTGCCTTCGTTTGCGTTGTACGTTGTTGCTACATGATACCATAAGTTCGTTTGAAGGCTAGGTGTACTATTTGCTGTAGTTGTATTAGAACTTAATACAGGACTATCGGTTTTTGCAAATGTTCTTAGCTTATTATTTGCATTTAGAAATAGTCTAAAATTACGTTGTCCCATAATTTCAGCAGGTCCAGAGAAGTTATTATCTAATTTTATCCAGCTCATCATTGTTACTTCTTCTTCACCTTCTAAAAAAGCATCACGACTTATATAATCATTAGTACCATCAAAATCTAAAGATTGCGGTGTGCAAAAACTAATGTTTCCTAATCCAGAACCATGTACAAAACCGTTAGAGCAAGTGTTGCAATCTTGCCAATGCATAGTAATACTGGTAATAAGATTCTCGTCGTAAAAATTTAATCCAACTTGTGCATTGTCTCCTGCTGTAGACGGAGAATTAGCGTTTACAACTCCTGTATTGTTTGTAGTGTACGATGGGTTTGCCGATTCTGTGAACGTAGGATAAATTGTTTCTCCTAAAGTGTTAGTAGCTGTAATAGTATATTTATCACCATTATTTCCACCAGCGTTTACATGATACATATCGTAGCCTAATCCAAAAACGGGTTCGCTAAAAGTAATTGTCATGGTAATACCTTGGTCTGTATAACCTGATGTGAATAAATGTAAAATGTCGTCGTTACCGTTAGTAGCAATATCATCTACATTTGGAGTGTTTGGTCCACCAAAAAAGTTCCAATCCTCTAATGCATAAGTATCTCCTGTAAATGCGATGTTTAAATCTATTCCAGAATTATCTACATTATTAAAAGATTGATTAATGCTGCCTTTTGGTAACCAATTAAAATTATTACCTGTATTTGTTCCAGCGGTCCAATCTAAACTAAAGTTATTGACACAGTTATTTGTTTCGTGAAGTTGCGAAAAGCTAATGTTTGTTACAGTTAATATAATTATTAAAGTTAAGTTTTTTTGTAAGCTTGTTAGGTTTGTTTTCATGGTTGTTAGGTTTGGTTTTTTATAGTCTCGTTTTATTCAAACACAAATACCTACGAAAAAAAGGTAGGGGCGGTTTTATATTTTTATAATTTTTTTTGAATCAATTCATTTTATAGTTTTGCAGCATGGTAAATAACTTCGAAAATGAATACTTTGGAATAGGCATTCAAAATGGAAAAACACCAGAAAATTTAGGGGTGTTGTGGCGATCTGCACAAAATCTAGGTGCTAGTTTTATATTTACAATAGGCAACCGCTATGCAAAGCAGGCCTGCGATACGCATAATGCAGTAAAATCGATGCCGTATTTTCATTATGAAAACTTTGAAGAATTTTACAATCATTTGCCTAAAGGCGCACGTTTGGTAGGTGTGGAGTTAACTGATGAAGCGGTAGACTTAGAAACTTTTCATCATCCTAGACGTTGTGTGTACTTACTAGGTGCCGAAGATCACGGGTTATCTAAAAAAGCAATAGAGACATCTCATTTTTTAGTAAAATTTAAATCCCAATTAAGCTTAAATGTTTCGGTAGCAGGAAGTATTGTTATGTACGATAGAGGGATTGCAAAACCTCGCTCTTAAATGTTAAGTATTAGCGTTCTAATATTTTAATCATCTTAAAAGATTTTAATAGATGAAATAATCCAGGAATAATTAAAAGGCCTCCTACAATTAATGAAATACCTAAAACCGTAATAGTACTTTCTGGAGCAATGCCATCTAAAAGACTTAACTCCGCTTGCTTTGTAATAATTAGGTAAGGATAATGTGTAATTAAAGCAGCCGTTAATATAAAAAGCACTTGTAAACCAGCAAGTGCACGACTTAAAATCTGTTTTGCTTTTTTTATACTATGTAATAGAGGGTAAATTAATAGAGCAGACAAAAGTATTAAGCCAATGGCATAAGGATTATTTACAAATGCAGTTACAAACTTAATATCGTTAAAAAAGCCATAAGTTAATACAATAAACCCTAGTAGAATAATAACTATTGTTGCTATTTTAGATTTACGTAAATAAATGTTTGTATTATTAGCTTCAGCTTCTCCAATTAGTAAAATAGAGGATAAAAAGGCGCACAAACCAGCGAAGAAAAATCCAACGACAATTGAGAATATATTTAGCCAAGGCGCAATAAATAATTCTTCAAAACTATAATCAGTATAATTTTCTGTAATAATAAGTTCACCAGAAACAGTTGCACCAAATGTCATTCCTATAAAGATGGGGGTTAGTAAACTAGAAACTCTAAACATCCAGTCGTAAACAATTTGCGATTTGTCTTTAAACGCATCATAATGTCTAAATACAAAAGCAACACCTCTAAGCGTAATACCCAGTAAGGTTAGTGTTAAAGGAATGTGTAGATAAACAACCAACACATTATAGAATTTAGGAAAAGCCACCCATAAAATCACAATCATAATAATAATCCAGATATGATTGGCTTCCCAAACGGGCCCCATAACACGGTAAATAGTTTTTTTAGTTTGTTCTTGGTTTTTTTTAGAAGACAATAACTCCACAATACCGGCTCCGAAATCTGCACCTGCAAGTATAACATATAATAACAGTGATATAGCTAAAAAGAGTAATACAACGTATAGCATAGTATTTAAATTTTAGAATTATTTAATGCCTTTATTTGTCTTGTCATTAACCAAATTACAGCAACAGTAAGTATACTATAAACAGCAACGTAGAGATAAAAACTATAGACCATACCTGGCATTGGAGTCACAGCATCTTTAGTTTTCATTATCTTATGAATAATCCATGGCTGCCTACCAACTTCTGTAACAATCCAACCCGCTTCTAAAGCAATAAAACCTAAAGGCGCTAAAAGAGTAAAGAGCAGCCAATACCGCTTTTTAAGCGACCATTTTTTCTTTTTTAAACTAATAAAGAAGAATATTCCAGCAAGTAATAATAGTGTGCCTAAACCAACCATAATTTGAAAGGCATAATGTACCATAGCAACATTAGGGCGTTCGTCTTCTGGGAAATCATTAAGGCCTTGTACTTCAGCATCAAAATCCCCAAAAGCAAGAAAAGATAATGCATTGGGAATTTCAATTTTATAGTTAACTTCTTGTGTGTCGTTATTTACAATACCTCCAATATAAAGCGGTGCACCTTTTTCTGTATTATAATGCGCTTCCATCGCAGCTAATTTTACAGGCTGGCGTTTTGCTATATCTTTAGCAGATAAGTCGCCACTAATAGGTTGTAAAATAGCAGCTATAGCTCCAAAAGTAATAGCAATTTTAAAAGCTTTTTTATGAAGTTCTGGGTGTTTGTTTTTATACACCTGAAAAGCATGTATACCAGCAACTGCAAAACCTGTGGCAGTAAAAGCAGCTAAAGTCATGTGTAACGCTTGTGTAAACCACGCAGGATTTAATAATGCTTTTATAGGGTCGATATTTAAAAATTCACCATTAATGTAGTCGAAACCAGAAGGTGCATTCATCCAACCATTTGCAGACACTACTAAAATCCCAGACGAAACTCCCGCAATGCCAACGATAATGCCTGTAAACCAGTGAAATTTTTCAGGAAGTTTATTCCAGCCATAAAGGTAGAAGCCTAAAGCAACAGCTTCAACAAAAAAAGCAGCACCTTCTAATGAAAAGGGCATCCCTATAATGGGGCCTGCGTGTTTCATGAATTCTGGCCATAATAAGCCTAATTCAAAAGATAAAGCAGTACCAGAAACGGCGCCTGTAACAAAGAAAATAGCAACTCCTTTTTGCCAAGATTTAGTTAGTGTAAGGTATATAGGATTTCTAGTGTTTAACCATTTTTTATGCGAAACAATCATGAAAAATGGCATGACCATGCCTATACAGGCAAAGACAATATGAAAAATTAAAGTGAATGCCATTTGAAGTCTTGCTGCATCTAGATTTTCCATATTTAAAATGTTTAAATTAAACACTTACAAAGTTAACTCATAACGGTTAAAAATGATAATAAAATAACAAAGAAATGAGTGCAGTTTTTATTTAATCTGTAGTATGATTAATACCGTTATTTTTTACTGTTAATAAATATTTGTTTATTTGTTAACACTTTTTAAATACAATAGTAATGATTGTTTTACACTCCTATAGATTTTTTACTGTTATAATATTCTGTTTAATTACCACGACTGTTAAAGGTTTTGATATTAATACATTGTTTAATGTAAATCAAGATAGTTTAAAAACTAAAACATTGAATATTAAATATGTATCAGAACTTAATATAAATTCTACAAAGGCCAAACAACTAATTACAGAAGCTAAAGAAAAATATAGAGATTCTTTGTTTGATGAGTCTACACATTTGTTTTTGAAAGCCTCACCTGTTTTTAAGAAAGAAAAAAGTTATTTAAACTTAGGGTATATTTATAATGAAATAGGTAGTAACTATGAAGAAAGTGGAAACGAAAGAAAAGCTTTAGAATACTATAAACTATCTCAATATACTTTTGAAAAGACAGATAGTATTCATGAAAATAAAATATACAATTTTACAAATTTAGCTAATTTATATTCTTTAAGAGGGCGTTATGGAGAAGCACAAGAATGTTTAAATTCTGCGTTAAAATTAGCATTAGCGGTAAAGTCTTATACTAAAGAACCTATAACTCAGGTTTATATGACAATGGCTCAGGTGTATAGTTTTCAGGGCGATTATGAGAACGCTATTAAAATACTTGAAGAAGCAGAGACTTTAGCGGTTAATATTGTAAATAACGATATTTTAATCATTACTAGATTAAACCTTTTAAGAGTTTATGTCGAGTCCAAAAATGTAGAAAAAGCATATTTTATTTTAACTAAAATTCCAGAAGACTCCATAAAAAATCCATTATCAGTTTTTGTATTGAATAATTTTAAGGCAGATATTTCTTTTCAGGAAAAAAAATATCAAGAAGCCTTGTTTTATAATTCAAACGCATCAGAAATAGCTTATAAAGAAGAAAGCATTCCTTTAATTTTAGCTTCAAATTATAAAAAAGCCATTATAAAAGATAGTTTAGGACAAACAAAAACAGCAATTAAAATTTTAGAAGAGGCATTAATTGATAGTAAAAAATATGATAGACTAGATTATAGTTCTAGAGTGTACATGGAATTATCTAGATTATATAAAAAACAGAGTAATTATATAAAATCTTTGAATAGCCTTGATGAATATGTGAAGATTAAGGACAGCCTTACTACGATTGAAAAAAACAAAAAAACAGAGTTTTTAAAAACAATGTTTAATGTAGAGAAGTCTCAATATGAACTAGAAAAAAAAGAAACAAAAATTGCCTATTTAAAAGAACTTCAAAATAAACAGAAGCTATATTATATTTCTTTATTTATAGGACTTCTTGCGGTAATTAGCTTAATTATAGTTGTATTTAAAAAACAAAAAAATGTATTATTATTAGAACAAAAAAATAAAGTATCTGAAAACGATAGACTTAAGGAACAAGTTGAATATAGAAATAAACAAATTCTTGACTTTTCATTGCATATAAAAGAAAAAAATCAACTTTTAGATAATATTAAAACAAAGATTCAAGATTTAAATTCTGGAGAATCTAAACAGAAATTAACTTTAAAGACTATTGTTAATTCCATTAATGGAGATATAAAATCTAATAAAGAACAAATAGAATTATACACCAAAATACATAATAGTAATGTGAGTTTTTTGGAAAAAGTAAATAAAGAATATTCTAGTTTATCGGCTCAAGAAATAAAAATTATTCAGATGTTACGATTAGACTTATCTTCTAAACAAATCGCTTCACAAATGAACTTATCTATTAATAGTGTAGATACATATCGTTCTAGAATAAGAAAGAAAATGGAAGTGCCTAAAAACGAAAAATTAAGCGATTTTATAAAAACGATTTAAAATGATACCATTGCTTTATTATTGGTTTTGGTTTAAAATGCAACAGGTTCCTTTCTTGCGAGTAATTTTCTATAAAGTATAGAAATTGTCAAGTTTTTTTTGTCTTGATTACAGTTCTTGTCAAGATGGATTAAGCCTATTAAATAAAGATTTCTATTAGTTTTGTGGTTCAATACCCTCACTCCAAAACAATACTTATGTTACTTAAAAAAACTGTACTATTATTTTTGTTTTTTATTGGGATGTTTATGCATTCTCAAGTAGGAATAGGAACAACGAATCCCTTAAATGATTTACACGTTGCAGGTACAACTTCTGGAATTCGTATAGATGGATTAAATAGCACTAACAATGCAAATAATAATGGTATTAGGAATGCTCCAGTTTATGCAAATGCAGATGGAGATTTAATAATCCCTAATTCTCCTGCAGGAGCAGAATATCTTTACAATGCCAGTAATGCTATAGCAACTACAATAACTATAGATACAGGTGCTATAGGTACTCCTAGTTCGCAACAGTTGGCAACAACAGGGAGTTTTACTGTAAATCAAAATGTTTTAGTACTTATAACATACAATTTTTCTTATTCTATAACTAATCAACTTAATGGACCCCTTAATGATGGAAAAGCAAAGTTAATACGAACGAGATTACAAATTACTGATGACGGTACAGGTACAGTCATAGAAACTGGCGCTGTTTATTGTAATTCCTATACTAACACTACTTCTGGTACAGGATCTTCTATAGGAGGTACTTTTTATGCTAGTGGAAGTCATTACACATTATTAACCCCTGGTGATTATACGTTGTCAATTAATGGTTTAGTAGCTGCTAATATCTCTGGAGGAGCAACCTCAGATGCTTTTCGAGTTAATTTTGGTTCTAGCAGCTTAGATAGTTTTAAAGTTATTGCACTATATTAAACATAAGTTATCTTGTTGATTAAGGTATATTTCTGCTCCCTTTAATATATTATTTTGTAACAATAATTATTTTACAAAATAATAAGTTAAGAAATATACCTTTTCAGTATTTAAAAAAGTAGTTTTTGTAATTTGCCAGTAATATTAAACATACAAAAACTATTAGTTTAACATGCCATTAAATACATTAAGAGCGCAAATAGAACATATTGATATCTACTTATTAGATCAAATTCTAAAAGGGCGTTATTTAAAAGAAGAATTAATTCTAGATGCTGGCTGTGGGACAGGAAGGAATTTAAAGTGGTTTTATAATAATAACTATACTTTATTTGGAGTAGATGCTAATAGAGAGTACATAGACTATGTAAAAATATGCTACAGTAGATTAGAAGCTAATTTTACTATAGGTAAATTAGAATCTTTAATTTATGAGCCTGAATCCTTTCATCATATTATTTGTAATGCGGCGTTACATTTTGCCGAAAGTGAAGCTCATTTTTTTGAAATGTTTTCTGAACTTGTTAGAGTTTTAAAACCGAGTGGAACATTATTTATTAGAATGACCTCTAACTTTGGTATTGAAGATACAATAGAAGAAATAGCTAATGGTGTTTACAATTTACCAGATGAAAGCGAACGTTTTTTATTAACGAAGCCAATTTTAGAAACTATAAAGCGTCGTTATCGATTAGAGTGTATTGAGCCAATAAAAACTTTAAACGTACAAGATTTGCGTTGTATGACAACACTTATGCTAATAAAAATATAAAATTATTACAGGAAGAAATAGCTTAAGAAACAGCACAAATGAATTCCATGTAAAATATAAAGGCTGCCATTACAAAAATAAAATACCCGAATCCTTTTTTTAGTTTCTTGCCATCTACAAAGTTTCCTAAATAACTTCCAATAAATATTCCTATTAATGACAGTGCAGTAAATGTGGCTAAAAATTGCCAGTCTATTTCCATTTTTATAGCATCACCTAAAAAGAATCCTAATAAAGATTTAAAGGCAATAATTATTAACGATGTACCTATAGCGGTTTTCATTTCTACATGTGCTAAAATAACTAATGCAGGTATAATTAAAAAACCTCCTCCAGCACCTATTAAACCAGTGATACCACCAACAATTAAGCCTTCAGCAATAATTAAAGGGTAATTACATTTAACTTCGCCACTAAGTTCTCGTTCCTTTTTTTCTTTTAGCATAGACAATGCAGCAGGAATCATAAGTGCTGCAAATAATCCAAACATTCCCATACGTCTGGTAAATTCAAAATCGCCAATATTAAAAAGAACTTCGGGAAGTGCAGGTACAACGTAATAGCGTACCAAGGTAACACCCACAATAGCAGGTATTCCAAAAATAATAGCGGTGCGCCAATCTACGTAACCTTTAAGATGTTGTTTTAAACCACCAACTAAAGCACTCGTTCCTACTATAAAAAGAGAATATGCAGTTGCTATTTTTTCGTTAACAGAAAATAAATAAGCTAATACGGGAACAGCTAAAATAGAACCTCCTCCACCAATTAAACCTAAGGATACTCCTATAATTAAAGCACAAGCATATCCAAATAATTCCATAGAGGTTTTAGCGATTTTAGTATTCAAAAATAAGCTTTCAATATGGAGTCTACAAGGAGAAATACCTTGTAATTTCTTTTTTTGTAGAAAAAACATAAAATAAAAAACCTATTAAAACACTAGGATTTACGGTAGTTAAAGGGCGGGATAAGTGAAATTATGTTTCTTACTTAGTTTCGGTTAAATACAAAAAAAAGGGTGTTCTTTTAAAAACACCCCTTAGTAAGAAAGTTAATTAGTCCTAATTGATAAATAAAACAGTAAATCTATAGTTAATGTTCCTTTCTTATAAGCTTAATTACTGTTTTAAAGTTTTATTCCATTTCAAGTACTGTACCATAAGCAAGCATTTTTCCATCGTATCTTAATCCTAAAATATCTTCTCTATAATATATGTCTGGAGTTAGATCACCAATAAATATATGAGTAAAATTATTCCATCCTGAACCTACTTTTTTTCCAGGATAAAAAGAGTCGCTTACTGGGTTCCATCTGTAAGAATAAAGATCTCCATTAGCTTTTCTTCCTGTTAAACTTGTAATAGTAGAACAGATAGACCAATTTCTACCAGGGTATAAGTCCTGAAAACCATTCCAACCATGACCAACATGTTTTTCACTAGATAGAAAGTCTCCTAGGTTTTCTCTGTATTTTAAAGTACCATCGGGCTTCCTAGTAATTAAATCTGTATTTCCATCATCATTATAGTCAAACGGATAATAGTCATAAGTCGTTTTGTATCCAAAATGAGCTCCGTAAGAACTAAAAGAACTTCCATTCCAAATTAATCTACTCATAATACCGTCACTTCCACTAGGTAAATCTGTAATCTCAATTAAATCGGCTTTATTATCATTATTAAAATAAATAACCATACGTTTTCTATTTTCAGACCAGCCTGCAGATCCAGTAGATGGAAGACCGACATCTACTCCTGTTATAAAGCTAGATCCCGTCCATTTATATAAATACATTCTATTGTTATTTCGCATAGCCATCATATCTGTTATGCCGTTTCCAGTCCAATCGGCAGGATAGAATTCTTTAAAATTGTCCCATCCATGTCCTACTTGAATGCCAGCTGCTAAAGTATATTTCCAGTCATTTCTACCAGGATCTGTAGTTGTGTTAGGAGCGTTAGAACTTATTATCCCATCATTAGATACTACACCTTTGTAGAAAAACATTCTTCCATCGTTTTTTAATGCCATAACATCTGCAATGCCATCTCCAGTCCAGTCTTTTACAAAATAATCTTTAAAACTAAAATTACTACCAGCTTGGCCTAAGTAATCGATAACTAAAGTTTTTATTTCGCTTGTACAGTGATCTTTTAGGTTTTTGTTTGCTATGTCAGATTGTTCTGTGTTTTGTTGCGTTTCTAATTCAAAATCTTCTTCTGTGGAACACGATTGTAATCCTAAAATAGAAAATGTTACACCTAATACATATACACTAAATTTATTTTTCATAATTGTATTGTTTTTTATAATTAATGTCTTACTCTTTTTATGGCTTTTCAGATACCTCCATTTGATCGATTTATTTATATGGTAAGACATGTAAAAAACATTACCCAAAAAATATTAAAAGAAGTGGTGATTTTTTATTGTTAGTTAAGTTTAAACCACAGACTAGTTACTATTACAATTAATAACAGTGTATAAAAGGCTCACTAAATTTTATGAGAAGATTAAGTAATACGTCGTTTTCTAAACCAAAAGAAACTCACAATTAATAAAGTACTAAGTCCTACAATACCTAATATTAAAGTATAATTTAATTTAGTCGTTAACTCGATTGTTTTGGTACTTCCTGTTAGAGTAAATGCAGCCCAGTAATAAGGTAAAGCTTCAGAGAATTCATGATTTTTTAAATACTTAATTTTCGAATTCTGTAGTGCTTTAGATTTTGTCGCACCACGTTGTAGCTCTTTATAAAATTCACTTATAACAGTATTTCCTGCTTTTTCATTAACATTCCAAAGGGAAGCCATAACACTTTGTGCGCCGTTAAAAAAGAAACCTCTAGATAAACTTATAGTACCTTCTCCAATAGCTAATTTTCCTGTATTGGTTTCGCAGGCATCTAAGACCACTAATTCGGCTTGATTTTCTAGTCCGTATAACTCATTTAATGTCATGTTATAATCTTTAAAAGCAATCCAAGGTGCTTTTGTAGAATTGTCTGTGCCTGCATGCGTGCTTAAATGAATAACTTCGTAGTTGTTACGGTATTTTAAAAAGTTAGCATGTGTTGCTTCTGTTTCATACAATAAAGTGGAAGAGGTATAATTAGAAAGTGAATCTATTATAGCTTTAGTTCCTGTTAATTCTGGTAAAGATTGATCTGCAAAAGTATGTGGCGCAATAGCTAACAATTTCTTCTCTGGAGCATTTTGTTTTTGTTGTATTTGCTTAAAAGCGGAAAAGGATTGTAAGTATGAAATTTCTGTGTTATTAAGAAAATAACTATCTTTTAAAGGTGTTGATGAGGAAACAGATAAAGCTTCAAAAGGAAACGTTTCTAATGTATAATCTGGTATAATGGTAAGGTGTTTTCCAGATAACTTATTTGCTGCATTGGGAAAAGGAAATAAGGTATTGAAGACTTCTTGCCCTGTGTGTTGTAAATCTTGCTTTTCGGTAGTATCTAAAACTGGATTTGTAAAATATGATTTTAAAGTAATTAATTGGTTCTGTAATGTTGGGACATCTTCAATTTTAAACATGGACACTTCATTATCACAATATAATAAACCATAACCATCTGTATCATTCAAAATATATTCAACAAAACACGTATTAGTATTTGCAGTAGCAGTTTTTAAGTCTACAATATCAACCTGTTTTTTTATTTTAGTGTAATTAGGGAAATGTTGTTGTAACGAGTCCATAAAAACGTTATAGTTTCTATCTTGTAAAACAAAATTTTCTTGGGCTTTAGTATTATTTATGTCTTCTTGGTAGTTTTTGTAAGCTTCTAAACGTTTGTAGTGTAAGTTATACTCTTGTTCTAAAACAGCATCAGGAATATTAGATGATAATCTTGTTTGTAAAGTATTTATTTTTTCTTGGAGTAATAAAGCTTTATTTTTCTCCATAAAGTAAAAAGCGCTTTCAGTATCATTTAATAGATAAGACACCTCTACTGCCAACATATAAGAATCAACTCCTTTTTCAATCCAAAATAGTTTAGATTGTTCACTTGTGGTTTCATAACGAATTAATGATACTAATTTGTCAACTAAACTTAGTGTTTGCAGTGCTTTTTTTAAGTATAGTTTCTGGTTGTCTTGCTTGTATGCTTTTACTTGATGTTGTGCTAAATCAATTAAGTAAATTAAAATGTCTTGAATATTACCTGAATCTTCAATTGTTTTTAACTTAGGTAAGTTAAAAGCGTCGTTTATAGTTATTGGTATATTTAAACTTGTGTTGATTGCTTTTTGAAAATATGGTATTTTATCTTTAACAACTTTACTATTTAAATAATAACCCATATTATCGTAAGCATCTGCTTTTTGCCTTAAATCATTTGTCTCCTTTATAACTTTATGAAAACAATTAGCGGCTTTTTTTATTTTTTTTTGTTTATAGTAGATATTGCCAATATTCATTAACGTCTTTAATTCTCTTTCTTTAAAATTATTTTTTGAGTAATAAGCTTTGGATTTTGAATAAAGATTTAATGCTATATTATATTTTTTAAATTCATAAAAAATAATAGCTAAATTATTATACATTGCATATATATTAATTTCGTCTATATTGGACGATTTAATTTTTTTTTCTACGTCTTTCTGAAGATTTAAAACGATATTTAAGTCAGATTCATTTCTCTTATAATGAAAAATATTTTGATATTTTCTAGCGTAAATAGTGATTATCAATAGTTTGATTTTAATTTCATAATCTAATTTTTTACACAAATTTGTATTTGCTAATGCAGAATTTAAATATTCCAAAGCTTTATGAAAATCACCCTTATTACTTTCTATTCTTGAGAGTTTTGTGTAGGATTTAAAAGTATATAAACCATCTCCATCACTTTTAATTATTTGATTAAGAATATCTTCTTCTAACTCTAAAGAATCTTGCTTGCTATATGTTAAAGCAAGACGATAACGTTCTTTATTTATCAGTTCTAGATTTTTAACTTTTGCAGATTCTCTTATTGCTAGAGCTTTTTTTATATAAATAATTGTTTTATTGTATTCTTTAACTTGAGAATAGTCTACAGCTACTTTGCCATATAAAATCTCTATGTGTTTTTTATGTTTAGTGGTGTCGTATTGTTTTAAAAAACTTTCGTATTTAATAATTCTTTCTTTGGCTGTGTCTAAACTTTCTATACTATCTATTGTTTTTAAAAGGTTAGAGCTAACCTGAGCATTTAATAAATAGGTGTTAAGAATAAATAGGATTAGAAAACACTTAGTAATGTAATGCATTATTTTTTTTGAATGTAATATAATTCTTTTTAACGAAAAGAAGGTGTGTTTTAAACACACCTTCTAAGTAATTTATTATCAATACTAAATTAGTAGGAGCCACCTTCTCCTGCTGTTTCTTCAGAAGAATGATCAGGAAACTTAATTAATCTATCATATTTTACAGGCTTTGAGTTCGTGAAACTATCACAGTTGTACCCTTCATCTACTAGAGCAAAAATAATTTGATCAATCGTTGAAGAAGGAGTCATAGGGTCATCCATTATAACTGCTATTTTTGTAGCGACTACAGGTGCAGCAAAAGACGTTCCATACATATCGTAACCTAAAAACGTTAAATAGCCTGGGGCAAAGAAATCTACTTTTTCATTACCATAATTTGAAAACCAAGCTATATTATCTGTATCCTCATTAGCTGCTGCTGTAGCTATAATGTTTGGTAAAGGGAAATTTGAAGGAAAATGCATGTTCTCATCATTATCTTGATAATTATTACCTGCAGATGCAATAACAATAACGTCATTATGTGTTGCTATTAAATTGGAATATATCGAGTTTTCAAGGTCTCCAATTCCTCCATCTTCATCCCATCCAAAACTTGTAGTTATTATATCTGCATGTTGTAATGCAAGGTTCATGGCACATAATGAAGTAAAATAATCTGATCGTCCAATTGCATTAAATGATTTTATAGGCATAATTTGATGGTCAACTCCAAGACTTGTAAGCTTTCCTGTTATTTGATGTATTATAACTGAGCCATGTTTTCCATCGTTATCATCATAAGTATTATGGTGGTTATTAACAAAATTCCATCCTGAAAGCATTCCTCCATCTGCATCTGGCCCTGCATTATACAAGAATTGACCAGAAAACACAGGTAGCGATGCATCTAAGCCTGTATCTATAACTGCTATAGTTAACCCACTATTATTTGTTTTAATAAAGGATTGGTATTGTGGGCTTGTAGGATATTCTACTTTAGAATGGTAATTTTCTATTCCAAAATTAAAATTATAATCTACATTAAGGATGCCTTCCCCTTTAGGTAAATCTTCATCTTCTTCTGCTCCTTCATCAATTACGGCATGTCTAGGTTCTATACCTATATTTCCTCCATAAAAGGTCCATCGTTCTAAAGTTTGGTCGGGACAATGTTTACAAATTTCAAAAGCAGAAACTTGATATAACTGTCTTAAATACGCTTTTGTATTTTGGCTTGTATTAGGTTTATATTGAATAATAAGTTCATTTTGAGAGTAAATAGGTGTACTATAATTATTGCTAGCTTGGTTATTATTACCTGCATTATTAGCATTTTTTTGTAATAAGGTACTGTTCTCGTTTGTATTATTAATTTCATTTGTAATATCATCATTAGAGCATGAAAAAACGAATGTTAATAAAGTAAATACTATTAGTTTTTGTATATTTCTCATTTTAAATTAGGATTATAAATTATACTGTTTTACTAGTATGGTAGTAAAGTAAAAAAACATTACCCATTTTTTTAAAAATAAATGAATAAAACTACAAAACGATATGTTGAAGGGCTATTAAATAGCGATGAAACGGTTATTAAAGAATTATATTCTAAGCTGTATCCTAAAATTAAAAGATATGTGCTATCTGCAAGAGGGAATGAAGATGATGCACTAGATGTGTTTCATGATGCACTGATGTATTTTATGACACAAAAAGAAAAAACAGCTAATATTTTATCGTTTGAGCCTTATTTTTTTACGGTTAGTAAAAATTTATGGTTAAAATCGTTAAATAGTCGGGTAACAAAAACGGAAACCACATCCCTTATAGATAAAGAGACAGATTTAAGCTTGTTTGTCTTGGAACAAAACTGTTTCGACTTATATATAGAAAAGTTTAATAAATTATCAGAAAATTGTAAAGAGATTCTAACGCTTTACTTTAACGGATTAAACTATGAAGATATTGTGTCGGAAAAAGAATATGCGTCTGTTAATACCGTAAGACAACGTGTATTTAAGTGTAGAACAAAACTAATAGAACTAATAAAAGCCGATAAACAATTTTTAAAAATTAAGAGATGGAGATAGTACTAACCGACGCCATGCTTAAGCAAATTGATGATTATATTAAGGGTACGCTAACCAACACCCAACGTATAGCTTTCGAAAAGCAAATGGAAGATAATGTGGCTTTAAAAGATGAAGTAGCATTACAACAAGAACTCATTGCACTCATTGGGCAAGATAAATGGATAACATTTAAAAATACTAAAAACAATGAAGAATTAGCAGCGATAAGAGCACAATTAAGGAGTGAGAAATTTAAGAATGCTTCTACAAAAATAAGACAGATTGGTCTGGATAATTATAAAGGTAAAACTGAAAAGGAACAACCAAAGAAGAGAAAATTTGCGTTTTATTACGTTCCAGCTGCAGCCATGATTTTATTGTTTTTAGGTATATTTTTCATGAATGGTAATACAGACTTAGATAGTTATTACGCAGATTATGCCGATTGGAATAATGAATTAAACTCCTTTGTAGTGAAAAATAACGAAACAGATTATTTTTCTAAAGGGGAAATAGCTTTTAAAAAAGGAAACTACGCAGAAGCCTTAAAACAATTTAATGCAGTAACTAAGGATAATAAACTATATCCATATAGTTTAATGTATAAAGGAGCAGCTTACGAATTAACTAATAAAAATGATGAAGCAATAACAGCATTTAACGAATTGATAGCACAACCAAATTTTGAAGAGCATACCAAAGGCTATTGGTATAAGCTGTTAATTTATTTAAAGTTAGAAGATAAAAAGAATGTTGAGGCTATGTTAGCTATTATTTTAAAAGATAAAGCAAATCACAAATACAAAGAAGCGCTAAAACTATCTGAAGCACTTAAAGAGTAATGTGAAATATATTCTACATTAACTTATTTTACAGATAAGAGAAAATATTAAAAACGAAACTGCCTAAAAAGTAATTTAAAAATCACTTTTTAGGCAGTTTCGTTTTTTATGAGTTATAGATTTTACCTAAGTAAATACGAGATAGTATAAGTATAATAATTAAAATAACATTTATTATAGTAATAAATACAGGGTCTTTGTGTGCAGTATGGGCTACAATAGCAGTAATAAAAAATAAACCAATACCTGCATACGCCCATTCTTTAACTTGTAAAGGAATTTGAGGAATGAGAATAATAATAACAGCCAATACTTTTAAAACGGCTAATTGAATTCTAAAATGATTTGGGAAACCAAGTGCCTCAACGCCTTGAATAGTAGTTTTACTAAAAATATAAGTATACGCGCTCCATAATAAGAATACGCTAATTAATGCAGTTGTTGTCCAATAAATTGTTTTCATATTTAAATGTAATATATAGTAGACAATGTTACAAGTCTCTTTTATACTATTAGTAAACATTAACTAGACGTTGCCATTTGCTGCTGAAAAGTTAACACTATAAATTCAGCAGGTCTAACAACAGCAACTTTAATAGTTACATTCATAAAACCATTTAAAATATCTTCGGAAGTCATTGTGCTTCCCAAGCCGCATTCTACTGCAAAAGCATCTGCAGCACTAGCACCTTGTAATCCGCCTTCTTTCCATATGGAAGTTAAGAAACTACCAATCATAGCTTTTACAGCTTCCCAAGTATTTTTATCATTAGGTTCAAATACATAGGCATTAGCGGCTAGTTTACAAGATTGTTCTATAAATGTCATCGTTCTTCTTACCGAAAGATATCTCCAATCTTGGCTATTTCCATCTAAAGTACGTGCACCCCATACTAGAATGCCTAAACCATTAAAAAAACGAATAGCATTAATAGATTTCCCTGAAACAGCATCGACATTAAAATCGGCCTGCTGCGTGTCGGAAAGCTTTATAGGTAGTGATGCGACACCTGTAATAGAAGTGTTCGCTGGTGCTTGCCAAGGGCCAACTTCGTTATCTGTTCTAGTAATTACACCAGCCATTCCTGCACTTGGCGGTAGTATATTTGCATCATTTAATATATGACTAATTATTGTGCTATATGAATTACTAGCTTGCATTAATGCTTTATTATAGTCACTAGCAGTTAAAGGTTTGGCAGGAGGTGTTTCAATAGTAGACAAAATAGTATCTACGGTATTATTTGGATTCGATGCGGGACTTAATAAAGGTTGTAATTGTTTTATATCGCCGTCAAATAAATTAGTATAATCAATATCATTAGCTTGCATTATTGTTGTCTCTACAAAAGGATAATAAGCTGTGCCAAATTTTAATCCGTTAGCACCAGTGTTATTTCTAAAGGTTTCAATGGCATCCATATACATAATAGGGTCTGGATTCCTTCCGCCTATAATATCGAAAATACAAACTGCCGTTTGCATATTTTCTGCTTGCAGTAACATCTCTTGCATTAAAGTGCCGTTGTTTTCAACAGATAATAATGTAGCTTCTGGACAAATGTACATGGTAGGTTCTTGTTCATTTTTTAATAAACTCAAACCATTTGTTAAATCGTTTAATTTAACATTAGGATTTATAATTTGCTCACCTGGTGTTATCGGTTTACCAGAGGATGAACCATAAGGACCAACAGAAACGATATAAGCATCGCCACCTCCGTTTTCATAGAATAAACGAATACTGTTATACAAGTAGTAAATAGTATTTGGATCAGGAACAATAGAGTAATAAGTGTCTTCTATAGATATATAGTCGCCTTTTTCTGGTTTACTTTTTTCTGCTACTAAATAATATTGCGGATTATATTGTTTTGCGTTATTGGGATAACAAAAAATAGCTTGAAAATCTGCAAGAGATGTTATTTTGGTTGGTACATTGGTGTACGATTTACCTTCGTAACTAGCTTGTGGCGTGTAGCCAATAAAAGCAGGTATGGCAGTTGCAACTGGTACAACCGAATTTCCAAAAGCATCTGTTTCGTTAATGTAAACACCTGGGGTTTTAATTTTAGAAGAACTCATAGTATTACGTGTGTTGTTAATGTAAATTAGAGATGAATTTATGCCTATTGCATCTATAATGTAATAGAGCTATAACCAATCAAAAATAAAATATAAATAACAAAAAACAGCAGGGGTAAATACTTGTTTTAAATACTGTTTGAGTTTTTATGTGTAAAATAGAGGTTGCCTGAAAAGTGATTAATTCTTCTGTAATTGAGCGCAGATGAAAGGCTCAATATAACATTCAAGTTAAAAATTACTTTATAGACAGCCTCTATGATTAATAGAATTACTTTTTATTTAGCTACGTCTGGCCCCATGTCTTTAGTAGTTATTAAAGATATAAATCTTACATAAGGTCCATTAGGACTAGACTGGGCAATGTATGCACAGTGCCATCCTGTTCCCCATTTTATTCCCGTATCCCAACCTTGTTTATGGTCATTGTCCCAACACCATTTTTCTGTATGTTGTTCTGGGTTGTCTGGGAAAGTATCCCCTTTGTAAACGCGTATTTGTCCTTGCTGTGCTCTAAATGGTGAATTTGTTGTCCACTTTAGCCAGATATTACTTTTGTGTTCGTAAGCCTCTAATTCCCATGTAAATGTTGCTTTTTCCATAATGTTTTAATTTTAAGATTAATAGTCTGGTCTCTTTTGTATAGGTTTTTTATATTCCTATCGTAATTAAAAGAAGTATGGTAGCTACTTAATTAAACATATTGTCTTTTAATTACTATTACAAAGGTGTATAAAAGACAACATTTATTTTAGGACATTTATACGTGTTCTGTTAAAAGAGGTAAAATTATATGGATAAAAAATGTATTACCCTAAAAAACATTCTTCAGGGTCAATGAGTTTGTGTTGGACACTATAAATAACCAATCCGGCTGTGTTTTTAACACCAGTTTTTAAAAGGATTCTATTTTTATGTCCTTCAACAGTGCGTTGCGTTATAAATAGTTTTTCTCCTATTTCTTTAGCTGTAAGTTGTAAGCAAATTAATTTAAGAATCTCAATCTCTCTTTCAGAAAGTAATTTTCGTTTGTCTAAAACAGGTTTAGGCGCATTGGTTAATATTTGTTCTCTTATAGCATCAATTTGTTCTGGTAAAAAATAATGACCTTTTTGGTGTACTTCCTCTATAATATCTTGTAATTCATCTAATCCAGTGTCTTTAGGTATAAAAGCATTAGCGCCAGATTTTAATATAAACCCAATAAAGGATCGTTTGTAATGGGACGATAGTACAATTATTTTAAGCTCTGGAAAGTCTTGTTTTAAAACGGCCATTGTATCTATACCGTTCATATTCTCCATTCGTAAATCTAATAGCACAATATCTGGATGGTCTACACTATTTTGTAATTTTTGTATAAAAGTTTCACCATCATGTGCAATAAGGTTAACCTTAATAGGTGTGTTTTTAGTAAAGAAGTTTTTTAATAATTCTACTACTAATTTGTCGTCGTCTACGAGCGCTAGGTTTAAGTGTCTTGAGTTCATTGTTTAGGCAATTTAATTAGCATGAATAATTCTGTCCCTTTATGTATAGTTGATTTTAGCCGGTAGTTTCCTTTTAATAATTGTATTCTAAGCTCTAAGTTTTTTAATCCTAAACCTTGAAATGGCTTTTTTGTATTAAAACCTTTACCATTATCTTTAATTTGTAATGCAATATATTTTTTTGTGCAGCGTAATGAAAAAGAAAGTATGCTAGCATTAGCATGCTTAATACTGTTATTAATACATTCTTGTAGAATACGTATTAATTGTAGTTTTATATTTTTGGGGACTTTAATTTTGGGGTCTTGTCTGGTAGATAATTCAATAGTATAAGTGCCTCTAAGAGGAGTGGTCATTTCGTTTATCCATTCTGTTAAACTAGTTTCTTCAAGTAATGGCGGAGATAAATCATGAGAAATTCTGCGAGCAGTTGCAATACTTTCTTTAAGCATTTTTTCAGGATTAACGGTATCTGTTTTAGAAGCCATAGCTAACGATAGTATATTAAGTTTACCTATTAACGCATCATGTAAATCGGAAGCGATACGTTTGCGTTCTCGCTCTTGTATGGTTACACTTGTTCTAAGTAACTCTTCTTGATGTATTAACTTCTCAACATTTAATTTTTCTTGAGCAATAAGCATACGTTTTAAATGCACACGAACAAAAAAGACTATAGCAATACCTAAGCATAGTATTATTAAAAAAGCGATTGTAATCCAAAACGCTACAGTTTCAATGGTCTGCCATTCTGCCATAAATTAAAAGTCAAAAATGAATAAAATAAAGGAGTAGCAATAATATTTATAAGCCAAAGCGAAAACACTAAATTATAGGGAGTATTCACCAAGAAATTAGCTATCAAAAACCAAAGGCTATTCAATAAAAAGAATAAAAATATACCTGTATTTAATCTTATTTTTTTTATTTCTTTTGAGGTTTCTTCTTTTAAGATTTTCCAATAAAAATAGAGGCTAAAAAAAACAATACTAAAACCATCTAAAACTCTTCCAAACGACTGAAAATATTTAGGTGTAGATGCTTTACTTGTTATTATATCTATTAAAATGAATAAAAGAAAAAGACCAATTATAGGTTTGAATAATCTATTTTTATTAAAGATTAATTCATTGTATAGCATTGAAAACAATAATAATTCGATAAACCCAAAAATAGGAACTAAGATAAGATTATTGCTATATGTAATTTGTAAATAACGACTTGCAATATCTATAATGAATGCTGCTATTAAATAAGAAAAAATACATTTGTTAATGTAATTAAGCCTTCCAAAATATAGTAAACCTATTATAATACCTATAAAAGAAATCACGGTAGGACAGGCTAATAAAATCTCTAACCAAAAATTGTCAGTCACATTATTTAGATTCAGAAAGTTTTAGTAAATAGAAGTTCGCCTTGTCTTTTACACCAAAAGGTGGGCATAAACGCACCGTGTTAAAGTATGCATTAGCGGCTACTTCTCTAGGATAAGTAATTTCAGTGTTTTTGGTATCCCAAATAATCATATCTCCTTTATAATTAGAAATGTCTGAGACAATCTCTTGGTCTTGTTTTTTGTTTAATGCAAAATAAGCATGATATTCAGGGTTAGTTGTTAAATAACGCGTTGGTATTGCATAAATTTGGGGAATAATACTATCTGTTTGTACTCGGTGTGCTATCCATTCATTTTTACTCGTTTCCCATTTTTGTATTCTTTCTTTGGCTTCCTCTTCTGGTACATTACTTTTTGGAGGCGCCTCATTAATATCTATAACGCTAATAAATGGTAGTAAGCCTTCTGGAGAATCATGTTGCTTTTTAGTGTCTCTGTTAGACTCTATAACAAACAATATTAAAACATCTTTTCCTTTACTATTAGTAATAACACCTAAATAAGAGTGAAGAAAGGTTTCTGGAGTGGTATTTGTAGAAGAATAATGAAATGTAAAAGAGTTGCCAACACTAAATAAAGATTGCATAACCTCTGTATTTCTTCTAGTGTTATCCCATTTTTTTATAGCTTTCGCTATAGCATCTAAATCTAAATTCATAATTATAAATTAAAACATTAGATTGCTCTTAGGGAAAGCAACAAAATATATACATTAACAATAAAAGGTTAAGATAGAAACTTTTTAGTATAAGCTAAGTGTAAAATTTAAATTTATTGCTCCTTCCAATAATAATGTAAGAATTGTATAGCAAAATATAGTTATAACAAAAAGTATTATGTTTAATAAAAGTGGAATAAACAAATCAAGGTTGTAACTTTGCAGCGTAATAAAAAAGAAAGACATGAGTCATAAAGCAGGTTTTGTAAACATAATAGGAAATCCCAATGTAGGGAAATCGACACTTATGAATGCCTTTGTGGGAGAAAAATTATCTATAATAACATCTAAGGCGCAAACAACGCGCCATCGTATTTTAGGTATCGTAAATGGAGACGATTTTCAAGTGGTATTATCAGACACACCGGGTATTATAAAACCAGCTTACGAGTTACAATCCTCTATGATGGATTTTGTGAAATCTGCGTTCGATGATGCCGATTTATTAATCTATATGGTAGAGGTTGGTGAAAAAGAATTAAAAGACGAAGCCTTTTTTAAAAAAATAACTAATGCTAAAATTCCAGTTTTATTACTAATTAATAAAATAGATACCTCTAATCAAGAACAATTAGTAGAGCAAGTACAATTGTGGGCAGAAAAAGTGCCAAATGCAGAAATTATACCTATTTCAGCACTAGAAGGTTTTAATGTTAGAGAAGTGTTTGATAGAATTATAGAACTCTTACCTGAGTCGCCGCCATTTTATCCTAAAGATCAATTAACTGATAAGCCAGAACGCTTTTTTGTAAACGAAAAAATTAGAGAGAAAATTTTAATGCACTACAAAAAGGAAATTCCTTATGCTGTTGAAGTAGATACAGAGGAATTTTTCGAAGAAGAAAACATTATCCGTATGCGTGCTGTTATTATGGTAGAGCGCGAAACCCAAAAAGGAATTATAATTGGGCATAAAGGAAGTGCTTTAAAACGTGTAGGAGTAGAGGCGAGAAAAGACTTAGAAAAGTTTTTTGATAAGCAAGTGCATTTAGAACTATACGTTAAAGTAAATAAAAACTGGAGGAGCAATCAAAACCAGTTGAAACGTTTTGGTTACAATCAGAAGTAAAAGCTAATAGTTACTTTTAATTCTCTTAACATTAAGGTAAAAAAAGAGTTTCATATTTGGAATTAATTAAAAATCCAAAAATGAAAACCTTTACAAAATCTATTCTAGCATGTGCATTAATGCTAGGTTTTAGTTGTCAAAACGATGATGACGCAACAACAGAAGAATTACCAATAAACACAACGGTAAACTTTCAGTACAAAACAACAATAACCGTTTGGGGAGAAGGCGCAGCAGAAATATCTGCTTACGATGCTGTTTCCAAAAAACTATTTGTAACCAACTCAGAATCTAATGTTGTTTCTGTTTATAATATTGAAAACTTAGACACACCTGTAGAAGAAACAGCTATTAGCTTAAATACTTTTGGTGCTCCAAATAGTGTTGCTACTTATAATGGGAAATTAGCTGTTGCAGTAGAAGCGCCAGTAAAACAAAATCTAGGAAAGATTTTAGTTTACAATGCAACTAATTTAACACTATTAAATGAATATACAGTTGGTGCATTACCAGATATGGTAACCTTTTCAAAAGATGGTAATTTAATTGTTTGCGCTAACGAAGGAGAACCAAACGATGATTATACAATAGACCCTGAAGGGAGCGTTAGTATTATTAATCTTTTAGATAATACTGTAACAACATTAGATTTTGAAGCCTTTAATGCACAGGAGTCTACATTAGAAGCACAAGGATTTAGAGTCTTTGGCCCAGGTGCAGATTTAGCAAAAGATGTAGAACCAGAATACATAACAATATCTAAAGATTCTAAAACAGCGTGGGTATCTTTACAAGAAAACAATGGTATTGCTAAAGTAAATTTAGTGAGTAAAACAATAGAAGCAATATATCCATTAGGTTATAAAGACTACAATCAATCTGGTAACGCAATAGATGCTAGCGATAAAGACATGGAAACAATACTTAAAAACTGGAGGGTAAAAGGAATATACCAGCCAGATGCTATTGTTGCGGTAAATATAGGAGGAACAGAATATATAATATCGGCTAATGAAGGAGATGCAAGAGATTACGATGGCTTTAGCGAAGAAGAACGCGTAGAAGATTTAATTTTAGATGAAACTGCTTATCCAGTTTCAGGAGATTACCAAAACGAAATAAACTTAGGACGCTTAAAAACAACGACAACATTAGGAGACACTGATAATGATAACGATGTGGATCAAATTTATAGTTATGGAGCACGTTCATTTAGTATTTGGTCTGCAAATGGAAACTTAGTTTACGATAGTGGTAACAGTATAGCAACAGAAACGTTAGTTATGACACCAGAGCGTTTTAACGATGAAGACAAACGAAGCGACGATAAAGGTGCAGAACCAGAAAGTGTAGAGGTTTTAAATATAGGAAACCAACGTTACGTACTTTTTGTAGGATTAGAACGTACTGATCAAGTAATGGTTTACGATATTACTAACCCATTAGCACCAACATTTTTAACCATTCTATCACATAACGGAGATGAGGCGCCAGAAGGCTTGTTAGTAATTCCTGCAAACGAAAGCCCTACAGGAAAAGATTTATTAGTAGTCTCTAATGAAGATAGTGGTACCGTTACTTTTTACGAGAATCAATAAGTTAGTATTATAAAATAATACATAAAAAGCTTCACATATTGTGGAGCTTTTTATGTTACATCTAGTTTAGATTTCATAAAGTTATAAAGCGCTAATATTTCGTTTTTATTAGATGTTCTACCGATGCTTCCAGCAAAATAAAGTACAAACCAAATAATAACCATAAATAACATACCCCAAATCTGTAACATATACTCTTTATTTAGAGTAATATTGGTATACGTCCATATAGCAAAAGCGATAAATAAACCGACTACAATAAAATGTAGGAACATAAAAAACGTCCAAACTTTTGGGTTAGGTCCAAATAATCCTTTTACTAAACTACGATTAGTGGTTACTTCTTCAATTTCTAAATGCAATTGAGGTGTCCAGAATTGCTGTTTTTGTTTTGGGAATTTTATAAAGACATGGTGATCTACACGAGAAACTATAAATATGTCTTGAGTGCAGTTATCAAAAGCTTTCAAGGCAGTTTCGTAGTCTTGATTTAATTCAAATTTAAATCGAGGTCTTAAAACTATAGTGTCTGTAGAACTCATGTGTAGTATGACTTTAAGACCTTTAAATTACTATTTTTTCTTTAATAATGGTAAAAAGCTAGTACACATCAGGATATTTCATACTTTTGCAAAAAATTTCTGATTAGATACTACAATCAAATTCTAGTTGTTAATCAGGTAGTTAATGCATTATGAGTAATATAGTAGCCATAGTAGGAAGACCAAATGTAGGGAAATCAACATTCTTTAACCGTTTAATACAACGTAGAGAAGCCATTGTAGATGCCGTAAGCGGTGTAACAAGAGATCGTCACTACGGAAAAAGTGATTGGAACGGTAAAGAATTTTCGTTAATAGATACAGGCGGATATGTAAAAGGAAGCGACGATATTTTTGAAGAAGAAATAGATAAGCAAGTTGAGTTAGCAATAGATGAAGCCGATGCCATTATTTTTATGGTAAACGTTGAAGATGGCGTAACTGGAATGGACGAAGATGTTGCGACACTATTACGTAAAGTAAAAAAGCCAGTCTTTTTAGTTGTAAACAAAGTAGATAATGGTAAAAGGGAAGAAGATGCTGTAGAATTTTATTCTTTAGGTTTAGGTGATTATTACACCATTGCTAGTATTAATGGTAGTGGAACAGGAGACTTATTAGATGCTTTAGTAGAAGCATTACCAGAAACTGAAGAAGCAGAGGAAGCAGAAGAAGCATTGCCACGTTTTGCTGTAGTAGGTAGACCAAATGCAGGAAAATCATCTTTTATAAATGCATTAATTGGAGAAGATCGTTACATTGTTACAGATATAGCAGGAACAACAAGAGATTCAATAGATACCAAATACAATCGTTTCGGATTCGATTTTAATCTAGTAGATACGGCAGGAATACGTAAAAAATCTAAAGTAAAAGAAGATTTAGAATTTTATTCGGTAATGCGAAGTGTACGTGCAATAGAACATGCAGACGTTTGCTTATTAGTGTTAGATGCAAATAGAGGATTCGATGGCCAAGTACAGAATATATTTTGGCTTGCAGAACGTAACAGAAAAGGAGTAGTTGTATTAGTAAACAAATGGGACTTAGTAGAGAAAGACCATAAAACGACAAAAGAATTCGAAAAAGTAATTCGCAAACAAATGGAACCATTTACAGATGTGCCCATTGTATTTATTTCGGCACTAACCAAACAACGTATTTTTAAAGCAATTGAAACAGCTGTAGAAGTTTACAATAATAGAACGAAAAAAATAAAAACAAGCGAACTTAACGATACGTTACTACCAATAATAGAACACTACCCACCACCAGCATATAAAGGGAAGTTTGTTAAAATAAAATACATTATGCAATTGCCAACACCGCAACCGCAATTTGCATTTTTTTGTAACCTACCGCAATACGTTAGAGAAGCATACAAACGTTTCCTAGAAAACAAGCTAAGAGAAATATATGATTTTAAAGGCGTGCCAATTAGTGTGTATATGAGAAAAAAATAACTACATTTATTACAAAGTAGTTATTTAAGCACATGTATGGTAAAATAATATCATTATTCTTATTTTTTGTATTACTATTCGGTAAATGTTGGGCTCAAGATGCTCCGCCTACAATTATTGCAGAAGGCGAACAAGGTTTTTGCGAAGGCAATGCTATTAATATAGCAACAAATGTTAGCATTACAGATCCAGATGTTGGCGATACTTCTCTAGATGTTGTTGTTATACAAATTTCTCAAGGCTATACATTGGGGGAAGATAGTCTTGACTTAACTGGGGCACATCCTAATATTACAGCATCTTGGTCTGTAAATCAGGGAGAATTAACGTTAACAGGGCCAGCTACATTTTTAGAGTTTGAAACAGCGATAGAAGCTGTAGTTTTCGAAACAACAGCAACCACTATTGCAAACGACAAGTTTTTTTCTATTAATATTGGAAATGCAAATTATTTACCCTCAACAGGTCATTACTACTTTTATGTAGCACAGACAAGTATCACTTGGACTGCTGCAAAAGCAGCGGCAGAAGCACAGACCTTTTTTGGACTGCAAGGCTATTTAGCAACGATAACAACAGCAGAAGAATCTCAATTAGCAGGAGAGCAAAGTCCAGGAACAGGTTGGATTGGAGCATCTGATGAAGCTTTAGAAGGAACTTGGGAATGGGTAACCGGACCAGAAGCAGGAACAGTAATTTGGATAGGAGCTATAAATGGAAACGCACAAAATGGTGCTTTTACATTCTGGAATGCGCAAGAACCAAATAATTTTGGAGGTAATGAAGATTATGCACATATAACAGATCCAAGTATAGGGCAGCCAGGATCTTGGAACGATTTACCAAATGGAGGTGATCCAGATGTTAATAACCCATATCATCCACAAGGTTATTTAGTTGAGTTTGGAGGCTTTCCAGGAGAGCCGGACATTAATCTTTCTGCAAGTACAAAAATAATTGCAACAGAATTAATTAGTATTACAGAAGATAGTAGATGTGGAGAAGGTGAAGTAAGTTTAAGTGTAGAAACAAATACAGACGATGTATTGTGGTTTGAATCTGAAACGGCTACCACACCAATACATACTGGGTTTTCGTATAATATATCAATTAATACAACAACAACATTTTGGATATTACCAATCTTTGGAGCTTGTACAACAGGAACAAGAACTCCCATTACAGCAACAATTAATACAATCCCAGAAGCTAATCCTATAACCATTGTACAATGTAACGATAATAGTACAGCAGAAGGTTTGTCCTCTTTTAATATTAATAATAACTTTAATGACATTGTTGGAGGAGCAACTAATAATATTATAATTAATTATTTTCAAGATGCAGGTTTAACAATGCCAATTAATGGAGCTAATTATAATAATACATTTAATCCGCAAACCATTTATGCGGAAGTAGTTAATACAGTTACAGGATGTGCCAATACAACAGAAGTTATTTTACAGGTGAGTGTAACAACTGCTAGTAATGCTTTTTTAGAGCTGTGTGATGATAGTGTTGAAGATGGTATGGCAGCATTTAATTTATCATTAGCAGATAGTCAAGTGCTAATGGGGCTACCAGCAGGCTTAACAGTATCATATTATGAAACTTACGAGAATGCTTTTTTAGAAGTCAATCAATTACCCAATCCTTATACCAATACTATAGCCTACAATCAAATCATCTATGCAAGAATAATACAAGATGGAAGTTGTTATGCTATTAGTGAACTGTCTTTACAAGTTAATACATTACCAGAAGTAGATAGCGAAGAAGAAGTGCTTTATTGTACTAACACATTTCCAGAAACCATTACATTATCAGTAGGTACTAATAATCCCAATTATACCTTTAATTGGTCTACAATGGAAGTAACACCAGAAATAGAAGTCAATGAAACAGGAGTATATACAGTAACAGTTACAGACAATACAACACTATGTTCTAAAGTAAAAACAATAACCGTAAGTCCTTCTAATATAGCAACTGTAGACAATATTCAAGTTATAGATGTTACACTTAATAATAGTATCACTGTTTTGGCAGAAGGAGATGGTGAATATGTGTATGCTTTAAATGATATTAATGGACCTTATCAAATATCAAATACGTTTCAAAATGTAGAAGCAGGAATTTATACCTTATATATAAAGGATATAAAAAACGATTGTGGTATAATAGAACAGGCCATTTCTGTAATAGGCTTCCCTAATGTATTTACACCAAATGGAGATGGTGTAAACGAAACTTGGCAAATACAAGGTATCTCTTCTCAATTTCAACCTAATACTAAAGTTCAAATTTTCGACCGTTATGGCAAATTGTTATACCAATTATCTAATCCTAACGATCGTTGGGATGGTAATTACAAAGGAAAACGTTTACCAAATTCAGACTATTGGTTTGTATTAGAATTACAAGATGGTAGAATATTTAAAGGGCACTTCACTTTAAAAATCTAAGAAACACCACTACGTAAACGTTAAGTATATCTTAATGATTATTACAAAAAATAACATTTAGTAGTAAAACTTTACCATTCCTTTAAGAAAAGCTACCTATTAAAGGAATTATATTCGCGGCTTTAAAAACAGTAAACCCCTTATTATTTAAGGTTATTGCAAGATAAAGTGGAGGGCATAGCAATAATTTAAAATAGTAAGTGTTATAAGCTAATATTATCATCAATCATTAAAAAAAATTAGTAACACTAACTATGCGTAACGTACTATTATTTATGACACTTCTGTGTGTGTCATTAGCATTTTCACAATCAAAATCCTTTAAAATTTCAGGAACATTAATAGCTGAAGATGATCAATCTCAATTAGAAGCTGCTACAGTTTATCTCCAACGAGTTAAAGACAGTTCTCTAGTAACTTACACCATTACAGATAAAAATGGAGCTTTTAGTTTAGAAGATGAAACAGGAGATTCAAGTTTAAATCTGTATATATCTTATGTAGGATATAAAACATACTTTAAAAACATAAAATTAGATAAACAAAATATTGATTTAGAAACCATTCCGTTAGAAGTTAATTCTGGTGCTTTAGATGAGGTGGTTATTACTTCAACAGCACCAGTAACTATAAAAAAGGATACTTTAGAATTTAATGTAAAGTCTTTTAAAACAAAAAAAGATGCTAACGTAGAAGATCTATTAAGAGAACTACCAGGAGTAGAAGTCGATGAAGAAGGTAAGATAAAAGTAAATGGAAAGGAAGTGAACCAGATTTTGGTAAATGGAAAACCGTTTTTTGGAAACGATCCTACTATAACTACTAAAAATTTAACTAAGGATATTATAGAGAAAATACAAGTCGTTGATACAAAAACAAAGTCTGAAGCCTTTACAGGAGAAGCAGGAGATTCCGAAAGTAAAACGATTAATTTAACCATTAAGAAAGAAAACAATAAAGGCGTTTTTGGCCGAGTTTCTGCAGGTGGGGGAACAGATGATCGTTACGAATTGGCAGGAATGGTTAACTTGTTCGATAATGACCAACGTATAAGTGTTTTAGCAGGAGGGAATAATACAAATTCACCAGGGTTTAGTTTTGGAGAAATCTCAAAAATGTTTGGAGGCGGAAATAGTCGTTCGTTTAGTAATAATGGCTCTTTTTCTATAGATGGCCGTTCTTTTGGAGGAGGACAGGGTATTACAACCTCTCAAATAGCTGGAGCAAATTATGCCGATAAAATAGGCGAAAAAGTAGACCTTTCTGGAGATTATTTTTATTCTTCTAGTAACTCTGAAAACGAATCATCATCAGAAAGAGAAACTATTTTATCAGACTCTAGATTCTTTTCTAATTCGAGTTCTCGCTCTGTAAACGATACAGATAGTCACAGTGCTAATGCAGAATTTGAAATTAAAGTAGATTCTACATTTTTAATAAATGTACGCCCTTCATTTAGTTTTTCAACTAGTAAAACAGGATTTAGTAGTAGTGATAATACCTTCGATTCTAATAGAGATTTAACAAACCAATCTACGGTAAGTTCTGTAGTAGATACAGAAGCAAAGCAATTTAGTAATAACTTAAGTTTAACAAAGCGTTTTGGAAGTGACGGTGCTTTTTTAAGATTTAGTTTAGAGAATAGTTTAAGAAAAGATGAAAGTGATGATTTTCTAAATTCAGATACAGAGGTTTTTGGTACTAACCCAGCAACAATTATTAGAGATCAGTTTACAGATGGAGAAAATAAAAGCTCGGGAATAAATACAGGATTAACCTATAGTTATCCAATTATACCTAAAAAGTTATTTGTGAATTTTGAATATGAATACTCTAGAAATAAAGATGAAAATAGAGAAAGTACTTTCGATAGAGATGGAACCTCTCAAGACTTTAATGTGTTTAATGAAACATTAAGTACCGATTTCGAATATACAGATATAGAAAGTTCGCCAGGAGCAAGAATACGATATAGAGGAGAAAAATTATCTGCTAGAGTAGGTGCTAATTATGTGTTTAGAACGCTTAAAAACCAAGATTTATTAAGACCACAATTTAATGTTGAACGCGATTTTAAAGCCTTAGAAGTTTCTTCAAATTTAAATTATAGATTTAGTCCCAAAGCATCTGTTTATGCTAGTTATAGATTAAGAAATCAGCCGCCAGCTTTACGTCAATTACAGGCGTTTGAAGATGTGTCTAATCCATTAAATACAATAGTCGGTAATCCAAACTTAGAACCTTCTAACAGGCATACGCTTTATGCAGGATACAATGCATACGATTGGAGAAATAGATCAGGATTTTCTTTATACTCTAACGTAACATTAGTAGATAATAATGTGGTGTCTAGAACAATAATAGATCCAGAAACCTTAACAAGAAGAACAACTTACACCAATGTAAACGGAAATTATAATGGGTCTTTAGGAGGCTATTATAGTAAAAACTTTAAATTAGATTCTATTCGTAAAATACGTGTTAGAGTAGGTGCAAGAACGAGTACGTCTAGAAACATAAACTTTAATAACGATGTAAAATATGCAAGTAAAGTCAATACCTTTTCACCTAGTTTAGGTGTAGAATATATTTGGGATAAGGTTCTGGAGTTTAGACCATCGTATAGCGTGTCGTTTACAAACAATCGTTATGATATAGATGCGTTTGATGATCGTTCGTTTAGAAATCATAATGTACGTTTAAGAACAGCAACGTTTTTACCAAAACACTTTGAATGGCGTAACGATATTAATTACAACTATAATCCAGATGTGGCAGAAGGTTTCCAGAAAAGCGCATGGTTTTGGAATGCTACAGTTGTCTATTCGTTCTTAAAAGATAAAGCCTCATTACAGCTAAAGGTATACGATTTATTAGATCAAAATACCAATGCACGACGTATAGCTACGCAGGATTATATACAAGATTCGCAAAGTACAGTATTAGAACAGTATTTTATGTTTACGTTTAGCTGGAAATTTAATAGCTTAGGTAAAAAAGGAGAAGTTAGAGATAGAACCTTTTTCTACGATTAGATAACTATTTAATATAATGAGATGTCATAAAATAAATTGACAGATTTTAAATAAATTAAACCAGAGCAGTTGATGTCTCTGGTTTTTTTGTTGTAAATAAATTTTATTAATTATAAAATAGGTATAGTTTTATATGCCTTTTAGAATCTTCAAAATCTCTGATAAGAGTTTTACAATAGTTGTTTCTTTATATGTTCCTTGCTGTAAAAGTTCTATTAAAGTAAATAATAATGAAAATATAGAAAATGCTATAAGGGAAATTCTAATGATATTAAGTAAGTTTTTATAGTATGGATCTTCTTTATTTCTCAATATTTGTATAAAAACAATAGGAATTAAAAAAGTGAATATTAAAGAAAATAATATAAAATGAGAGGGGTTTATTGAAACATTAGGGATATCATTAAAATAAGAGTTCAAAGACAAAATCAATAAACCCATACTAATCATTGATATCAAAATAATCATTTTATTCAAATACAAATAAGTATAGATTTTATCTAGAATATTAACATGAGAAAGACTCTCTAACTTCTTGTTATATTCACTCTTTACATAGTTAAAGTACTTAACATACATAATACTTGTTAGTATTAAAAAAAATAAAGTATAGAGAATAAATATTGTTGACTCCCAAAAGGAATCATAATTATAGTTTTTAATGTTGTTTTTATAAAAACTAGAAGAAAATATTTTTTCGTTTTTATGATTTATATAATAAAATCGCTTTAAAGTATCACCTAGATTATGTTTATCTTCTAACGAATGAAATTCTGTTAAATCATTTAAAGTAAAATATCTTACATTAACATCATATGAATGGTATTTTTTATCACCTAACCAACTGATGTTTTCTACTGTATCTCTGATTTTTTTTACAGTGTAGACCTCTGATGTTTGGGATAAGTATAAAGATCTATTAAAAAAATTTAATTCAATAGTTCCCCATAAAACAAAAAAGAATGAAACAATAATTATTGTTCCTAAACAACCAGTAAAACAACCATCATCGTGCATCTAAAAAGATATCTTTTTTGTATAATTAGAATTCTTGAATTTTTCTTATAAATATAACAGAATTTTAACTGATTGGATGAGAACTCTTAATAATTTCCTGCAAGTTTTCTAAGTAAGCTTGTAGAGAAGTAATACTTAGTGAAAAACGGGTAGAAGTTAATCTACCAACCTCCCGAAGCACCACCGCCACCGAAGCCACCGCCACCAAAGCCACCGCCGAAACCACCTCCGCCAGAACTTCCACCACCGAAACCACCACCAAATCCACCGCCAGAACTGCTTCTACCTGCGTTACTTAGTATAATGGTTTCTAGAATACTTCTAGAGGTGTCATTTCTAAAACGACGTCCGCCATTTCCGCCGCCGCCTCTACGGTTTTTTGATATAGAAATTAAGATAATTATAAAAATGATAAAGAGAAAAATGAATCCTAAGGGGATACCTTCACTAGAAGAAGATTGTCTGGTGCCTTTATATTCACCAGTCATAACTTCAAAAATAGAATTGACGCCTTTGTTTAGTCCTCCATAATAATCACCTTGTTTAAAATAAGGGATAATATCACGTTCTATAATACGTCTAGACATGGCATCGGTCATTAAATGCTCTACGCCATAGCCTGTACTAATGTTTATTTTTCTATCGTCTTTAGCCAATAGTATAAAAATACCATTGTCTTTGTCTTTATCTCCAATACCCCATTTTTGAGCCCAATTTGTGCCTAGGTAATTAATGTATTCTCCTTGCGTAGAACTTATAACTGCAACTACTATTTGTGTTGAGGTAGAGTCTGAGTATTTTATAAGTTTATGCTCTAAATTGTTTTTTTGACTTGGTGATAGTAAGTTTATGTAATCGTAAACACTTGTTTGAAAATTAGGTTTCTTTGGAATTTCATATTGCGCAAAAGAATTACTAAAACAAAATAGTGTAATTAATACTATAATAGCATTTAAGGTCTTTTGTATTAAAGGTCTATTGATTGTAAGATGATGTTTACGGTCTACTAAATACTTCATAATTAACCTTTAGAAATCGTATTAGGTAGTTCGTCTATATCGTTTGTAGCATCCCATGGAAAATGGGTTTGTAATTCTTGTCCGGCTTTTAAAATACCATCTACTAAACCTTGTTTAAAATCACCTTGCTTAAAATGAGATTTCATAAGTGCAATGGTATCATCCCAAAAGGTAGACGACACAATAGTATTAATGCCTTTGTCTCCATAAATAGCGAATGCTTTTTCTTCTACAGAAATATAAATTAAAACACCATTTTGTAATCTAGTGTTATACATTTTTAACATAGAAAATACTTCCAAGGCACGCGCATCGACATCGCCATTAGAAGTGTTTTCTATATGCACTCGGATTTCACCCGATGTATTTTTTTCGGCTTCTCTAATAGCAGCAACAACTTCTTGTTCCTCTATTGTTGTTAAAAATGCTTCAACTATATTTTGCATGGTTTTTAACTGAAATCGAAGTCTACTTCTGGAGCTTTTTCACTGCCTGGCTCAGATTCAAAATAAGCTCTTTTACTAAATCCAAATAGTCCTGCTAATAAATTGTTAGGGAAAGATCGCACTTCGTCATTATAAGGCTTTACAGTTTCATTAAAACGGTCTCTAGCTACATTAATTCTATTTTCTGTACCTTCTAATTGTGATTGTAATTCTAAAAAGTTTTGGTTTGCTTTTAAATCTGGATAGCGTTCTACTGTAACTAATAGTCTAGATAAAGCACTACTTAAACCACTTTGCGCTTGGTTAAATTGTTGTAATTGTTCTGGTGTAATATTAGAAGGATCTATATTTATAGATGTAGCTTTTGCTCTGGCATTAATTACAGATTCTAATGTGCTTTTTTCAAAATCGGCAGCGCCTTTAACAGTTTTAACAAGGTTACCTATTAAGTCACTTCTTCTTTGGTAAGAACTTTCCACTTTTCCCCAAGATTCATTTACGTTCTCATCTAATCCTACTAAAGAATTATAAGTATTCATTGCTAATAGCCCTAATAATATAACGACTACAACAGGTACAATCCATTTTTTCATGATAGTTAATTTTATAGTTGGTTTTTTAATTTTATAAGTTGTGCTTTAACACCTTCTAATTTACTAATAATTTCGAAATTAGTAAGGGTTTTCTGCTTTTCTTCTTTAAGGTGAGTTTTAGCGCCTTCTAATGTAAAGCCGCGTTCTTTTACTAAATGGTATATAAATTTTAAATGTTTTATATCGTCTGGTGTAAATTTACGATTGCCTTTTGCATTTTTTTTAGGCTTTAAAACATCGAATTCTTTTTCCCAAAATCGAATTAAAGACGTGTTTACTCCAAAAGCTTTAGCAACTTCACCGATGTTATAATAGCGTTTTTCTGGAAGATCTATATGCATTAGTCTAACGATTGGTTTTCTAAAGAGGCGCGATTAACTAGTTTATCAAACTCTTCAGCAGTTAAACTACCATAATAAAAGTTAATAGGATTTATACGAGTGCCATCTTTAAAAATTTCGTAATGTAAGTGTGGTGCTTCAGAGCGCCCTGTGCTTCCTACAAAACCAATTAAATCGCCACGTTTTACTTTTTGATTTTTCTTTACATTGTATTTATACAAATGGGCATATAACGACATGTAACCATAACCGTGGTTTATTCTAATATGTTTACCATAGCCAGAAGAATTACTGTCTGCACGTTCTACAACGCCATCACCAGAAGCATAAACAGGTGTGCCACGAGGTGCAGTGAAATCCATACCCCAGTGTTTTTTTCTAGCTTTAGTAAATGGATCTGTACGCATACCAAAACCAGAAGCCATACGTGTTAAATCTTCGTTAGTTACTGGCTGAATTGCTGGAATTGTTGCTAAGAATTTTTCTTTTTCTTCCGCAAGGACTTTTATTTCATCTAACGATTTAGACTGCACTACAATCTGCTTTTGTAGTCTATCTATACGTTTATTACTTTCTATAATAAGTTTTGAATTATCAAAACCTTCAAAAGCTTTATAACGGTTAATTCCTCCAAATCCTGCTTTTCGTTGTTCTTCTGGAATTGGGTTAGCTTCAAAATATAAACGATATATATTGTTGTCTCGATCTTCAATATTAGCCAAAACCATTTCAGCTTCATCCATTTTCTTATTCAGTAAATCGAACTGCAATTGCATGTTAGAAAGTTCACGTTTAAGTGCTTTTTCTTTTGGAGATTCTATATATAATGTTGCTAAAAACATAAGTAGCAGTCCAAATAAAGCAGAAGACACTAAAAAGCCAAAAAGGTATTTAAAAGTCGTGCTTTTTTTGCGTTTTATCTTGCGATAAGACAGTGTATCAGAATCATAATAATATTTTACCTTACTCATTATCTAATTTATACTATTTTTGCATTTAATTATCACCTAAAAGTTAGGTGAGATTTAAAATAGTTAACGAACAAACCTACAAAAAAAATGCCTTTTTTAAGATATTTTTACAAAGTGGGTGTACTCTGTCTAAAATTTAAAATAGATTTGCAGAGTAAATATATAAATTGTTTTGCAATGCGAGTAGCATGCAGAAGTAAGGTTATTAACATAGTCCTATGAATTCTCAAGAGATACGCTCTAAATTTTTAAGTTTTTTTGAAAATAAAAAACACAGTATTGTACCATCTGCACCAATGGTTTTAAAAGATGATCCAACTTTAATGTTTGTAAATTCGGGTATGGCCCCTTTTAAAGAGTATTTTTTAGGAAACGCCACGCCTAAAAATACACGTCTTACAGATACTCAAAAATGTTTACGTGTTTCTGGAAAACATAATGATTTAGAAGAAGTTGGTTACGATACCTACCACCATACCCTTTTCGAAATGTTAGGGAACTGGAGTTTTGGTGATTACTTTAAAAAAGAAGCTATTACTTGGGCTTGGGAGTTGCTAACTGAAGTTTATGGAATAGATAAAGATATTTTATACATCTCTGTTTTTGAAGGAAGCGATGATGCAGATAACTTAGAAATGGACCAAGAAGCTTACGATATTTGGAAAGAAATTATTCCAGAAGATCGTATTTTAATGGGAAATAAAAAAGATAACTTCTGGGAAATGGGAGCACAAGGACCTTGCGGACCATGTAGCGAAATCCATGTAGATATTCGTACGCCAGAAGAAAAAGCAAAAGTACCAGGTAAAGATTTAGTAAATATGGATCACCCACAAGTTGTGGAAATCTGGAATTTGGTTTTTATGCAATACAACCGTAAAGCAGATAAATCTCTTGAGAACTTACCAAATAAGCACATAGACACGGGAATGGGGTTTGAGCGTTTGTGTATGGTTTTACAAGATGTAAAGTCTAATTACGACACCGATGTGTTTACACCTATTATCCGCGAAATAGAAACGATAACAAATACCGATTATGGTAAAGAGGAAAAAGCAGATGTTGCCATTCGTGTTATTAGTGATCACGTAAGAGCAGTTGCCTTTTCTATTGCAGATGGACAATTACCAAGTAATAACGGGGCAGGATATGTTATTAGAAGAATTTTACGTCGTGCAGTACGTTACGGATTTACATTTTTAAATAAGAAAGAACCTTTTATATACAGATTAGTTGATGTGTTAAGTAAAAAAATGGGAGACGCTTTCCCTGAACTTAAAGTACAGAAACAATTAATAGAAAATGTAATTAAAGAAGAAGAAACGTCATTTTTAAGAACACTAGATCAAGGATTATTATTATTAGATCGTATTATTGAAACCACAGAAAATAAATTAGTTTCTGGAGAAAAGGCTTTCGAATTATATGATACATACGGATTTCCAATAGATTTAACAGCACTTATTCTAAGTGAAAAGGGAATGACATTAGATGAAGCTGGTTTTAATGTAGAATTGCAAAAGCAGAAAGCACGGTCTCGTGCTGCTAGTGAAATGACTACTGATGATTGGACAGTTTTAATGGATGACTGTGTTGAAGAATTTGTAGGATACGATTCACTTAAAGCTGATGTTAAATTAACTCGCTACAGAAAAGTTGTTTCTAAAAAAGATGGAGAGTTATATCAATTAGTATTTAATATGACGCCGTTCTACCCAGAGGGAGGAGGGCAAGTAGGCGATAAAGGCTATTTAGAAGTGCCTAATGGAGATGTCGTTTATATTATAGATACTAAAAAAGAGAATAATGTTATTATACATTTCTCTAAAAACCTACCAAAGCATTTAAATGAAACGTTAAAAGCTGTTGTAGACGAAAAACAACGCTACAGAACAGAATGTAACCATACAGCAACGCATTTACTACACCAAGCACTAAGAGAAGTGTTAGGAACACATGTGGAACAAAAAGGAAGTGCAGTACACTCTAAATATTTACGTTTCGATTTTTCTCATTTCTCTAAAGTAACTACAGAGCAATTACGAGATGTAGAAAACTTTGTAAACTCAAGAATAGAAGGAAAATTGCCTTTAGAAGAAAATAGAGCAGTACCAATGTCTCAAGCTATAGAAGAAGGGGCAATGGCATTATTTGGCGAAAAGTATGGAGATGCAGTGAGAACTATACGTTTCGGGCAATCTATAGAATTATGTGGAGGAACACACGTAAAGAATACTGGAGATATTTGGCATTTTAAAATAGTATCAGAAAGTGCTGTGGCCTCTGGAATTCGAAGAATAGAAGCAATTACTAACGATGCTGTAAAAGACTTTTATTTTGATAATAACCGTGCGTATTTTGAAATGAAAGATTTGCTTAATAATGCAAAAGAACCTGTAAAAGCTTTAGTGTCTTTAAAGGATGAAAATGCAAATTTAAAGAAGCAAATAGAAAGCCTATTAAAAGATAAAGCTAAGAACTTAAAAGGTGAATTAGTTAATGCGTTAAAAGAGATTAACGGTGTGCAATTTTTAGCCCAAAAAGTAGATTTAGATGCTGCAGGTATAAAAGATGTTGCTTTTGGTATGGGAGAACAACATAAAAATCTATTCTTATTATTTGGTACAGCAAACGAAGGAAAAGCAATGCTAACGTGCTATATTTCTAAAGAATTAGTTGCAGAAAAGGGGTTAAACGCTGGGCAAGTTGTTAGAGAATTAGGTAAGCTAATCCACGGAGGTGGAGGCGGACAACCTTTTTACGCAACTGCAGGTGGTAAAAATCCAGCAGGTATAGATGAAGCATTAAGTAAGGCCAAGAGTTATATTGAATAGTTTTAGTAATTGTAGGTTTTATGAAAATAATTACTTCTACCATTCTGTTTTTTATGTCACTTGTTATGAGTGCTCAAGTATCTTCTTTACCTAAAAATGCTAAAAAGGAGACGAATATGTACGTTGTGAAAAAAATAGATAAATGGTTAAAAGTTTTGAGTAAACCATCTGAAAAAGATATTTTAAAAGTTCAGGAACAACTTAATTACTTAGACTATAAATTAGTAAAAACAGGAGTATTAGACGAACAAACTAAAAAACAACTGAAACTATTTCATAGTGAAAACGATTTGTGTGACTTTGAAAGATTATTTTTTGTTACTATAGAGTTGCTAAAAAAGAATTGTAAGATAAAAAAGAAAGGTATTAAAAAAATGTAATTTGAAACTACTAACACAAATACCTATACAAGAACAAAAACAACAAATAGATTATAACTCTAAAGTTGTTCTTTTTGGTTCTTGTTTTGCTGAAAATATAGGCGAGAAATTTAACCATTTTAAGTTTAAAACATTACAAAATCCATTTGGCATTCTATTTCACCCTAAAGCAATAGAGACATTAATTACAAATGCTGTTGAAGGTGAATACTATTCAGAAGATTCTGTTTTTTATCATAACGAACAATGGCATTGTTATGATGCGCATTCTAAATTAAGCGAAACCTCCAAAGAGAGTTTGCTTAATACATTAAACGAAGGCTTAAAAAGTACAAGAAGACATCTTGCTGAAGCTTCTCACGTTATTATTACATTGGGTACAGCTTGGGTATACGATTTAATAGAGACTAATGCCACGGTTGCAAATTGCCATAAAGTGCCGCAAAAACAATTCAATAAAAAACTATTAACCATACCAGCTATTCTTAAAAGTTTACAGAGTATAGTTGAAACTATTCAATCTGTAAATAAAAATGCGACTACCGTTTTTACTGTGTCACCCGTTCGTCATATAAAAGATGGATTTGTAGAAAACACACAAAGTAAATCGCATTTAATAAGCGCGATACATCAGTTTTTAAAAATAAATAATCAACAATCCGTTTATTTTCCGTCGTACGAGATTATGCTAGACGAACTTCGAGATTATCGTTTTTATAAAACCGATATGATTCATCCTAACGATTTAGCAGTGGATTATATATGGGAGAAGTTTAATAGTGTCTGGATAACTTCCAAAGCACAAAACACAATGGATGCTGTAGATACAATTCAAAAAGGGCTAGCGCATAAACCTTTTAATAAATCTTCTGATGCGCATACTAAGTTTTTAGAGAACTTAAAATATAAACAAGACCTTTTAAAAAATCAATTTCCGCATATTACTTTTTAAAATAATTCAAAATATACGCAATTCATCGTATTGATTGCATTTTCATTTTTTGGCAAGTTTGCAGTGTAACAATCAATACACTTTAAAAATGAAAAAAATATTTAGCGTAATTACTATTCTAAGCTTACTTATCACAATATCTACTCAAGCACAAGATATAGCCGATTTTAAACCAGGACAACAAAAATTTGGACTGGGTAAACTTAAAAAAGGGCCAAAGAAAATATACATAGCAAGTTTCAATATTAATTTTGAAACCTATAAAGAAGCAGTGTCATACAAATCTGGAGGTGGTTTTAGACGAACTGCTAAAGGAGAAGCTACTGAAAAAGCAGCTATTGGAATAAATGGATTACAAGAAGCAGATATACAGGCTAAAACAAATGCACTATATAATGAGTTTGTGGCCGATTTAAAAGCAAAAGGATTCGAAATAATTTCGCCAGATGTAGCAGCTAATACTAAAACATACGAAAACTGGGAACGTTCCTCAGGACCTTACGTTATAGAATCTGGTTTACCCGGTGTTATGACAGCTGTACCAGAAGGTTATTCTTTTTTCTATAAACGAGAAACCAAAGAAGGGAAAAAGAAAAAAGGATTTTTAGGAGGTAGTTTAGTCCCTCAAAAGCTATCTAAGGAACTAGGAGATATTGTGGTTGCAGATGTTAACTTGTATTTTATGTATTCTGAAGCCGGTAACGATTTCTTTAAAAATGCAGGAGGAGCTAAAGTAAAAATGTTTACAAACTATAGATTAATCGGAGACTATGCAGTTGTTGCTCCTAAAAAGAAAGGGTTTATTAAGTTTAAAGGTGCGCAATCTGTAGACCATATTAAAAGCAGTATCACTTTTACCAAAGGAAAAGTAGGCTTAGGTGCGCAAACCTCTTACAGTGGCTATTTAAAAAGGGATTTGGAAATTAATGGTGTTATTAAAAAGGAAAAAGTTGTAGCATATTCTAAACAAACTTCTAAAACAGCTACGTCATTTCAGCCCATAGTAATTGCAGGTCCGTCATACAGTACATTAACCAAATGGATAGATGTAGATTCTGGGAAATATACAGAAGGATTGTATAACGCAGGACGAAAATTATTATCGCACCACACCAATGCCTTTTTAAGTAATTATTAAAATGATTATTAAGTCGCTATTAACCAACTAAGGAGAAGAAGCATCGGTATTTTAGATAATAGATAAATAATTGTAAGCATTTACCACTAAAACTTTAATATCGGTGTTTTCTTTTTTTAGTACTCACATTAGTTTATTATTTTTAAAGACATGAAACTTAAACGTATGAAAAAAATAGTACTGTTATTTCTGTTTGTAGTTAATTTGGTTAGCACACAGGAAACCACTCTTTACGATAGTATTATTAAAAGCTCCAATACGTTTAAAAAAGATTCACTAAAAATAGATTTTTTACATAAAACATTTTTTAAATATTGTTATTCTAAGCCAGAGTTATCAAAAAAAGTAGCACAGAAATCACTGGATATAAGTACTACTATAGACGATAAATATTTAATAGTACGGTCCTATTTAAGACGTGGTATATATTACGATATAACAGGGAAACGCGATAGCGCCTTGGCAGATTATAGTAAAGGTTTAGATATTACTATTACCACAAAAGACTTAAATGGAGAAGCTTCTATTTATAATAATACAGCCTTAATTTATTGGAATGACGAAAATTTTGATGAAGCGATGCATTACAATTTGAAATCGCTTAAAATTTTCGAAAAACTAAAGGATAAAAACGGACAAGCTAGTAACCTTAATAACATAGGGTTGTTATTAAGTTCTTTAGGACGTTTGGAAGAGTCCAATGCTTACCATAAGAGAAGTATTGTTTTGAAGAAAGCCATAAAAGATAATTATGGATTAGGGGCCTCATATTCCAATTTATCTAAAAACTTTACATTATTGAAGCAGTTAGATTCTGGAATGTATTACAATCGAAAAGCCATTAAAACAAAGAAAGAAAGTAACGATTTAAGGGGGTTGGGTATTGCTTACAATCATTTAGCGTCCGATTTTAGAATGCTTAAACAACTAGATTCTGCTTTGTACTATTATAAAGTAGCCGATACCATTTATAAAAATATGAATGCGAAACGGCTTAGAGCAACTAACGCTAATAATATGGCTAAAATTTACGATAGCCTAGGTCAGTTTTCAAAAGCATTAAAAACGTACCAATTATCGTATAATAATTTAAGTGATAGAGAAACAAGAACAAAATTATCTGTAGTCTCTAGAATGGCAAATTCGTATGTGGCTTTAAATGATTATAAAAATGCAACTATACATTATAAAGAAGCTTTAGTATTGTCCGATTCTTTACGAAAGCAGCGAGATTTTGTAGAAACACAAGAAGTTTTCGAGAAGTATCAATCGACCGAAAAAGAAAAAGAAATTCTAACACAGCGCGTAGAACTGGCAGAGCAAAAATTAGACCTTAGTACAAAAACATATCAAATATATGGGCTTGGTATTTTAGCTGTTGTTCTAGGACTTATAGGTTATTTGTTATATAATCAACAAAAATTAAAAAATAACCAACTTAAAAAAGAGAACGAACTTAAAGATGCATTAATTAAAATAGAAACACAAAATCGTCTGCAAGAACAGCGTTTACGTATTTCCAGAGATTTACACGATAATATAGGTGCGCAGCTTACTTTTATTATCTCGTCTATAGATAATTTAAAATATGGATTTAAGCTTGAAGACGAGAAGTTAAACACTAAACTAACAGGTATAAGTGCTTTTGCAAAAGAAACCATTTATGAATTGAGAGATACCATCTGGGCAATGAATAAAAATGAAATTACTGTTGGAGACTTACAAAGTAGAATTTCTAATTTTATTGAAAAGGCAGACATAGCATCATCTAATATTAATTTTATTTTTAATGCAGATAATGTTGTTAAAAAAGAAACTAAACTCTCTTCTGTAGAAGGTATGAATTTGTATCGTATTCTTCAAGAAGCCTTAAATAATGCGCTTAAATATGCTGAAGCTTCAGAAATTAGCGTAAACATATCTCAATTAGAAAATAAGTTTAAAGTTGTTATAAAGGATAACGGAAAGGGATTTGACATAGCTAAAGAAAGTGAAGGTAATGGTTTGAATAATATGAAAAAACGTGCATTGGATATCAATGCAGAGCTTGTTATAACATCCATTAAAAATGAAAGTACGACAGTAACGGTTTTAAAACCAATGTATAATTAATTAATATGAGTGTAAAAATAGCGATAGTAGATGATAACTCTTTTTTAATACATGCCGTAAAAGAGAAGTTGTCTTTCTTTGAAGATTTAGAATTTAAATTTTCTGCATTAAACGGTTCGGAATTGTTACCAAAATTGCAGGATAACCATAATCTAGATCTTATATTAATGGATATAGAAATGCCAGTTTTAAACGGTATAGAAACCACGCAAATAGTAAAACAAAAATATCCGCATATTAAAATAATCATGCTTACGGTTTTCGATAATGACGAAAACATTTTTAATGCAATAAAAGCCGGTGCAGACGGCTATTTACTTAAAGAAATAAATCCAGAATTATTGCATAAAGGTATTTTAGAAACTATTAATGGAGGTGCGGCAATGAACCCTTCTATAGCACTTAAAACATTAAAGTTTCTACGTAACCCTTCAAGTATAGAAAATATAAAAGAACAGGAAGATTTAAAATTAACACAACGTGAAGTAGATGTCTTAGAGCAATTAAGCAAAGGATTAAGTTATAATTTAATTGCAGAGAATTTAATTATTTCTACAGGTACCGTTAGGAAACATATAGAGCGTTTATATAGAAAATTACAAGTGCACAATAAGCTAGAAGCTGTAGAAAAAGCAAAACGAAATAATATTATTTAAATAACTATAGTACTATAATTGATAAAATTATTGAGCGATTTTTTTACTACCTTAGAGTTATGAGAAAAATTCTATTTGGAGTCGTTATCACATTAGTAATTTTATTTACTTTTAAATATTGCGACGATAAAAAAAGTGAAGAGATAACGCTAAAAGAACATTCTGCACTAATACAAGAACAATTAAAAAATGTTGGAAAATTAGTAGTTATAGAAGGGCATTTTAGCGAAGTGTTTAATTATAAAAACTCTAAAGCTATTTTTTCTGATTATTTATCTGCTGAAAAAAAAGCATTAGTAGTGGTTAATGCAGATGTAACCATTGCTTACGATTTAAGTGATATAGAATATGAAATAGATGAAGTGCAAAAAGTTCTTCGATTAATAAAAATACCTAAAGAAGAGATTAAAATAAGCCCAGATTTCGAATACTACGACATACAATCGGACTTTTTAAACCCTTTTGAAGCTGAAGATTATAATGCTATTAAAGAAACCGTAAAAGCATCTTTAATGAAAAAAGTGGAAGGGTCTACATTAAAAAGTAATGCTAAAAATAGGTTGATTAGTGAATTAGCTAAATTTTACATCCTTACTAATTCTTTAGGGTGGACATTAGAATACCAATCACAACCCATTACAAACAGTCAAGATATAAAACTCTAATCTAGTTCGTTTAATAATTTTTTAGCCTTATCGTAATTAAAATTTGTATCCTTTTTAAGAAGTAGTTTTAAAGTCTCTATAGCCTTGGCTTTATTATCTTGTTTTAAATACGTAAGCGATTTAAACCAATACCCTTTATGAGCATCTAGAGTATTGCTTTGTAATAAAGCATCTAATCTTTTATGTGCTAAGTTATACTGTTCTAGCTTTAAATGGCAAAGGGCTATATATAATTCAAGATTAGGATTTAATGTATTGTCTTGAGTACTTTTTGCTATTTTAAATTGTTCTAAAGCTTTGGCGTACTGTTCTGTTTTAAATAAATTTTCTGCATTAGCAAGAATGTTTATAGTACTACTTTGGGTGGTAAAAGATGGCAAGTCACCTACATTGTAGTAATCATTATAAAGCTCTAAATTAGAAGTCTTATCAGTTAAAAAATAATACCCAGAAAAAAGAATGAGTACTGCAGCGGCAATAGAAGAAATGTATTTTATAAAACCACGACTTTTTCTGTTGCTGTTAATATTGTAATTAGATTGAGCAGTTCTAATTTGTTTAGAAAAATGTTCAATGTTTTCTCCTTTAAATAGATTTGCGGTTTCTTTTAAAGCATTTAAATCACCATCGTATAAGGCCCAGTCTTCATCATTATAGATAGAAGGCATAGTTTTTAATACAGAAACTGTATTTTTTAAGTCTTCGTTATTTTCAATTTCTAATTCAAAATTAACGCGTTCTTCATTAGTCATCTCATTGTCGAGATAAACTCTTATTTTTTCGTATGTTTTATCATTTAGGTTCATTACTCATGTTTCAGTTTAGAGAATCTAATATCCTCTTTAATTAACTTACCAAGTCTAGTTTTACATTTAAAAACACGTTGTCTTGCAACGGTTTGAGAACTATAAGAATATTTGTTTACTATCTCTTGATATGATTTTTTTTGAAATACCATTGTTAGTATCTCTTTGCATTGCTTAGATAATAATTCAAACTTTTCTTTATATAATTCCCATTGACTATGTTCTAAATAAAAAGCAGCTTTATCAAATTCTTCACTAACTAGAGGGACAACATCTAATTTTGTTACCCTATGTTTTGCATTTTCTCGTTTCCATAGGTTTTTACAGACGGTAAAGAGATAATTATCAAAGGTTTTAATGTTTATTTTACCTTCTTTTAATTTTACGTAAATAAGGATTAAAGCGTTGTGGAAGATATCTTCGGCATCTTTCATTGTACCATCTCTACTTGTAACATAGTGAGATACATACTTAAAAGAATTTTTATAAATTCCATCTAATATTTTAGGATTTCCTTCTAAAAATTGACGAATAAAGTCCTCGTTATTCATATGGGAGTTACCAGAAAGTTAATTTAGACTTTCAAGATAGTTTAAAATTATTGGGTAACAAAAAAATGAATCCCCCTCTTATCTGCGAATCGATTTAATATGGTGGTATCCGAAAAGCCTTAAAACGAGTAGGAGTTAATCAATAAAATTCAAACAGTTATGAGAAAAATAGTCTACGCTATAGGGTTTATAATATCCTTTTTCACAGCTAACGCGCAAATTAATAATAGCTCTTTTGAAGATACCAGTTGTGATGTATGCGCAACACTACTGGAATTTGAAGAAGGGTGTGTAAGTGAATGGAATAATTATCGCTATGCTCCAGCAGCTTTCGATAGTTCAGATAATGCATGTGCTTTTTATAATGGAGGTGCATACCAAGCTCCCCATGGAAATATGCATGCTATGGTAGGGGTTAATAGTGGAATCTTTCAAGAAGGGGAATACCCTCCTGGAACATATTCAATTTCATTTAGATATACCAGAGGGGAAGGTATATTTGAAGATTATCCAGTATACATTAATGTAGGTTTTGCTAATGGTATGCAAAATGTAGCATGGAATGATGAATCTAACTTATCTATACCTATAGATAATGTTGTATCTCAATTAGTAGAAGAAGACGATCCAGTAAATTGGGCAACATATACAGGTACATTTAATTTAACTTCTGCATTTGAAGATATTGTTATTTATGGTTCTTCAACCGAGCAATTTAAAACCGCTGAAAAAGCACCAACAATGCGTGCACTTATTGATGATTTTTCATTGGTTTGCTTAGATTGTCCAACATCTGCTTGCGATTGTATAAATGGAGGAGAGTTACAAGCTCTTAATGTTTTTGGATGTAATGTTGATTTCGCTTTAGGTGGTTATGGAGTAGACGGTTGTGCCACATTAATACCAGAGTTTACTTGGAATTTTGGAGATGGTTCAGACGAAATAGTTACAACGAGTGTACCAACAGGGATATCACATACTTTTGACATGAACGGTACTTATACTGTTACAGTGTCATTTGATTTAGAAGATAATACTACGGGAGAGTTATGTAATGTGTCTTACGATACCACAGTTGAAATAACAGATTGCACATCAACATCTGCTTGCGATTGTATAAATGGAGGAGAGTTACAAGCTCTTAATGTTTTTGGATGTAATGCTGATTTCGCTTTAGGTGGTTATGGAGTAGACGGTTGTGCTACATTAATACCAGAATTTACTTGGGATTTTGGAGACGGTTCAGGCGAAATAGTTACAACGAGTATACCAACAGGAACATCGCATACTTTTGACATGAACGGTACTTATACTGTTACAGTGTCATTTGATTTAGAAGATAATACTACGGGAGAGTTATGTACTGTGTCTTACGACACCACAGTTGAAATAACAGATTGCGAATCAACCTCAGCTTGCGATTGTATAAATGGAGGCGAGTTACAAGCTCTTAATATTTTTGGATGTAATGCAGACTTCTATCTAGGAGGCTATGGAGTAGACGGTTGTGCAACATTAATACCAGAATTTACTTGGAATTTTGGAGATGGTTCAGACGAAGTGGTTACAACAGGTCAACCAGCATCGACATCACATACTTTCGATATGAATGGAACGTATACCGTTACTGTGTCATTCGATTTAAAAGATAATGTAACAGGCGAATTATGTAATGTGTCTTACGATACAATTGTTGAAATAACAGATTGTGAAAATCCGTGTTCAGACTCACCTTATGTGGAGCCTTTTTGGAGTCATCCAGACTGTCCAGAAGTTGTTTGTACAGCTACGCAATGGCCAGTTGTAGTGTTAGATGGAGCAGGAGTTCCAATAAATGGAGGTGACGTAACTATTAATTGGGTAAATACAGATGATCCTGCTTTACCTCCAATGGCGGGTACATGGAATTATGTAGGACCTCAGCAGCATTGGGAAATAACAATAACTTATAACGATGGTTGTGAGTATGTTGTAAACTATTATGAGGATTGTTGTGAAGACGATATATCAATCAAAGCAATAGAATGTCCACCTACAGCTAGTGATATAAAAGTATTAGAAGCTTATGCAGAACAAAATAAAGATAAACTTAAGGCGCTTAATAAATATGAATTAGTATTATCAGGAATATCAACTTTAAAATCACAGAAAGATATTAAAGATTGTGATCCTTGTGATATAGGTTATGTGCTAGTGTATCTTGTAGATAGCTCAGGAAACCCTATAGATGCTTCTATTTATAATAGTATTTTATGGTCTAATGGGGATACGACACCGCAAAGTATTGCGTTTCCAAATATTCCATTAACTGTTGTTGCTACACAAAATAACGATGGATATACGTGTACGTACGAAGCAGAATATACTTTAGATTGTGAAGAGAAATGTAGCGAAGTTACACCAACAAACTTACAAGTAGTAGGCACAACACTAACATGGGATCCAGTGCCAGGAGCAATAGAATATATTGTTTCATCACCAGCAGGAAATGTACCACAAATATACTGTGGATGTAAATCGCCAGTATCTATGTTAACAGATACTACTCCTACTAATAGTTATCCATTATCGTTAGGGTTATCTAAGCAATGTTTTGTTTGGCAAGTAACTGCTGTATGTAAAACTGGAGAAAAATCAGTAATTTCTAAACAAGCTTGTTATAATGGGCCTAAAAAGGGAGAAAAAGATATTATTTCTATTTATCCTAACCCAAATACAGGTATTATGGATGTGAAAATAGAAACAGATAATGATACAGATATAGTATTAAGTATTCATAAATTTGATGGTACTTTAATTAAAACTATAAATACTAGAACATCTAATAGTATGTTGAATTTAAATCTTAATTTAAAAGGTATATTGTCCAAAGGATTGTACTTTTTTACCTTTAACACAGTAGATAACATAATAACTAAAAAAGTAATGATAGAATAAACAATAAAGGTTATCTAAATTTTATTGTATTTAATGAAGCAATAATAAAAAATCATTAAGTGTAATAAAGTTTAGGTAACCTTACTTAAAAAAAACCTAAACCTAAATTAAATACACAATGAATAACATAAAAATAATTACAGTAGTTTCAGTACTATTGTTAGTTTTTGCTTGTAGTGAAGAGCAATTAGAAGTAAACAATGAATTTAAATCTATTGAAAGAAAAGGTGAGCGAGCACCAATTAATGAAATAGTTATACGTTATAAAGAAAATGTAGATGAAGCAGAGAAAGATAGTATTAGAAGCAATTATGGAATAGTAAATTATCAGAGATGTCCTTGCGCTGATGAAACATTAGAGTTATGGGTGTTTTCAGAGAGTTTAGACGCATCCGTAATAGAAGAAAGAAAAAGTTCAGCTAGCGATGATCCAGATTTAGATGGAACACTATACAATAAAGAGGTGTTAATTCAGCAAGTAGGCGTTGCATCACCTAATTTAAATGGCTCTATTGAGCAAGCATTACTAAAACGAGTAGATAATAATTCAAGTCTAACTATAGCAGTTCTAGATACAGGAATTAATTATCTAGAAGATGAATTTGATGAAGACTTTTTATATAATAATGATAATAATGTAGCCTGTGAAGCATCACCAGTTAAAGATCTTTTTGGGTGGGATTTTGTAAATGGAGATAATGATCCCTTCGATGATAATAATCATGGTACTATGATTTCTCAAATTATAAACTCGAACCTTAAAGCTCAGAATATAGACCATCAAATCCTTCCTGTTAAGGTGTTTGACGCAAATGGTAGAGGTTCTTACTTTAATATTCTATGCGGATATGCATATGCAACGAGTAAAGAAGAGGTAAGAATTATAAATATGAGTTTTGGAAGTTATACCTATAAAGAACTCTTTAATGACTTTATAGAAGAATCTCAAGATGACGTTTTAGTAGTTACTTCAGCAGGAAATAATACTGAGGATAACGACTTAATCCCTCACTTTCCATCATCATATACTTCAGAAAATATTTTATCTGTTGCTGGGTTAGAAAATACAAATGTATACACCAGCGACGGAAATAGTAGCTCTAGCTCTTCATTGGCTTGGTACTCAAATTATGGAGTAACAAGTGTAGATGTTGCTGCTAATGGAAGTTATAATTTTAATATTAATAATGAGGATATAAGTGTAGAAGGTACTTCGTTTGCGTGTGCTTATGCATCATATAAAAGTGCTATGTTGTATACTTCGGGAGTGTTACCTATAGAATTAAAAAACAAAGTAATTGAAAATGCTGTGATATTTCCAAATCAGTTAAGTACTATAAAGTATAGAGCAGCGCTATTACCTTAAAAATTAGTTTAATTATGGTTTAGGTGACTTTTTTAAACTGTAAACAGAGAGGGTATTATATCCTCTCTGTTTTAAATTAATTTTAGATAGTCAGTTTTAATTATTTAAATTAGAAGAGTTAAACACTCGTAAAATGAAATACAAACAATGTTTTAGTATTATACTCTTACTCATTCAAATAGGATATGCTCAAAATGATGTAAAGAACAAATATGATAATATTATTGAAAACTCATTATTAACCAATCGAGATAAAATAAGAGAGATAGAACATTTAATTGAAGTAAATAAGACTATTATTCAACCATTAATAGAAGCAAAAGTTTATCATGATTTATCAAAGAAAATATACAAAGAAGATGTAGATAAGGCAATAGGTTATGCTAACAGAGCCTTAGAAATAAGGACGAAGTATAAAGATAGAAATTCAATTAAATTAAGTCTATATGTCTTGGCACGTTATCATTATGCAAAAGGAACACATTTAAAAGCATTAAAATATTGTGATGAATTACTAACGCTTTGTACAGATAATGAAATTAGAAGAGCAAAAGTAAATTGGTTAAAAGCAAAAATATATACAGATAAAGGAGATTACCAAAAAGCATTAAATTGTTACGTAATTAGTGAGTTTATTTATAAAAAACATAAGGAGTATAAAAGCCTAGTTAGTATTTATAAAAATACACTAGCTGTTTATGCAGAGATTAATGATGAGAAGTATAAAGAAGACTTTTTTATTACTTATAATAAAATACAAGAATTGTCTAAAAAAATAGATATTCCTACAGAAGACTTAATTGACTTTAAAATTAATCTAGGTAATTTTTACGATACCCTAAAAGATTACAATTCTAGTATTAAAAACTACACAGAAGCTTTGAAGCTAAGTGTAGAAATAAACGATTCACTTTCTATTGCGAAAAATTATAACAATTTAGGGATAGCGAACAAAAAAATTAAAAATATTCCAAAAGCATTCAACTATTTAGAAAAAGCACTAGAGCATTCAAAAAGTTATGCGACCCAAAAAGCGCATGCATACGATAATTTAGGAGACTTATATAAAATCCAAGAAAATTATGAGTTAGCAATAAGTTACTATCAAAAAGCAATAGATGTCGCTTTAGGGGTTAATCAAGAGGTTAATACTATGAGTACTTATCTAAACAGTATAAAATGGACTTCAAATAAAATAGAAGTTTTAGGTTACATCGTAGATCAAGCTTACGCCTGGATGGAATATGGTATAACCCTAAATAACAGCGATTATTTAAAAAAAGCGCTTAGTATTATTGAGTTAGTAGACAAAGAAATAGATGTTATTTATTTTGAAAGCAGAGAAAGCCTGTCTAAACTATTTTGGAGAGGCAAAGGAGCAGATTTATACCTTAAAGCGGTAAATATTTGTTATGAACTTAATCAACCCAAAAAAGCATTCTATTTTATAGAGAAAGGTAAGGCTTTCATGCTTTTAGAAAATGTAACAAACTTAAATGCTAAAATATTAGCCAATTTGCCAGATGAAATAATAGAAGAAGAATTTAAGCTCTTAAAGTCTATTGACGATGTTAAATATGAGTATGTAGATAAACAAAATTTAAGTGTTCTAGAAAAAGAAAATCTAGAAAATAAAATTATATACGCAAAAGAAAAGTATTCTAAATTTATAGATTCTTTAGAAATACAATACCCTAAATATCATAACTACAAAAAAAGGGTTGAGGTGTATAGTGCAAATAAAACTCAAAAAAATATTAAAAATGAACAATTAGTATTACAATATAAAATAACAGATAAACAAGCCTATGTTTCGTTAATATCTAAAGAACACATAAAAATATTTGAAATAGAAGAAGCAGTAGTATTAAAAAAGAGAATACTGCAATTTCAAAAATTATTAAAGAAACCATTTGTAAATAAAGAAGATGAAGTTAAATACAGAGCCTTGGCTTTTAGTTTATACAAACAATTATTCCCTTTCGTAGAAGAATACTCACAGCTAATAAAAAACAAGGAATTATTAATTATCCAAGATGGAATACTCCTAAACATACCTTTCGAACCCTTAATTACAGAAAATACAACGGAATCGTTAGATAAGTTATTTTTAATTAACGATTTTAATATAAGCTATGCTTTTTCATTCTCGTCTTTAATGAGTGGTCATAAAATAGAAAAAAAGTGCGCAAACGATTTTTTAGCTATGAGTCCTACATACTTTAAAAATAAATCATTATCACCATTAATTATTTATAAAGAAGAAAAAAAAGCTTTAGAGAATATTATGCAAACCAGTATGTTAACTAATGAAAAGGCAACAAAGGAAATTTTTAAAAAAGCATATGGAGATTATAAGGTAATTCATTTATCAACACACGGAGGAGGATCTCAAGAAGAAAAACCTTGGTTAGCTTTTTATGACGACGTATTAGAGTTAAATGAAATATATTTTACAGATCAATATACAGATTTAGTAGTTTTAAGTGCTTGTAAGACTTCTCAAGGGGAACTTAAAAAAGGAGAAGGTATTATGAGTGTGGCTCGAGGTTTTGTAAATGCAGGCGCTAAGAGTGTCTTGGCAACACATTGGGACGTTGATCAAAAATCTAATAATGAAATAATATATTCATTTTACAGTTACCTTAAAGAAAGTAAAACTAAAACAGAGGCATTAAGAAATGCAAAATTAGATTACATATCTAAATATAAAAATACTAGCGAAATCTCACCATATTACTGGAGTGCATTAACACTAACGGGCAATGAAGAGACCATTTTTGAAAATAATTACAAATGGTATTATTTTTTACTGTTACTTATACCAGCGGGGGTGTTATTTAGAACTATAAAGTTAAAGAACAGAACCCGTTCAAATAAAAAAGTTGCTTAGATTAAATGGCACACTAGTATTCTGCTATTGATGGTTTTAGAAATAAAAAACCCCAGTTTAAAATGAATTAAACTGGGATTTAAAAGACTTAAATAAAAGAGACTAAAAGACTATTCAATTATAACCTTTTTGCTCATTGTATTATCTCCAATGTTGAATACAAAGAAGTACATGCCTGAAGGTAATCTAGATTGTAAATTAAGATTAAAATCTAAATGACCATTTTTAGTTTTAAGAGTATTAATAGTTTTTATTAAAGTACCATCAAACTTATAAATATTAAGACCCACATTAGAATCATTAACCGTATCGACTTTAATATTCATATCCCCTTTATTTGGGTTAGGATAAATAGAAATAACATCTTTTCCCCCCTTTTCAGGTCCATTATAGCAAGCTTGTTTAGAAATAGGTGATTTCTCTTCGTTTTTACATATAGCAGTTACTTGCCACACAAAACAACTTTCTTTTAAAGAAGAAGGTAAGGTGTAACTGTTTGTATTAACTGTTACAGGTGCTATAGATATACCATTGTATTTGTTGCAACCACAATCTATTATTTTAACTCCACCAGGAGGAGAACTTATAATGTATGCAATTGCTCCAGAAACAGGATTCCAAGTTAAAGTGGTGCCAGAAACTTGAAGATTTGTTGGTGCAGTTACCTCGCACTTTTCCTCTTTAGGTTTGTAACAGGCTTGTTTAGAAATAGGAGATTTTTCTCCACTTTCGCAAATAGCAATTACTTGCCAAACAAAACACTTATCGCTTAATGAAGCCGGAAGTGTATAGCTATTAGTATTAACTGTAACAGGAGCAATAGAGATTCCAGTGCCTTTATCGCAACTACAATCTAGTTGAGGCTCATTGCTTCCTGGTGATAAAACAATGTAAGATGTTGCTCCGGGAACAGGATTCCAAGTTAAAGTGGTGCCAGAAACTTGAAGATTTGTTGGTGCAGTTACTTCACATTTTTCCTCTTTAGGCGTGTAACAGGCTTGTTTAGAAATAGGTGATTTTTCTCCACTTTTACAAATGGCAATTACTTGCCAAACAAAACACTTATCGCTTAATGAAGCCGGAAGTGTATAGCTATTAGTATTAACTGTAACAGGAGCTAGAGATATTCCAGTACCTTTATCGCAATCACAATCCAGTTGAGGTTCATTGCCTCCTGGTGATAAAACAATGTAAGATGTAGCTCCAGGAACAGGGTCCCAAGTTAATGTTGTGCCATTTACTTGAAGATTAGTTGGAGCAGTAATTTCACATTCGTCTTCTTTAGGTTTATAACAGGCTTGTTCAGAAATAGGAGATTTTTCTCCACTTTCGCATATAGCTGTCACTTGCCACACAAAACATTTATCGCTTAGCGAAGCTGGTAGAGTATAACTATTAGTGTTAACTGTAACAGGAGCAATAGAGATTCCAGTGCCTTTATCACAATCGCAATCAAGTTGAGGAACATTACCTCCTGGAGATGTAATGATGTAAGATGTTGCGCCTTGTACAGGGGCCCAAGTTAAAGTTGTGCCAGAAACTTGAAGGTTTGTAGGAGCCGTTGTCTCGCAATCTTCGCAAATAGAAATAATAATATCATCGATAGATAATTCTGCTTGACTTACTCCATCCGATGGATCAGACATGAATGGGAATATCCAAAGCTTAGAGTAATTTCCATTTGGAGTATACGTTAAAGTTATATCCGTCCAAGTATTTAAATAAGACCCCATAGTATCATTGAAAATATATTCTCCAGTTGGCGAACTTGTAATATTTCCAACAGTATCAGTTGCTACTAGATTAACTGTAGCATTATTTGCTACGTTTGGATCACCAGAGTTTCTGTCGTCAGTTCTAATTCTAAAGCAAATAGAATACGTAATACCTTCTTCGAAATCGAAATCTGAGGTAATGCCTTCTCCATTACCACCATAAGACCACATCCAAGCATAAGGATTTGTCGAAATATCATTGATAGAAGGAGAGCCATCTGTGTGTACCCAATTAGGTACATAACCTAAATTAAAAGCCCAGTTTCCTCCATTGGTTGATTGATTAAAATCGCCATTATCTAAAAGGTTAAAATCTGCATCACAACAAGGTGTAGGACAATCTTGTTCTACTAATATTTCAACCTCTTGTATGTAATCATTACCACAAGAATCTAAACCAGTAATTGTAGCAGTAAAACTTGTTAATGTATTATTATTGGTAAGGCAAAATAATCCATTTAAATTTGTTAAAACAGGATCTGTAGTATTGTATACTGCATTAGTAATATCTGTTGCTTCTAGTGTAAAACAAGTTTCTCCACATGGAATAATGTAAGTTAAACTACTTGTTATGTCATTACTATCTGCAGTAATTACAGGAGTTACAGGTGTACAACTTGTAATAATAACATCAGTACAGCTTTCTAATGGGCAGTCTAAATATTCTAAAGAAGCACAATTAGTTACAGTATCTCCAATGGTACCATTAATAACAACATCAAATACTATTTGCTCCGACGCTCCGTGTGCTAAATTTAATACTGTAAACGTAACTAAATTTCCAGAGTTTGACGTGGTAATATTACTATTTGCATTTACATTTAAAGTATTAACATTAAAGTTAGTTGCTAAAGCATCTGTAATATCTAGATTGTTTATAGGGTATCCTGTGTTATTCGTTACTGTAATTTGATAAGTTACAGGCCCGCCATTACCTACAGAGTTGCTACCAACAACTTCTTTTGTAAGCGTAACATCTAAATCTACAGTAACCTGTACTTGTACGCTAGCATTACAGTTATTATTTGCTATAGTTATACCGTTACTAGAAACAAAGTTTCGTCTTAACTCGAAAGTTGTGTTTTGCGTAGCATTGATTTCTAATTCAGATCCATTACTTCCATTAGGTATGCTAATGTTTCCAGTAATAACATTAGAACCTTGTGTTAATTGTATTGGGCTACTAGAATTAGTAACGTCCCACCAACTGTATTCCATATTAGTAATGTCGCACAAAGCATCACCTATAACTACTGTTTCTTGACAGCCTAATAAGTAGTTTTGCTGAATGTCTTGTAATTTGTCTTCAACGAGTTCTATTTGGTCTATAAAGGTTCTTTTATCTCCATTTACACTAGTATCATTATCATGACCTTGTAAATAAATTATATCAAAATCACTTGAACTAGGGGTAAAACACACAACTTCTTGAGTCCAAGAATTCCCTATTGTAGCTTGGTCTACTATATCGACTGTTTGATGTAGCGATGGTAAAGCTACCGTTCCAACACTATTTACAGGCCAATAAATATCTGAAAATTGAAGTAACCCTATGTTTAAAGACGCAGAACTATTAGTAGTATTTCTAAAACGTTGATGATTGTATGATAGTATATAAGTTTTACTGGCATCGAAGTTCACATTCGTCATTATAGCTTCATTATGAAACCCAATACCTAATAAAGGACCGTGACCATTAAGAAGTATTTTTCCTCCAGGACTTCCGGGAAGTTGAGCCATGTTAGTGAAACCATTATTATTTGAGCATGGAGGGCTTACTAAGTAATCTGGAGAACCAATCATTCTAGACCAACCTTCTATACATCCAACTGGGAAGCTACTAAAGTTGCAAGTATTGTAATTACAGCTACCGTCGAAATCTTCAAAATGTGGATTGCAAATTAAGTTACAAGTATCTGTATTTGTACAATTAAACCCTGGACATGGTAATACTGTAACATAGATATAAGCATAATTACTTTGGTTTCCGTTGCCATCTTCTAATAAATAGCGTAGAACTTGTGTTCCTGCTTGAGATGGTGTATATACAATGTTATTGCCGGAAAGAGGTACAAGTGTATTAGTTGCTAAATCTTCAACTAAAGCAACATTAGCATTAGACTGAATATCATTACATAGTAAATCTGTAATAGAAATGCTTAATGTATTTCCATCACAAGCTTCAACAGTATAATTAGTAGTAGAACAACACGGTCCGTAATCGTCTGTAGCGACTAAAGATGTAATCGTTGGAGATGTAAAATTATTATGTTGTCTAGGATTTGCACTTCCGTTAGCTAAAGTGTTTGTTCCGTAAATAGTGTTTAATTGATAGCCTAAATCGCCAAGTGTATTAATTTCTTCTTGCGTTAAACTTCTGGAAATACCTGCAGCAATTCCTGGATTCATAACATAATCTGCAGTATTGCCATAACTATCACAATTAGATTCAAAATGCGAAAGACTTGATCCGCCAGACCAAGACGCTCCTGCATGAACAGGAGATAAAGGTGCATTAAAGTTACCTCTAAACTCTACATTAGGTCCAGAAACACCACAACCAGAAGTTAATACGCTTATTGGATTTGCTGGATTAAAATCCCAGTCGTAACCGCTAATATTAGTTATAAGACTAATGTTATTATCTGATGTTAAAAAGGTATCGAAAGGACTATAACTGTCTACGCCATTTCCTTGAAATTTGCTCTCTCCGTTAGAATTAATTAAAGATGCAAAACCTAAACTATGTAATACTTCATGAAGCATAACAGTATAAAGGTCTACTTGTCCAGATGGTGTGTTGCCAAAACCACTATACCAATTAGAATAGCCTAAATTTATATTAATAAAACCATCCCATCGGTCATTATCATTATATCCAGTATTAATAGCTTTCCACACTTCGCCGTGTTTAATGCCATTTAATTCACCTTCTGTTTCATAGAATGAACTAGCAGAGCCTAATACACCAGAACTTGGAGCATTAAAAGAGCGTAAACGAATATTAACACCACTTTTAGTAACGCCAGCACAAGTTGATGCTTGTTGGTTTAATAACACATCTAAATCATCAAAAACTTGGCAAATTACGGTTAGCATTTGACTGTTAGCTGTTAAATCGAACCCAGTACCCGTTGCATTTTGAATGTCTTCTACATAAACATTAAATAAACCACCTTGGCTTTGACAATCTGGATTTGTAAAACCAAAGGTAGGAACAGTTTTATTTGAGGTTTCGTTTCGTTTATTTTTTATCTGTAAATCGGCATAACGATTACCAAAACGATCCATCCATTTGTATATGGGGACCTTTATTGGGTTGCCTTTATCATCTGTGTCAAAATAGAAATTCGTTTTAATTTCAGATGAGGGTTGGTCTCCTTTTGCTTCTCCGCAAAGTTGAGCTTGTACTTTTAGTGATGCTGTAATAAATAACAACAACAAGATTAATTTTTTCATAATTGAAAATGGTTTATATAAATTGATTAATTCCTACTCTTTTAAGGTTTTTCGGATAACACCTTAATATTGTTTTTGTGATTTTTATTTTTCAGACAGATTTTTAAAGCTTACAATAGAGCTGTATTGTTTTAAAAATTTAAATTAAGTAGGGAGATTTAATTTTGTGTGTTATGTCTTACTGTAATAAATCTATGTCTTAGTTCTTACTAATAGATTTAAGATCTTCTGAAATACTGATTTCAATTGCTTAAATTGTATTTAATACATAATTATATGTGTTTATGTTTCGTTTTTATTGCCTTACAAAGGTCATAAAACAACCAAAGTGTTGTATTGTTTGAAAGACCTTAAAAAAGAGGGTTTGAATTACGAAAAATAATAGGGTGATTTAACCCTATGTCTTTAGGTTGTATTACTTAGGGAAAGTTTAAAAGGAATATAATCAATTGTAAGTGAATTGATTATTGTAAGGTTTGCTCTAGATTAAGAGTAATAGAAGAATAGAGCTGTAATTATTATAAACAATTAGGATTCTATGTTTTTAGATATAATTGTATGAGTAATTATGTGCTAAATAAGCTACTGCGTTAATACTTTAGATAGTTTTAAAATACCGCCACCATTTATAGCTTCAATATTATTTAAAGTTAAATACTTTGTGGCTTTAGCAGCTCTAACGCCAGCTTGACAATAGACAATAACGGGTTTGTTCCATTGTTTTACTTCGTTAACACGATTATGTAATTCTTGTAATGGAATATGTTTAGCGCCTTCAATAGCGCCATTATTAAACTCGCTAGCAGTTCTTACATCTAGAATAATAGCACCTTTAGATAAGAAATCATTAATGCGTTGTTTCTTTATACCTAGTAAAAAATCGAAAAATCCCATAGTTTAATGTGTTACATGTTCGTTTATTAAAGCAATACCATCAGTAATTAAATGTGCTATTTTTGGTCTGTTACTACTAATGGTATTTAAATGATTTAAAACACGTGTTTTTAAATCGTAATTATCATCAGTACTTAAAAGTTCGTATAACTCTAAAGAAAGCAACCAATCTGTTGGGTGTTGCTTTTGTAAGTTAATAAAAATAGCTTCAATTAATTTACTATTAAAAGTATTTTCGTCTCTTAGTTGTCTAACCTGTTCGTATAGTTTTTCTAATTCTTGAGTCGTATTATCTATGTCTTGTTTTACAGTCTCGGTAGAAGATACATGGTATAAGTTATTAAAAGATCTAAAGTCTGCAGAACCAGCAAATGCAGAAATAATTGAAGAACCAACTGCGAGTCTAAAAGTACCTTGTTCAGGAGAAAATAGCATCTTATTTTTATACATAACGGTGCAATCTTCAAATTCAATAAGTATTAATTTACCATAAACATTACGTATACCAGTAACGTTTAAACCTTCAATAGTAATACCGCTTTCATATTCTATAGAAATACGTTTGCCATCATAAAAATTATAAGCCTTTAAATCACGAGGTCCCATATCTTCAATTGCAAGACTAATGCCCTTTAATTTTCCTATAGGAGAACTAAATCCATTCGGGTTAGCATCTTTACCATGTCCAATAAGTTCTTTTTCTCTATTTGCTAAAGCGGTAGGACCTTCAGTTTTAAAGAAAACAACGTTATTATCTTCATCGGTAATCATTTCAGTAAAAACACCAGAAATTTGTAAACCAGTATTTAATTCTATACTACCAATTTTTTTTGAATCTATTAATTTTTGTAAGCCTCTAAAGCCACCTTTACGCATCGCCATGGTGTTAGAGAATTCCTCTAAAACTTCCATTAAATAGGCAAAGTCAGGAGTTACAAAAAGTTGAGGTTGAGGTTTTGTAATATCAAACTCAATTTCGGCAGCATCTATACTATACAATCGTTTTTCAACTTCATTCGTCATGCACCATTTGCTTTCACCAATAGAAGATAATAAACCAGCACCATAAATTTTTGGGTCGTTTAAAGTACCTATTAAACCGTATTCAACAGTCCACCAATGTAAATTTCTAATCTTAGCCATTTCAGAAAGTGGTACTTTTTTATTTTGAAGTGTGTTTACCAAGGCTTCAGCGTTATCAATAGCATCTTGCGAAGAATCGGAAGCTTCCTTTAAAATAGAAAGCGAACGTACTGCCTCGTACATAGCATTATCGTGAGACGATAAAATAGCTTTAGATCCAATTTCACCAAAACGTCTTAAATATTCAGCATAATCAGGATTTGCAATAATTGGTGCATGGCCAGCTGCTTCATGTATAATATCTGGAGCTGGCGTGTATTCCATGTTTTCTAGCTGTCGAATATCGGAAGCAATAACCAAAACTTTATAAGCTTGAAACTCCATAAAAGCATTTGGGGGAATAAAACCATCTACTGCAACAGCTGCCCAACCAATATCTTTAAGAATACGGTTCATGCCATACATGCTTGGTATAGCATCAATTGAAATTCCTGTTTTTTGTAAACCATTTAAATACGATTCATGCGCAACCTGGCTTAAATACGATACGTTTTTTCGCATAACATAACGCCAAACAGCTTGATTTATTGGCGAATAATCATTGTAATTCTGAGGTTTAATAAATTGTTTTAAATGAGGAGGAAGCCTATCTATAAATGGATTCGTTTCAATTGCTGTATTCATAAAGTGCTAAAAATCTTTTTCGGTAGCGTTTCTAGCAAAGTTATGAATTAAAACAGTGTGTCGCATATCAAAAAATCTTAAATATATACGAGTCTAAACTATAGAGTGAGTTTTATAGTACAAATTGAATATGTATATTCGTAACCAATGAAACCAAAAACACGTAAGCAACAAATTATAAATACAGCAGCAACCCTTTTTAAAAAGAAAGGTTACAGTGCAGTAAGTATGCGAGATATAGCAAAAGCTTTAGGTATAAAAGCCTCTAGTTTATATAATCATATTAGTTCTAAACAAGATATTTTAACAGAGATAATTATCTCCTTAGCGGAAGCGTTTACAAATGGAATGTCTGTTATAAAAACATCTGAGATTACTAATGTCGAAAAGCTAAACAGAATAATAGAGTTGCACGTAGAAATTACTACTAAAAATACTTACGAAATGGCATCTATGAATAATGATTGGATGCACTTAGAAGAACGCTTAGAATATTACCTGGAATTAAGAGATGGTTACGAAGAAAATTTTAGAAGTATTATAAACGAGGGTATTAACGATAATGAAATAATAAAAGGAAATCCAGAAGTTATGCTATTTTCTATATTATCTACCTTACGATCCTTATATCTTTGGATACCTAAAAAAGAAGATTTAAATGCAGAAGATTTAGCAGCGAACCTAAGTCAAGTTCTAATTCATGGCATAAAAAAATAAGCACCTTAATAAAGAGAAATTCCATATAACTAACACATGTTAGTTATTTTTTAAAAGTTTCGTATATTTGTGAAAACAACTAACACTTGTTAGTTAAAAGTAACAAATGGCAGAATTTTATAATATACAAGTAAAAGATATCTACAAGGAAACTAAAGATTGTTCCGTAGTATCTTTCGATATTCCAGAAGATTTACACACTACTTTTAATTTTAAAGCAGGACAATACCTAACATTACGTAAAGAGATAAATGGAGAAGATATCCGTAGATCTTACTCGTTATGTTCAAGTCCTTTAGACAAAGAATGGAAAGTAGCGATAAAGCAAATTCCAGGAGGCGTATTTTCAACCTACGCAAATACAGAATTAAAAACAGGAGATTTCTTATCTATAGCAGAGCCTTCAGGTGAGTTTTATATAGAAACAGAAGTAGAGGAAGAACGTAACCATATTGCATTTGCAGCAGGAAGTGGTATCACGCCAATGCTTTCTATTATAAAAACACATTTAATAGCAGAGCCAAAGAGCACATTCAAACTGTTTTATTTGAATCGTACTGTAAAATCAATTATCTTTAAAGAAGAAATAGAACAGCTTAAAAATCAGTTTTTTGGACGCTTTCAAGTCTTTTATTTTTTAACAAAAGAGCAGAGAGACATCCCGTTGTTAAATGGACGATTTACTGCTGAAAAACTTCAGATACTATCTAAAACATTTATAGATGTAGCTGATACAGCAAACTGTTTTATCTGCGGACCGCAGGATATGATTTTTCTAATACGTGATGAATTAGAGAAAGCTGGCTTAGATAAAGAAAAAATACATTATGAGTTATTCTTTTCTGGAAAAGCAGACGAAACAAAAATAGCGCAAGTACTTGAGCAGAAAGTTGAAGGTACAGAAGTAACAATTATAGATGGAGGAAAAGAGTTTCACTTCATCATGGAAGAAGAATACGATAATATACTAGATGGTGCATTAGCAGCAGGAGCCGATTTGCCTTTCGCTTGTAAGGGAGGTGTTTGTAGTACCTGTAAATGTGAAGTAAAAGATGGAAGCGTAGAAATGAAAATAAACTATGCTTTAGATGAAAAGGAAGTGGCTAGAAACTTAGTGTTAAGTTGCCAAGCGGTACCAACATCAGAAAAAGTAGTAGTAGATTTTGATGTGTAAGTGATATATCATGTCTGTGTAGACAGGAATCTCATCAGCATAAAATATATAGAAAAAGAAAATGAAGTTTCACTAGCTAAAAGCAAATAGCTAATAGCCAAAAAGCGAAAACAACATGAGTGAAGAACAAATTAAAAGTCTAGAAAAACAATTTGAAGCACGTATAGCACGTGACGAAAAAATTGAGCCAAAAGATTGGATGCCAGAAAAATATCGTAAAACGCACATTAGGCAAATCTCTCAGCATGCACATTCCGAAATTGTTGGAATGTTACCAGAAGGGAATTGGATTACTAGAGCACCATCGTTAAGACGTAAAGTTGCACTATTAGCTAAAGTACAAGACGAGGCTGGGCACGGATTATATTTATATAGTGCTTGCGAAACTTTAGGGATTTCTCGTGAAGAATTATACGAACAGTTACATACAGGGAAAGCAAAATACTCTAGTATTTTTAATTACCCAACTGTAACATGGGCAGACATGGGAGCCATTGGTTGGTTAGTAGATGGGGCAGCTATTATTAACCAAGTGCCATTATGTAGTACATCTTACGGACCGTATGCAAGAGCTATGATTAGAGTATGTAAAGAAGAAAGTTTTCATCAGCGTCAAGGCTTCGAAATCATGCTTAAACTAGCTAATGGTAGTCCAGAACAAAAAGATATGGCACAAGATGCATTAAACCGTTGGTGGTGGCCATCTTTAATGATGTTAGGACCAACAGATGCAGAATCTGTACACACAGAGCAATCTATGAAATGGAAATTAAAACGTAAATCTAACGACGATTTACGTCAACAATTTATAGATCAAACCGTGCCTCAAGCAGAGCTTTTAGGATTAACTATTCCCGATGAAGATTTAAAATGGAATGAGGAGAAAGGATGCTATGACTTTGGAGAAATCGACTGGGATGAATTCTGGCAAGTTGTAAAAGGACATGGGCCTTGCAACAAAAAAAGAATGCAAGACAGAGTAGGTGCATGGGAAGGTGGTGCATGGGTTAGAGATGCAGCTATGGCTTATGCTGATAAACAACAAGATAAAAAAGAAAAACAAGCAGTTTAAAAGTTAATGAAGTATTAGTATATAACCATTAAATGGTTATAAACACTAATCACTCATTTCTCAACAATAATATAGATATGAAAAAAAACTGGCCACTTTGGGAGGTCTTCGTTAGAAGCAAAAACGGATTAGAACATAGACATTTTGGAAGTTTGCATGCAGCAGATGAACAAATGGCATTAGAAAATGCAAGAGACGTTTATACAAGAAGAAGCGAAGGTGTTAGTATTTGGGTTGTAGAATCTAAACACATAACGGCGTCTAATCCTGAGAATAATGGAGAGCTATTTGAACCAGCTCATGATAAAGTTTACCGTCACCCAACATTTTACGATTTACCAGACGAGGTAAAACACATGTAAATTTGGTTTAGCCTAATTTACAATTCCCGTGAAAAAGGGAAACATAATAATTAAAGTTTGAATGTTTAATTTAAAAGATTTCCACTTCTGTGGAAAGTAAACATGAAAGAAAATTTATATAAATACATTCTTGGTATTGCAGATAATAGTTTAATTCTAGGACAGCAATTAGGAGCACTAACTGGGCATGGTCCAAGTTTAGAAACAGATATAGCTTGTACAAATATTTCATTAGATTTATTTGGACAAGTAAGAAGCTACTACCAATATGCAGCAAAAATAAAAGGGGAAGGTGCAACAGAAGATTCTATTGCCTTTTTGAGAACAGAACGCAAGTACTTAAACGTATTATTAGTAGAGCAGCCAGATACAGATTTTGCCTATACGATAGGACGTCAGTTTTTATTCGATGTATATCATTTCTTATTTTTAAACGAATTACAAAAAAGCCATGATGTTACTTTATCGGCAATAGCAAAGAAATCGATAAAAGAAGTAAGCTATCATCAACGTTTTTCTTCCGATTGGGTAAAGCGATTAGGAGATGGAACCGAAGAAAGTAAATTAAGAATGCAAAACGCAATAAGTGATTTGTGGACTTATACAGATGAATTGTTCCATCAAACCGAAGCAGACAAAGCAATGGTTGAAGAACAAATTGCTGTAGATGTTACAACACTAAAAGATAAGTACTACGAAACAGTAAATGCTATATTAACAGAAGCAACCTTAGAAATTCCAGAATCGAAATGGTTTCAAAAAGGAGGTAAAAAGGGTATACATACAGAGTATTTAGGATATATTTTAAGCGATATGCAATACATGCAACGTGCCTATCCAAATATGGAATGGTAACAAATTCCTGCGAATGCAGGAATCTACAAGTATTGTGAGCAATCATCAATTCGAGTGATTTATGAGGAACCAATAAATTGTATCGAGAAGCTTTAAATAGAAGAAATAATATGATAACAGCCGAACAAAATATAGACAAAATACTATATCCAATATTGGAGCAAGTCTCAGATCCTGAGATTCCAGTATTATCTATTATGGATATGGGGGTAGTACGTTCGGCAGTAATAAAAAATAATATAGTGAACGTTGAAATAACACCAACCTATAGTGGTTGTCCAGCAATGGATGTTATTGGAGACGATATACAAAAAGCATTAAAAGAAGCTGGGTATCATTCAGAAATAGAATTAATATTAGCACCAGCTTGGACAACCGATTGGATAACACCAAAAGGACGAAAAGCTTTAGAAGACTATGGAATTGCTGCACCACTAGAAGCAGAAGCAGATAAGGATGTATTATTAAACGGTAAGCGTATAGTGAAATGCACTAATTGTAGTTCTCAAAATACTAGACTAGTCAGCCAATTTGGATCAACAGCCTGCAAAGCACAGTTTCAGTGTGACGATTGCCAAGAACCATTCGATTATTTTAAATGTTTAAAATGAAAAAACATAAAATAATTTTAACGATAATGTTTTTAGGCATAGTAACTAACGCTTTTGCAACAAAAATTATTGTTTCAGAAGATATTGGCTTCGATACAATCAATAGTACTACATTTTTGGAAACAGCACTTACAACTTCAGTCGCAGACACTATAGTTGTAGATAATGTCGGTATGGATTGGTATACAGGTCCGTTAGATGTGAACCGTGATAATATTACTATTATCTTAGAAAGAGGTGTCATTTTAAGAGCGCTTCCTGGAGTATACGGAGAGTTTGATTCTTTACTTAGAATAAGAGACAGAAGTAATATCACTATTAAAGCATATGGAGCCAGTATTATAATGAATAAACAAGAGTATGTTAATCTTGCAGATAGTGAGTTCAGACATTGTGTTAATTTAGAATCTGCAATTAATATATGGATTGAAGGTTTAACAGTGAAAGATTCTGGAGGAGATGGATTTAGTGTTAGTAAGAGTTTTTTACCTTCAAGTCCTCAAAATTATTGTGAAAATATAACACTTAAAAATTGTGTTTCAAATAATAATTATAGACAAGGATTATCTCTAATATCTGTTAAAGATGCTAATATTTTATATAGCGAATTCTCAGACACCAATGGAGTGCTTCCAGAAGATGGTATAGACATAGAACCCTTTGATATAGATCAACGTATTGAAAATGTTCTTATTAAAGGCTGTCGTATTTTAAATAATAACGGAAACGCAATTCAAGTAGCCATGGAGTTTATGGATGATACTTCTAATGATATTTCTATAAATGTTGAAGATACATATATGTCAAGTAATCATGATCCATCAAATACATTTGCTTATGCAGAATTAAATATAGATGATAATGGTAGTAATGGTGTAGATGGTTTTGTTAATTTCTCTAATTGTTATATAGATAATAGTGATTGGACTGCTGTGTATATCTCTAAAACGGTAGATAGTTATCAAGCAAATTTTGAAAACTGTGTATTTAAAGATATTTCAAATGATCCAATAGCATTTAATAATCCAATATTTTTTGAAGTAACAGATTATAGTAATCCTGTTTCAAGATTTGGAGGCGCTAGCTTTCAAGATTGTACTATTATTTACGATGAAGACATTCCTTTTATAGATTTGGTAGAGAATAGTTCAACTTCAGACGGTTTGGGTGATGTTAATGGTAATTTTTACATTGTAAATCCTAATTCACCTTCTTTTTTAACAGGAGTAAACCCTAATAATGTATCTATTACTTTTGAATCTTTATCGGCTTTACCCACAACTCAAGTAGAAATTTCAGCATCGCAATTAAATTACACAGAAGGTCTAGACCCTGAATTTATCTATTCGCTTGAGAGAACAACTAATACGCTTCTGCCTTTGGCTGTTAATTTAAATTTTACAGGAACAGCAACTTATGGTGATGATTATTACAGACAACCAAGTTTTGCTTTATTTGAATTTGGTCAACAAGAAACAAATGAAAGTATAGGTATAATAAATGATGATATTGATGAACTTGAAGAAGAGCTTCAACTTACATTAGTAGATAATGGCTGTTATAGTTTATTACCTGAAAACGAGATCACGTTACTACTTGGAGAAAGTACTTTATCCATTATAGAAAATGAAAACGAAATTACACTGGAGTTTTATCCAAACCCTGTAAAAGATAAAGTATCGATTATTACAGAATCTAAAAATTTATATTTGGAAGTTTTCGATATGTTTGGAAAAAAAATGGAGCAGTTATCTCTAGAGAATACAAATATTCTAAACATGTTAAATTATAGTAGCGGAGTATACATTTTAAAGATTGGAAATAAATCGAAAAAAAATAGTTATAGAAATATAAAAATTATCAAAGAATAATTTATGATTATTAAGAAAATAGAAAATAAAGTAGCATACATTACTTTAAATAGACCAGAAGTATTTAATAGTTTTAATCGCGAAATGGCTTTAGAATTACAAGAAATTTTAGACGACTGTGAAACTAATAATAACGTGAGAGCAATTGTGCTTACAGGAAATGGAAAAGCATTTTGTGCAGGTCAAGACTTAAAAGAAGTAACTGATCCAGAATTAAACCCTGGGTTTAAAAAAATATTAGAAGAACATTATAACCCAATCATTACAAGAATACGCGCTATTAAAAAACCTGTAATAGCAGCAGTAAATGGTGTGGCAGCAGGAGCAGGAGCAAATATTGCTTTAGCATGCGATATTGTAGTAGCTCATGAAAAAGTGAGTTTTATACAAGCTTTTAGTTTAATAGGCTTGGTTCCAGATAGTGGAGGAACGTTCTTTTTGCCTAGATTAATAGGTTTTCAAAAAGCATTAGCATTAGCCATGTTAGGTGATAAAATCTCAGCAGAAGAAGCAGAAAAAATGGGAATGATTTATAAATCGGTTCCCTTAGACGAATTTGAAGAAACGATAAATAAATTAGCTGTAAAACTAGCTAATATGCCAACTAAAGCATTAGGGTTAATTAAAGAACTATTCAATAAATCTATGACAAACGATTTAGAAGCACAATTAGCTTTAGAATCGAAATTACAAATCGAAGCAGCACAAAGTAATGATTATGCAGAAGGCGTTGCAGCATTTATAGAAAAGCGTAAGCCAGAGTTTAAAGGTAATTAAAAGAATACTGAATATCGAATAAGAGAATATTAAATGATGAAGTTGATTTCAGTAAAAAATAAAGTTAATGAGTAGGAAGTACGATTTAGAAGATAGATTAATTCAATTTTCTGTGGATATTATTTCGCTCTGTAAAACGATGGGGAATGATTTTTCATCTCAGCATTTGTCAAAACAACTAATTCGTTCAGGAACATCTTCTGCATTAAATTATGGAGAAGCTCAAAGTGCTGAATCAACAAGAGATTTTCTTCATAAAATGAAGATTTGCCTCAAGGAATTGAGAGAGTCTTTAGTGAATTTAAAAATCCAAAAAGGAGCGGGTCTTCTTAAAGATTCTGAAAAATTAGAATTACTTTTAAAAGAGAATAATGAACTAATTGCAATTTTCGTTTCTAGCATTCGAACTTCGCAAAATAAAAATAAACAGTAATGAATGTATGTCAGTTAGTTGAAATTAAAAACTTCGATATTCTGTATTCAACATTCGATATTCAATATTAAAAACATGAACGTAGGAATTATTGGTGGTGGTACAATGGGAAGTGGGATTGCTCAAGTAGCAGCAACTTCTGGATGTAAAGTAAAATTATACGACACCAATCAAAACGCATTAGATAAAGCCAAAGCCGCTTTAGAAAAAATATTATCACGTCTTATAGAAAAAGGACGTATTGATGAAGCAGAAAAAACAAGAATTAAAAGTAATATATCTTACGTCAATACTTTAAAAGATTTAGCAGATTCTAATTTAACAATAGAAGCTATTATTGAAAATCTTGAGATTAAGAAAAAAGTGTTTTCAGAATTAGAAAGTTATGTTACAGATGATTGTATCATTGCATCAAACACATCAAGTCTATCTATCGCATCAATAGCAGCATCGTTAGAAAAACCAGAACGTTGTGTAGGAATTCACTTTTTCAATCCAGCACCGTTAATGAAACTGGTTGAGGTTATTCCTGCAATACAAACCTCTAAAGAGGTCTTAGATAAGTCAATACAAACTATTACTGATTGGAAAAAAGTAGTAGCAGTAGCTAAAGATACACCTGGGTTTATAGTAAACAGAGTAGCACGTCCATTTTACGGAGAAGCCTTAAGGATTTATGAAGAAGGATTAGCCGATTTTGCTACTATAGATTACAGTTTAAAAACAATGGGAGGTTTCCGTATGGGGCCTTTTGAATTAATGGACTTTATAGGGAACGATGTGAATTACACCGTAACCGAAACGGTATTTACAGCATTCTATTTCGATCCAAGATATAAGCCAGCATTTACGCAGAAACGTTTTTCAGAAGCAGGTTATCTAGGTAGAAAATCAGGAAAAGGATATTATGATTATTCAGAAGGAGCAGCAAAACCAGAGGCTAAAAAAGATGATGTATTAGCAGAGCAAATATTCAATCGTGTATTAGTTATGTTAATTAATGAAGCAGCAGATGCTTTATTTTTAAACATAGCCTCGGCAGAAGATATAGATAATGCAATGACAAAAGGTGTTAATTACCCAAAAGGATTATTAGCATGGGCAGACGAAAAAGGAATAGATTGGTGTGTAAATACATTAGATAATATGTATAATGAATACCATGAAGATAGATATAGATGTAGTCCTTTATTAAGAAAGATGAATAGAGAAGGAGAAACATTCTTTTAGTGAAAGAAATAGCAAAATACTATATTGAAGATAAATTTATTATAAGCAATAGAGGATTAGCTTTCATAGGTAATATTGTTGAAGGGGAAATATCTACGGGGAATTATATAGAATTTAATTTCTTTGGTAGTTTGATTAAAAGAAAAATAATTGGAATTAATCTAACTTCTAGTCCATCATTTCCTAATGAGGTACTACATGAAAATAGAATGGGAGTTTTGATTGAATGTGAAAACCAAAAAGAAATTAAAAAGATTAGAGAGTCTAACTTAAAAAACATTGAAGCTTTAATATATGAGTGTTAAATGATTATGAAAGGAGAACAAATCCCATATAAAATGTTATCCCAAGATGCCTACAGCACTTGGTTAGGAATAGAAATTCTAGAATGCGAAATTGGCCGTTGTAAAGTAGGGATGACTATTCGTAGAGAAATGCTTAACAGCATGAATAAAGCACATGGCGGAATTAGTTATAGTTTAGCAGACACCGCATTTGGTTTTGCTGCAAATACACATGGTAAATATGCCGTTTCAATAGAAACAAGTATCAATCATATAGAAGCATTAAGCGAAGGAGATTACATAGTTGCAGAATCTGTAATAGAAAAAGTAAATAACAAACTAGGCTTTAATATAATAGAAGTGAAAAGAGAAGAAGAATTAGTAGCTTTGTTTAAAGGTGTAGTATATCGTACACAAAAAGAATGGGAAGAATAGTAATTCTATTGTTATTAGTTGTTACCTCTGGATTTTCTCAAGAGGGAAAAAGAGTGTCAGATTACATTACATTGACTGATGCTTATACAATAGATAATTACGAAGTACCCGAAAGCATTCTTTTCTTTTCAGGTGGGCATTGGGAATATGAGAAGTTTTATAATTTATTATACAAGCCTCTTGAAAGAAAAAGTAAAAAGATTGAAACTAAGGCAAGTTTTGAATTCGATGAAAATGCAGATGTACTTTTAGAATTAACATCTTTTGATCAATTCAAATTAGATTTTAAAAATAAGAATCATGAGGCTATATGTGTTTTTTGGATAGAAAGTAAAGGATTTGGAGAAGCTGATTATGATAGCGAAATTTATATTATAAAATTTGATTTTTATATGATTATGATTGAACCTAAAACCAATAAAATCTTAATGAAAAGAAAATATAGTGTAAAAGCTAGAAATAAGTTTTATAACGAGAATAGGAGATTAGCTAAGGAAATAATAGAAACAATTAAGAATTAACATGAAACAAGCATATATAATAGATGGTGTGCGTACACCAATAGGAAATTACAAAGGCACATTATCGGCAGTAAGAACAGACGATTTGGGCGCATTGGTTATTAAAGAAGTTGTAGAACGCAATCCAAGTATTCCAAAGGAAGCATACGATGATGTTATTATGGGCTGTGCAAATCAAGCAGGAGAAGATAACCGTAATGTAGCACGTATGTCTTCGTTATTAGCAGGATTACCATTTACAGTACCTGGAGAAACGGTAAACCGTTTATGTAGCTCAGGATTGTCAGCAATAATTCATGCAAATCGTGCTATAAAAGCAGGAGATGGGGATTTATTTATCTCTGGAGGTGTTGAGAACATGACGAGAGGACCTTACGTAATGGCAAAACCATCAACAGCATTTGGAGGAGACTCAAAAATGTACGATTCAACATTTGGGTGGCGTTTTATAAATCCAAAAATGCAAAAGTTATATGGTACAGATGGTATGGGAATGACTGCTGAAAACTTAGTTGAAAAATATAACATATCTAGAGAAGATCAAGATAAGTTTGCGTATTGGAGTCAGATGAAAGCAGCCAAAGCACAAGAAAATGGACGTTTAGCAAAAGAAATAGTAACTGTCGAAATTCCACAACGTAAAAAAGACCCAATACAATTTTCAAAAGATGAATTTGTAAAACCAAATTCATCACTAGAAGTTTTAGGTAAGCTTAGAGCAGCCTTTAAAAAAGAAGGTGGAAGTGTAACAGCAGGAAATTCGTCAGGATTAAACGATGGAGCAGCTGCAACTATTATAGCATCAGAAGATGCCGTGAAAAAATACAACTTAAAACCATTAGCACGAATTGTAAGTTCTGCGGTTGTAGGTGTGGAGCCAAGAATAATGGGGATAGGTCCAGTACAAGCCTCTAATAAAGCATTAGAAAAAGCAGGTTTAACGATGGATGATATGGATGTTATAGAGTTAAATGAAGCTTTTGCAGCACAAGCATTAGCCTGTACAAGAGCATGGGGATTAGCAGACGATGATTCTAGATTAAATCCTAATGGAGGTTCTATCGCAATAGGGCATCCATTGGGCGTAACAGGAGCAAGAATAGCCTATTCTGCAGCCATAGAATTACAAGAACAAAACAAGAAATATGCATTAATAACAATGTGTATTGGTGTAGGACAAGGCTACGCTGCAATTATAGAAAATGTAAATTCATAAAATAGAATATAACTATGAGATCGCGTTTAGTATTAGTAACCTTAATGATGGTTTTTTTCTGTAACTGTAAAGAAGATATAAAAAAGACAGAAGACACTAAATTTGATGCTATAGAAACTATTGATAAAAAAGAGGAAAAAGTACTCTACAAATCTAAAAAAGATACAATTATGGATTATTCGGGAACTACTCAGCATATTCATGCAGTAAAAACACAATACTACAGATGGTATCAATTATACGAACGAGAAATAACACCTAGACGTATCGAAAATCAGATGGATATATTATCCGACGAAGTTGAGATTACAAGTGTTGCAGGAACATTAAAGGGGAAAGCAGGCTATCCTGAGCGATTAAACGTATACAAAGGTTGGAAAAATGCGCACCACGTTCAATTTGCTAATGTAAAAAGCTATAAAGATGGGACATTACGTGTAGATGTAGAAATTATATACCAGAATATAAAACCAACTGGAGAAAAAAATCAAGTGCGTATAGCATACGATATATACACAAATCCGTATAAGTCAAGTGCATTACCAAAATTAAATGTAGTTAACCTAAGGCCTGTAGAGCAATTAGAAGTTTCAGAATTTAAAGATGCTTATCCAACAAATCGTGTATTAGCATTAATGCATTATTGGCTATTTAATATTGAAAAAATGGATGGTAATTTAGAACCATTTAAAGCAATATTAGCAGATGAATTCGAATTAAAATTTTCCAAAAAAAGTATCATTACAAATTTTGAAGATTTTAAAGTTTGGGTAAAAAATGCAGGATTAGAAACTTCACAAACAAATCATTTTCCAGAAAATATTGTTATTAGTGAATTGTCTGAAAATGAATATAAATTAGAAGTAGAGTTTGTATGGCGAGGAAGAAATAGTAAAGGAGCTGCTATGAAAGCTCATACATTACATACTTGGCTAATAGAAGACAATATAGAAGAACCTTTTGCAAGAATTAAAAATATAAATGTCGCTTATAAAGAGCCATTTTCAGTTATAGAAGAATAAATATGAAAAAAATTCAACACTATGTCCAAGGTCAATGGACAGAAGGAAAAGAAGACGGCATTCCAGTATTAGATGCTATTACTGGAGAAGCATTTACTAGTGTCGCTACAGAAGGATTAGACATTCCAGAAGTTCTTAATTACGGAAGAACAAAAGGAGGGGAAGTTCTTAGAAAAATGACATTTCAGGAACGCGGAAATATGCTTAAAAGTTTAGCATTGTACTTAACAAAACGTAAAAAAGACTTTTACGAATTAAGTTACAGAACAGGTGCTACAAAAGTAGATAGTTGGATTGATATAGAAGGCGGGTTTGGGAATCTATTTGCTAATGCATCATTACGAAAATTATTTCCTAATCAATCGTATCACGTAGAAGGAGATCCAATCGATTTATCTCGAGGAGGTCGTTTTATGGCGCATCATATTATGGTGCCAAAAAAAGGAGTAGCAGTACATATTAATGCCTTTAACTTTCCAGTATGGGGCATGTTAGAAAAATGTGCAGTAAACTGGATGGCAGGAGTGCCAGCAGTGGTTTTACCAGCACCATCATCATCTTATTTAGCAGAAGCAGTAGCGAGAACAATAATAGCTTCAGGTATTTTGCCCGAAGGCGCATTGCAAATTATTAACGGTACAGTAAGAACAATCTTAGATACAGTAGAATCTCAAGATGTTGTTACCTTTACAGGGTCAGCAACAACTGGGCGATTATTAAAAGCGCACCCAAGAATTATCCAAGAAGCGGTGCCATTTACAATGGAAGCCGATTCATTAAACGCTTCTATTTTAGGAGAAGATGCTACGCCAGGAACTCCAGAATTTGACTTGTTTATAAAAGAAGTACGAAAAGAAATGACTGTAAAAGCTGGGCAGAAATGTACAGCGATACGTCGAATAATAGTGCCAGAAAATAGAGTAGAAGACGTACAAATTGCTTTAGGAAAAGCATTAGATAAAGTAACTATAGGAGACCCAAGATTAAAAGAAGTACGTATGGGGTCTCTGGTAAGTAAACAACAAGTAGAAGCTGTAAGAGATTCTGTAAACGACTTAGCAAAAGAAGCGCAAATAGTTTACGGAAGTTTAGATACAATAGAAACCATTGGAGCAGATGCTAAAAAAGGAGCATTTATTAGTCCAATACTACTAAGAGCAGACCATCCGTTTCAAAACACAATTATTCACGAACGTGAAGCCTTTGGACCAGTAAGTACAATAATGCCTTATAAAAATTTAGATGAAGCTATTACTTTAGCGCAAATGGGTAAAGGGTCTTTAGTATCATCAATAGCAACTAACGATGATAAAATAGCCAAAGATTATGTAGTAAATGCAGCAAGTCACCATGGCCGTATTATGGTAATAAATCGTGAAATGGCAAAACAAAGTACAGGACACGGATCACCATTACCAAGTTTAGTACACGGTGGACCAGGACGTGCAGGTGGAGGAGAAGAAATGGGAGGTATGCGAGGTATAAAGCATTATTTACAGCGTACAGCCATACAAGGCTCTCCAACAACTTTAACTGAAATTACAGGAATATACCAGCCAAAAGCAGCATACAAGGCATCGCCAAAGCATCCGTTTGCTTACCATTGGGAAGATATTCAGCCAGGAATGTCTCTGAAAACGCATAATAGAACCATTACAGATACAGATATTGTAAACTTTGGGAACATTACATGGGATCATTTTTATGCACACACAGATATTACGAGTCTGGATGGAAGTATTTTTGAAAAACGAACGGCTCATGGCTATTTCATTATTTCAATGGCAGCAGGATTATTTGTGTATCCAAACAAAGGGCCAGTTGCAGCAAATTACGGTTTAGAAGAAATTAGGTTTTTACGACCTATTTATCATAACGATACCCTTTATGTACGATTAACTTGTAAGCAAAAAGTAGATAGAGATAGTAGAGGGCAAGAACACCCTAGTGGTATTGTAAAATGGTATGTAGAAGTTTTTGATGCTAACGTAGATGCAGCAAATGCTGTATTACCAGCAGGAGCAGAAAAAGAAGATGCATTAGTATGTGTAGCTACTATACTAACAATGGTAGAAAAGAAGCAAGAAGTATTTACAGAAATGACTTCAGAAGTTATAGACGCTTGTTTAGCAAAACTAACAGAAGATAGTAAATGTAAGTGGGGAATTATGACACCACAGCATATGCTAGAACATTTAGAGTATACATACAAAATTGCAGGAGGAGAAATTCAAGATTTTGAAATTGCTACACCAGAGAAGATATTAGAAGTAGTACACGACAGTTTGTACAACTTTGAGAAGTTTCCACAAAATTCAAAATTCCCATTATTAGAGAAAGATACATTAGCACCTCTAGTACACCCAGATTTGCAAACGGCAAAAGAGAAATTTATAGAACAACGTTTTAAGTATTTGGCATTTTTTAAAGACAATCCTGATGCAGTTTTAAAGAACCTTGTTTTTGGTGAATTAAATAAATACGAATCGTATTTGTTAGAGCGTAAGCACCTTAATCATCATTTCGAACAATTTAATCTGCTATAGCAGATTAAATTGTTCGAAACTCCCGAGAAATCGGGAGTCTTTTTTAAATTGAAATAAAAAACATGAAATGGTACGTCTATATTATAACAAATAAAAAACAAGGCGTCTTATATATCGGATTTACAAAAGATTTAAAAAGAAGAATATATCAACATAAAAATAAAGTACATCCAACAACATTTTCTGCAAAATATAATTTAGATAAATTAGTTTATTTTGAATCGTTTGAAGATGAAAAAGAAGCGAGGTTGAAAGAAAAGCAAATGAAGAAATGGAATAGAGGTTGGAAAATTGAATTAATAGAAAAAATGAATCCGCATTGGATGGATTTATATAAAGGAATATAAGTTTAATAAATAAAAAAGATTCCCGTTTACACGGGAACACACAAGTGTGATGAGCGACCCATACGTTAAAATAAACATAGAAAACGAAGTAGGATACATAGAGTTTTTTCATCCTGCGCATAACTCTCTACCAGGAGATGTGCTAGCAAAACTAGCACAAACTATAACGGAAGCAGGACAAAACAATGCTATTAAAGTTATTGTTTTAAAAAGTGGAAAAGACAGAACGTTCTGCGCAGGAGCAAGTTTTAAAGAATTAATAAATATTAACGATGCAGCAACAGGCAAAGTGTTCTTTTCTGGATTTGCAAACGTTATTAATGCCATGCGTAAATGTCCTAAATTTATAATAGGACGCATACAAGGAAAAACAGTAGGAGGCGGTGTTGGTTTAGCAGCAGCAACCGATTATTGTATGGCTTCAAAATATGCAGCGATAAAATTAAGCGAACTAAATATAGGAATAGGACCATTTGTTGTAGGGCCAGCAATAGAACGTAAAATGGGCTTAAGCGCAATGTCGCAAATCGCTATAGATGCTAATTCATTTTATCCAGCAGAATGGGCAATGCAAAAAGGATTGTTTACAAAAGTATTTGAGAGTAACGATGAGTTAGATGAAGCTGTAAAAACAACAGCAGAACATTTATGTACATACAATACAGATGCTATGACAGAAATGAAAAAAGTATTCTGGAAAGGTACAGACGATTGGGACGAATTACTAGCAGAACGTGCACAAACAAGTGGACGATTAGTGCTTTCAGAATTTACTAAAGAGAAATTGAAAGGGTTTAAGTAATGGATAATGTTTTGGTATTAGGTAAGATTAATATTACTAAAAGAGAAGTGTTCAATACAGAAGATAAGATTCTTCATAAAATTATAACACTTTTATCAGATTTTGATCTTCAAAAATTTGAGCCCAATCTTTCAGAAGATTTCAATGAAGAGTTGGGAGTAACAGAGCACGGTACAATTTTAGAATTAAATAAATACTACTTTCTAACTTATCTTCAGGCAATGTTTAAGGAGTTTCAAGAATCAGGTGATGAATTTCTTAATGTTTATAAAGGTAAATGTGGTGGAGATTTTTGTGAGTTTTATAATAAGAAAAGTTATTGTATTGAAGGTGAAAAATCGAAAAAACGAATTGCTTTTGTAGTTTCTAATATCAATAATGAAGTGCTTTCTGAAGATGAAGAACTTAGATTTGCAAAAGGTTGTGATAATTTCATTAATATGAAGGGAGAGAAAATGGATGTAGATTATAATATGTACTTTGAGTCAGTACTGTTGCTTGCAGAACAATTGGAAGCAATGGATGAATAACTAATGAATAGGTTGAGGTCATGATTTACAAATTTAAAGGATACACCCCTGTTGTACACGAAAGTAGTTTTGTGCACCCATTAGCGGCTGTAACAGGAAATGTTATTATTGGTAAAAACTGTTACATAGGTCCAGGAGCAGCTATTCGAGGAGATTGGGGACAAATCATTTTAGAAGATGGCGTTAATGTACAAGAAAATTGTACAGTACACATGTTTCCAGGTAAATCTATTACATTAAAAGAAAGTGCTCATGTAGGACATGGAGCAATTATTCATGGCGCTAATTTAGGACGTAATTGTCTTATTGGAATGAATACAGTAATCATGGACGATGCGGAAATAGGAGACGAAAGCATTGTAGGCGCTATGGCATTTGTAAAAGCCGAAACCAAAATACCAAACAGAAGTTTAGTTGTTGGGAATCCTGCAAAAGTAATAAAGCAAGTCAGTGATGAGATGATTGCTTGGAAAACTAAAGGCACACAATTATATCAGCAATTACCTGCAGACTGTCACGAAACATTAAAAGCAGTGGAGCCGCTACGCGAAGTACCAAAAGACTTACCAACACAAGAAGAAGCCTATAAAACGTTGAGAGATACTTTTAAGAAATAAGTTTGCAGTAAGAGTAAGCAGTTTCTGTACGTTAAAAGTTGAGACTAGAAAAGTAACGTTAATAAGTATAGAATATATTTTGCATTATAACGAAAAGGCTAATCTATTTTTAAAATTTTCAACAGCCAACAGCCAACAGCCAACAGCCAACAGCCAACAGCCAACAGCCAACAGCCAACAGCCAACAGCCAACAGTTAGCTAATACTACTCAAATCAATTTCGTTAGTATCTTTTCCAGTAGATAAAGCAATCAAACTCTGTACATTGCCTAAGTAAGGAAGCAACGTTAATTTGGTAATAATAAACGTCTCATAAGCCTCAATATCTTCAACAACCAATTTTAATAAATAATCGTAGTTTCCACTTACCCTGTGGCACTCAATAATTTCAGGAAAGCTATTAATTTGTTTTACAAATTTCTCAAGATAACTTCTTGTATGTCCTTGAAGCGTAATACCAACAAAGACAGTTTGTTTTAAACCTATTTTTTTATGATTCAATAAGGCAACATATTTTTTTATATACCCATGTTTTTCTAATTTCTTAATACGTTCAAAAATAGGAGTTGTGGTCATGCCCAATTCACTAGCTATGCTTTTAGTTGTTCTATCACTATCTTGTTGTAGTAAGGACAGGATTTTAAAATCTATTTTATCAAGAGAATAAGACATAGAAAAATGTTATTTGCAGTTCTACAAATATAAAATTTAAAAGAATAATATTCTTTTAAATTAATATAAAAAGTGTTTTGTTCTTAATAGGATATTAAATGAAGATTTTAAGAAAAGTATTTTAATGATTTTATTAATTTTATTTCTTTAATAAAATTAAGTTTCCATTAATGAATTTTGAATTAAAAATGCCCAAGATGGGCGAAAGTATCACAGAAGGAACAATAATCAATTGGTTAATTAATGAAGGTGATGCTTTCGATGAAGGAGATATTATTTTAGAAGTTGCTACAGATAAAGTAGATAACGAAGTGCCAGCACCAGCATCAGGAACATTAGTTAAAACATTGTTTCAAGCAAAAGATGTTGTACCTGTAGGAGACGTTATAGCGCTGTTAGAAGTTTCAGAAGAAAGCGGTACTAAAACTAAAGAAGTCGCTAAACCTTCCGAAACTAAAAAAGAAAAAACAAAATCACCAAAACGACCAAAACCTGCTCCAGTAGCAGTAGCTACCAGTGCAACTGCATTTTCAACTTCAAACTCAAACACCTTCTTTTCACCTTTAATATTAAAAATAGCAAAAGAACAACATATTAGTTTCGAAGAATTAGCACGCATACCTGCAACAGGTCATGAGGGGAGATTACGAAAAAGTGATGTATTTCAATATATCGAAGATGGTAGACCGTATAAATTTGCGCAACCAGTTGCACAACAAGATCCAACAGCATATCGCATTCCTCAGCTAAATTTCGATAAAGGCAAAGGTAAAGTCATAGAAATGGATAGAATGCGCCAAATGATTGCAGATCACATGGTGTATTCAAAACACACGTCGCCACACGTAACTGCATATGTAGAAGCCGATTTAACCAATATGGTAAAATGGCGTAATGCAAATAAAGTTGCCTTTCAAGAAAAATACGGCGAACGTTTAACCTTTACACCATTATTTGTAGAAGCTGTAGCAAAAGCAGTAAAAGACTTTCCAAATATAAATGCATCGGTAGATGGTAATACTATTATAGTAAAAGAAGATATTAATATAGGTATGGCAACAGCTTTACCAAGTGGAAACTTAATTGTCCCTGTTGTAAAAAATGCAGATACAAAGGACCTAAAAACAATAGCTACTAATGTTAATGCATTGGCAGGAAAAGCAAGAGAAAATAAATTAGGAGGAGACGATATAAAAGGAAGCACGTTTACCATATCTAACGTAGGTACTTTTGGTAGCGTTATGGGAACCCCAATAATAAACCAACCAGAAGTTGCAATCCTAGCATTAGGAATAATAAAGAAACGACCAGAAGTAATAGAAACGGAAAACGGAGACGAAATAGCAATACGAAGTATGATGTATTTATCACTGTCCTTTGATCATCGCGTAGTCGATGGCTTTTTAGGAGGCTCGTTTGTACGTCGTGTAGCCGATTATTTTGAGCAATTCGATATTAATAGAATAATATAACAACACAACATAAATACCATGTCGCACAATATAAACATCACTAAAGTAGCAAAATCTAGAGTAGACGATTTAGACTTTAATAATATTCCATTAGGAACAACATTTACAGATCACATGTTTATTTGTGATTTTGAAAACGGAGCATGGACTAACCCGAGAATAGAACCCTTAGAGCTAATCCCTACACATCCAGCAGCAATGGCTTTACACTACGGACAAGCTATTTTTGAAGGCATGAAAGCAACCGTAGATGGCGATGGAAATCCAATGTTATTTCGTGCCGATAAAAATGCAGCACGATTAAACTTTAGTGCAGACCGTATGGGAATGCCTAATTTTCCAGAAGACCTATTTGTAGAAGGCTTAAAACAATTAGTCGATTTAGAACGCAGTTGGATTCCGCCAGCAGATGGGAGCGCATTATATTTAAGACCATTTATGTATGCAGACGAGCCATTTATAGGTATGCGTGCAGCAACACACTATAAATTTATAATAATGGCATCTCCCGCAGGACCATTTTTTAGTAAGCGTATAAAATTATGGGCAGAAAAAAAATACATAAGAGCCGCTAACGGAGGAACAGGAGAAGCAAAAGCAGCAGGAAACTATGCAGCAGCCATTCGTCCAACAGAATTGGCAAAAGCAAAAGGATACGACCAAGTATTATGGTTAGATGCCGTAGAGCATAAATACATACAAGAAGTAGGAACCATGAATATTTTCTTTAAAATAGACGGTAAAATGGTAACCCCAAAACGCGACGGCTCTATTTTAGATGGAATAACCAGACTAAGTGTTATTTCAGTATTAAAAGACAAAGGCTACGAAGTAATAGAACGCGCCATTACAATAGACGAAATAAAAGAAGCATCAGCAAACGGAACGTTAGAAGAAGCCTTCGGAACAGGAACAGCAGTAGGAATTGCCTACATACAAGAAATAGGCTTAGAAGGAGAAGTAATCCATGTATCCGATGAAAGTCCAGTAGGAAAAGACGTTAACGATACTTTAAATGCAATAAAAACAGGAAAAGTAGCCGATAAGTTTAATTGGATGATTAAAATAGAAAACCAATTAGCTTAAAATAATTAGGGCGTTACCACAAGGGTCGGGCTTTTCGCTATATCTTTTGCAGAAAAAGCAAAAGGATGTCGCTACAATCCCTAACGCAATAAAACCCTTTAAGAAACAAACCCGTAACATAGAATATATTTTACATTAAAGGTCTTTTACTTAATGTAAAAAATAGAAACTAAAAATAGAGACCTGCTGTAGTAGGAATGATAGAAATGGAGAAAAAAGTATTAGAAAAAGGATTTTCAAAACTCTGCACAGCTAAGGCTATGGCAGAATTATACGAAGCTAATTTTAAACAAGTCTCAAAGTATGTACATGCTACCTCAAGAGGACATGAGGCCATACAAATAGCATTAGGCTTGCAATTATTACCGCAAGATTATGCCTTTCCCTATTACAGAGATGACGCCATGCTATTATCATTTGGTGTAACACCCTATGATTTAATGTTACAGTTATTAGCAAAAAAAGAAGATCCATTTTCTGGCGGACGTACCTATTATTCGCACCCCAGTTTAAAAGACGACGATAAACCAAAAATACCGCACCAATCCTCTGCCACAGGAATGCAAGCCATTCCAGCGACAGGAGTAGCTATGGGAATGCAGTATAAAGAATTACAAGGATTAAATAACAATTCTATAGAAAACCCAATCTCTGTATGTAGTTTAGGAGATGCCTCGGTAACCGAAGGAGAAATAGCAGAAGCTTTCCAGATGGCTGCCTTAAAGCAAATGCCAATACTATATTTAGTTCAAGATAATGGATGGGATATATCTGCAAATGCAGCAGAAACAAGAGCACAAAACGCTTACGAATACGCACAAGGATTTCATGGCTTAGAAGCTATAACTATAGATGGTGCTAACTTTACAGAAAGTTACGAAGCACTAGAGAAAGTAATCGCTACAATACGTAAAGAACGTCGTCCGTTTTTAGTACATGCCAAAGTCCCATTATTAAACCACCATACTTCTGGAGTTAGAATGGAATGGTATCGTGACGATTTAGAAGAAGCCAGAACAAGAGATCCTTATCCAGTATTAAAACAACAATTATTAGATGCAGGTTTTTCTGAAAAAGAAGTAGAAGGTATTGAAGCAACTGCAAAAGCACAAGTGCAAGAGCACTTTGAAAAAGCATTACAAGCAGAAGACCCAACACCAGAAGATTTATTTACAAACGATTTTGCACCAACACCAATAACAGAAGAAAAAGGAGTGCGCTCTCCAGAAGGAGCAGACAAAGTGGTTATGGTAGACTGTGCTTTATTCGCTGTAGAAGAATTAATGAAACAACACAAAGAATGTCTATTATACGGGCAAGATGTTGGAGGACGTTTAGGAGGTGTGTTTAGAGAGGCCGCAACATTAGCACAAAAATTTGGAGATGATCGTGTGTTTAATACACCAATACAAGAAGCCTTTATAGTAGGGTCTACCGTAGGAATGAGTGCTGTGGGTTTAAAACCAATTGTTGAGGTACAATTTGCCGATTATATCTGGCCAGGACTAAACCAGTTATTTACAGAAGTAAGTAGAAGTTGTTATCTCTCTAACGGAAAATGGCCAGTAAGCATGATATTACGTGTGCCAATTGGTGCTTACGGAAGCGGAGGACCATATCACTCGTCGTCTGTAGAAAGTGTTATTACAAATATTAGAGGTATAAAAATAGCCTACCCAAGTAACGGAGCCGATTTAAAAGGCTTAATGAAAGCAGCCTATTACGATCCTAACCCAGTAGTTATACTAGAGCATAAAGGATTATACTGGAGTAAAGTACCAGGAACACAAGGCGCAACATCTGTAGAGCCAAGTGAAGATTATGTATTGCCTTTTGGAAAAGCATGGGTATTACAAGAAATCTGGAAACAAGAGAATGTAGAAACCTTAACTATTGTTACTTACGGTATGGGCGTGCATTGGGCAATGAACGCTTCAGAAGAACTAGGCATGCAAGACCAAATAGAAGTGATAGATTTACGTACACTCTATCCTTTAGATGAAGATGCTGTTATGAAGTCGGTAAAGAAAACAGGAAAATGTTTAGTGGTTACCGAAGAGCCTTCAAATAATAGTTTTGCAAGAGCTTTATCTAGTAAAATACAAGAAGAATGCTTTAAATATTTAGACGCGCCAGTTATGGTTATTGGTAGTGAGAATATGCCAGCCATTCCATTAAACTCAACATTAGAGCAAACAATGATTCCTTCAACAGAAAAGGTGAAAGCCAAGATTGAAGTGTTGTTGGAGTATTAGAGCATTTATAAACTAAATAATTTAGGCCTTATTGGAGTTTATTTTAATAAGGCCTGATGATTTTATACTCTTATTTTTTAATGTTATAGTTGTTTAGCGTATAATACATCCTATGATATTACAGTGTTTTTAATAGTCTTCACCGAATAGTTTTTTTAACCGCCAATCTGCAACTTTTTTAATTCTAAGTATTCTATCGGCAAGTTCTGGATTGTAAGAACATCTGGACTCATTAAATCCAATCCAGTGAGGGAAATGTTTCTTTGCCATTTTAAATATTTTTTTGTCAAACTTTTTAGAACGCATAACATCGACATCATTGTCTGGCCCAACAATTAATGTCATTCTATGATGAATTACATATTTAAAAGCAGCAGCTAGATGATGGTTTCTAACATCCCATAATCCCTCGTCTTCCCAAATAAAAGCCCCAGACATTTCCTCATATTCCATTTTTGGGTTTGTTATTTTTGATTCTGTAGGCAGTTGCTCCTTATTCCTTAAGAATGTTATCCAAATCCATATTTTTAAAATCAAATTCATTATCTAACTGTTTGTTGTTGTTTTTAAAATTTGGGTAGTATAGACGTGTGTATTTATTCTTTTATGTTATATCCAACTTCTTTTATGCCGCGAAAAACTTGTTTTGATTTTCTTTCAATCAAAATTCCATTTTCATTTAATTCTACTAATAGTTTTTTTAATTTCTCTACTCTCGATTTTTGATTTAATAACCAAGTTTGGTCAGAAACAGGAGCGCCATTTAATTGCATTAGGTTAATTGGGGTAATAACAATTTTTTTATTTGAGACTTTGATTGTATTTATTAATTCTTCCAGTAACTCTACTGTTAATTCTTCTAGGTTAATTCTACTAATATTTGGGTATTTTTCCCAATCAGGAATAATTTTAGTTTCGTCAGTTTCTAACTCATATTTATTTTCGAAGTTTAATAGTCCTTCTAATAGCTTTTCATCTTCTATATAAAATACTTGCGGGCAAGGTTCTTTGGGTCTTGCAGCAATTAGAATTAACTGTCCTAATCTAATATCTGGATTAGCTTTCCAGATTCGTTCAAGTTCGTTTAATATTTTGGGAATCCTGTTTTTATCTCTCACTTTTTTTAATTCTATTTATTTACCTGTAGCCAGCCATCATATAAAGGCAACAAGTTATGTTTCTTTATTTGAAATGCATTTCTCTTTTTTATTAAAAGTAGTAAATAATAGTATGTACTTAATTAAAAACGTTGTGAGCATTAGACTGTATTTCTTTTCCTTTTAAAATATCTAGTAGTTCTCTGTCCTGTTCATTGGTTTTGTATATTCTGAAAATTCTTATGGGGACAGTATCTGTCGATTTATAATTAAAAACATCAGGAATATGTTTATTAATTGAATCTAATTTATTTATAACTGTTACTGGTAAAAGTTTTGTTATTGTGGAATCAGCAATTTTTTTGTCTGCAAATACTCTTAGATGAAATCTTCTATGTAAAGAACTTTTGTGTGTTTCCATTAAATGGTGCGTGTATGGCTTAATACTGTCTTTAAATATTTTAATATCTGTCTCTAAATTATTTAGATTATTAGAATATTCGGTTTTTCCAACAATTTTATTATTTGCATATCCAATAAATACTTTTAGTCCGTAAATACGCACAGTTTTAAGAGCTTTAATCGAATCATTTTCTGGTAATGAAAAATTAATTTCATATTTTTTGTTTAGGAATTCAACATAGTTTTTTGCTCTCAAAAAATTGAATGTATTGTCTCCAAATCTATTCTTGAATATTCCAAATAAAGTGTCTTCTTCTTTTGAAAGCTTATAATTTACTGTGATTTTATCTTTAATAAGGGAGTCGGGAGTTATTGTAGGAAGATAAAATTCGATGTCTGTTTTATTAGCATTCCATTTAACGTTATCTCTGTACATTTGAGAGAATATTAAACTATCTGGATAAAAATGCATTATAGAACGCCCATTATTATTAATACCATACCATTTTCCGTTTAGTTTTTTTTCAAAAGAATTTTGTCCACAAGAAAAAAACAATAAGACTAAGAAAGTAAGTGATATGTAAGTTGTTTTTCTCATATTATAGACTTTTAATATTTACATTATTTGTCTATAAATATCACGATGTGTTACAGAAGTTTCAAATTATGGCTTGTCTTATCTAATACATTTTACGCAATGTCATTAGTCATTTTATTTAACTATTTTATTGTTCAGATCAATTAAATTACTCCAAAATCGAATTCGTTTAGGTTTGTTAATTGCTCCGAAAGATTTCGGTAATTCAAATCCAAATTCATTTGAAAAATAGTCCATTAAATCTTTTCCGTAATGTATAATATCAGTTTGATATACAGAAAAAACAGGGTTGCCTGCTTCGCTAGGTTCACTAGATAAATACCTATGAGAATAGATTGGAATTAATTTAGGTTGCTTAGCTAATTCATTTGTAGCTATACTTCTTTGCTCTTTAAAATTTGAAGGTTTTATGCCCCATGTGTCTAACCAGAATAAATTATTTCTGATGTCAAATAAGATACCTTCTAGCGGCCAATTTATTTTATTTTCAATATCTCTTTTTTCTTTTTCATTATTTATTCCAAGTCTCCAATGTGTAAATCCAGAACTAATTGGAAGTTCAGTCTGTAATAATAATTTTAAATCGCTTGGGAAACTGATTTCAAAATCATTTTGGACTCTTTCTACTTCAATATCTGTTAAGCCACTAGCAAAAGAAATACCTTTTTCTTTAAGTAATTTAATTATTCTATTTACCTGTTTTTGATTCATATTAATTGTAGAGAATTAACTAAGACTTATTTGCTTTATTTATATAATATAACTTTTTTAAAGAATGTTATAAAATAAACAATTCACTTTAGAAGATTTTATTTAAATACGATATGATTTAAAAGTATCTTCTTAAACAGAACAATATAATTAAAACAGGCTTTTAAGATCTATACTATATGCTTTTTGTGAAACACTCTTAAATTCCTTGTAACTAGGTGTTAATTTTCGGACTATAGTATAAAAATGTGATATAGTATATTAGTGTCTCATAGTACTTTTCGTTTATTTTGGAGTATACATTTAAATAATTTTAATTATGAAATATCTACTCTCTTTGTTGTTAATTTTTACATTTACTAAAGTTGCTTTAGCGCAAATGACCAATAGAGATGTTATATACATTAAAGAAAATGTAGATGTAACTATTAAATATGATTTTAATAATACAACAACCGGAGAGTTTTGGAATAATGGAAATGTTTACGCATATGGTAATTGGAATAATGATGGCGTAGTCGATTTTTCAATAGTAAATATAAATAATGGTTTAACCAGTTTTATAGGAGAAAGCCCTCAAGTTATTACAGGAATTAATTTTAATTATTTATATGATGTCTATTTCGATAATCCATCTGGAACTTTAGCATTTAATTTAGAAGGCGATATAAGTGTCGCAAATACATGTGATTTTAATTTAGGAATTATAGATAATAAACTATCTAATGGTATGTTTGTATTCGAGCATAATGCAGACCATATAAACGTTAGTAATGATTCTCATGTAAATGGAGAGGTTATTAAAACTGGAGATAATGCTTTTAACTATCCAATAGGTAATGGTAATTATTATAGAAGTGCTAGTATGTCTAATCCTTTATTAGACAATGAAACTTTTATTGGAGAATATTTTTTTGAAGATACCAATATAGACTATCCAATTAATAATATAGATAATAACCTAATGCTTATTGATGCAGCAGAATATTGGGTTATTGAGCAACCTGAGGGTTCCAGTTTAGTAAGTATAACACTAACTTGGAATGATGAAACTACTCCAGTTGAAATATTAGAAAATGGAGTAGAGACAGTACATGTAGCACGTTGGGATGAGACATTACAGTTATGGGTAGATCAAGGAGGTATTCAAGATGTAGCTAATCAATCAGTAAGTGCATTGGTAGAAAATTATGGTGTGTTTACTTTAGCAAAAGTTAAAGGAGCTTTAGATTTAGCTATCGATTTTCCGCCTTTTTTAACACCTAATGATGATGGCTATAATGATACTTGGAATGTGAATCCTTCGAATAATTTCGAAATTATTAATATTAATATTTTTGATAGATATGGTAAGTTGTTACAATCTATGGCTTCAAATAGTGCAGGTTGGAATGGTACTTATAATGGTAAGCGATTACCAAGTAACGACTATTGGTTTGTAGCTAATTATAGAGATTTAAGAGATAATACAGTAAAACAGTTTAAATCCCATTTCGCACTTAAACATTAAAAGAGTTTTGTTTTTATAAAAACTTCAAAAATTAACAAAACGAAGGGAAACAGAGTGCTACTTATTTAATAATTAGTTTTTGTATATTCAATGACTAAACCAACGAGTCAATTAATGTATACAAGACGAATATTTCCCATTAAAGGTGTTTTAAAATGGACAAGACGCCATATCATTTTATTCCTTTTTATTTCAACAATTCCAGTTGTTTTATTCGATGTTTTAGGTTTAAAATGGTTACATGTGCCTTGGTTACCTCTTGGGGTTTTAGGTACAGCTGTGGCTTTTGTTATTGGTTTTAAAAATAATGCTTCTTACGATAGACTTTGGGAAGCTCGTAAAATATGGGGAGGTATTGTTAATACATCTCGGTCTTGGACCATTATGGTAAAAGATTTTATTACCAACGATCATGCTAAAGTTAATAGGAGTGAGGCAGAATTACAGACTATAAAGAAAGAATTAGTACATAGACATGTAGCTTGGTTAACTGCATTGCGTTATCAAATGCGTAAGGAGAAACCCTGGGAGATGCATTTAAAATCTAAAAAATCGAATAGAGAATTTAGAGCAGCTCATTTTAGGGTTTGTGAAGATGAAGAGCCAATGGAGACCAGTATAAAACCCTATTTATCGGACTCTGATTTTAAAGAAATTTTTGCAAAAGGGAATAGAGCCTCTCAATTATTAGGAATTCAATCTAGACGTTTAAAAGAATTGATGAAAGCGGGCTTAATTGAAGATTTTAGGCATATGGAACTTGCTAATATTTTAGTAGAATTATATACGTTACAAGGCAAAAGCGAGCGCATAAAAAACTTTCCTTATCCAAGACAGTTTGCTACTCTAAACTATATTTTTGTTTGGATTTTTATTCTACTATTACCGTTTGGTATTATGGAGGGGTTTGAAGTGATTGGAAAACAGATTATTACTGACTTATCTAAGCATGCAGTGCATACAAGCTTAACACATAGAATACAAGAGTTTATAGCACATCATTTTGTGTGGTTTTCTATTCCTTTTAGCGCTTTAATAGCATGGGTGTTTCATACTATGGAAGCTATAGGAGAGAATACCGAGAACCCTTTTGAAGGCGGTCCTAACGATGTGCCAATTACCGATATGAGTCGAGGCATAGAAATAGATATTAGGCAACTTATTGACGATACCGATATTCCAGAACCTTATGTTTGGACTAACGATATTGTAATGTAATACCTTTTGTGTTATTTCCTATGCTTTAAAAACCGAATCGCAAGCTGCAATAGTTTTGTTTAAATCGTCGTACGTTAATGCATCTGTAATAAACCATGTTTCGAAAGCGCTTGGAGCAATGTAAATACCTTCGTTAAGCATGCCGTGGAAAAAACGTTTAAAGGTTTCATTGTTTCCTTTTGCTGCTGTTTCAAAATCTATAACCTCACTGTCATCAAAGTGAACAGATATCATAGAGCCTATTCTGTTTATAGTATGTGTTATGTTATGTCTGTTTAAAACATTAGCAAGCCCTTTATGTAAGTATTCTGTTTTTTCAGCTAAACGCGTAAAAATAGCATTATCGTTATTTAGTGCAGTTAACATAGCCAGACCCGCTGCCATTGCTAATGGATTTCCGCTTAATGTACCTGCTTGATATACTGGTCCTAGTGGTGCTAAATGATTCATTATTTCTGCTCTTGCAGCAAAAGCACCTACTGGCAATCCGCCACCAATTACTTTTCCAAAACACACGATATCGGCGTTAATTCCAAATAACTCTTGAACACCACCTTTTGCTAAGCGGAACCCTGTCATAACTTCATCGAAAATTAGAAGTATGTTATGTTTAGAACATAAATCTCTTAAGCCTTGTAAAAAGTCTGCTACGGGAGGGATACAGCCCATATTACCTGCTACAGGTTCTATAATAATACAAGCAATTTCTCCTTGATTAGCTTCAATAAGAGAAGCTACATTTTCTAGGTCATTATATCTTGCTAAAAGCGTATCCTTAGCTGTGCCTTTAGTAACGCCTGGGCTGTTTGGAGAACCAAAAGTTACAGCACCACTTCCTGCCTGTATTAAAAACGAATCACTGTGTCCGTGATAACACCCTGCAAATTTTATTATTTTATCTTTTCCTGTATAACCTCTTGCTAAACGAACAGCACTCATACAAGCTTCTGTTCCAGAATTAACAAATCGTATTTTGTCTATATTAGGTACCATAGAAACGGCTAATTCTGCAATTTGAGTTTCTATTTCTGTTGGCATACCAAAAGAAGTCCCTTTTTTAGTTTTCTCTATAACAGCATTAACTACGGGTTCGTAGGCATGACCTAAAATCATAGGTCCCCATGAGTTAATATAATCTATTAATTGGTTTCCATCCTCATCATAGAGGTAAGCGCCTTTTGCTTCTTTTACAAAAATTGGAGTTCCGCCAACGGCTTTAAATGCTCTAACAGGAGAGTTTACTCCACCAGGAATTACCTGTTCTGCTTGTGCAAACAATGCACTGCTTCGTTTATAAATCATAAACTATAATTAATCTTTTGGTAATGGTTTTACAAATAATGCTTGCCCTTCAAACAAGTCATTGCTTTCTAAACTATTTAAATCTTTAAGTTCTTGTACAGTTAAGTTGTAGCGTCTAGATAAAGAGTATAATGTATCTCCTTTTACTACAATATGTTTATCGTTTGCACCGGTATCTTTTCCTAAAACTTCAGCGTCAAAACGGTATAATTGATAGCGTTCTATTAAACTAATCAGTTTTTGAGGGTATTTTCTATCTGTAGCATATCCAGCTGCTCTTAGCTCTTTTGCCCAACCTTTATAATCGTCTTTTCTTAGTTTGAAAAGCTTGTAGTAGCGTTTTCTTTCTTTTAAGAATAATGAATGATCTCTAAACGAATATTTCGAATTTTTATATTTTCTAAAACATTCTTGGTCTTTATCATCATCATGATAGATACGTCCTCCAGTCCATCCGCTATGGCATTTTATTCCGAAGTGATTATTGGCTTCTTTAGATAAACGACCTTTACCAGAACCAGACTCTAAAATACCTTGTGCTAAGGTAATACTTGCTGGAATACCATAATTACGCATTTCATCTTGAGCAATATCACTATATATTGCAATGTATTCATCTGTTGGGCTTGCATAAACCTCTGGAGTGTCCTTTATAGTAACCTCAACCTCTGGTTTGTTTTTAACAACAACTTTAGGCTTTTTTACTCTAGGTTTATTTTTAACCACTCTAACCGTTTTATTTCCTTTCTTTTTTGTGGTAACACGCTTTTGTGATCCACAACTAGAAGCTAGTATCACTAATCCTAAAATGATAAATAATCGTTTCATTAATTTTATTGTATTAATGGTAGTTGTTTTTGTTTTAATCTTGTATTCATTCCTTTTATACCTTGTAATCCACCAGTATGAACGACTAATATTTTAGAATGTTTTGGAAAATAGTCTTTTTTTATCATATCTGCTATTCCAAATAACATTTTACCTGTATAAACAGGATCTAGAGGTACATTGTTAATGGCTTTAAATCGATTAATAAACGCAATCAACTCAGTATTAACCTTAGCGTAACCTCCAAAATGATAATCGCTTATTAATTTCCAATTATCTTGTTTTGCAAATCTACTAATATCTTCCATTAAAAAGTTGCCTTTTAATGCAGAAAAACCTAAAACTTTTTGATTAGGTTTTGCACTATTAATAATACCAGAAATCGTGCCACCAGTTCCTACAGGTACACAGATGTAATCGAAATCTTTGTCCGCTTCTGTTAAAATTTCTTCGCAACCTTTTACAGCTAAGGTATTAGTGCCTCCTTCTGGCACAACATAGAAATCTCCAAACTCAACTTTTAACGCTTCTATAAAGGTTTTAGTATCTTTTTGTTTAAAGTCGCTTCTACTTACAAACTTAAATTGCATACCACAGGCTTTTGCGTAAGCTAAAGTAGGGTTCTCATTTACTTTAGTTATAAGCTCTTCGCCTCTTATTATGCCTATTGTTTTTATACCGCATAATTTACCAGCAGTTGCAGTTGCAGCAATATGGTTAGAAAATGCTCCTCCAAAAGTTAATAAGGTTGTGTAATTATTCTGTTTTGCGTACTCAACATTATATTTTAGTTTTCGATATTTATTTCCTGAAACTACCGAATGAATTTCGTCTTCTCGTTTAATCTCTAGATTAACGGTGTGAAAGGATTCAAGAACTATTTCTTGATTTCTAGAAGCTTGTATATGCGATTCAAATAACACTGTTTATCAATATATTATGCTTATTTTTTTATAAGTCTATTTTTCAACGATTATTTTAACATTTCATCGTTTTTTATAGGTTGCAAAAGAATATTTTTAATTTATTCGACCTTTAATCGAGTGATTTTATAGAAAATCTCATCGGTAATCTAAATTTTTATTTATTATGATTAGAAAGTTACTCCCGACTTCAAATTTAATTAATTCTAATAATAAGAAAACATATCCCTCTAAAGACTTTTTTTATTTAGTATTTATATGTCTATTTTCAATTCATAGTTATGGAATTGAAAAAGATAAAACTGAAAAAAAAGAATCGAGTGCAGCAGCTCTACCGATGTACTGTATTCCTACTTCTACAAGTTCCGATATTTACATAAATGATTTTAGTACTACTGGAGGCGCAACAAATATAACCAATAATGGTTCAGGTTATTCTGGAACGGGTTATGGCGATTTTACTTCTTTAACGGTAACTCAAGTTGCTGGAGGAACAGTTAATTTTAGCAGTACATTTGGAGGAAGTTTTTTTCCTGATCCAGGTGCAAATATTTGGATTGATTATAACAATGATAATGATTTTGCAGATGTAGGAGAACAGGTGTTTGGATCTAATGCATATGTAACAGCAATTTCAGGAAGCTTTGTTATTCCAGCTGCTACACCAGCGGGTAGCTATAGAATGCGTATTCTTGTAGATTATTTTGATACAAATCCAGATTATTGTACGTTTTCTGCAGAATATGGAGAAGCAGAAGATTATACTTTAGTAGTTACTGCAGCTCCTGCATGTACTCTTCCTACTGCGCAACCGAATACATTAACCTTTAGTAGTGTAACAAGTAGTACTATAGCTGGTAGTTTTACGGCTGCAGCTCCTGCGCCAGACAATTACTTAATTGTAATGAACACCTCTGGAGTAGCGCCTACACCAGTAAATACAACTATTTATAATATAGGAGATACAGTTGGGGCAGGAAATACAGTTATAGATAATGATAATGATACTATATTTTCTACTTCTGGCTTAAGTTTATCTACAACTTACTATTTTTATATATTCTCATATAATAGTTTATTTTGTTCAGGAGGGCCTACATATAATACGGTACTTCCTCTAAGTGGAAACGCAACAACAACATCTATAGCATCTTATTGTTCTCCAGCATCTACCAATGATGAAACGTCTCTATACATAGACGATATCGAATTTATTGGGACTCTAAATGATGTCTCAAATCTAAATTCGAGCTATAATTCTTCTGGTACAGTTGGATATCAAGACTGGACAAGTGTAACAAATAGTATACAAGCGCAAGGAGAAGGTATTAATGTTTTTGTTGAAAGTGGTACTTATAGAGGGCACATTAAAGCATGGGTAGACTGGGATTTAGATGGTTTATTTGAAGAAAACGCAACAGAAATAGTATACGATACAGGAGGGATAGGAACTGCTAGTACAACTTTTGGTTTTGTAATACCAGATAGTCAACCAGTAGGAGATTATAGAATACGCATTAGACTTTATAACAGTTTTGATTCTTATTATGGTACAGAATTTTCTGGATACGATTTTGATTCTTGCGAAGATTTTGACTCTAACTTTGGATATAATGAGTTCGGAGAAACCGAGGATTACACCTTTACAGTGGTTAAGAGTTGTGCTGCAACTATAGACTCCATTACAGAGGGAGATAACTGTGGAGACGGAACAGTGAATTTATCGGCTGTTGGAAGCTCAGGAACAGTACAATATAATTGGTATGCTAACGAAGCAGATACTGTGCCTATAGCAACTACTGCTACTGGAGATTGGATTACTCCAGTTATAAGTACTACAACTTCGTTTTATGTGACCGCAGATAATGGCTCTTGCGAATCTTTAGTGAAATCTAAAATTACAGCAACAATAAACCCTACAGCTACTTTATCATTCAATCCATCGGTTCCAGAAGTTTGTGGAGAAGATGATCTTATTGAAATTTCTGCATCAGGTAGTGATGAAATTGCATTTTTAATTGATGAAGACTTTGAAGGAACTGGTTTAGGCGTTTTTACAAACAATAATATATTAAACCATAGTGTTTCAGAAAGTGCTATGACGATGTGGCAACAACGTACAAGTACATTTGTACCTTCAGAGCAAGTTTGGTTCCCTGCAATATCTTCTGGATTTGGAGATAATAAATTTGCAATGGCAACATCAGATACAGGAACTTCAAATATTACAGAAAATGCTCTAGAATCTGCAACATTAGATTCTTCAACGTTTACAGATTTAACATTAAATTTCGATATTTATTTTTCACGCTATTTATTCATTCCTACGATTCCAGAGAATGTAAATATAGAAGTATCAACAGATGGGGGAACTAACTGGAATATTATACATACTTACGATGATGATGTTGGTTATGGTACAAATATGACTAATGTTACTTTTAATATGGATGCCTATGTAGATGAAACGGACTTAAAAGTACGTATTCGCTATTATGCTAATGTTTGGTGTGACGGTGTTGCGATAGATAATGTAAAACTATATGGCTCTAGACCTTTGTTGTCGTCTTTTACATGGACAAGCCCAACGACTATTGATGCTTATACAGATGCTGCGGCAACAATCCCTTATGCGACAGGTACAAAAGTTAGTACTGTTTATGTGAGGCCTACTCCAGTACAATTACAGCAAGATACATTTTCTTTTGTTGCAACAGCAACTTTAGATAATGGGTGCGATATTAGTGCAAACGTTAGTATACTAAATAGAACAAAGTATTGGACAGGGGCGTCATCTACAAACTGGAATGATGCATCAAACTGGCTTCCTAATGGAGTGCCAACGTCAGACAATTGCGTTATTATACCAGATCAGACTATTATATCTGGTACAGCTTACGATGCTTATGCAAAAAATGTTACCGTAAGGCCTACAGGTAATTTAGAACTACAATCTGAAAATAACTTAATTGTTTCAGACTGGGTAACTGTAGATGCAAATGGAATTTTTAACATAAGAGATTCTGCTAGTTTAGTTCAAACAAATAATGATGCCAATAGTGGTGTTTTTAGAGTACAAAGAAACACACAACCTATATATAGATACGATTATACTTATTGGGGGTCACCAATGACAACTGCATCTGGATATAGCTTATTAGATTTATCACCTAATACCTTGGCAGATAAATATTTTAGTTGGCAACCTACGATTGCTAATGGTCATGGAGATTGGGTATTAGAAAACCCAACAGCTACAACTATGCAAAGTGGTGTTGGTTATGCAGTAAGAGCGCCACAAACGTATAGTACAGATTCTTCTGTAAAAGCAGTGTATACAGCAACTTTTGTGGGAACAGCAACAAATGGAGACGTAAACGTGCCTATAACTATAGGAACCGATGCTAATGTTGGTAATACTTATGGAGATACAACTGTTGGGGCAGATGACGATCAATGGCATCTTATAGGTAATCCTTATCCTTCGGCTGTAGATATTGTTAGTTTTGTAAACAGCCCTACAAATACTTCATTAGTGGATGGAACAGTATATCTATGGACTCACAATTCACCTCCAAGTAGTGGTTATGCAGATCCATTTTATGCGGATTTTCAAGCTAACTATACAGGTAGTGATTATGCTACAGTAAATTCATTAGGAGCAACTAGTACAGCATCTACAGGCGGAGTAACGCCGTCAAGATATATTGCATCAGGACAATCTTTCTTTATAATGGGGACTAATAATGGAACGGCAGTTTTTGAAAACAGTATGCGTGTGAAAAATGATAATGGTGTTTTTCTTAGAACAACAGAAGAAGAGGTTTCTACTACTAATGATTTCGAAAAGCACAGAATATGGCTTAACTTAAGTGACGACGACGAAGGTTTTAGTCAAATATTAGTAGGGTATGCAGAAGGAGCGACTTTAGAGTGGGATCGTGGATTAGATGGTCTAGCTAATGGCGGTAACTTTGTTTCGTTTTACTCTATAAACCAAGATAACAACTTAGCAATACAAGGTAGACCGCTTCCTTTTGATGAAGCTGATATTGTTAAGCTAGGTTTTAATGCAACCGCAGAGAATGCATATAGAATTGGTATTGATCACTTAGATGGATTGTTCTTAGAACAGAATGTTTATTTAAAAGATAACGATTTAAACTATATACATGATTTAAAAGTATCTCCTTATCAGTTTAATTCGGATATGGGAACTTTTAATGATAGGTTTGAATTAATTTACACGAGTGAGCTATTATCTGTAGATGATTTTAGTAGTAATGAAAACATTATTAAAGTTGTAAATAATGAAACTTTAGATATTATATCGACATCTAAAAACATTAAAAATGTTATTGTATATGATATCTTAGGAAGAACACTACAAACGTACAATAATCTAAATACTAAAAACTTAAACCTATCAGGTGTTGAAAAAGCAAATAGAATGTTATTAATAAAAATAACGCTTACCGATAATTCTATAATTTATAAAAAACCAATTTATTAAGTTTTATTAACTAATAAGTTAAAAAAAATCTCAATTTTAAAAATTGAGATTTTTTTTTGCTCATTTTTAATAACTTATCAACATATTAAGAATGACTAATAGTGTTCAATATTATAAGGTTGTTGTTAGTGTAAAATGGTTGGTTATCTCAATGATTACAGCTACTCTTATTTATTAACCTACTCATTAGCTGGACTTTTACTCTCTACCGAATCAGTTTTAAATAATGTTAAAAAACATATTTACAAACATTCATTTTTTTGCATTTCAAGGTTTTTTTTGTACATTTCGTCTATAATTGAGATTAATAGCGCTCCCTAAACGTCACTTAATCGATATTTTAACCCCATTAATCTAACATAACTTAACTCCATTTGCTATGGAAAAAAAATTACTCCCAATTTTAAGCTTACTAAGGTTTAACTTTAGAAGCTCTTCAGTATTCAATTTAATTCTAGTGCTAGCGCTATCGCTTTTTTGCGTTCACAATAGTTCAGCACAAGATAAAACCAATAATAGAAGAGTTTTAGAGACTAATGCTCAAAGAATAAAGATAGAAGAAAGCTTTCAGAAAAAGGTGAAAGTTAAAAAACAAGTAGAAACTCCATTTATTCAACCAGTTATAGAGAATGAGGAAGAGCAATTAAAAATGCTGCAAAAAGCATCTGCTAACGCAGCATTATTAGATAAAGCGAATAATTCAGATGCATCTATGGCTGCTATGGCATGTGATGGAGCATATTGCGTACCAACAATTACTACTTCGGTTTTTCCTATTGTAAATGTGACGTTTGCTGGCATAAATAACTCTACAGCTACAGGAGTAGGAGCTGGAGTTAGCCCTGCATTTCAGGCATTTTGTGATACTGCAAATGTAGATCAAGGATCTTCTTATGCTATCAATATTCAGGCGCATACCAGTAATACTGGTTTGTTTGCAGAAATTCTTTTTGTAGACTGGAATCAAAATAACATATACGGAGATGTAGCGGATGAAATATATGGATTAGGAGCTATGCCTGCTTCTAATGGTACAGATGGTGCAACTCTTACCGCTAATGTTACTGTTCCGGCTGGAGCTCCACTAGGAACTACAAGAATGAGATTAATGCATTATTATCTAGCATCTAATCCAGGTTGTAGAACAGCTAGTTATGGGCAGTTTGAAGATTATAATGTAACTATTTCTGCTCCAACACCACCAAGTAATGATACTTGTTCTGGAGCTATTAGTATAATAGCAAGTGTAGATGCAACTTGTTCTGCAACTACAGGGTCTACTCAAAACGCAACAGATAATAATGAAGCAGGAGATTGTACTGCAGGAACAGAAACAGCTGTATGGTACTCTTTTGTAGCAACATCGACTTCTCATGATGTAACGGTAGATGGGGCAACTGGTTTTGATGCCGTTATAGGAGCAAATAATAGTTGTGGATCTGGATCTAGACCAACTGGAGGTAATTGTACAGATAACACACTAGCTGGAGATATAGAGACTTTAAACTTAACAGGTTTAACAATAGGAAATACATATTATGTCCAAATTTATGATTATTACGGACTTTTGGTTAATAACGCTTTTGATATTTGTGTTACTACGCCAGGAGGTGGCGGAGGAGGAAGCGGTTGTGTACCAGAAACACAATCTGACGAAACATTTATGTACTTTGATGATGTAGAGTTTATTGGAACATTAAATGATGTTACTAATCTTAATAATGGATACAGTAGCGCCGTTGGTGCAACAGGATACCAAGATTGGACTGCATTAACAAATAGTGTACAAGCACAGGGAGAAGGTGTAAATGTATTTGTTGAAACTGTTGGAGGTAGAGGTCGTATGAAAGCATGGGTAGATTGGGATCAGGATAATGCTTTTGATACTAGTGAGGAAGTTTTTGATTCAGATGGAGTAGGAACATCAAGTACAACTTTTGGTTTTGTAATTCCTGCTGCTCAAGCTCTTGGAGATTATACTATTCGTATTAGATTATATAATAGTTTTAGCGGTCCAAATGAATATTTTGGATACGATTATGATTCTTGTGAAGATATTAATACTAATAGCGGCTATACAGAGTATGGAGAAACAGAAGACTACACTTTTACAGTAATAGAAAGTTGCGGTGCAATAATAGAAGATGTTACTGAAGGAGCAACTTGTGGAGATGGAACAGTAGATTTAGAAGCTGTGGGAAGTATGGGAACTATTTTATACCATTGGTATGCTAATGAGACAGATACAACACCTATAGCATCAACTCCACTATCAAACTGGACAACACCTTCTTTAACAGCTTCTCAAAGTTACTATGTAACTGCTGATAATGGTACTTGTGAATCTTTAGTTAGAACTAGAGTAAGGGCAATTATAATGCCTACAACAGTGTTAACATTCACACCGTCTGTACCAGAAGTATGTGGAGAAGACGACTTTATTGAATTATCTGCTTCTGCTTCTAGTGAAGTAGCTTATTTAATAGATGAAAATTTTGAAGCTAATGGAACTGTTGGTTTAGGCGTTTTTAGTAATAATAATATTGTAAACAATGGTGGGGCAGAAAATGGAGTTACAAACTGGACACGAAGAGAAAGTACTTTTATTCCTTCAGAACAAGTTTGGTTCCCAGCAATATCATCAGGTTTTGGAACAAATAAGTTTGTAATGGCAACATCAGATTATGGTTCTACTAACATTACAGAAAATGCACTAGAATCTGCATCTTTAGATACTTCAACTTTTACAGACTTAACTTTAAATTTCGACATGTATTTCTCTCGTTATTTAGTGGATGTAACTATTCCGGAGAATGTTAGTATAGAAGTGTCAACAGATGGCGGAACAAACTGGACTACTGAACAATTTTACGATGATGATGTAGGATATGGTACTGCATTTGCAAGTATATCTTTGGATTTATCTGCTTATGTAGACGAGACAGATTTAAGAATACGATTCCGTTACTTTGCTAATTACTGGTGTGATGGTGTAGCTATAGATAATGTACAATTCTTTGGAACAAGACCTTTAACATCATCATTTACTTGGTCTGGTAGTGCTTCTACTATAGATGCTTACACAGATGCTGCAGCGACTATTCCTTATGTGCCAGGAACTACGGCGAGTACTGTGTATATTAAACCTAATACAGCTCAATTACAATCGCCATCGTTTTCTTTTACTGCAACAGCAACATTATCTAACGGATGTTCTGTTAGTGAAAATGTTTCGATTAACAATAGAACAAAGTTCTGGACTGGATCGTCTTCTACAAATTGGAACGATGCAAATAACTGGTTACCAGCTGGTGTGCCAGACTCTAATACCTGTGTAATTATACCAGACGATTGTATTATTTCTGGTTCAGGTTACGATGCTTATGCTAGAAATTTAAAAGTTAAACCAACAGGAAACTTAGAGTTACAATCAGACAATACCGTAACTGTAACAGAATGGGTGCATGTAAATACTGGTGGTGTTTTTGATATAAGAGATAGCGCAAGTTTAGTTCAAATAGATAATGATGTAAATTTAGGAGATGTAAGAATACAGAGAGATACTCAGCCTATTTACAGATACGATTATACATACTGGTCTTCTCCATTAACAACAGCGTCTAGTTATAAACTACTAGACTTATCACCAGATACTTTAGGAGATAAGTTTTTTAGCTGGCAATCTACTGTTGCTAATGGAAGCGGAAACTGGATATTAGAAAGTGCAGCATCAACAGACATGGTAAATGGTACAGGTTATGCTATTAGAGCGCCACAAACGTACAGTACTGATCAATCTGTTAAAGCAGTTTATACAGCTACTTTTACAGGAGTGCCTGCTAATGGAGATGTTAACATTCCTATAGCAATAGGAACAGATGCAAATATAGGTACGTACTATGGTGATACAGTTGTAGGAGCAGACGATGATCAATGGCACCTTATAGGAAATCCATATGCATCTGCTGTAGATTTAGTAGCTTTCCTTAATACAAATTCTGCACTTTTAGACGGAACAGCGTACTTATGGACTCATAACTCGGCTCCAGATGAATCGTATGCGGATCCTTTTTATGCAGATTTTGGTGCTAATTACACAGGAAGTGATTATGCGACAGTAAATACTCTAGGAGCAACTGCAACAGCTGCAACTGGAGGGTCAGCACCAACAAGATACATTGCTTCTGGTCAATCTTTCTTTGTAATGGGCTTAGCTAACGGTACTGCGACTTTCGATAATACGATGCGTGTTTCTGGAAACAACGACTCTTTTATGAGAACAACAGAAGGTGCATCTAGTATGACAAATCTTGAGATTGAAAAGCACAGACTATGGTTAAACTTAAGTAATGACGAAGGATCATTTAGTCAAATATTAGTAGGTTATGCAGAAGGTGCTACTTTAGAGTGGGATCGTGGATTAGACGGGTTAGCAAATGGAGGGAACTTTGTTTCATTTTACACAACTAGTCCAGATGGAAATTTAGCGATACAAGGTAGACCATTACCATTTAGCGATGAAGATGTAGTGCCATTAGGGTTTAAAGCAACCGTAGCTAACACATACAGAATAGGTGTTGATCATTTAGACGATTTATTTAATGAACAAGATCTTTATTTAAGAGATAATGATACAGGTTTTATTCACGATTTAAAATCGGCACCATATATATTTACTTCGGAAGTAGGTACTTTTGATGAGCGTTTCGATTTAATTTATAAAAATCCAAACTTATTATCTGTAGAAGAATATGAAATAAATGATAATTCTGTTAAAGTAATTAATAACGAAACATTAGATGTAGTCTCTACAACTAAAAACATAAAAACAGTAGTTGTCTATGATATTTTAGGTAGAGTATTACAAAACTATACTAATGTTAACAATAAAACACTACCGTTAACAGGGATTCAAAAAGCTAACAGGGTACTTCTTGTAGAAATCACATTAGAAGATAATGCTAAGATTTATAAAAAGCCTATTTATTAAAACCTATAATTTCTAAATATAAAACCTAGTAGAATTTAATTCTACTAGGTTTTTTTTATTGCCATAAGTAAAATTTACTTTACCTGATTGAAAATCTTAACTATAGATAATATCATGAAAATGCATTTTATCGATTAAATGTGCATTTAATATACATTATAATAGTTTTTTAATATGTTTGCCGCCCTCAAATTTATTAATATTTAAGATTGCTATAATTTATGAAATTAAAATTGCCCCTAAAAATTGTTTTATTAAGCATTGTATTTTACTCTTTTTCAACATTAAAAATAACAGCACAAGTAGGTGTTGGTACAATTACACCAAGAGGAGCGCTAGATATCGCTTCAACGACTCAAGGGCTTATTCCGCCACAAGTAGCATTAACAAGTTTAAATTTACAAGCACCAGTAGTAAACCCTCAAGGCGGTGTATTACCCAATGGAACATTGGTTTGGAATACAAATACCGTAGGTACTGTGCCTAATAATGTATCACCAGGTTTATACTATTGGTTAGATACAAAATGGATTTCTGTTGCTGGTTCTCCAGGAGGATTAGATTGGTCTATTATTGGTAATGGTGGTATCGATGGCGGTACTACGGGTATTACAGGTACTACAGCAACTCAAGGAACTCACTTTTTAGGAACTTACGACAATACAAACATAGATATTAGAACAAATGGAACGCATGTTGCCAGAGTTTCTGCTTTAGGAGAATTTTTTATTGGCGCTCTAGAAACTGTGCTGCCAGGAGATTTAATGAATGGTGTTAGCGAAGGTAACGCTACATTTCCATGGGCTTTAAACGGGTATACCGATCAAAATGGAGGAGGTGTTTACGGTGCCGTTACCGGAGGTTCAACTAATTTTGCTGCGGTGCAAGGAGAATATTCAGGATCATCAACTTCAAGTTCTGGTGTAAGAGGGATTAATTTTAATGCTTCAAGCGCAACAGGTACTAGTTTTGTGGATCCTATGAGTAGTGTAAATGGGTCTTTGCCAGATACCGATCCTGGTACATATTCGCAAGGAAATCAATTTGGTGTTTTTGGAGCTAATCCTTCAAGTACAGGAAGGGTTGTAGGTGGAGTTTTAGGATTTAACTTTCAAAATGGAGCTTATGGAATATTAGGTTATGAAGATAGCTTTGGAACTGCTTATGGTGTTGTTTCTGATGCTAATTTTTCTGCTTATGGAGCAAAAACAAGCACTAATCAAGCAAGTACAGGAGTTGGTCTAGGCGTTAACGGAAGCTTTTTAGGAGGGCATGTTAGAGGAAATCAATACGGATTAATAACTAAAGGAGATTTAATTGGTTTGTATACAGATGGTTCTTCGGTTTCTAATAAAGGTTTTGCAGTAGTTAGTGAAAATGCTACAGGGAATAAAACAACCACTTATGCTTCTACATCTACAACAGTAGACGTTTCTACTAAAGGAACAGGGAAATTAGTAAATGGAAAGGCTTTTATTTCTTTTAAAGATGATTACAGTAATATAATAACAGATGATAAACCAATAATAGTAACTGTTTCTCCAATGGGAGAATCTAACGGTGTTTATATTGCTGAAGTAACTAAAGAAGGCTTTACTGTTAAAGAAAATAATAACGGGACATCTAATGTTACGTTTTATTGGATAGCAATTGGTGAAAAATATGATGCTAAAGAGTTTGTAATTCCTACAGACATTACTAAAAAAGACTTTGATGCTAATTTAGATGGCTTTTTAAATATAAATGAAGTTACTAAGTCTCCAAACAGAAAAACAATGTGGTGGAATGGTTCTGAGTTAGAATTTGGAGATAGTGCGCCAACTATAGCTACAGAAGTTATTAAGAAAAAGGTAAAAACGGCACAGCGTTACGATGAAACTAAAAGAACACCTAGAAGGAAAAAATAAGACTATAAAAAGTTAATAAATGCTAGAAACGGCCTTGATTTTAAATAATTAAGGTCGTTTTCGTTTCTATACGCCTCACGCTCAAAAGAAATGTTTCTGTAGGCTAAATACCATTTTCTATATTTAATTAATCGTATTAGGAACTCTATCAAGTAGATAATATAAAATGGAATAATAAGTAATTCTATCTGTTGTCTTAAATGAATTTTCTCATGATTAATGAGTACCACATCGTTTTTCAATTTTTTATTTTTCAAAAAAACGAAAGGATAAATAGTTATACCAGTATAACCTTTAGGTACTAAATATTTAGAAAATAAAATCATTGGTTAATAGCATTCAAAAATCATTCTAATTTACATTATCTTTGTGACACTATGAAAAAAATAATTCCTGTAGAAGAGGGAGATTACTATTTAACACCAGAAGGGTATCGCTGTTTTACAGAACAATATCATTTAAAGCGTGGCTATTGTTGTGAAAGCGGTTGTAGACATTGCCCTTATGGATACGATAAGAAAACAAATAAACAGAGGTAAGATTGGATAATTACTTTAAAACATATAAAATATTAATAGCGACGAGCTATCATCGTGCAGACATACGTTATCCATAGTTAATAATTAATATTTCGTATCAATTAATTATTAATTAAACACATTATAATATGTCATTTAAAGCACAAATATTAGAGGGTATTCCAGATGCATTACCTAATGTTAAGCCATACAATCCTAAAATAAACCATGCTCCAAAACGAAAAGCAATTCTTTCTAAAGCAGAAGAAAAATTAGCATTAAGGAATGCTTTACGCTATTTCGATAAAAAACATCATAATACATTAATCAAGGAATTTAAAGAAGAATTAGATACCTACGGGCGTATCTATATGTATCGTTTTCGTCCAGATTACAAAATGTATGCAAGACCAATAGATGATTATCCTGCAAGATCTAAACAAGCTGCGGCAATCATGTTAATGATTCAGAATAACTTAGATTATGCCGTAGCACAGCATCCACATGAGTTAATTACTTACGGAGGTAACGGTGGCGTATTTTCTAATTGGGCGCAATATCTGTTAACCATGAAGTACTTAGCGGAAATGACAGATGAGCAAACGCTTGTTATGTATTCTGGTCACCCAATGGGGCTTTTTCCTTCTCATAAGGAAGCGCCGAGAGTGGTGGTAACTAATGGTATGATGATACCTAATTATTCTAAACCAGACGATTGGGAGAAATTTAATGCATTGGGTGTTACACAATATGGACAAATGACGGCTGGTAGCTACATGTATATAGGACCTCAAGGTATTGTACATGGTACAACGATTACTGTTTTAAACGGATTTAGAAAAATAGACAAATCTCCAAAAGGCAATCTGTTTGTTACCTCTGGTTTAGGAGGTATGTCTGGTGCGCAGCCAAAGGCAGGAAATATAGCAGGCTGTATAACGGTATGTGCCGAAGTAAATCCTAAAATAACGCAAGTACGTTTAGACCAAGGTTGGATTAATGAAAAAATTAGTGATTTAGATGCTTTAGTTACTCGTGTTAAAAAAGCACAAGACAATAAAGAAATTATTTCGATAGCTTACCTTGGGAATATTGTAGAGGTTTGGGAAAAGTTTGATGAAGAAAACATTCATATCGATTTAGGAAGTGATCAAACCTCATTACATAATCCGTGGGCAGGCGGTTACTATCCAGTAGGTCTTTCTTTTGAAGACGCTAACGATATGATGGCTAATAACCCAGAGTTATTTAAAACTAAAGTACAAGAAACTTTGCGTAGACACGCTGCAGCTATAAATAAGCACACAGTAAAAGGAACCTATTTTTTCGATTATGGTAATGCTTTTTTATTAGAAGCTTCTAGAGCAGATGCAGATGTTATGGCAGATAACGGTATTGATTTTAAATACCCTAGTTATGTTCAAGATATTATGGGGCCTATGTGTTTCGATTATGGTTTTGGACCATTCCGTTGGGTTTGTGCTTCAGGAAAACCAGAAGATTTAGCAAAAACAGATGCTATTGCTTGCGAAGTTTTAGAGACGATTAAAAAAGAATCTCCCGAAGAAATTCAGCAGCAAATGGCTGATAATATTCAATGGATAAAAGGTGCACAAGAAAATAAATTAGTAGTTGGCTCTCAAGCTAGAATATTATATGCAGATGCAGAAGGTCGTGCAAAAATAGCAGAAGCTTTTAACCAAGCTATAGCAAAAGGTACAATTGGGACTGTAATTTTAGGAAGAGACCATCATGATGTTTCTGGTACAGATTCTCCTTACCGAGAAACTTCTAATATTTACGACGGTTCTCGTTTTACAGCAGACATGGCTATACATAATGTTATAGGCGATAGTTTTAGAGGGGCTACATGGGTAAGCATACACAATGGTGGTGGTGTAGGCTGGGGAGAAGTTATAAATGGCGGTTTTGGTATGGTTCTTGATGGTACTAAAGAAGCGTCTAAGCGTTTAAAATCGATGTTATTTTGGGATGTAAACAATGGTATTTCCAGAAGAAGTTGGGCTAGAAACGAAGGTGCCGTTTTTGCAATAAAACGCGCTATGGAAATAGAACCTAATTTAAAAGTAACATTGCCTAATACTGTGGATGATGCTATAATAGACTCGTTATAACCATTAACCGTTCCTCTTATACGGAAACAAAAAAACATTATCTATGAAAAAGTTACTTAAAACATTACCTCTATTACTAGTATTAGTCATGGTTAGTTCTTGTAATTCTGTACGTGTTGTTACAGATTACGATAAAGGTGCTAATTTTGATAATTACAAAACATTCGCCTTTTTTAAGACTGGTATAGACAAAGCAGAAATTAGCGATTTAGACAAACGTAGAATATTACGTGCTATTGAAGCCGAAATGCTAGCAAAAGGCTTTACAAAGTCTGAAACACCAGATTTATTAGTAAGTATATTTACAAAATCGGAAGATCAAATAAACGTTTACAATAACAACTTCGGAGGCTTTGGTGGCTGGGGAGGCTGGGGTTGGGGCTGGGGAGGCCTGAATAATAACTTCAACTCTGTTAGAACAACCACAAAAGGTAGTTTGTTTATCGATTTAATAGACGCTAACAAGAAAGAACTCGTTTGGCAAGGTAAAGGAGATGGCTTTTTAGGAACATACAAAAGTGTTGATAAAAAAGAAGCTAGAATTAAAGAGTTTGTTACTGAAATTATGATGCATTATCCTCCAGGAGTTGCGGAATAAAGAGTTAGTCTAAAGTATAACTAGACCGATTTAATAAAATTATATTAAGCCGTTGAAGTTTTCTTCAGCGGCTTTTTATTGTTATTAGATATCTATAAGCTGTTTTATAGATGTTAATTTAAAGTATTTTGCAATCTTATTAAGAATCGTATTTCTGTTTTTGATTCATATATTTTTTCGGATTGGATTATAGTTGTATGTCTTTTTAGTTATAGAAGTCAAAGAGAATTTAACACTTAAAATATACTCTCATAGAGGGAGGTATAGCCGTTTTATGGGAGAGGAAGCGAAAAGGTAAAGAGTTATTTGTACTCATAAAAAAAGCGATTATCTAATAAGATAACCGCTTTTATAATATTGTAAAACGTTTTGTTTACTTAGACTTCTTACGAAGTTTCATTCCTGTTCTATCTACTTTCGCGCCAGGTTGATCTGTAGCAATTAAGTATCTATTATATAAAGCTTCGTTATTTAAAGCATTTTTTACTGATGATAATAAACGCTCTTGTACTAATTTTGTGTTTTTAGTGTGCGCTTCTGTACCAACAGTATTGGTTGCTTTTATTGTAGCAGATTTGTCGTTAAATTCTCTGTAAGCTTCATATACTTTAGTAAGTGTAGCATCGTCAAATTGTAATAATTGTTGTAATTTTTTAGCAGTGTTAACAGCTTGTTTATTAGTCTCAGTTTTATTTTGTGCTGTTGCACTTTGAGTTCCTAAAACCATTGCAAGAGCAAAAAAACATAGAGTAAGTATTTTCTTCATCATTTTTGATAATTAGACGTTAATATCTCAAAGTAAAGCTATTTACATAATATTCGCAAATAAAAAAGATGCCGATTAGATAATCGGCATCTTTTTACTGCTAAATAAACTAATTCATTTATGTGTTCTATCTAGTCTTCGTGTCCTTCTCTATGTTTCTCTTTCTTCATCCCTTTACGTTTACCCATTTTTCTTTTTTTACCTGCACGTTGTCTTTTTGCTTGCATGCGTTCCCATTTTTCATACTGTTCTGCATTAAGAATAGCTTTCATTTCTTTTTTATGTGCTATTTGTGCATCTAACCTTTCGTTCATAGCTTTTAAACGCTCTTCTTGAGAACGCTTTTTTGCAGCCTCTTTTGCCTTCATTCTCGCTTCCATTTTAGCTTTTTTAGCCTTAGCTTGTTTAAGACTCATAGCGTTGATTTTTTTCTGTTGTGCTTCAGTTAAATCTAATGCTAAAGTTAGTTTTTTAGTGTGTAACTGTGCCATGTCTTCAGGACTTACATCCTTCATTTTATGGAGTCTTTCTTTTCTAGAATCATTATGCCCTTCTTCTTTATGTTGTGCATTTGCTTGAAACGTTATTAAGGCGATTAATACAATGGCTATTTTTTTCATTTTTATTATTTTAAATTGTTATTTGCTTCTAAGACCTACAAAAAGATAAAAGGTTTAAAAGAGATTCTATTTTAACGTCTAATTAACAGTTTGGGCTTGTTCTATAAGTTTTAAAGTAGTGTTGTAAAGTGGTTTGTTTTCCATTTTGCTTTTCAGCCAAGCATAATAGCTCATGACGAAAATGTCTTCTTGTTCTGCTTTAATCCAATCGAAAGCTTCTTCTACTTTAGCATAAAAAACTTTAGTAGTTATCTGCTCGGGTTTTTTATAATAATCTTCTACAAAAGATAGATAAGTAATAACGCGATGTTGTTGTATGCTTTTTAAGTAACCAAAGTGTTGTCGTTTAAAACTTAATAATCTTGAGTCTACTAAATTAATATGTCCTAATTCGATATATAAAATAATTTCTATAAGACTTTTTTTAAGTACCCACTCTTTTCCAGCTTTGGTTTCGTAATAATGATCGGTATGATAAAATTTTGAAAATAGTTTTTGTGCTTTTTTGTAATCTGCCGATTGAATGTAAAACATTACAAGACTTAAATGAATGTCTAATAAACTTTCTAAATCTTGATGTTTGGAAGTTGCTATAGGGTGTAACGTTTCTATAGCTTTTGTTTGTTGATTAGAGTAGTTGTAGTTAAGTGCTAATAATAGGTTGTATTTAAGTTGAAATGTTTTGTAATGTTTTTTGCGTTTTAATAGCATGTGTTCATGCATTTGTTCTAGATAAGAAAAGGACGTATTAAATTTTTTGTTTCTAAATAATGTATTGGCAATTAAGTATAATACTTGTATGTGGTAAAATAGTTGTTTGTCTTTGTTTTTATGTGTTTGTATTGTTTTATAAGTCTGAATTAAAAAAGGCTCTATTTTTAAATAGTCTTTAGATACAAAAGCAGAAATACTTACAATAGTCATTAATTGATACAACGATTTAAAAGACATAGAATCGCTGGTGCTAATATTGTGTTCCTTTAAGGTTTGGTTTAGTAAGGTTTCAAAATCTAGAACTTGTCCTTTATATGTAATGGTGTTTAAACTTTGTCTAATTTTAGCATACACAATATTTAATTGGTCTTCTAGATAATGATTCTTCTGGTTATTTTTAAACTTAATAACTAGTGCATCTAAGTTTATCTGTGGATTAGCATATGCATATTGAATTTTTGTATGATAGATTTCGTTAAGTATAGCAAATAAATGATGCTCTAAAGCAATAACTTCTGCTTTATCTAAAATTTTATAAGCGACTTTATAATGTTTATGTGTTAAAAAAGTACGAGATGCTAAAATGTATTTAATAATCTGCATGTCTACAGAGTTTTCTTCTTTTAAATTGGCATTAGCAATAAAATCTATAATAGATTGATATAAACGTTTTCTTAATGCATGGTATGCATCTTTTTTATAACTCTTGTAAATAAGATTGCAAATAGTTTTAGAATCGTATTCATGTTTAGCTAAAAGATTAAAGAGTGCTATGTTTTTAGTGTCGTTGCGTTTGTTTTTACGTTCTAAATAACTAATGAATTGTTGTTGCTCTTCAGAAGAAAATGTAGAAATAATATCATTTAAATTAGTCATTAAGTCGTCAGTAATTATTTTTATTACATACTAAATATAGTAATATTATTTATTAATATTTAAAATATATCGTCAGTTTTTATTCAAAGTTGTGTTTTCTACACGTTAGAAGTGTTGCACTTTTGCCTTGTAATCATTAAAACAAAACAATATGAATCATTATCTAAAAACTACAGTATTAATAGTTGTATTTGGAACAATGACTATTTTTTCGAAAACAATTCAGCAAGAAACAATTAAAAATTATAATAAGTGTATTGCTTTTATGAGTAGCAATACTTCAAGTAACGTAACTTATTTAGGTGTTTAAATCATGAAATTAAAGCAAGTAAATGCCGCTTTTTTTGTTACTACTGGAATTTCGGTTTTAGTATTTGTCTATTTAGTATTTCTAGGATACGATGAAATAAAAACATTAAAAGATGTTATAAAAATTATAGCCTCTATACTGTTTCCTATACCAATGCTATTTTTTGTTCGATTTATTTTAATAGAGCATTTTTTACCCAAAAACACAGACGAGTACAAACTTAAAAACCAACGACCAGCAACTATTTTATTAATTGCAGCTGTAGTGTCCAGTTTAGCAATTATGCAAGTGCTAGAGCTAGTAACACAACAGAAGCTAGAACAGAATTTAATTTTCGCACATTTAATAAATTCTACAACGATAAGTAGTTATGTGCTTAACTATATATTATATAACAATTTAAAAGTAAACGGTGTTTTAAGTGGCGTATTATTAGCGTTGGCTGTCCATGTTTTCTTTTTATCGAACTAAATAAAAATTAATCATCAAAAACAAAAGTATTATGAATCAAATATTTAATAACACAGAACAAAAAGATAATACCAAAAAGAGGGAATTATTATTCACCTTTCAATCTATAATCGTAACAGGGTTACTAGCTTTTACAGCAATGGCATTTTTTTATTACAATGAATTAACTATTGTAAAAGGAATTAAAGTTGTTTTCGCACCGTTTTTATCGGTTGTACCATTATTGTTTATATTATCCGTTTTAAGGGATTTAAGAAAAGGGTTTAAAGAAGGAAATTATTCTAAAGATGAAATTGTGAAATTTGGATTAATAACACTAGGAGTAACCGCAGCATTTACAGGAATTACCTATTTACTTTCGGTAATTGGTGCTTTAGAAATATTACTAGCCGCTATTATAGCAATATTAAGTACAGTGTTCTTTTTAAGAAGTAAAATAAAAGATATTCTTGGAATGTCTATAATTACAGGAATAGCTGAAGGCATTATTGTGTATATGATCTTTTTGTTTTGATGATTGGTTACGTTAGTTAGCCAGAAAAAATGGCGTAACTTATGTTGCGCCGTTTTTTTAATAAAAACAACCATAAAAACTTAAAATCATGAACGCTAGACGTACAACTTCAGAAAAAATACTATTAGGTTTGTCCATATTTGCGCCTTTATTTTTATTCTTAATACATTTAAATCACACCGTTTTTAAATCACGATTTGTATTAATAGGTGTGGTGCAAGAAATGTTTACTATACCTTGTATTTTAGGACAGCCGTTTCTGTTGCTTTTTGCAGCAATTGGTTTATATAAAAAGAAATTTAAAGAACCTAAATATGCTTATATTTCTATAGTAGTTCTCATTATAGGAATAAGTTTAACAGTAGCTAAGTTTATTGTATCTCAATCTAATTAAATACTATTTAAATGAATAGTGAATTACGAGTAGTACTAATTTTAATAAGTTCTATTATACAAGTTGTTATGCAAAACTGTATACCTATAGCTGGTGGAGGAGCTGGATTAATGCTTGTTCTTTCAATTCCTATTTTAATAGGTCTAGGAATCATTTTTGCTTTAATAGATTATATTTTTATTAGAAAAATAAAAAACCAAAGCATTAAAAATATCCTTTTTATAATTATGGAATCTCTATTAGTAGGACTAGCTATTTGTACTTATCCTTTCGTTTGAAACACATATAAAAATCATTAAAGTAATATACAATGCAATCAAAACTCATAAAAGAATTACCAGAATTGGTAGAAAAAGGAGTAATAACTAGAGACATTGCTTCAAAAATAGAAGGTTACTATGCTTCGAAACAGCAAGATAGTCCAAACAGGTTATTTACCATATTTGGGGTTCTGGGTTCTATATTAATTGGCTTAGGTATTATCTTGATAATAGCACATAACTGGGATAATTTCCCGAAAGCAATAAAAACAGGTTTTGCTTTTGGTCCATTAATTATAGGGCAGTTATTGGTAGGTTTCTCCATATTAAAACAAAAAAGTAATACATGGAAAGAAGCCTCAGGAGTCTTCCTGTTTTTTGCTGTAGGTGCGTCTATGGCAATGGTAAGTCAGATTTATAATATTCCAGGAAATTTTAGCAGTTATATGTTAACATGGATGCTATTATGTGCTCCATTAATATATGTGTTAAGATCCCATGCATTAGCATTGTTACATCTTTTATTTGCTACTATATATGCTTGCGAATATGGATATTCGTATAATGGAAATACACCTTGGGCCTATTTATTATGTATTGCAATACTATTACCTTATTACTATAATCTGCTTAAACGTAAATTAGAATCGAATATAACTTCTGTTTTTAGTTGGTTATTTCCTATAAGCGTGATAATTACTTTAGGCGCTTTCATTACTAAATTCGATGAATTAATATTCTTGTCTTACATTATTTTGTTTGGGCTTTTTTATAATATAGGGAAGTTACCAGCATTTCAAAATTTAAGATTAAGGCAAAATGGCTATTTAGTTTTAGGTTCATTAGGTACAGTGGTATTATTACTAACTGCCAGTTTTAGATGGGTATGGAAAGATGTTTTAGGGATTTCTAAAACTTATATAAGTGAAAGCTCACTTGTGTTAGTGTTGTTTATTGCAACAACAGTTGTAGTTGTGCGATTAATACAGAAAAAACGATTAGAAATACTTAACCTATTTCATTACATATATATAATAATGAGTGTGTTATTTTTTATTGGTTTGGCAAACGATATTGTACCTACCATCATAACAAATATTTTATTATTTGTTTTAGGGTTAAATGCCATAAAAATTGGCGTTAATAAAATGCATTTTGGCATTTTAAACTATGGACTATTAATTATTGCATCTCTTATATTTTGTAGGTTTTTAGATACTAATATGAGTTTTGTTATTAGAGGATTACTATTTGTATTAATAGGTGTAGGGTTCTTTATAACGAATTACATTATGCTAAGAAAGCAGAAAACAGAAAGCAGAAAACAGAAAACAGAAAGCAATAAAACTTTAAAATAAGAGCGATGCAGACTATAAAATTAAAATACTTATTTACACTATTTGTGTTAATAGCATTAGTTCAATTATTTGTGCCATTACAAATGATCTTAGGACAAGAAGACATATTAGATAAAGGAACTGCCTATAAGTTTAAAACAGAACCGGTAGATCCAAGCGATCCTTTTAGAGGGAAATATATAACACTGCGATATGCTATAAATTCGGTAACAACTAAAGATTCTACATGGTTGAGACAAGATGATGTGTATGTGTATGTAAAAGAAGATAGCTTAGGGTTTGCAGAAGTAGACCAAGTAAGTAAAGCGCCTTTAGCAATAGATAAAGACTACGTTCTAGCTAAGGTAAATTGGTATAATAAGAACACTAAAAACCTAAGGTTTAATTTGCCTTTTAATCGTTTTTATATGGAAGAAAGTAAAGCGAAACCCGCCGAAGACGCGCACAGAAAAGCACAACGAGATACACTACCTAATAATACCTATGCATTAGTGTACATAAAAGAAGGAGAAGCAGTATTAAAAGATGTCATCATTAATGAAGTGTCGATTGCCGACTATGTAGAATAACAATTTAAAATTAGCTAACTTTGAAGGGTAATGTATTAATAGTTTACCCATGAAAAAAGCAATAGGAATTGTATTATTAGTATCCGTTTTATGGTCTTGTAAAGATGATGTAAATAAAACAGAAAGTAATACTGTAAATGAATCACCTGTAAAAGCTGAAAAAACAGCAATGCAAATAAATTTAGACAAGTATGTAAGTGTAAAGCTAACTTCTAATTTAGAGGTGTTAACAGCTAAAGAGCGACAAATGCTGCCTATTTTAATTAAAGCAGCAGATAAAATGAATGCGTTGTTTGCATACGAGGCATACGGAGATGTAGAAGCATTAATAGAAAATACTACAGATAAAGATACCAAGCAATTTATAAAGATTAATTATGGACCTTGGGACAGATTAGCTAACAATGAACCTTTTATAGATGGAGTAGGTGAGAAGCCAAAAGGGGCAAACTTCTATCCAGTAGATATGACAAAAGAGGAGTTTGAAAGTGCTACTATGAAAGATAAATCTAGCCTCTATAATTTTGTGCGCAGAGATAATAAAGGCAAATTATATACTATAGCATACCATGAACAATTTGAGAGTGAAGTAAAAGAAGTGTCTGCATTATTATTAGAAGCAGCAACTCTTGCGGAAGATAAAGGGTTGAAAAATTACTTAGAACTAAGAGCAAAAGCGTTGTTGGATGATAATTATCAGCCAAGTGATTATGCTTGGATGGATATGAAGAGTAATACATTAGACATTGTTATTGGACCTATTGAAACATACGAAGATCAATTATTTGGAAATAAAGCAGCGCATGAAGGTTATGTACTAATTAAAGATCAAGAATGGAGTAAAAAATTAGAGAAGTTTAGCAGCTTTTTACCCGAACTACAAAAAGGATTGCCAGTTGGAAAAAAATATAAGCAAGAACAACCAGGTACAGACAGCGATTTAAATGCTTACGATGTGGTGTATTATGCTGGAGATTGTAACTCTGGAAGTAAAACAATAGCGATTAATTTACCTAATGATGAAGCTGTACAACTTAAAAAAGGAACGCGACGTTTACAATTAAAAAATGCGATGCGTGCCAAATTCGATAAAATTTTAGTACCCATAGCAGATGTTTTAATAGATTCAGCACAAAGAAAGCACATTACATTCGATGCCTTTTTTGCTAATACGATGTTTCATGAAGTCGCTCATGGATTAGGAATTAAAAATACCATAACAGGAAAAGGAACAGTAAGAACATCGCTTAAAGAACATGCAAGTGCCTTAGAAGAAGGAAAAGCAGATATCTTAGGTTTGTATATGGTACAACAATTACATGCTAAAGGAGAATTAAAAGAAGATTTAAAAGATAATATGGTCACCTTTATGGCAGGTATTTTTAGATCTGTACGATTTGGTACATCCAGCGCGCACGGTAAAGCTAACATGATTCGTTTTAATTTCTTTAAGCAAATGGGAGCATTTGCAAGAAACGCTAATGGAACTTACACCGTTAATTTTACTAAAATGGAATTTGCTATGGAAACACTTTCCGAAGTTATTTTAAATTACCAAGGCGATGGAGACTACGAAGGTGTAAATAAATTTGTTGCTAATTATGTGACAATTTCTGAAGAGCTTCAGAAAGATTTAGACAAATTAAGTAATGCAAATATACCTGTAGATGTTGTTTTTGAACAAGGCACATCGGTTTTAGGGTTGTAGCAAACATTAAAAAATAGAATATTTTATCAAAAAAGCGCTTCTTTTTAAGAAGCGCTTTTTTGATAATCGATATTGAGGAATGTCTAAAGAATTAACATTTAAAAGATTTTAAAATAAGAATTACAGCGATTTTATTTGTTTTTAAACGATTTTTGTTAACTATTTGTCGATTTATCTTACAGAGTTTATGGTTACTAGCGTAGTATTTATTAATGTTGTAGAATATGAAAGTAATCTTAGCAATTAGTATAATAATTATATTGTTGTTAATAGGTTTAAAAATTTTTAAAACTATTAATAGAATAAAGTCTTTGCGCGAAAGAGGAATTAATGTGTCTAAAAAGAACATTTTCTACAAATGGGTAGCCAATACCTTTCTTAAAAACTTACCGCTTTAAATTATTACTCAGTAATCCAATCATTCTAAAAACGTTTCCAAAGCATTAGTTGATGAAGCTTTTTATTAGTCTTTTTTATAACGAAGGAGACTTTTTATTAAAAATAATACAACACTATGTAAGGCAAGAGAAATCTATACGACTTAGTAGAAAAGAAAAAAATAGAGCTATGAAAATTATTAAATCCCTCCTTATGCTTTTTTCAGACACTTTAGATAGTGATTTTGAAATGGAAGAATTAGTAAATTCTTAAGCATTTGAATTAAAACGTAATTAAATTAATCCAAAAGTTTAGTTTATAGTTTAGAGCAAAAAGAGCATATTATTTATATAATATGCTCTTTTTATGTTCTAGTATCGTTTCTGTCTGGAAATAGCGATAAATAAACTAATTACGTATTAGCTATAACTACGCATTGTACCCAGCCTTGAAAACGATCATCGATATGTCCGCTACTATCTCTTAACAAGAAATCTGCAGCAACTTTTACAGTATTTCCTTCAATTTTTTCAATGTCTAAATCAATTTCTTGCTCTAAAATATGTCTATCTCCGTCCGAGTAACGTATATTAAACCCTTTTAGTACGGCTTGTGCAGATTTAACTTTAGATTTAAATACTGCAGTAGCAAATTCTCTCTGTTTTTTTCCTTTTGTTGCATCAAAATGTATTGATAATTCTCTAAATGAAACCATTATATTAATTTTTTTACCTACTCTTTTCAATATTGGCTTTTCGGTTTACGCCATATCAATTGATTAAGCAAAGGTTTGAATTTAATACATTGTTAAACAGAGGTTTAATCTCTTTTGTGTTAAGAGATTTTTCCTTTTTTTAATAAAGTGATTATCCTGTTTTAGTTTTTAGAATAATTAGCGATTAGAAGTTTATGGTCTGAAACACCATACTTATAAGTTTTAAGAGAATGTGGAATTAAGGATTTGGTAATCCAAACTTGGTCTAATTCTAATAAAGGAATATGATGTGGCCAAGTAGCAGAAACCCCATTACCATAACCATGAAAACTAGAATAAGAGTCTACATAATTATTAAAGTGAATACTCTCGTAAGGCGTATTAAAATCGCCAACAATAATGTCTATTGTATTCGCTTTTGCATAATTTAAGACCTCTATTATTGGTTGCTCTTTATTTATAAAAGGACTAGCATAAATATCGACAATTAAAATGCTTCTTTCTTCGTTATTAATAGTTGTTATAATATGATTAAACTTATAGCGTCTATCTACATATTTATAAGTAACAGCATCTACAGATCCTTTTACTCCCAAAAACATATCGCCTTTTAATTTTATAAAAGAATAATTAGGTAGTCTCATTTTTAAGCTATCTAAATCTTGTGCTTTAATATTAATAGCTTCAACTAACGTAATAATAGTGCTATTATGGTTTTTAGTAGTATTAATAATGGGACGTGTATAAAGCTGTTGCTTTTTTGCAACATTCCAAAATAAAACAGATTCTGTTTGTATAGGTGTTTTAGGGATTTGAATAAAATAATAATTATTGAACCAATGATAACACATTACTAATTGAAGGATTAGAACAGTAATAGAAATCATTTTTTTCTTTCTGAAAAAGAATACAACAAAGAATCCCAGTATAATAATTAAAATTAAAGGCGCTGCATAGAAAATAACACTTAAAGGAAATAGGTAATCCTTTAAAATAAAATGAATAAAAATTAAAAAAACATACATTGCTAGACTATATGCTTTGTAATGTTTTAATAGTTTCATGTAATTGTTATGTCGTTTCTAGAATAACACTGTTTGTTTTAGTTAAACCTAATTAACGTTTGTATTGTGTTTTCTATTGCTTAACCTAAATTACACTCTTAAAGTATTCAGATTGATTAAAAATGTTTGTTTAAAATACGATATAGCTAAAAATATATATATCTTTAATTTAAAAATGTATATTAATTTGAAAACAAAATTATTTTTTCTTGCTTTATTTTTAACTGGAATTATTGTTAATAGTCAAGTTTTTGATTTTGATGACACTTCTTTTGGTAATTTTTCACCTGTAACTGAAGGTGGTGTAACAATTACGTCTCTTAGTGCATCTAATCCATTGTCTAACCCTGGTTTTACAGATTTGGGCAATGTATTTCAATGTGATGTAAGTAGATGGGGAAATGTTTCTGCCGATATTTATGATAATAATTGGTCAACTGATTTTTCAATTAATTTCGATCAACCTATTTTTCTTAAAAGTCTAGGGTCTGCAAACGGTAGTAGTTTAACTTTTACCACTAATAATCCAGGTCAATCATTGACAGCTCCAGGTTGTGGAGAGATTTTTTTTGGTTGGGAAGGAGTCACAACAATAAATATTAGCTCTCCCACGCCTACAAGGTTTCTTATAGACGTAATTAATATTACAGATAATTGTCCTACTATTTCTAATCCGAATCAGCTTGATTTTGATAATGATGGAATTGGTGATGCATGTGATGATGATTTAGATGGTGATGGTGTTTTAAATGTTAATGATAACTGTAATGATACTTTGCCAAATACAACTGTCAATTCTAATGGATGTGATGTGATTCTCCTAGGAGCTTTATCTTTTAAAGTAAAAGTTAGAGGTACTGATTGTGCATCAGGAGATAGCGGTTCTATTGCTATAGAGACTTTTGAGCCAGAGATATCAACTACTTATAGAGCAGAACTAGTAGAGATTAATCAAACAACTGATTTTACTACAACGACATCTTTTAATGGACTTTCATCAGGTAATTATAAATTGAAAATTCATGCTATTCCATATCCGGATTCTGTGGTAGAGTATAATATAACGGTTAATTAATTAGTAGAAGAAGTAGCTTAGATAGATTTTTATGAAAAATATAATATATACATTATTAATTACATTATTATTTACGGCATGTAATAGTGATAATAACGAATCATTAGATCCTGTAGGCGCTATATTATTGACTCCTATAAGCGCGGAGTCTTGTGTAAATGGAGATGAAACTCAAGATAATCAAATCTCTGTACTTTTCTCATGGGCTAATGCAGCTAATACAGATTTATATGAACTTGTATTAGAAGATAGTGCTGATAATTCAATAGTTAACTTTCTGACAGATGATAATGAAATAATGATTAACCTTAATAAAGAATCAACATATTCTTGGTTTGTTATTTCTAAATCAGTATCAACAAGTAATACAGCAGTTAGTGAAGAATGGGAATTTACTACTATAGGGGAAGCTCCTTTATTTGAATATATTCCTAGTCCAGTAACACTTTTTTCTCCAGAAATGGGGTTTAACTTTCAAGGAGTAACTAATGTTACACTAAATTGGATAGCAAGTAGTTTTGGTCCACCGATAGATAAATTTGAAATTTTTATTGACACATCATTACCACTATCGCTAACTAATCCTATAGTAATAAACTCTGATCAAATAGGACAAGGACTCAATGTTGTTAATGTTTCACCAGGAAATATTTATTACTGGCGAGTTAAAACAATCGATGTTAGTGGAAATAGTTCTCTATCTTCTGTTTTTGAATTTAGAGTTGATTAATTATAGCTTGTTTCTACTAAAAATAATCATGTCTTTATTAGATTAAAATTAAAAAAGCATACAACTCAAGGTTATATGCTTTATAATATTTTAATAGTGTCCCGTCCTGAAATAAGTTGACACAAATTCAACTTATTTATGAAATATTCAGAAAATCCAAGGAAAAAGCGAACACAGCG
>CANLUH010000005.1 GCA_947494205.1 uncultured Flavobacteriaceae bacterium | reverse complement strand
TCTTCGTTAACCGAATTGTTATTTCGTTAACGGGGTGCAAATATAAAACCCTTTTTTATTTCTCACAATGTTTTTTTTGAAAATTTTTAAAAGAATTTTATTTCTTTTTCATCACCCTCTAAAACATTATTTGTATCTGAACTTTTCGCTCTAAACGTTGCCGTTTTTTGCGGCTGCAAACATACAACCTTTTTTGTTATCTCAAAGCTTTTTTTAAACTTTTTTAATTTTGTTTTTTTAGCCTTTTAATGAACGTCGCTTTTGCTGCCTTGACTAGTGCCTCAGTCGCTAAGCGGGTGCAAATATACAACCTATTTTTACCTACGCAATACTTATTGCAATTTTATTTTAAACTTATTTTTAAATCGCACCTTTTCAAGCACTTAAATACCTAACTTTTTTATGGTTTTGGGTTTTAGATTAAACTTACTTGTCCTTATTATATATACGCGTTTTTACTCTTAAGGGCTTTGCCTATTATTTAAGCGAGTTATCTAATCTTTATCTCTGCTTTTAAATCTAAGCTTACCTCCTACTTTTGTGCATTGAAGTCTTGATGTTTTATCTTTTCTACTTTTGTTTTATTCTGTCTCGCGTTAGGGATTGAACAACTTGTTTGAGCTCCTCGAAGAGAGCGAGTAGTGAAAGCCCGACCTACCCACAAAGCTTTTTCTGCTTTGTGGGTAGGGAACGCCTTAAAAAGTAATATTAAAAATACATATCTATGTGTTGCTTGTCTATTGTTAACCTATTATCTTTGCAGCTTGAATTTTAAAACTTTTTATGATACAGATTACTTTACCCGATGGGAGTGTTAAATCTTTTGAGGAACGTTCTACTGCAATGGATGTTGCTAAAAGTATTAGTGAAGGCTTAGCTAGAAATGTGATTTCTGCAAATTTTAATGGTACTGCCGTTGAAACGTCTACGCCTTTAACCACCGACGGGTCTTTAGTTTTACATACATGGAAAACAGATGATGGTAAGAAAGCTTTTTGGCATTCTTCGGCTCACGTTTTAGCTCAAGCTATTGAGGAATTATATCCTAATGCTAAGTTAACGATTGGTCCTGCTATTGATAATGGTTTTTATTATGATGTTGATTTTGGTGAGAGTTCTATTTCTGACAAAGACTTTAAGTCTATTGAAACTAAAATGTTAGAGATTGCCCGTGGAAAGCATGATTTTAAAATGCGTTCTGTTTCTAAAGCTGATGCTTTGGCTTTATATAAGGATAATCCTTTTAAAACGGAATTGATTGAGAATTTAGAGGATGGTACGATTACATTTTGTGACCATTCTACGTTTACAGATTTATGTCGTGGTGGCCATATTCCTAACACTGGAATTATTAAGGCTGTAAAAATATTGTCTGTTGCTGGTGCGTATTGGAGAGGTGATGAAAAGAAACAGCAATTAACTCGTGTTTATGGTATTTCGTTTCCTAAGCAAAAGGAGCTTACGGAATATTTACACTTATTGGAAGAAGCTAAAAAGCGTGACCATAGAAAACTTGGTAAAGAGTTAGAGTTATTTACTTTTTCACAAAAGGTTGGTGCTGGTTTACCTTTATGGTTACCTAAAGGCGCTGCTTTACGTGAACGTTTAGAAAACTTTTTAAAGGCTGCACAGAAAAAGGCTGGTTACGAAATGGTAATGACGCCTCATATTGGACAAAAGGAACTTTATGTTACTTCTGGTCATTATGCAAAATATGGTGAAGATAGTTTTCAGCCTATAAAAACGCCTAAAGAAGATGAGGAATTTTTATTAAAACCTATGAATTGTCCACATCACTGTGAAGTGTATAATGCAGCACAATGGTCCTATAAAGATTTACCTAAGCGTTATGCTGAATTTGGTACTGTTTATAGATATGAGCAAAGTGGAGAATTACATGGTTTAACTCGTGTTAGAGGTTTTACTCAGGATGATGCTCACTTATTTTGTACTCCTGATCAATTAGATGCTGAATTTAAAAATGTTATTGATTTAGTTTTATATGTTTTTGGTTCTCTAGGCTTTGAAAACTTTACGGCTCAGGTTTCTGTTAGAGACCCTGAAAACCCAGATAAGTATATTGGTAATGTTGAGAACTGGGAAAAAGCTGAACAGGCAATTATTAGTGCTGCTAAAGACAAGGGCTTAGATTATGTTATTGAAGAGGGTGAGGCTGCTTTTTACGGCCCTAAGTTAGACTTTATGGTTAAGGATGCTTTGGGTAGACAATGGCAATTGGGCACAATACAGGTTGATTACAACTTACCTGAGCGTTTTGACTTGACTTATAAGGGTAGCGATAATGAGTTACATAGACCTGTAATGATTCACCGTGCTCCTTTTGGTAGTATGGAACGTTTTATTGCTATTTTACTAGAACATACTGGTGGAAATTTCCCGCTTTGGTTAATGCCAAATCAAGTTTCTGTATTAACTCTTAGTGAGAAATATGAAAAATACGGAGAAAAAGTTTTAAATTTGTTAGAAAATCACGAAATTCGCGCCCTTGTAGATAATAGAAATGAGACTATTGGTAAGAAAATACGTGAGGCAGAAATGAGTAAAACGCCATATATGATTATTATTGGCGAGAATGAAGAGAAAGAAAATAAAATATCTGTAAGACAACATGGTGGAGACGATTTAGGCACAATTAGTGTAGATGAGTTTTCAGAAATTGTTAAAACAGAAATAAATAAGACATTAAAACAATTTTAAATAAGTTTAACTAAAACCTTAGAAGTCATAGCAATACGTAGAAAAAGATCAAAAGGCCCTTTAAGAGTAATTAAAGAAGACCAACACAGAATTAACTCTAAAATTAGAGCTGAAAAAGTGCGTCTAGTTGGAGATAATGTTGAAGTAGGAATTTATTCTACTAGAGAAGCATTAGCAATAGCAACGGAACAAGAATTAGATCTTGTAGAAATTTCACCAAAAGCCGATCCGCCAGTTTGTAAAGTCATGGACTATAAAAAGTTCTTGTACGAGCAAAAGAAACGTGATAAGGCTATAAAGTCTAAAGCAACTAAAGTTGTTATTAAGGAAATTCGTTTCGGTCCTCAAACTGATGATCATGATTACGAGTTTAAAAAGAAACATGCTGAGAAATTTCTTAAAGAGGGTGCAAAGCTTAAGGCTTTTGTATTTTTTAAAGGGCGTTCTATCGTGTTTAAAGAGCAAGGACAAATTTTATTGTTACGTTTAGCTCAAGATCTTGAAGAGTTTGGTAAAGTAGAACAAATGCCAAGATTAGAGGGAAAACGTATGACCATGTTTATTGCTCCTAAAAAGTAAAAGTATCCGAAAGGACATAAAATATTATAAGCGAGATAATTAAAACCTAGGAAACAAGATGCCTAAAATGAAAACAAAATCTAGTGCTAAGAAGCGTTTCAAGCTTACTGGTACTGGTAAAATTAAAAGAAAGCACGCGTTTAAGAGTCACATCTTAACAAAGAAGTCTAAGAAACGTAAGCTAGCTCTAACGCACAGTACTTTAGTACACCCTGCAGATGAGAATAACATTAAAGTAATGATGCGTTTAAAGTAACATTGCCTTAATTGGTTAAAATTAATATTTATAAACCCTGGAGTTAGGCTTTTATAAAGTGTTATGAGTTTTATTACAATAAGAACCGCCTACTACAAAAAAATTTAAAACTATGCCTAGATCAGTAAATTCTGTTGCCAAAAGAGCCAGAAGAAAAAAGGTGCTTAAACAAGCAAAAGGTTACTTTGGACGTCGTAAAAACGTTTGGACAGTAGCAAAAAACGCGGTTGATAAAGCTATGCAATATGCATACAGAGACCGTAGAAATAAAAAGAGAACATTTCGTGCATTATGGATTACGCGTATTAACGCGGGAGCTAGATTACACGGTATGTCTTACTCACAATTTATGGGGAAATTAAAAGCTAACAATATCGAATTAAACCGTAAGGTTTTAGCTGATTTAGCTATGAATAACCCTGAGGCTTTTGAAGCTGTAGTAAATAAAATTAAATAAGGCATTTTGCCTTGAATAATATCATTTCGCTTATATAAAGGAAATCCGATTCTTAATTGAATCGGATTTTTTTATTCTATACTTATTTAGTTATAGTTTGAATTCAATCTCATAAAATAATATTTCGCAACTCTTATCTACGTTTATTATATGGAACTCAAATTTATAGTAAATAGATTTACTTTTTCTTCTTTACCTCTTAATGCTATATTTCCTATTTCTGTACTACTATAGTTCTCTTTTAATTTTAAATCTCTTAATAAGCTTTCTGAGATTAATAGGGTTTGCTTATATTTATTACATTCTCCTTGTATTCTAGCTGTTGTATTTATTACATCTCCATGATAGGCTATCTCTTTTTTAACGGTGCCTACTTCTGTTACAATTAAATCCCCTCCATGCACTCCCGCTTTAAATTTAGGTAGCACTCCATATTTCTGTATGTATTGTTTTTCTTTTTTAAGCAAGCGTTCTTCAAAATTATAGAATAACTCTATACAGTTATTCTTTTTTATTCCTTTCCTATAAGGCCAGCATAATACTGCTTCGTCTCCTACATATTGGTATACGTCTGCATCATATTTTGTCATTACTGTATTTAAATCGTTAAAACACTCTTGTATTAGTTCACTGTATTTGTAGTGACCTAATTGTTCGGCAATGGTTGTAGAGGCTTGCAAATCTAAAAACATAAAAATGCATTTCTCTTCTCTTGGTTTTTTATAGCGTCCTATTAAAAGTTTTAAGAATACGCCTTTGCCAAATTTTTCGCTTGCAATTTTTATGAATGCAAATATTAAAGAGCATATTGTAAAATAAACTACTATTAACCAAAATCTTTTACTTGTAATCCACCAGCCAGCTACATCGTTTTGCAAATTTAAATCGCCAAAATCTTCGATTTTTCTAGATATAAATGTTACTGATACTACTAAACTGATAAGGTATATTATCGTTTTTTGAATGAAGACCACTCCTATGGATAACTTTTTCGATACATATTTATCGAACAAAAAGTCTACTACTGCATAAAAACTCCCTACTATTACTCCTGAAATGATTCCGAAATTAAGTAACCAATGTGTTATAGGAATATCATTTTCTACTCCTGATTCGGTTTCTCCTGCTCCAAAATATCTTATGATTATGAATAAACATAGTGCTAAAATCCAAAATATAATAGCCCATAATAATAGGCGTAAAAATTGTAATATATTATTTTTCAAAGCTAGATTTCTTTATTAGTGTATAGTTTAGTCAAAACAAACTAAAATGTTATAAGATTGCTGTTGAAAGTAAAAATACAAATAGATCTTTAAGAAGATAAAGATTGAGTTACTATTTTATATTAACTTGAATGTGAATTCTATTTTAAAGCCCTTATTGGGTCTAGAGTGCAAAATATAATTTCCATTTATACTTTTTATTCTATTTTCTATGTTTATACAGCCCAATCCTTTAAGATTTTCTAATTCTTCACTATTAAAACCTGTACCATTATCTCTATATTCGCATATATTGAAAGGTTCTTGAGCATTAAAATTAATATCTATTTTACTTGCTTTACCATGTTTAATAGAATTATTTATAAGTTCTTGTATAATTCTAAAAACTTGTAGTTGTTTATTTGATGCTTTGTTTTTGAATTTAATATTCGAATTGAATTTAATTTTTACTGCATTTGTTTTATTATAGTCTGAAAACAATTCTTCTAAGGCTGGAATTAATCCGAATTTCTCGAATACTGGTGGATATAAATCGTGTGCAATTTTTCTAGTAATCTCAATAGTTCTTTTATTTATCTCAACAATATTATTAATTATGCCTTCTTTATTTTCTTCTTTGGTTTCTTTAGATTTTAACAAAAATAGGTTTAGAGAGGTTGCTATTAATTTAGAACTAATATCATCATGTAAGTCTTCTGCTATTCTTTTTTGTTCTTCTTCACGAGCTAGAATCGTTTTTTGTAAAACTTGGTTTTGAAATTCTATTTCTAAGTTCTTTTTTTCTAACTCTTTTTTAAATATTTTGTTTCTTGATTTAATAATAAAAATAACAATGCTTACGCAAACTAATATTAAGAAAACGATTATAACTGTTATTACTAATAAAAAATCGTCGTAATTATTCATTTAGATTAGATGATTTAATATATTTCCATTCTTTATAAATAAGGCTTTGATAGACAATAAAAAATAAAGAATTAAAAACCCATATATCTATATATGGTTCTTCAATAAAAACAAGTTCTAAATTTCCAGATAAAAAAATCACACTACTTGTAAGCATGTATGTAGAAACCCCTATAGTAAAGTAGAAGTAGCTTTTTACTTCTTCCAAGCTATTATAAATGTGAATTAAAGTATATATAATTATTAAAAATGAGCTAAAAACAATTTCAAACAAATTAAATTCCCAAAATAAATTTGAATCATTGTAATAAAATAAAGCATTAGTAATTAAAAATACGATGTAAACTATAATGACTAATTTTTTTAAGAATTGTTTTTTAAATAGGGAGTAAAAAAATAAACTAAGGAGTATAAATTGAATATTAAATGCAAAATGAGAAACAAAAATATTTGAGTTTGGTTCTATATAGCCTATAATATTACAAGCTAATTCTATTATAAAATAGACAGAGAGGTATACTACTAAATTTTTATACGATTTATCGTTGCTATTCTTTTTAAACGTCTTAAAAAATATAACAACATTAATAAATAAGAATACAAGGCCGAAAATACTTATTGAGAAAGCTACTAAAAAAGGGTTATCCATAGTTTATTTTTCTGAGAATAGCTTAAATTGATTTAATAGATTCTTATTACAAAATATAGATTATGTTTTCTGTTTTTTCTTTCTAGCTGCTGGAAATAACACATTATTTAAAATAAGCCTATAACCTGGTGATGTTGGATGTAAATCTAACTCTGTTTTGGGGTCTCCAACTTTATGGGTATAATCTTCTGGATCATGACCTCCATAAAATGTAAAAAAGCCTTTTCCTTTTATTCCGTGTATGTATTTAGCTTCTCCATTAGTTCTATTTTCTCCCATAACAAGAACATTAGGTTTTATTTCTTCTCTAGTAAACGATGTAGTTTGCCCCATGAAGCCTTTTACTAATGCTGTATGATTTTGGCATAGCATTGTTGGTATTGGATCCCATTTTGCTGAAAAATCCATTAGTGAGAAATAGTCTGTTTCTTTTGGTATTTTACGCTTTCTAGTCATATCTATACTAGAAAACTCATAAATCATAGGACTTCTTTCTAAAATATAATCTTTAAATGCAAAGGTTTTACGATAATCTAGTTTAGATTGATAGTTTGCATCACTTCCATCTCCATCAAACATAGGCTCACAAATATCTACACCATCTGCAGACAATGCAATATCAAAACTATCTGTTGCGCTACACATGGCAAACATGAAACCTCCGCCTACAACATAATCCCTAATTTTTAGGGCTACTGCTCTTTTTTCTTCTGAAACTTTATTGTAACCTAGACTTGTTGCTAATGCTTCAGCTTCTTTCTTTTCTTCAATATACCAGGAAGCTGTTCTATAATTTCTGTAAAATTTACCGTATTGTCCAGTAAAATCTTCATGGTGTAAGTGTAACCAATCGAATAATACTAATCCATCTTCTAATACTTCTTTATCGTATATGGTTTCGTATGGAATTTCCGCATAGCTCAACACCATAGTTACAGCATCATCCCATGGTAATTTCCCTTTTGGAGTATAAACTGCTATTTTTGGTGCTTTCTCTAACACTACAGCTTCCATATTTTTACTAGGACTACTAATCTCTTCTAAAATGCCCTCTGCTTTGGAGTTACTAAGTACTTCGAAACTTACACCTCTTATTTTGCATTCTCGTTGAATGGCTTCATTATCTGGTAATAAAAAAGAACCACCTCTATAGTTTAATAACCATTTTACTTTAAGGTTTTGTTTTAAAGTCCAATACGTTATTCCATAAGCTTTTAGGTGATTGTCTTGTGTTTCTGCATCCATTGGTATTAATATATAAGATGCAAATGTCTGTGTTGTAAACAGTAATACCGTTATAAGTAATATTATTTTTCTCAAAATAGACGAAATCATTTTATGCTTTAGTTTATTATTTTATAGCTAAAGCGTTACCATTAATTAACTTGTAAGATACTTAAAAATTGTGCTTTATTTTACTGCTTTAAGTAAATATTGGCAGATATTTAATGCCCTGATCCTGAGATAAGACTCGCCAAACCTTTAGTACTAGGAAACTGCTCGAAAATAATTTTTAGGAATACTGTAATTGGAATAGCCATAATTAGTCCCGGTATCCCCCAAATAAAGCCCCAGAACATTAGCATTACGAGGACAGTAATGATATTTATAGAGAAGGATTTCCCCATAAAAATAGGTTCTAAAATGGCTCCAAAAAGCACTTGTACTCCTGTTATAGATAGTATAAAAAACAACAGTGTACTGCTTGGGTCTAATTCTACGAAGGCAAAGATAGATAATAATATTACTGAAATAAATGAACCTACCATTTGCACAAAATTAATTAGGAATGCAAATAAGCCCCAAAAGATAGGGAAACTAACATCGAAGAAATAACAGGCTAACCCTGTACCTACTCCAGTTAAAAAACTAACTAAGAATTTTACTTTAATAAACTTAATTAAGTCCTTTTCTATTTTTCTAAACGTCTTTATTGAGGTATGTTTTTTCTTTAATAGGGTTTTATTAAGTAATTTTTGAATGTTTATAGACTCTCCCAACCATAAAACAACAAAGAAGGTAGTCATTAACAATGAGGTTAAAAACTTACTTACAATACTAAATGTAGACCCAAACTTGCTAAAAACGGCATCTTTTTTAAAGAATCTGGTTAGTTTTAGATTACGATCTGGAACGGGCTCTACACCAAAAAAAACATCCATATTATAAACCAAATCATTAATTTTAGTTTGTGCTTTTAGCAAAAATGTAGAATCTGTTGCTAAAATTTGTCTACTAGATAATTTTACTAACTCTCCGCCTACTTTTAAACCCGCTAATATTATTATTATAACAATAACTATACTTACTTTTTTGGGTACTTTTTTCTTTCCTAAAAAACGCATTAAGGGTAAGAATAATAATGCAATAAACATAGAAAACACTAATGGTATAAATATAAAAGACAGTACTTTTAATAAGTAAAATATAATTGGTATTACTATTACTAATAGCAACATATTTGTAGTACGTGTCTTGTCCATTATGTCTTAAAAATTATTGTTTTGGTAATCACTCCATTTACGTCGTAAAAATACTTTAAAACTGACTTTTTATAAAGTATTTAGCTATAGAATTAGATTTTATTTTTTATTAAAATGGTACATCGTCATCATCTGGAGCTCCAAAAGCATCTTCTGGTGAAGCTGGTGTAAACGTATCGTCGTTAGCAGCTGCATTCATTTTACTATGGAATTCTTGTCCGAAAGGCGTATCGAAATCATCTAAATTGTCGAACTTACCTAAATGTCCAATAAATTTAAGTCTAATGTTTTCTAATCCACCATTACGGTGCTTTGCTACAATAAATTCTCCTTGTCCTGCTGTTGGTGAGTGATCATCATCATCCCACTCGTCTATTTTATAATATTCTGGTCTATAGATAAACGATACAATATCGGCATCTTGCTCAATCGCTCCAGATTCACGTAAATCGGATAATAAAGGTCTTTTACTTCCTCCACGTGTTTCTACGGCACGAGATAACTGAGATAGTGCAATTACTGGCACCATTAATTCTTTTGCTAATGCTTTTAGATTTCGAGAAATCATCGAGATTTCCTGTTCACGATTTCCTCCACTTCCCGCAGCCGTCATCAACTGCAAGTAATCAATCATAATCATTTTAATGCCGTGTTGCGAAGCCAAACGCCTTGCTTTTGCTCTTAAATCGAAAATGGATAACGATGGTGTATCATCTATAAAAAGTGGTGCTTTCTCTAAATCTTTTACTTTTACATTAAGCTGTTCCCACTCATGTTTTTCTAGTTTTCCTGTCCTTAGTTTTTCTGAAGATAATCCAGTTTCACTAGATATTAAACGTGTAATTAACTGTACCGATGCCATCTCTAATGAAAAGAAAGCTACCGGTATATTTGAATTTACAGCAATATTTCTTGCCATGGTAAGCGTTAATGCTGTTTTACCCATACCAGGACGTGCTGCAACAATAATTAAATCACTGGGCTGCCATCCCGAAGTTAACTCATCTAATTTAGTAAAGCCGGTAGGAATACCACTCATCCCTTCTTGCTTAGAAATTTCTTCAATTTTCTTCTTTGCTTGTATTACTAAGTCTTGAGCAGTTTCACTCGATTTTTTAATGTTTCCTTGTGTTACTTCATATAACTTAGATTCTGCATGGTCTAATAAATCGAATACATCTTTAGTTTCATCGTAAGCTTCTTCAATAATCTCATTAGAGATTTTAATTAAACTTCTCTGAATAAACTTCTGTAAAATAATACGTGCATGAAACTCTATGTGTGCAGATGACGATACTTTTTGCGTTAAAGATATAAGGTAAAAATCGCCTCCAATTAAATCTAACTTTGCGTTAGTCTTTAGTTGGTTAGAAACTGTTAATATGTCTATTGGTTCGCTTTCTTGGAACAACATAAAAACGGCTTCAAAGATATGTTGATGCGCTTCTTTATAGAATGCATCTGGGCTTAAAATATCAATTACTTCATCTACACCTTTTTTATCAATCATCATCGCACCAAGCACAACTTCCTCTAATTCAATTGCTTGCGGTGGAATTTTACCTTTTTCAAGGCTTATTAGAGTACTTTTATCGACTTTATAGCTGGATAATTGTTGTGGTTGCTTCATAGTTAGCGAAAGTAAATAAATTGATTATTAGAATATGTATTTGTAACACTATCAATCTTCACATGTAGTGAACATTTAAGGTGTTGATAACTCTTTTTTTTTGTTAATAAGCATAAAAAAAATCTGAAAGGCTAGCTTTCAGATTTTATTTTTTAGGTTTTATCGCTACTAGCCTTTGTAAACTCCCATTTGAGAATATTTATCCATCCTCTGGTCTACTAATTCTTTTGGTGATAAGTTTTTAAATTCATCGTAAGCTTTAACAATAGCATCTTTAACTGTTAAAAATGTTTTTTCTCTATCGCTATGTGCTCCTCCTAGAGGTTCTTTAACAATCTCATCGACTAATTTCATTTTCTTCATGTCTGTAGCTGTTAATTTTAAAGCTTCTGCAGCAGTTTCTTTAAATTCCCAACTTCTCCATAAAATAGATGAACAAGATTCTGGTGAAATTACAGAATACCATGTGTTCTCTAACATTAATACTTTATCTCCTACACCTATTCCTAATGCTCCACCTGAAGCACCTTCTCCTATTACTACTGTAATAATTGGCACTTTAAGACGTGTCATTTCTAATATATTTCTTGCAATTGCTTCTCCTTGTCCACGTTCTTCAGCTTCTAATCCTGGATAGGCTCCTGGCGTATCTAATAACGTAATTACAGGAATGCCAAACTTCTCGGCAGATTTCATTAAACGTAAGGCTTTACGATATCCTTCTGGATTAGCCATTCCGAAGTTTCTGTACTGACGTGTTTTAGTGTTATATCCTTTTTGTTGCCCAATAAACATATAACTTTGGTCTCCAATCTTACCTAAACCACCAATCATTGCTTTATCATCCTTAAAATTACGATCCCCGTGCAATTCTAAAAAAGAATCTCCACATAAGGCATTAATATAATCTAAGGTATAAGGTCTATTTGGGTGACGAGACATTTGCACTCGTTGCCAAGGTGTTAAGTTTTTATATATATCTTTTTTGGTCGCTGTTAGCTTTTTTTCTATTTGCTTACAGGTCTGTGTAACGTCTACATTGCTTTCTTCACCAATTACTTGACACTTTTGAAGTTGATCTTCTAGTTCTTTTATTGGTAATTCAAATTCTAAATATTCCATAGGGAATTTATTATTTGTTTAGTTTATAGTTTAGTTGACAAATATAAAAACTTTAATTGTTAAATGGTATTAAGTCGCTTTCCTTTTTATCGTTTTTATATTTTTTAAAATACCATTTAGCAGTACTACCCCCAATATTATTGCTGCTCCGTAATAAAATGCAGGAGACATTTTTTCTGAATCCGGAAAATAGATTAGCGCTATAACTATACCATATATCGGTTCTAAGTTATAGGTTAACACTACCGTATATGGGCTTATTTGCTTCATTACATATACAGAAGCTATAAAAGCATAGGCTGTACAAACAGATGCTAAAATGAATAAATATGTAAAATCTGAGCTACTAATTTTAAAATAATCTAGTGAAAACCCACCGCCAAATAATTGTATAAATATTGAAATAAAAATAACACCACTGATAAATTCATAAAATGAAATTTTTGTAGCGGAATGTTCTTCTAAAAACTTACCATTTAATACTGCAAAAAGTGAAGATAAGAAGGCTGAGGAGATGCCTAGAATGATACCTTTAATGTGTTTAATTTCACTTTGTGTAATAATCCAAACGCCTACAATAACAATAATACCAAATAGAATTTCGTACCATATTATTTTTCTCTTATATATTATAGGCTCTATAAAGGAAGCAAAGAATGCTCCTGTTGAAAACATTGCTAATGTAATGGATATGTTAGACGCATCTATTGCAGCAAAAAAAGTAATCCAATGTAATGCTATAATGATTCCTGCTAAGGATAGTTTTAGTAATGATTTTCGAGTAATTCTAATATCTATTTTGGTGATTTTAATATAGATAAACATTAAAATTGCTGCGATAAACATTCTATACCACACTAATGAAACAGCTTCAATGGTGATTAATTTGCCTAAAATAGCAGTAAATCCAGCTATAAAAACTAAAAGATGTAAATGAAGATAATTTTTAACCTTATCGTTTAGCATTGTATAAGAGTATTACACCTAATATACCAAATATTATATTTGAAAACCAAACGGCTAGCAATGGTGAAAAATCCGATTGTGCAGCCATGGTACCAAATATTTTATCGAAAAACACAAATATCATTGCTATACAAATACCAAAGGCTAGGTTAACTCCCATACCTCCTCTTCTCTTTCTAGAAGATACTGCTACGGCTATAATTGTTAAAATAAATACAGATACTGGTAAACTCCATTTTCTATATAATTCTAGTTTATAACGCCCTATACTAGATGACCCACGTTTCTCTTCTCGTTCTATAAACCTACGCAAGTCTCCATAGGTTTTTGTTTCTGCTATGTATGTTTCTGGCGTAAGGTCTTCTAAATCGAAAGTAAATACTGTGTCTTTTTTTCGTTTAGAGTCTAAAACATCTCTATGTTCGCCTATAGTTCTTTTAAAATAACTTCTTAAACTGTATGCTGAATCCTCCTCTCTATAACGTATGTTATTGGATTCAATTTTATAAGTCATTTTACCATTTTCAAAATGCTCTAAAGTAAAATTATGACCTATTTTTTTATTTGAATCAAAATGACTTACATAGATAATATCGTTATCATTAATTTGTTTTAATAAGCGCCCATTTTCCCTAGCTTTCTTTCCCGAGAGGTATTTGTATTTAAAATCATTAAATCCTTTACTGGCGTTGGGAGCTAAGTACAATCCTAATATAATTGAAAATGCTGCTACCAAACTAGCCCCAATTAAGTAAGGCCTTAAGAATCTAGAAAATGATACTCCGGAACTTAAGAAAGCAACAATCTCTGTATTGTTGGCTAATTTTGAAGTAAACCAAATTACAGATAGGAATAAAAATAATGGGAACAATAAATGCGCAAAATAGATAGTAAAGTCTAGTAAATATACCATGACCTCCCCAAAAGGAACTTCCTTTTCTAAAATCTTACCAATTTTTTCAGCCAAATGTACTGTTATCCCTATTGGAATAAACAGTAAAATCATCATTAAAAATGTGAATAAATAGCGTTTTAATATGTACCAGTCTAGTATTTTCAAAAGTTATAAGCGATTATTCATTTGTTTAACCATCATGTCTTTCCAAGTTCTAAAGTCTCCTGCTAATATATGTTTTCTAGCTTCTCGAACCAACCATAAATAAAAACCTAAGTTATGAATCGTAGCTATTTGCTTTCCTAATAATTCATTAACTGTAAATAAGTGACGTAAGTATGCTTTAGAATATTCTGTATCTACAAACGTAATTCCCATTTCATCTATTGGAGAAAAATCGTCACGCCATTTTAAATTCTTAATATTTATACTTCCGTAGGCTGTAAATAACATTCCATTTCTAGCATTACGTGTTGGCATAACACAATCGAACATATCTACTCCTAAAGCGATATTCTCTAATATATTTATAGGAGTTCCTACTCCCATTAAATAACGAGGTTTATCTTCTGGAAGTATATCTGTTACAACTTCTGTCATAGCATACATTTCTTCTGCTGGTTCTCCTACAGAAAGTCCTCCAATAGCATTTCCTTCTGCACCAACATTAGCTATATATTCTGCAGATTGTTTACGTAAATCTTTATAAGTACTTCCTTGTACAATAGGAAAAAATGCTTGCGAGTAATCGTATTTAAACGGTGTTTTCTCTAAATGATTAATACATCTGTTTAACCATCTATGCGTCATGTGCATAGATCGTTTTGCATAATTATAATCACATGGATATGGTGTGCACTCATCGAAAGCCATAATAATATCTGCGCCAATACTACGCTGAATTTCCATAACATTTTCTGGTGTAAATGTATGGTAACTTCCGTCTATGTGAGATTTAAACTTAACACCTTCTTCTTTAATCTTTCTTCTAGCAGATAATGAATATACTTGGTAACCACCTGAATCGGTTAAAATATTACGATCCCAATTCATAAATTTATGCAAACCTCCTGCCTTTTCAAGAATTTCGGTTTGTGGTCTTAAATACAAATGGTAGGTGTTTCCTAAAATAATATCAGGATTTATTTCTTCTCTTAATTCTTTTTGGTGTACACCTTTAACAGAGGCTACTGTACCAACAGGCATAAATATAGGAGTTTCTATAACTCCATGATCTGTGGTTACTACTCCCGCTCTTGCATTACTCTGTGGATCCTTTGCTTTTAAATCAAACGTCATATTTTAATCGAATCGTATATAAAATTTATACTATATAAAGAGAAAACTAAGTATCCTAAAATTAACAAGAAAGCTATTATACTTATTTTTCTATTTCTTTTTTTAATAAAATGAATGATTAGCAATAGTAATGGAAGTATTATAAAAATAGATTGAATAATCACTATTTTAATATTACCAGCTATAAGCGTGGTATTCATTCCATTATTTATTTCTAAACTTTTACCATACTCCATCATTCTAGTTTTTAAACCTCCAAAATAAAACGTGTAATTTATTATTAAAAAGACACTTATAATTATAGACAGTATTCCTAAACTATTTTTTTTGATGAAATTCATTCGCCTGCAAATATAATTAACAAAATGTCTTATGGTCTTAAACATTTAATAAAATTTATAATTGTTAGCAAATAGAATAAATTCGTTAATAAATGACACCAATAAACCATTGTAAAAGGAGTTTAAAAAAGTTACATTTGAGGCCAATTAACATAACGCTAAAAAAATGGCAAACACACAACAATTAGAAGACATTACAACACAAGTACGTAGAGACATTTTACGTATGGTACATAAAGTAAATTCTGGGCACCCGGGAGGATCTTTAGGCTGCGCAGAGTTTTTTGTAGCACTTTACAACGACATAATGGACAGAAAAGATGGTTTTGACATGGATGGAATTGGAGAAGATTTATTTTTCCTTTCTAACGGTCATATTTCTCCTGTTTATTATAGTGTGCTTGCTAGAGCTGGATACTTTCCAGTAGATGAGTTAAATACTTTTAGATTAATTAACTCTAGATTACAAGGTCACCCTACTACTCACGAGAAATTACCAGGTGTAAGAATTGCTTCTGGATCTCTTGGTCAAGGACTATCTGTAGCATTAGGAGCTGCACAAGCAAAAAAACTAAATGGTTGTAATCATTTAATTTATAGTTTACATGGTGATGGAGAATTACAAGAAGGGCAAAACTGGGAAGCTATTATGTACGCTTCTGGAAAAAAAGTAGACAATATTATTGCTACTATAGATTTAAACGGAAAACAAATAGATGGTGCTACAGACGACGTATTACCAATGGGAGACGTTAAAGCTAAATTTGAAGCGTTCGATTGGACAGTTATTGAAGTTAAAGACGGTAATAATATGGATGCTATTTTAAAAGGAATGGCAGAAGCAAAATCTAAAACGGGACAAGGTAAACCTGTTTGTGTTTTATTAGAAACAATGATGGGTAATGGTGTCGATTTTATGATGCATACACACGCATGGCACGGTAAAGCACCTAACGATGAACAATTAGCTAGTGCACTAGCTCAAAACCCTGAAACTTTAGGAGATTACTAACCTTATTTAGATTTACTAATTACGATTTTACACTTATGAAAACATATACAAACACAGGAAGTAAAGACACCCGTTCAGGCTTTGGAGCTGGATTAACAGAACTAGGAAGAACAAACCCTAATGTGGTTGCACTTTGTGCAGATTTAGTTGGGTCTTTAAAAATGGATCAATTTATTGAAGAAAATCCAGAACGTTTTTTTCAAATAGGAATTGCAGAAGCTAACATGATGGGTATTGCAGCTGGATTAACTATAGGAGGAAAAATACCATTTACAGGTACTTTTGCAAACTTTTCTACAGGTCGTGTTTACGATCAAATAAGACAGAGTATTGCTTATTCTGATAAGAATGTAAAAATTTGTGCATCGCATGCCGGATTAACTTTAGGTGAAGATGGCGCAACACACCAAATATTAGAAGATATTGGATTAATGAAAATGCTTCCTGGTATGGTAGTTATTAATCCTTGTGACTATAACCAAACAAAAGCTGCTACTTTAGCAATAGCTGAGCACCATGGTCCTGTATACTTACGTTTTGGAAGACCTAAAGTGGCCAACTTTACACCAGAAAATCAAACATTCGAAATAGGTAAAGCTGTACACCTCACTGAAGGTACAGATGTTACTATTGTAGCTACTGGGCATTTAGTTTGGGAAGCGCTTGAAGCTGCAAAAGTTTTAAATGAAAAAGGCATTTCTGCGGAAGTTATTAATATTCATACTATAAAGCCTTTAGATGCTAATGCTATTATAAAGTCTGTAAGCAAAACAAAATGTATTGTTACTGCAGAAGAACATAATCACTTAGGTGGTTTAGGAGAAAGTGTAGCCAGAGTATTAGCTACTAATAAACCTACACCTCAAGAATTTATTGCAACAAACGATACTTTTGGTGAATCTGGAACACCAGCACAACTTATGGAAAAGTATGGTTTAAACAGCGAGGCTATTGTAAAAGCTTGTGAAAAAGTGATACAAAGAAAATAATATGGCACGCTTTTCGTTTTATCTTTATGAATCAATAAAAACGAAAAATTATGAAGAACATATTTTTAACTGTTAGTTTTACAGTAATAATGGCCCTATCCGCTTTCGCACAAAACGGAAGCGGATTTGGTCTTAAAGGAGGTGTTAATTATAATGCCAATGGTAGTTATTTTAATGCTATTAGTAATACTTCCGAAGATCCTACAGCAACAGTAGGTTACCACATAGGACTTTTTGCTAAGTTAGGAGGCAAAGTCTATTTTAGACCAGAATTGGTGTACACTAGTACTAAAAGTGATTACGACACTGCTGGTGATTTTTCTATGCAAAAACTAGATGCGCCACTTTTAGTAGGTTTAAAAGTATTAGGTCCTGTACATGTTTTTGCTGGTCCCTCTTTACAATATATTCTAGAATCCGATTTAAGTAATGCTGTTATAAATAATCTTGAAGATGATTTTTCGGTAGGCTTAAACTTTGGTATTGGATTAAACATTGATCAATTAGGAATAGACTTAAGGTACGAACGTGGTTTTAATTCTAACGAGGCTACAATTATAGCAAACAATACTAATGTTGTTTCTCCAGATCGATTAGATACAAGACCAGAACAGCTTATATTAAGCTTATCCTATAAACTGTAATTAATACGTTAAAAAGTATTTACAAAAAAAACGCCAACTCTAATGAGTTGGCGTTTTTTTTGTTTTATGTACTTGTTTTAAATGATTTTTAATCTTCACTTAAATCATTAGTTACAGTATCATCTAGATAATCTGGTAAATCTGGAGAGTCTGTATTATTTGTATTTGGTACAATAACTGTATTTAATGTGTATATACCATTACTCTCTAAATTAATACTTACAAATATTTCGTCGGCAGCAGCATTAGTATCAAAATACGATTGTGCTTCGGCTTCTGTTGTAAATGATGCTCCTCCATTTTCTGTATAAGCTTTCTTTTCAACTTCATCTCGTGTTAACACACCATCTCCATCATCGTCATTATCAATAAAGTTTACTAATAAATCTCCATCCGTATTATCATCTAAACCATCACCAGTCATAGATAAATCTTCTAAATGAGACGGAATACCATCTAAATCGTAATCTGTATTACTTCTTGACACGACATTAAAAGTAAAGAAAATTGGTGCATATTGAGGAATATCTGCGTTTGGTGATACTGAAAAATAAGCTAATCCTGAAGGAATAAAAACCGCTCCTATACCATGATTATGGTATACTACCGAACCATCTGTAGACTGTGTAAATCCATCAGCTGTTTTAAATTCTGTTAAACCTTCTCTAAAACCTGTTACGACCCCTCCTTGAGACCCTACAGAGGTTAATGGAAAAAGAACTGGTGTTACAGCACTATCAAACGAAGTATCATCAGATAATGTTCCTCTGTAACTTACAGCTGCATTATCTAAGCCATGTACATCTTTATTAAGTCCTTCTCTTACTTTAAGAATGTATAATTTATAATCTATACCATCTTGTGTTACCGTTTTTTCTATGACTTGATCCATTAAAGGTGTTTTATCAGCATTACCTCCTTCTATAGCACCGAATACCAATTCAAACTGATCATTTGCTAAAGAATATGGGTTAGCTGCATCAAATTCATCATAATTATAGAAGTGTGTTGATAAATATTCTTCAATCTCCATAATATTCTCGTCGTAAACTTCCTGTCTATCTCTATCCGGTACTATTGTTTGGTCGTCATCTCTTCTACAAGAAACGGTTAATAATAGAATAGATAAAGATGCTAAAATTAGTTTTCTTAAATTCATTTATTGCGTATTTTTGGGTGCAAGATAAGTTTAAATATAATTTTGCACAATATCATTAACGTAGATTTTAGATTATTTATATGCGTATAGACAAGTATTTATGGTGTGTTAGGCAATACAAAACTAGAAATATAGCTACAACAGCTTGTAAAAAAGGACATATTAAAGTAAATGGGCAGGTTGTAAAGCCTAGTAGAGAAGTCTATGTTACAGATAAGATTGAACTTAGAAAAAACCAAATTAATTATAGTTTAACAGTTTTAGACATTCCACCTAATAGAGTTGGCGCAAAGCTAGTAGATATTTATAGAGTAGATACCACACCTAAATCTGCGTTCGAAGCGCAGGAACTTCTAAAATTTGCTAAAGACCATTACCGTAAAAAAGGAACTGGAAGACCAACTAAAAAAGATAGACGAGATATTGATGATGTTTATCGTGAAAATGAAGATTAAAAAGGTGTCTTAATTGCGTTTCAGTTTTTATCTTTGACTAAAATAATTTCTTTTATGACTGCATTAAAAAATAGTATTCTCTCTCACGAGCAGATAAACCATAAAATAAAACGTATAGCTTATCAAATCTATGAAAGCAATGTTGATGAATCTGAAGTTATTTTGGCAGGTATAGATTGCAATGGATATATTTTAGCTGAAAAACTAAAAGCTATTTTAAGCACTATTTCGCCTATACAACCTACACTTTGTAAAGTTATTATAAATAAGAAAGACCCTAGGCAAACTATAGAAACTTCAATATCACCAGAGGCTTACACTAACAAATCTGTAGTATTAATAGATGATGTTTTAAATTCTGGAACAACACTAATTTATGGTGTTAAACATTTTCTAGATGTCCCCCTAAAACAATTTAAAACTGCGGTATTAGTAAATAGAAACCATAAAAAGTATCCTGTAAAAGCAGATTTTAAAGGGATATCTCTATCTACTTCTTTACATGAGCACATAGATGTTGTATTGGAAGGCGATACTTATGAAGCTGTTTTAAAATAATTCTAACAGAATAGATTCAATAATTGCTTCTGGAGTTGTATTTGCATCTATTGTTATGTCTGACAGGTTGTAGAAATTAGCTCTCTCAAATAAATGCTTCCCAATAAATTCGGCTAAAAGGTCGTCTGTTTCTATATGCGCAATTAAAGGGCGCTTTTCTTTTTCCAATTTTAAACGATTAACTAACTCTGGAATAGACACTCTAAGATATATTGTTTTAAAATCATCTTGCGCCTTTAATAAAGACATTGTATCATAATAACATGGTGTGCCACCACCTAGAGATAATATTGTTTTTTCACTGCTATTTAGCAATGTATTTAAATGTTTATGTTCTACTTTTCTAAAATATATCTCTCCTTTTTCTTTAAATAATTCACTTATAGTCTGTTGCTCTTCTAATTCTATAAAAGCATCCAAATCGATATAATTATAGTTTAAAGTTTCTGCTAGTTTTTTTCCTATAAAAGACTTTCCAGAAGCCATATATCCTAATAAAATTATATTCATTTTTTAGTTATCAATTTGATTATTAAAAGCATAGATAATTGCCGTGCAAAAAAACAAAAAAAACTTTAAATTAGTGTTGGAATATCGATAAAAGCTTTTATATTTGCACCCGCATTGGGGAAATAACTAATGCAAGAAGTAATGACCTGGTAGCTCAGTTGGTAGAGCATCTCCCTTTTAAGGAGAGGGTCCTGGGTTCGAGCCCCAGCCCGGTCACTAAAAAAAGTTAAGCAATGCTTAGCTTTTTTTTTGTTCATAATTTTAATAAATGCACATATGGCGGAATTGGTAGACGCGTTGGCTTGAGGGGCCAGTGACCGTTTTTGGTCGTGGAAGTTCGAATCTTCTTATGTGCACTAAAAAAATATTAATTTTTTGTTTTATATATCAATAAAAGGTTAGTATATTTGCACCCCGTTAGAGAAATAGTCTTTAACAAAATGACCTGGTAGCTCAGTTGGTAGAGCATCTCCCTTTTAAGGAGAGGGTCCTGGGTTCGAGCCCCAGCCCGGTCACAAGATAAAAAGCGATAAACTAATAAGTTTATCGCTTTTTTTTATTTATTAAGCATCCGTTTTTAACAATAAATAGAACAGCACTAGCGTTAAGACAGCAATATCTCCAATTATTTTCTTAAATAACCAATATTATGAATACGCTAAAAATCTTACTTATTTTATCTCTTTTGCCTTTATCTTCATACTTTTCTACTCAAGATAATACTAAAACTATTTTAAGTTCTGGCAAATGGTATGCAAACTCTATTCAATATGGAGAAAACATAATAGGTATTCCAGATAAAGAATTAGGTAAGCATTGGATTCATTTTGGAGAAAATAACAAATACAAAGATTATTCAACTAAAAATGAAATTGGCACTTGGAAATATAATGCTAAAGACAATTCGATAACAATTTCAATTGATGGCAAACTCTCAATAAAAAAAATAATCCACATAGATGAAAACGAACTTATTTTTTCCACCGTTATAGGAGAAGATCAGTTGATTACTTTTCTAAATAAATTGTAACATAAAAAAAGCTAAGCAATCCTTAACTTTTTTTATACCTTTACTTTTATAAAAGCGCACGTGGCGGAATTGGTAGACGCGCTGGCTTGAGGGGCCAGTATCTGTTTTAAGATGTGGAAGTTCGAATCTTCTCGTGCGCACAATTTCTTTCATAAAAACACTTTATTTAGGTTACAACGCTAATCAATTTATAAAATTTAATTAAACTTTATAATTTCTAACGCATCTTGTTGCTCTACTTTAAAACTTAAGTTTTCTCCTTTTAAATGATGATTAAAAAACGAATTAATATAAAAACTCGTTTTATTTAAAACACTTAAAGCTTTAATCTTTTCTATTTCATTTTCAGCTGTATGAAAATTGATATCCAAAAAGCTATTATGATTTGTATTTCCTATTAAAATGCGATAGGATTCTTCTCTATTAGCTTCACAAAAGTCATTTCGGCGTTTATGCATTTTTCCATAACCTTTATGATTTTTATAATCTGTTAAATCTTCAATAAATAGAAATGGTTTATTAATACCTGTATTTAAAATAATACTTGGTGGTGTGCCATCTATATTTATTACAGCTTTAAATCTATTATCTAGATAACTCGCATAAATTGCAGCTGTACCTCCCATAGAATGACCAAAAACCCCAATCTTTTCAAAATCTATACTATTAGAGAAATCTTTACTATTCAATTTTTCTAATGTATTTAAACAAAAAATTAAGTCTTCTCCTAAAACACGTTGTCTTACATCCTTTGCTGCCCTATACTCATCTGCAGATATATCTTCTGGTATTTTTAACGTTTTTAAGCTATCATGAAACACTTGATTGGTTGGATAATATGTTTTTTTATTATCTATTACATACTCGCTTTCATATAAATGATTCACTCCTACCACAACATACCCTTCTTTTACAAGTGCTTCTGCATAAAAGCTATACAAACTTAAATTACCTCCTAAACTTGGTGATAAAAAAATTATGGGGTATGGTGCTTTAGGTTTTAAAATAGTTGCATTCTCTATAGAATTAGTTTTCAAAGCTTCCATAAATTCTATATCTCCAGAAGTCCAATGACGCAGTTCTTTTTTCACATCCTTAAATGCATAATAATATTCTGTTTTTAATAAATTCTCTTTATCCTTTTTTAACGCTGTAGGAAACCAAACTCTTAAATTTATTATTCTATAGTCTCCATAAGTAGGATCTATTCTTAAAGAATCTGTAAATACAAATGATTTTGTCCCTATTGCTTCCTTTGATATGTTTGGTATACTATTTTTTAAGGTTTCTGTTTTATTACATGAAATAATCAGTACTAAAATACTGCATAGCAAAACAATTCTATTAGTTCTCATTAGCGTTTAAGCTATTCAATCTTTTTATTAATTCTTCAGAGAACACCTCTAATGAACTTGGATTTTGTCCTGTTATTAAATTACCATCGACCTCTACATGAGATTTCCATTTACCAGAAGATTTAAATACCGCTCCTCTTTCTTTTAGTTTGGTTTCTATTAAAAATGGTAAATGTTTACCGTTACCTTCTTCTTCATTAGTAAATGAATTAACACGCTTTCCTTTTACTAAAAATGTACCATTGTTTAATTTAACATTTACTAATCCTGCTGCCCCATGACATATAGAACTAACTACACCATTTTGATTTTCATAAATTTGTTGTGTTATATTTTGAATACCTTTATTATTTGGCACGTCGAACACAGCTGCTGAACCTCCACAGTAGTATATGGCTTGGTAGTCTTTAGAATTTACCTGATTAGGCTTTAATGTATGTTTTAATTTGTATTGCAATGCCGCATCATAGAAATAATGCAACTGCAATTTGTTTTGAAGGTTTATATACGCCACTGGTATTTCTCCTCCTTTCGGACTAACAAAATCGACTTCATATCCTGCATTTTGCAGGGCGTCATATGGTTGTACTAACTCTTCATAGTGTGTACCAGTTCGCTTATTATTTTCGCCATAAGATGATGCATTAGAAACGACAAATAATACTTTTCCTTTTCTTTCGTACGATTCCCAAGTGTAGGATTTATGCACTATTTTCCAATTGCCTTCAGTTTTAAGTAATAACATGTAATCCGTATAACGCCTTTTACGGCTTGGCATATCTATTTTTACAATACCAACTGCAGCATTATTGCGTATGTCTATAGACTCTATATGTCCTAAGCGTTCATTTTTTTTACCTTGCTTAAAATATCCTATATACTTTTTAGATGGTAAAGCTCTTAAACTATCGTCTGCAATGGAATATAAATTTGCGTCTTTATGAAATGCCCTTTTTATTCTATTTATTTCACCATTAGCTGTACCTTCAATGTAATCCATTAAAGTTGCTTTTACTTTCTCTTCGTCTGTTTGGCTGTAACTGGTTAATGTAAAAATTAGTCCTAGTGCTATAATTATTGTTTTCATGTGTATATATTTATTAATTTTAAATGATCACATACTATTCCCTATTAATCATTCTCTTAGATTATAAAGATTTTAGCATGCTCGTTTCATGAATTTTAGTTTTAATCAAAACTAGCCTTACAATAATTTATAGCCTTAGTAATCTATAAATAGTATCTCCTAATTTATAAATCCACATAAAAACTAAAATATAAAAATCTGTTTTTAAATAAATTACATTTTTTTAAATGCAGCTGGTGTAATCTTATTAATATTTTTAAATGCAGTATAAAACGCAGAAACAGAATTAAAACCACTATCGTAAGCAATGGATTCTACTGTATAATTATTGGAAGATTTTAAAAGTTGTTCAGCTTCTCTCACTCTATGTTCATTAATAAATTGCGAAAAGTTTTTCTGTAACACTTCATTTAAATATTGAGATAAAATATGTGGAGAGATATTTAAATGAGCAGCCAAATCTGGCATTTTTAAATTAGAATCTTTATAAACTTTTTCTATCTCTATTATAGCATTTAATTTATTATCTATAATCCTAATAGTAGCTTCATCTAAAAGTTGTTTTGTTCTTTTTTTAACTTTAGCTTCCGTTTTTTTATGTCTTGAAAACTTAAAAATTAATAGTATAGACATATAGAAAACAAAAGAAAAAGAAACTGCACCTACAATATATGAAGTATAGCGAGCGGTTCTATAGGCTAGCCAAATAATTGCAACACCAATAAATACACTTAATAGCCAAATAGTACTAATATCTCGCTCGGCCTTAGAGTTACTATTTATAGATTTAAAAACAGGAATTAAATTAAATGCAGTAATTATAATATATACAAACCACTGCCAATAAATTAGGTTTATTAGATTTCTCCATAAATTACGATTATCCCAATACGGGAATTGTAAAGCTATTATTATAACAATAATTAAAGGCAAAGCATGAAAAATATCGTACTTCTTTACAGTTCTATTATTTATCAATCCACTTCTTACAAACAAATACAACAAGGGTCCTATTAACGCACAAGCCATAATACCAATATGTATGTATAAACTAGACAAATTACTGTTAAAGTAAAAGAAAACAGATTTACCTATTCTTATACTAACAACCAATAATAATAGGCCTAGAAAAATATTATATGTTTTTTTAGTTTTCGATAGAAATATAAAGTAAACTGCAAGTAATACACCATTAAATGCACCAAGCAAACTAAAGAAAAAAAGAAGTTGTTTATCTGTATCCAATATTTAAAAAATTAGATTTTAATGGCTAATTTAAAAAAATGACACATTATAATTTATAACAATACACTTTATTATGAAATATGTTAATCATTTGTAAAATTTAATCTATAATGTGGTTTTTTTCATTTTGTTTAAGTATTTTAGCTTAAAACTAAACAATATGAAACAAGTTTCTGTATTTAAAATGAAATTTTGTTCGATGATTTTATGATGTATGGATAATATAAAAACAAAATTCAGTATTAAAGACCTAGAAAATCTTTCTGGTATCAAAGCCCATACTATAAGAATATGGGAAAAACGCTACAATCTTTTTCAACCTAATAGAACAGAGACCAATATAAGATACTACAGTCTTGCTAGTTTACAAAAGTTGTTAAATATAACATTTCTTAATAGAAATGGCTATAAAGTTTCAAAAATAGCGCAATTAACTTCTGAGGAAATTCCTGCATTAGTAAAACAAATTGCAAAAGAAAGTGACCCAGAAAATCATTATGTCGATTTATTTAAAATTGCCATGCTGAATTTCGATCAAACTTTATTTTATAAAACGTTTAGAGACTTATCTAAGGAACAAAGTTTATCAGACATCTTTCATAATGTATTTGTTCCACTTCTAGATCAAATAGGTTTATTATGGCAAACAGACACCATAACGCCTGCTCATGAGCATTTTATTTTCGAACTCATTAAACAGAAGATACTTATTTATGCAGACAAAGCTGTAAATGAAGCTTCTCAAAATGAAAAAAGTAAAACTTTCGTACTCTTTTTACCAGACAATGAAATCCATGAACTTGGGTTATTATTTATTAATTACGAATTAATATTAAGAGGCTTTAAAAGTATTTATTTAGGACAGAGTGTTCCAATTGACAGTTTAGAATACTTAACAGATCATTACGATGAAATTGTATTTATATCATCATTTACTGTAAAACCTGAAAAAGAAATTATTGACGACTACCTACAGGAATTCTCAAATAAAGTTTTAAAAGATGTTAATAACCTATTATTAATCTCTGGTAGACAAACAACACATATAGATGTAAATAAACTTGATGATAAAATATCTGTATTTAGTTCTACAAAAGATGTTTTAGATGGTTTAGATAACTATAAACAACAAGTTGGATAAATTTATGAGCAAAACTATTGCAATTATTGGTTCTGGTTTTTCAGCCTTAGCCGCATCTTGTTATTTAGCAAAAGATGGTTATGACGTAACCATATTCGAAAAAAACGAAACTATTGGTGGACGTGCTAGACAATTAAAAAAAGACGGCTTTACATTCGATATTGGTCCTACTTGGTATTGGATGCCAGATGTGTTTGAACGCTTCTTTGCAGATTTCAATAAAACCCCTTCAGAATATTATACACTAGAAAAACTTAATCCAGCTTATAGTGTTTACTTTGGAAAAGACGATTTTATCACCATTGAAGATACTCTAGAAAAGATATATGCCGCTTTTGAAGCGGAAGAACAAGGGAGTTCAAAAAAGCTAAAAAAGTTTATAGACAACGCACAGGATAACTATAATGTTGCCATTAAAGACTTAGTTTACAGGCCAGGTGTTTCCCCTTTCGAGCTTGTAACACCAGTTACAATGAGAAAAGTAGGGCAATTTTTTAGTACTATAAAAAAAGACGTTAGAAAAGAATTTAAAAATAACCGTCTTGCACAAATATTAGAATTTCCAGTGTTATTTCTAGGTGCAAAACCAAGCAACACACCTTCTTTTTATAGTTTTATGAACTATGCCGATTTTGGCATTGGTACATTTCATCCTAAAAAAGGCATGTATCAAGTTATCTTAGCTATGGAAACTCTTGCTAAATCTCTTGGTGTAAGTATAAAAACGAGTGCACCTGTAGACAAAATAAATATAAATAGTGATGGAAAAGCAACTGGTGTTGTAGTGCATGATGAAACACATGATTTCGATATTGTTTTAAGTGGAGCAGATTATCACCATAGTGAAACATTGCTTGACAAGAAATACAGACAATATTCAGAATCATATTGGTCTAAAAAAGTATTCGCACCATCTTCCCTACTCTTTTATGTAGGATTTGATAAAAAATTAAAAAACGTAAACCACCACACCCTATTTTTTGATGTAGATTTCGATATCCATGCAAAAGATATTTACGATACACCAAGATGGCCAGACAATCCATTATTCTATGCCAGCTTTCCTAGCATAACGGATGAGAGTTCTGCGCCAGAAGGTAAAGAAGCAGGTATATTTTTAATCCCCTTAGCACCAGGAATAGAAGATAATGAAGGGCTTAGAGCTGAATATTTCGAGAAAATAATCGCAAGATTTGAAGCTCTGACTTCTCAGGATGTTAGAAAATCTATTATCTTTAAAGAGTCTTTTTGTGTCAACGACTTTATAAAAGACTACAATTCCTATAAAGGAAATGCTTATGGAATGGCAAATACGCTCTTGCAAACAGCATTCTTACGACCTAAATTAAAAAGTGGGAAAGTAAAAAATTTATTTTTCACAGGTCAATTAACAGTTCCTGGACCAGGTGTGCCTCCATCTTTAATATCAGGAAAATTAGTAGCAGAATTAATAAATAAACACAACAGTAACTAATGAAGACTTTATTTGATTCCGTTTCCTACAATTGTAGTAAAGTAGTAACACAATCCTATAGTACATCTTTTTCGATGGCAACAAAAATGTTATCTAGTTGCATACGTCAAGACATATATAACATTTATGGTTTTGTACGTTTTGCAGATGAGATAGTAGATAGCTTTCATGATTACAATAAAGAAGAGCTATTTAAAAATTTCGAGCTAGACCTTGAGCGAGCGTTAAAAGATAAAATTAGCTTAAATCCAATTTTAAATGCCTTTCAACATACTTACCATAAGCACAATATAGAACAACATATGGTAGATTCTTTTATGAAAAGTATGCGTTTGGATTTACACAAAAGCACATACTTAACCGAAAGAGAATATAAAGATTACATTTATGGGTCTGCAGATGTTGTAGGACTAATGTGTTTAAAAGTCTTTGTAAAAGGGGATAATGAAAAATATAATGCTCTAAAAGATACAGCTATGTCTTTGGGTTCTGCTTTTCAAAAAGTAAACTTTTTAAGAGATTTAAAAGCAGATTACGATGAGTTAGAACGTACTTACTTCCCAAATACAGATTTGAATAATTTAGATGAATTATCGAAACAAAATATTATAGAGGACATAGAAAAAGATTTTGCCGAGGGTTTAAAAGGTATAAAACAATTACCTATAGAGGCCAAATTTGGAGTATTTATGGCTTACAGATACTATAGACAACTTCTTAAAAAGCTAAAAAAGACACCAGCCTTAGAGATTAAAAATGCTAGAATACGTGTGCCTAATTATAAAAAGGTAGAAATTCTAACTAGAGGTTATGTAAAATATCAACTTAATTTAATGTAATGCAAACAGTATACTGGATCATAATTTTTTTAGGAACATTTTCTATAATGGAATTTAATGCATGGTTTACACATAAATACATTATGCATGGTTTTTTATGGTCTTTACATAAAGACCACCACCATAAAGATCACGATAGCTGGTTTGAGCGTAACGATGCCTTTTTTATATTCTATGCAGTAGTAAGCATGGGGTGCTTTTATTTATGGAGTTACGAAGGTATTTGGTATTGTTTACCAATAGGTTTAGGTATTATGGCATACGGTGCAGCCTATTTTATTGTTCATGATATTTTTATACATCAACGCTTTAAATTATTACGTAAAGCTAATAACTGGTATGCAAAAGGCGTAAGACGTGCTCACAAAATTCACCATAAACATTTAGGAAAACATGACGGTGAGTGCTACGGGATGCTATTTGTTCCTTTTAAATATTTTAAGCGTTAAACAGCTTTTCTTTTATAAATGAATGGCAGACAAAAACATTTCGATTACATTATAGTTGGTAATGGTTTATCTGGGCTTCAACTTGCGCTAGCATTAGCAGAGGATTCTTTTTTTTCGAATAAACAAATTGCTTTAATAGATAAAGAAGAAAAAACAATTAATGACAAAACATGGTGCTTTTGGGAAAAAGAACCTGGTAAATGGAACCATTTAGTACATGCCTCTTGGGATAACGCTTTTGTATACTCTTCCAAAAAAACTATAAATTTACAGCTACATCCTTATCGCTATAAAATGCTACGTTCTATAGATTTCTATAAGGATACTATGTTTAAATTATCTAAAAAAAATAATATTCATTTTATAATAGACGATGTTATTTTAGTTGAAGAGTCTCAAGGTTCTACAACTGTATCTTCAGCTTCAAACGTATATAAAGCTGGCCATGTTTTTGATAGTAGAATAAATAATTCTTTTTATTCTGAAAGTAATCAATACACCAATGTCATTCAGCATTTTAAAGGTTGGGTTATAGAAACTGAACACAGTATATTTAATACTCCTGATGCTTTTACTATGATGGATTATAGGTTAAAAGATGGTGAGCAAACTACCTTTATGTATGTATTACCAGTATCTGAAAAGAAAGCCTTAGTAGAATTTACTTATTTTACACCTAATACTGTTGCTGATGCTACCTATGATGTTTTTTTAAAACAATATATTTCTGAAATTTTACAAATTACAAATTACAATATTACAGAAATTGAAAAAGGAAGTATTCCTATGACGGATTTTCCTTTCGAAAAATATTCTACAGAGAAAATAACAAAGATTGGTACAGCTGGAGGCTGGGTAAAAGGATCTACTGGCTACTCTTTTAAACATACAGAAAAGAAAGTTGACACCATTATTTCAAATTTAAAACAAGGAAAACCTCCTTCCACAGGACTTATCAATAAACGTTTTAAGTTTTATGATAAAGTATTCCTTAAAGTATTACACGACGAAAATGCAAAAGGCGAATGGCTTTTTGAGCGTTTTTATTCTAAAAATACTATAGAAACCATGTTTCGTTTTCTCGATGAAGACTCTACACTTTGGGAAGAATTAAAAATAATGTACTCTTTATTCTCGTTTACATTTATAAAGGCTTTTTTTAAAACACTATAGTTTTATAAGTCCATCTATAGTTGTTCTTACTGTTTCACTATTCCAATTTGCTGCTCCAGACTTATCTATAATAATATTACCGTTTCTGTCTATTAAGAACGTTCTTGGTATACTTCTTACATTAAATGTTTCCGGAGATTTTGTTGTAGGTTTATAAACTGGAAATGTGTAGCCTTTTTTCTTTAAAAATTTAGATAAATCTTCTTGAGATTCGTTAGATACAAAAAGAAAGTCTACTTGATCTTTATAATCAGTATACAACGCTTGCATAGAAGGCATCTCTGCAATACACGGGGGACACCAAGTTGCCCACAAATTAACTAAAACAACTTTATGCTTAGTGCTTTCAAAATTAAATGAATCACCATTGATACTTTTTAACTGCCAATTATAACTACTTATTTGTTCTACGTCCTCTACATTTTCTACACTTGGGCTAAATTGTGCTAATCCTTTATGCAATAATACTTGAATAGGTTGACGTGTCTGTGGAATAATAAGTAATAGTATCGCCACTAAAAACAGAATATTTTTAATGTTTATTTTTTTCTTTTTCATAATTATAAATTGGACTTGTAAGCATTTAGACGCTATGACGGAATAAAACCAACAATACGTCATTTTAATAACTAATGAAGCGCCACTTACATAATGCAAATGACGCTTCAAATCTAATAAAAAACAAATTTATTACCTAGATACAGAACCTGCTAAAGATTGTACTGGTCCTGCTCCCATTGTAATCGGTGTATGATTAGCCGCATTGGTTGGTACCATATGTGCTAATGGTTTTAATGTAAAAGGTGCTGGGCTATTGTCTGGATATGGCTCAACTGATACTACTATTGTTTTCCCTTTTAAATCTAAAGGAAACGTCATTCCTGCTGGTGTATTTTCTAAGAAATCTTCCCCTGGAAAAAATCCATCTGCTCCATTTGGCATTGGTAAAGCTTCTGGTCCACTATATGGTGCCATTTCATCTGTTGCTGCTACTTTAGTAAATGTTCCTGTACTTAATGGTGTTCCATCAATTACAGCCCATCCTTCATACTTCCATCCATCTGGTAATTCTGGTAACCCTAAACCTACAGACGGCGGCATAGTCGCATTATCTAAAAACCAAACACCACTTTCTTCATTTGTCATGTCTGTATCTGTTGGTGTTGCTAAAATATATTTACCCCAAGATGCAGAAAAATCACCTACTATTCCTGTTGAACTAACTGGTGCAGCATCTCCTGCAAAATCTCCAGCTAATATTTTTGTTGGTGCTGGCGCTGGATCGGCATCTATAGTTGGTTCTATACTTAATACAAAAGTAGTTGCTGCATTTAATTGTGCTGCATTTACAGAAAACGTCTGTGGGAATGTTACAGAAGAAAAACGTCCAGTTGATACTGGTGCTCCATCTACTATAATCCAACCTTCGTATACAAAATTATCTCCTAATGCTTCTAAACCTGTTAAATCTACAGTTAAAGAAGAATTTACGGGTTGTACCGTAGCATCATCATCATTACTACAAGAAGTGGCAAAAACTCCTAATGCCATAGCTCCTAAAATCATTTTTTTTATCATTGCTTTATTTTTTATAATTATTGTTTTATAAAAGCAAAATTATAGCAATAGTCACTATTAAAATGTTAGCTATCTAACATTAAGCTGTTTTTTTTAAAATTCTTATTTCTTTTCTGTTAAAATTCAAGTAATTCTCTTCTTTTAATTCATTTAAAAGAATGTTTAATGTTGGTCTAGAAGTTCCAATTAATGAGGCAATATCACTTTGTGTATAAGGATGATGTATTACATGATCACCAGTTTTATCACAATTGTAACCATACTCACTACATAACTCATCTAAAAATTCTACAAGTCTTGTTTTTGTATCTTTAAACATGAGCAATTGCAGGCGTCTTTCTAGTTTCTTGAATTTGAATCCTATAAATTTATAGACTTTAAAACTGAAGGTTTGATTGTCTCGCATTAAACTATGCATGGTGTCTACACCAATAGGACATATGGAAGTTGTATTATCGAGAGATTGAGCAAACTCGTCTCGTTTTGCTTCTCCTAATATGGCTTTTTCACCAAATAGCTGTCCTTTAGATAATATAGCTTTTACTACTTCATCTCCATTTTCACTATAATATCCAATTTTTACTTTTCCTTTTTCTATTAAAAAGACTTTGTTAGAGGAATCTTCTTCAAAATAGATGTAATCTTTTTTCTTGTAACCGTCAAATTCATGATCCTTTTTATAGGCTTTGAACTTGTGAGGACATAAAACTTTAAAAAGATTTGTATCCTCAAAAAACCAGAGTGAATTCATTTTTTAAAGGGTATTTGTATTCTATTAGAATTTCATAGTCGTAATACCGAATGATTTCTTACGATAAAACACAAAAAAAACTCCTAATTAATTATTAGGAGTTTTATATTATGATAAAAAGCTTGTTTTAAGCGTTCTCTTTTTTAATTAAATTTAATGCAGAACCTTCATTATACCACTCTATTTGAGATTGGTTATATGTATGATTTAACATAATAACATCTTTGCTACCATCTACATGTACAACTTCTAAAGTTAATTGTTTTCCTGGTGCAAATGCATTTAAATCTGTAAAGTTAAATGTATCGTCTTCTTGGATTAAATCATAGTCGCTTTCGTTAGCAAACGTTAATCCTAACATCCCTTGTTTTTTAAGGTTTGTTTCATGAATTCTAGCAAAAGACTTTACAATTACTGCTGCTACACCTAAATGTCTTGGCTCCATTGCTGCGTGTTCTCTAGAAGATCCCTCTCCGTAGTTATGATCTCCAACAACTACAGTTCTTACACCTGCTGCTTTGTATGCTCTAGCTGTATCTGGTACTCCACCAAAATCTCCTGTTAATTGGTTTTTAACAAAGTTTGTTTTCTTACCAAAAGCGTTAACAGCTCCTATTAAACAGTTATTAGAAATATTATCTAAATGTCCTCTAAAACGCAACCATGGTCCAGCCATAGAAATATGATCTGTTGTACACTTACCAAATGCTTTTATTAATAGTTTAGCCCCATTTATAGTATTTCCTATAGGCTCGAAAGGTGTTAATAACTCTAATCTTTCTGATGTTGGACTCACCACTACTTCTACTCCACTTCCGTCTGCAACTGGCTCTAAATATCCATTATCTTTAACCTCAAAACCTTTTGGAGGTAATTCCCATCCTGTTGGCTCATCGAACATTACTTCTTCTCCGTTTTCATTAATTAACTTATCTGTTAACGGATTAAAGTCTAAACGCCCTGCTACTGCTATTGCAGCTGTTAATTCTGGTGATGCAACAAAAGCGTGTGTATTAGGGTTTCCATCTGCACGTTTAGCAAAGTTTCTATTAAAAGAGTGTACGATACTGTTCTTTGGTGCATTTTTAGGATCACTATATCTTGCCCATTGACCAATACATGGTCCACATGCATTAGTAAATATTTTTGCATCTAGTTTTTCGAATATCCCAAGGATTCCGTCTCTATCTGCTGTATATCTTACTTTTTCAGAACCTGGATTAATTCCTAATTCTGCTTTCATTTTTAAACCTTTATCTATGGCTTGTTGCGCTATAGATGAAGCTCTAGATAAATCTTCGTAAGACGAGTTTGTACAAGATCCTATTAATCCCCACTCAACTTGTAAAGGCCACTCATTAGCTGTTGCCTTCTCTGTCATAGAACTACCAACTTCTGTGGATAAATCTGGAGTAAATGGTCCGTTTAATAATGGGCCTAATTCAGATAAATTAATTTCTATTACTTGATCGAAATATTGTTCTGGATTTGCATATACTTCTGCATCTGCAGTTAAGTAATCTTTAATTTTATTTGCTTCGTCTGCAACATCTGCTCTTTCTGTAGCACGTAAATAGCGTTCCATAGACTCATCGTATCCAAATGTAGATGTCGTTGCTCCTATTTCAGCCCCCATGTTACAAATAGTACCTTTTCCTGTACAAGACATAGATTTTGCTCCTTCTCCAAAGTACTCAACGATAGCTCCAGTACCTCCTTTCGCAGAAATGATTCCTGCTACTTTTAAGATAACATCTTTTGGCGCTGTCCATCCAGATAATTTACCTGTTAACTTAACACCTATTAGTTTTGGAAATTTTAATTCCCAAGCCATACCAGCCATTACATCTACTGCATCTGCTCCTCCAACTCCAATAGCTACCATTCCTAATCCTCCTGCGTTAACAGTGTGAGAATCTGTACCAATCATCATTCCTCCAGGAAATGCATAATTCTCTAATACTACTTGGTGAATAATACCTGCACCTGGCTTCCAGAAGCCAATACCATATTTATTAGATACAGATTCTAAGAAATTAAAAACTTCGCTACTAATATCGTTAGCATTTTTTAAATCTGTTGCAGCACCTTCTTTAGCTTGTATTAAGTGATCACAGTGTACAGTTGTTGGTACAGCTACTTTGTTTTTACCAGCTTGCATAAATTGCAATAAAGCCATTTGTGCTGTTGCATCTTGACATGCGATACGATCTGGTGCAAAATCTACATAATCTTTTCCTCTTTCGAAGGCTTTGGTCGGTACACCATCCCATAAGTGATTATATAATATTTTTTCTGAAAGTGTTAATGGTTTACCAACTACATCACGTGCTGCGTCAACACGCTCCGCCATTTGAGCATAAACCTTTTTTATCATATCGATATCGAATGCCATATAGTAAAAAATTTAAGGTTGTTTTTATTTTTTTAAAGTCTTGCAAATTTACATAATTCTCTAGACTTTAAAAAGTATATAAGGAATATCAAAATTGATTGAGAATTACTTAATAAAACAGCATTTTAGCCTTGTAATTTTATCAATACAATAAAATTATAATTAAAAAAATACTAAATTAATAAGAGAATGTTATTTGTTGAATTAAAAAAACTTAAATTTCAATCGTTTTCGTGACTCATAATTAGCTTTTAAGCTCCTTTTTATACAAAATCTACTAATTATGATACCATATTTATATAAAAAAAGCTTCACTATTAGTTTTAAAACTAATAGTGAAGCTTTTTCAGCTTTTATTATTTTCTAGAATAAAGATTTAATAATTTCTTCTTCTGTTATTCCTTCAGCTTCAGCTTTATAATTTTTAATCATTCTATGACGTAATATACTTTTAGCAACTGCTTGTACATTTTCTATATCTGGCGAGAACTTTCCTTGTATTGCTGCATGTGTTTTTGCCGCTAATATTAAATTTTGCGAAGCTCTTGGTCCTGCTCCCCAATCGATATAGTTTTTTACTAAGTCTGATGCCGCATCGCTATTAGGTCTTGTTTTACCAACCATAGTTACTGCATATTCAATAACATTGTCAGCAACTGGTATACGACGAATTAAATCTTGAAAATCTATAATTTCTTTTGCTGTAAATAATGCATTTACTGTTGGTTTAGCATTACTTGTTGTTGCTTTAACGACATCTACCTCTTCTTGAAAAGACGGATAGTCTAAATGTATTGCAAACATAAAACGGTCTAATTGAGCTTCAGGAAGCGGATATGTTCCTTCCTGCTCTATTGGGTTTTGTGTTGCTAAAACAAAATAAGGCAAATCTAATTTATAATGGTGTCCTGCAACTGTAACAGCACGTTCTTGCATTGCTTCTAATAAAGCAGCTTGCGTTTTTGGCGGCGTACGGTTTATCTCATCTGCTAGAATAATATTAGAAAAAATAGGGCCTTTTATAAATTTAAAGTTTCTATTCTCGTCTAAAATTTCACTTCCTAATATATCACTTGGCATTAAATCTGGTGTAAATTGTATTCTCTTAAAATTTAAACCTAATGCTTGCGATATGGTATTAACCATTAATGTTTTTGCCAAACCGGGTACGCCTATTAGTAATGCATGGCCTCCAGAAAAAATGGAGATTAATATTTGATTTACAACATCGTCTTGCCCAACTATTACTTTGGCTATTTCTTGTTTTAAATCGTTATATTTTTTTACTAATTGGTTTACTGCTGCTACGTCTGACATTCTTTATTATGATTATTTTTTTAACCAGTTACTATTAAAATCGCAATTTCTATATTCTCCACTTACTTTTATGTAAGTAGCCTCTATAGTTTCGTCTTGCCATTTATCTATAGCTTTTATTCTTTTTTCGTTTAATGCTAATTCTTTAATTTTTAAATAGTCTCTTGAATAGTCTGCTTCATGCTCGTCTATTCTATCTGCAATACTTAAAATTTTAAATTTAACATTTTCGGATCTATCTAAATCTTCTATTACATTAGAGATTTCTCCATCTTTTAAATTCTGTATTTGCCCATATAATTCTGGATCCATTTTAGTTAGCTCAAAATTATAATCTTGTGTTGTTGGATTAATTAACTTACCGCCTTGGTATTTAGTTTTAACTTCATCACTAGATTCTTTTGCCGCATCTTCGAAAGTAATATTACCATCTAGTATATTTTTTCTAATGGATTCTATTTTATCTTTTGCTTCTTTTATTGATTTAGAAGACACATCAGGAACTCTTAAAATGTGTCTTACATCGTATTCTTGTCCTCTTATTTTTTCTAAATATATAATATGGTATCCAAATTCTGTTTTAAATGGATCAGATATTTCTCCTTCTTGTAAAGAAAATGCAACTTCTCTAAACTCTTTTACCATTCTTGGCCTAGATTTGTTTAATGTATAAAACCCACCTGTTCTTTTAGAGCCTTTATCATCTGAATATAAAACAGCTTTAGATCTAAAGTTTGCACCATTTTCTTCTATATCTCTTTTAAATCCTTTTAATTGATCTATTACTTCTTGTTTAGCTTCTAAAGTAACTTTAGGTTCTATAACTATTTGAGATACTTTTAGTTCTGTTCCAAAAACTGGTCTCTGGTCTTTTGGTATTTTATTAAAGAATATACGTACTTCTTCTGGCGTTACTTCTATTTCATCAACAATTTTCTTTTGCATTTCTGAAACCAATTTTTGTGTTCTGTTGATTTCAATCATTTCTTCTCTTAAACTCTTTTCATCTTCTTTTTTATAAAGTTTTAATACTTCATCTAAAGATCCATTAAGTCTAAGTTTAAATTCATCGATTTGTTGGTTTACATAACTTCTAATTTCTGCCTCATTAACCACAATACTGTCTTGTATGGCTTGGTGTGCATATAATTTATCCTCTAAAAGCTTACCAAATAATTGGCACTCTGTAAAGTTTTCTAAGTTTGCGCCTCTTAATTTTAATTTTTCGTACTCTAAAGCTACATCAGAATCTAAAACAATAAAGTCTCCAACTACTGCGGCAACTCCATCTACTTTTTGCTCTGTAAAAGGTTTTACGCTGTCTTGTTTTTTTACTTCTTCTTTCTCTTCTATAATTTCTTGTGCTACTAATCCTTGTGCAACAAAAAGAGCTAAGCTTAACGCTATAATGTGTTTCAAATTAATTGTAAATTTCAAAATGTTTATTTTTAATGGCATCTTTTGTAATGTCTTGTTTTAACTTTGTAATGAGTTCCAACTTACGCTTGTTTACCACTATTTGGTCTATTGTAGGTTTTACATATTCCAAAGGTGCTGTACTGTTTCTTAGTAGGACATCATTTATTTGGATCAAATATAGTCCTAATGAATCTTTGAGTTGTACAAAATTAGATTTTTTTAACAGTTCTGCTTTATTTTCTTGGTTAATACCATGTATTTTTTTCACTGCTTGGTTTAAGCGAATCCATACAGAATCGTTAAGCGAATAGGCTTTAAACTGAATAGAAATAGAATCTAATTCTTTTTTATCTTTAATATCAAAGCGCTTAAACTTTGTTTTTAAATCGTCTAAATCTAATCGATTGGCATCTAAGTTTATGTATCTAAGTTTAATAAGCTCTTCATTTAATTTAAAGGCGCTTTTATTATTTTCGTAATATAGAGTAGCTTCCTCTTTAGAAACAACTGTATCTAAGTTTTTATATACTAAAGCTTCTAAATAGGCTTTACTATACAAATCACTTTTATATTGTTCTACTAATTTATTAAACTCACTTTGTGTTTCTTGCTTTAAATTTAACTCTGCTCCACTTACTAGTAATTGTTTAGTAGCCCAACGATTAATCATGTTATTTACTAGTATTGTACTATCTGCCTTTGTATAATTTTCTGGTAAGGCATTAATAATATCATTTTCGTATAAAAAATTATTATTAACTCTTGCTACAGCATTTTCTTCTGTTGTAGGGTTAAAATACTCACAGGATACTACTAATAATAGTATAGATAATATGTAAAGTGTATTTTTAATAATAATTACTTTTTAATATTTCTTTTTACGTTTTTTAGAACAGCTTCGTTAACTGTTACTTTATACTTATCTGCTAATGCTTTTATCCAGTTTTTTTCTTTATAGGTTTGGTAGTCACTAATAACTTTCCCTTTAGTTTCATCGTATGTTTTAGCAACTTTTGGTAGTATTGCTTTTACCTTAATAACAACATAAGCATCGTTATGTTTGTAGACTTTAGAAACACCTTTTTTAAATTTGAATCCTTTTGGTAAAGCTTGATGATTAGCTTCCATTTCCTCTTCTGTAAAGCTTACATTAATTTTATCGTCTATATTAACTGCTGCCTTTATAGTTTCAACAGTTTTTCCAGCTTTTAAAAGTTTTGCAACCTTTTTAATGTTATTCTTTTCAGCTGAAGATGCTACTAAAGCATCTATTCGTTCATTATAAAAATAATTTGCTTTGTTATTATTATAATAGTTCTTTAACGCTACAGAATCTGTTTTTGCAGAATTCCATATTTCTGTTTCCATTAAATCGAATAGTAATAGTCCATCTCTATACTCTCCAAGTATTTGTGCATAGTCTTCATTTTCGTTTATTAAATTATCTTCTTGATATCTTAATAATTCATATTCATAATAACGCTCGTATATCTTATCGATTATACTGTACAAGTTTTTATCTGCAGATCGTTGTCTTTGACTTTTTAATAAAAATTGACCAAAATCATTATTAGTTAATTGTCTTTCTTGTACTTTTAATAATGGCTTATCTGCTTTAAAATTTTCTGGTAAATTCCATCTACCTTGTAAATACGATTGGTTAATTATAGTTTTAAAATAATCTATTTCAGATACATTCTCTTCAATTGTATATCTTGCTTTTAAAGTATTAATTCTAGATGTATTAATTAATTTAGATCTGGAATCTCTTCTTATTTTGTTTTCTAAAAACCCTTTTACTTGATCAAAAGGTTCTCTTTCTTTTTTACCTAAAAGTTTAATAATATGCCATCCAAATTCACTTTTAAAAGGTTTAGATACTTCTTTTTCTTTTAAACCGAATGCAACATTTTCAAACGTTTTAGAACTTAATTCTCCACTTGAAAATGGGTTTAAAGCTCCTCCTTTGTTTGCTGAGCTTTTATCTTCTGAAAACTGCTTTGCTAGCGCCTCAAAAGTTTCACCTTGTTCTATTCTCTTATAGATTTCGTTAATTTTAGTTTCGTCATCTTTAATCATAATATGAGCAGCTGTTACTTGCCCTCTCGAAACACGCTTATCTAAAACAGTTAATACATGGTATCCAAAACGAGTTCTAAAAGGTTGAGACACTTTGCCAACTTCTGTATTGTATGCCTCGTTTTCGAAATCGTAAACCATTTTAAACGCTGTGAAATATCCTAAGTCCTCAGCAAAAATAGTTTTTCCGTTATGTACATCTCTTTGTACAGCTTTGTAACCTTCATCTATAACACGGTTACGTAGCTTTACGATTTCGTTATATACTTTTAATGTATCGTCTGGTGTAGCGCCTTCTTCTAACCTTACTAATATATGGCTAGCATCTACTTCGTACCCCATTCTTTCGTATGCTTCTTCTACTAAAGCATCTGTTACTTTGGTATCTGTTAAATAGTTTTTAGACAGTTGTTTTTTGTAACTATCAAATTCTCTTAAATAACTATCCTTTTTATCTAATCCTAATGCTTTAGCTTCTTGTAGTTTTAATTTGTAATTAATGAATAACTCTAAATAACCATCTACATCTTTTTGCGATTCATCTTTTACTAATTCTAAATTCTTATTGTAAACCCTAATAAATTCCGAAGCATAAACTGGAGTATCTTCTACAGTAAAAAGTATTTCTTTATTATTGTTTTGTGCTGTTAATAGTTGAACAAACACAACACTTAAAAAACATAATACAAATCTTTTTTTCATAATCTTTTTTTGTTTTTACAATGGTTGCAAAAATAGCAATATTAGCCTATAATACAAGTATATTAACTAACGTTACTAAAGTTTATTTAGTGTTCTAAACCGTTTTTTTTAATTATAGATAAATCAACCACTGTTTATAACACATATTTACTAAAACGTTTTCCTTGTTTTTAGTAGCCTACTCAGTGCTTTTTATCGAAAAAAAAGCCAATTTAACTCCTGTTTAATTTAGATTAAATATTTATTTTTTAAATTCGATTAAATTTCTTTTGTTAGATGAAGTATACTTCTGAAATAACAGTTAAAATACCTCTTGAAGAGTTTATAAAAAAACTGGATAATCACGATAACATGAAACATTGGCAACGTGGATTAACAAGTTATGAGCACCTTTCTGGTAGTCCGGGAAAAGTTGGAGCTAAGATGCAATTAAATTATAAATTTGGAAAACGTAATATGTCTCTTATTGAAACAATAGTAGATATAAAATTACCACATAAGATGTTTTTAAACTACGATGCGCCTGGAATGCATAATATTCAACAAAACACTTTTGAAGAAACAAAAGAAGGTTACACAAAGTGGACTTCTAAAAGTGAATTTATTGCTACCAATTTTAAAATGAGAATGCTTACTTTATTAATGCCGAATACTTTTAAAAAGCAATCCATGAAATATTTAATAGATTTTAAAAACTTTGCCGAAAACAACATAACTGTTCTAGATGCGTAAACTTAAATTAATTTGGGATTTTCGTGGTCCAGATGCTTTAAAAATAGCAGAACATCACGTAATACATTTAAAAGAGTATATAATAATACAAAAACTAGCATTAAACATTACTGGTTTTGAAGCTCTTAACGAGGCACATGCTATTGCCTTTATGGTTGTTAACGATGATGAAATGAAACCTGTTAGAGATGCTTTAAAACCACATAGAGGTCAATTATATACTGAATAAAAATGGATATTTCTGTTAGACCTATACAGCACGAAGATATAAACGCATTAGTAGACTATTGGCTAAACTCTAGCGATGAACATCTTATTGGTATGGGTGTAGATTTATCTAAGTTACCCAATAGAACAGATTTAATTACTATGTTAAGTTCTCAACTTAACACTCCTATTGAACAAAAAAAATCGTTTGCTCTTATTTGGTTATTAAATGGTAAAGCTATTGGCCATTGTAATGTAAACCAAATTGAGTTTAATACTCAAGCATTTATGCATTTACACCTTTGGGAACAGCAAACCCGACAAAAAGGATTAGGTATCCAGTTTTTAAAATTATCAATTCCTATATTTTTTGAAGCGTTACATTTACAGCGACTTTTTTGTGAGCCCTACGCTTTAAACCCCGCACCAAATAAAACATTAGAGCGTATTGGTTTTACTTTTGTAAATGAACATGTTTGTATTCCTGGTTATTTAAATTTTGAGCAACCAGTAAAACGCTGGGTTATTAATAAAGAACATTTGCCTAGCCTATTACTTTAGTATAAATAAAAAAGTGATAATCTTAAAGACTATCACTTTTTAATAAGTTAAAAATAGAAACAACCACGCCATTTTTAACTAAAAAGAAATCTAGCAGAATTTACTGTTTAAATACTTTAACCCAATCTACAATTAAAAAGGATTCGTTTGGTATTTGTGTTTCATCTAAGTCTGTAAAAAAGTTTCCGCCTACAGCCATATTTAAAACTATTTTTTGAGATTTATCGTACATATCGTCTACATATTCCCAATCGTCTGTATTGTATGTTTTAACTATATTTCCATCGAATAATAACTCTAATGTGTTTTGAGACCAAATAACTTCAAATACATGAAACTCGTCAGATAAACTTGCACCATTATTATAAGTGAAATTCTGTGCTCCAGGATTAGTTAATACCGTGTTTGTCTCTTCTCCATAATGAAAATTAGTACTGTATTCGTTTGGCTCTCCTCCTCTATACTCAATAACATCTATCTCTCCCATTGTTGGCCATGGATCATTATAACTCCAAAATGCAGGCCATAAACCTTCTCCTTCTGGGAGTAAGATTCTTGCAGAATAGCGAATAGTATTACCTCCATCTACCGTTGCAGGACTATATGTTGCGTTAGTTTCTATTCGACCGCTTGTAAAAGCAAAAGTAGACGTTGTACCGTCAAAAGGATTTGTTGGCCCAGAAGCTACTTGACGTCTTTGTCTTATAAATAAGTATCCGTTTTCTACATATAAATTATCATCTTGATATAATTGTAATTCGTTATTAAAAGCACCTCCTTGCCAAATTGACCAATCACTTAGGTTAGAAGAAAAGTCTTCTTCCCAAATCATGTCCCAACCAGTTGTATCTGAATCTGACAAATCAAAACCTGTAGCTGTAACTTCTGGCACTGTAAATGTTGTACCTCCTCCTGTTCCACCAGTAGTACCGCCTCCTGTTGTACCGCCACCTGTGGTACCTTGATTAGCCCCGCTATCATCACTTTCTGTACAAGAAAATGCAAGCGCGACGCATAGTAATAAAAATACTTTCTTCATTTCATATTATTTAAAGGGGTTAATGGCTACAAATTACTAGAATACATAACCATTAAATAATACTATTCTTTTATTAATGAATACAATTTCATCAATTAGTTTTCACAATAACAATGTTAGATTATGGTGCTTCTTAAAAAAGAAAAAGCAGCACCAATGGTACTGCTTTTGTATCTATTTTAAGCTTTTAATTATCTTGAGTAATTAGGAGCTTCTTTAGTTATGGTAACATCGTGCGGATGACTTTCATTAATTCCCGAAGCGGTAATTTTTACAAAACGTCCAGTTTCTTTTAATGTTTCTACATCCTTAGCGCCGCAATAGCCCATTCCTGCACGTAAACCGCCAATAAATTGATGGATACTTTCAAATAATTCTCCTTTATATGGTACACGACCTACAATACCTTCTGGTACTAGTTTTTTAATATCGTCTTCTACATCTTGGAAATAACGATCTTTACTGCCTTGTTTCATAGCTTCAACAGATCCCATTCCACGATACGATTTAAATTTTCTTCCTTCGTATATAATCGTTTCTCCTGGAGATTCTTTAGTTCCTGCTAACAATGAACCAAGCATAACACAATCTGCTCCTGCTGCAATCGCTTTTGGGATATCTCCCGTATAACGAATACCACCATCTGCAATAACTGGTACGCCACTTCCTTTAATAGCTGCAGCAACTTCTAATACTGCCGAAAACTGAGGAAATCCTACTCCTGCGACTACACGTGTTGTACAAATAGAACCAGGTCCTATTCCAACCTTTACAGCATCTGCTCCAGCATCTACTAAATATTTAGCAGCCTCTGCTGTTGCTATATTACCTACAACAACTTCTAATTCTGGAAATTGTTTTTTAATGTCTTTTAAAACAGAGACAACACCTTTTGTATGCCCATGCGCTGTATCTATAATAATAGCATCTACTCCTGCTTTTACTAAAGCAGCTGCTCTATCTACTGCATCTCCTGTTACTCCTATTGCTGCAGCAACTCTTAAACGTCCATAACTATCTTTATTAGCTATTGGTTTTTGAGTCACTTTTGTAATGTCTCTAAATGTAATTAACCCAACTAGTTTATCACCTTCAACAATTAATAATTTTTCAATTTTATTTTTCTGAAGAATTTTCTCAGCATCTTTTAAAGATGTTCCTACTGGTGCTGTTACTAAGTTTTCACTTGTCATAACTTCTACAATAGGTCTTTCGTTTTGATGCTCGAAACGTAAATCACGATTTGTAACAATTCCTTTTAGTAGGCCATTTTCGTCTACAATAGGAATACCACCAATACTATGCTCTTTCATTTGTTGTTTAGCATCTAAAACAACTGCTGTAAGTGGCAGTGTTACAGGATCTATAATCATACCGCTTTCTGCACGCTTTACTTTACGTACTTTCTGAGCTTGTTGATCAATTGTCATATTTTTATGTAACACACCTATCCCACCTTCTCTTGCCATAGCAATTGCCATAGCACTTTCTGTAACTGTATCCATAGCTGCAGATACAATAGGAACATTAATAGTTATGTTTCTCGTAAATTTTGTTTGAATGTTAACTTCTCTAGGTAGTACTTCTGAGAAAGCTGGGACTAAAAGAACGTCGTCGTAAGTTAGACCTTCTCCTACAATTTTATTTTCGTGTGCTGTCATTGCAATTGGAATTAATTGCAAGCAAATATACATCTTTATTCTTATTAATAGAGTTAATATATAAAGAATATACTTCAATTTAGTATGCTAATCCATCTATAAAATATAACTGCTAAAAAATTGTATTAGGATTTATGCCAAACAACTTGTTCTTATTAAAATGAAAAAACACATTTGTTGTATTAGTTTTAATACAAAAGTAAAAGGGTGATAAGCATAACCTATTCTTACAAATACAACTTCTCTCTTTTTTTTATAAGATAATAAGTTACATTACTTTAGGGCAACGTTTACAATTAGACTTGCCCTTCTTTTTATATTTTTTACAACATTTTTTTTTCTTCCCTTCACCACAAGACATAGCACATGCTGTAGTACACAATAAAATAGGAGATGGATTTGTTATAATTGTAGTTCTCATTATTTTTATTTATTCTAAATAAAAACAAATTTACAAAAAAAAAGATTCCGATAATCGGAATCTTTTTAAATTTTATCAAAAAAATATTATTCTTTTTGTTGAGAAGCTGCTATTGCATTTATATCTCTATCAAATAAGTAATGTCCAGATTTATCATTTCCTATTATATTTAGTTTATCTAATAAGGTTCTAGCCATTGCTTCTTCTTCAAGCTGCTCTGTAACATACCATTGCATAAAGTTATGTACATTATAATCTTTATGTTCTAGACATTCATATATAATATGATTGATTTGTTCTGTAACAAAGATTTCACTGTTTAAAAACTTTTCAAAAAGCTCATTAAGACCTTCAAAATTAGACTTTGGTGCTTTTAATTCAGGTATAATTACCTTACCTCCTCTTTCGTTAACAAACTTAACTAGTTTTGTCATGTGTAAGCGCTCTTCTTCAGACTGACTGTAGAAAAAATCTGCCACACCATTGTATCCATTAGCATCAGACCAAGAGGCCATTGCTAAATATTGCATAGAAGCTTGCGCTTCATATTTTATTTGATTATTTAATAATTGTTCTATCGAAGTAGTCATTGCTTATATTTTTTTTACAAAGTTAATGAAGTTTTAAGAGCTTCTCATTGTGTAACCACAAATTAAGAATCACTATAAATAATTAAACCTGTATTCATTATGAACACATTTTAAACATTATTTAAAACTTAAGAGGTCTTTCTTTTTGAACCCAATTTTTGCTGTTTCTTTTAATTTAGCTTTCGATTTAAAATGGATTAATGTTCCATTTTCTAGTTGACCTGTATTAAAATAATGGTTTCCTAAAAACAGGCTTTGTATTATAGTAATGTTAGCGGTATGCTTCCTATTTTTATTTATAATAAAATGCTCCAGCCGCAAAACATAATTTTGTGTGTCTGAATTATTAAAATTAAAACAACTAAGGTCTGAAGGACTCAATTGAATTATAGGACTAAACAGAGAAGCAACATAAAGATTGTTTGGCTTTTTGTATAATGTTTTTGCTGAACCATATTGAATAATTTCTCCATCTTTTAATACAACAATCTTGTCTGCAATGGCTATTGCATCTTTCATATCATGAGTAACGAAAATTGTTGTTGTTTTCGTTTCTTTTAGAATACTATAAACTTCATTTCGCAATTGCATTTTTAAGATAACATCCAAATTACTAAAAGGCTCATCTAAAATTAAAAGGCTTGGATTTAATACTAAGGCTCTTGCTAAAGCGACACGTTGTTGTTGTCCTCCAGAAAGTTGATGTGGATAACGCTTAGTAAACGTTTGTAAACCTACTAATTTTGTAACCTGTTCTACACTCTGTATTTTATCTTCACTTTTAGTAATACCATAGCTTATGTTTTGAGCCACTGTAAGATGCGGAAATAAAGCATAATCTTGAAAAACCATACCAATATTTCGGTCTTCTGGAGGTACAAACAATGCGTCATTTGCTACCATAACACCATTAAGTTCTATACTGCCTTGCTCTTGTGTTTCTAATCCAGAAATAATTCTAGTAAGTGTTGTTTTACCACTACCGCTCTCACCCACTAAAGCTATAACCTCTCCCTCATTAATAGATAAATCAATACCATTAATAACTTTAAGTTTTCCTTTATTAAAGGTCTTAAAAAGCGATTTAATATTTAAAATAGTATGCACTCTTATTTTTTGTTATTAGTCAACCAAGCTTTTAAAATTGTAGATTACTGAAACTTTAATGGCTTTTAAACCCTGCTTATTTTAGCAAATCTATAAATCTTTTTTTAGCGATTGTATTAATTGTATTTAAATTAGTAGTTCGCCTACTTTGCTTTAAATAGCTTTATCGTTTTCTCCTTTATCATTTAAAATGAGTCTGTTTAATAAAATTACAGGTAGTACTCCAGTAACTATAATACATAAAGAGGGTAAAGCGGCTTCCATAATAAGCTCGTCACTCGCATACTCGTACGCTTTTACTGCCAATGTATTTACATTATATGTTTTTAATATTAGTGTTAGAGGTAATTCCTTCATTGTATCTACAAAAACTAATACAAAAGCACTAAATAAGCCCGATTTTAATAATGGAAAATCGACTTTAAAAAAGCTTTTAATATTACCTTTTCCTAATAATTTTGATGCTTCAGAAAGCGATGCTCCTATTTTCAACTGGCTTGCTTCTATAGGGTTATATGCAACAGCTAAAAACCTAATAATATAAGCATATAACAAAACGAAAATGCTTCCGTTTATAATTAAACCTATATTTAGGTCTGCTAACTGTTTAAAAACTTTAATTAACCATTTATCTAATAATAGTGTTGGGATCATAACGCCAATAGCGATTACAGCTCCCGGTATTGCATATCCTAAAATAGCTATTCTAGAACTTTTTTTAAGTCCTTTTATTCTATTCCATTTTGGAAAGTATAATATTAATACTGCCATGATTACTGTTAGTAATGCCGTTAAAAGTGATATTCCTAAACTTTGCAGTGCTATAGTAAAAAACGATAGTGATGCCACACTATTAAAGGTTAAAATAGACCAATATATAAGTTGTAAAACTGGTAATATAAAGCCCATAAAAACAGGAATGCATACTAAAAGAAATACGCCAGTTTTAATGTTTCTAGGTAATTTAATTTTGGGTAATTTTATATCACTTTTAGTTGTCAAAGCATAACTTTTAGCACCTCTTTGCCAGCGTTCAAGTACAATAATAGCAAACACTATAATTAATAAAATAGCCGACAAATAAATGGCTGTAGATGGTTCTTCTAATGCAAACCAAGTTCTAAAAATACCCGTTGTAAAAGTGCTTACTCCATAGTATTTAGCAGCTCCATAGTCGTTTAAAACTTCCATTAAAACTAATATTAATCCGCCAATAATGGCTGGTCTTGCTATAGGTAATACAATTTTAAAGAACGTACTTCTTTCGCCTGCGCCTAGTATTTTTGAAGCTTCTATTAATCTACCTGATTGGTATAAAAAAACGGTTCTAGCACTAACATAAACATAAGGGAATAGAGATGCACTTAATACGACTATTAGTCCCAAAAGGTTAGTAATATTAAATTTCACCCCTGTTATTCCTATGACTCTTAATAACAACTCTAAAGTGCCTCCATAATCAAAAAAGCCAGCATAAGTGTATGCTGTAATGTAAGACGGTATTGCTAAAGGTAAAATAAGCATCCATTCTAAAAGTCTTTGAAATGGTAATTGGTATCTGCTTACAGCCCAAGCGGAAAACACTCCGAATAGCAGTGTTAATAGTGTACATCCTATTATAAGCCATAATGAATTAAGGGAATACTCTAATAATACATTTTCAACAATATGATCCCAAGTTTCACCTGGTCCAGAAAATAGCTTGAAAAATATGGTTATTATGGGTAAGGCTATAAAAAGAACAATGGCCAATGTATAAATTGACCATTTATTAAAATCTCTTTTAAAGTATGTTATTATATTTAATTTCAATTTTATTTCCAGCCAGCTTGATCAAACAATATAACGGCCTTTTTATTGTTTTTCCCTAAAACAGATAGGTTTAACTTATCTTCTTTGAAGGTTCCCCATGATTTTAGTAATTCTGAAGGTTCAACTTCTGGATTAACTGGGTATTCGTAATTCGCTTTTGCAAATACTTGTTGTGCTTCTTTGCTTGCTAAAAATTCTATAAACTGAACAGCATTGGCTTTATTTGGTGCGTATTTTGCAACACCAGCACCACTTATATTAATATGTGTTCCTCTATCATTTTGATTTGGAAAAAACAAAGCAACGCCGTTTCCTGCTTTTACTTCTTCTGGGTTTTTAGAATTTAATAATTTCCCGATATAATAGGTATTAACAATAGCGATATCTCCTTCTCCTGCTACAACAGCTTTTACTTGATCTCTATCATTTCCTTGAGGAGAACGCGCCATATTATTAACCACATTCTCTGCCCATGTTTTAGCTGCTTCATCGTTATTATTAGCTATAATTGAAGCCATTAAAGATTGGTTGTAAATATTATTAGAAGAACGAACTAATATTTTGTTAGCCCATGTTTTAGAGGCTAAATCCTCGTAAGTAGATAATTGCTCTGGTTTTACTCTGTCTTTTGCATACGCAATAACACGAGCACGTTTTGTTAATGCAAACCACTCATTATGTTCTGCTCTTAAATGCGATGGTACTGCTTTATTTAATAGTTCTGAGTTAACAGATTGTAATAATCCTTTATCTGTAGCACGAACTAATCGTCCTGCATCTACAGTAATTAAAACATCTGCAGGCGAAGCTTCGCCTTCTTGTTCCATTTTCTGAATTAACTCATCTGCTTTAGCATTTACAACATTTACTTTAATACCTGTTTGTTTTTCAAATTGTGCAAATAATTCTTGATCTGCAGGATAATGTCTATGCGTATAAACATTTACTTCTGTACTTTTTACTGCTACGGTATCTTCCGTTTTATCATCTGTTTTTTTATCACTTTTACAAGCGCTAAATAAAACGATAAATAGTAATATTAAATATGAATTTTTCATGTGTATTATTAGGTTATTAATTTAAAATTTAACTTGTAGTGTCGCAAATACATTTCTGTTTACCGATGGAATAATTCCTGGCCCTGGATAACCTGTTGCTCGTCTTGTAAAATAGGATTTATCTAATACATTGTTTACACCGGCTTCAAGCTTGAAACGTTTGTAGGTATACGATAACGAAATGTCTAAAACATCGTAAGCAGGAATCTCACCTACAATACTATTTAAATTATCTCTTGTGGCATTTGTAGCATCTGTAAATTGAGAACTTAAATAGGTATATTGAATACTTGATAATAGGTTTTTATACCCAAATTGAATACCCGTTTTTATATTAACGTCTGGTATAAATTCAACTTTATTTCCTGCAACAAAACCAGTACTTGTATTTTCGAAGTTAGAAGACGTGTATTCTGAAGTTACAAAAGAGGTATTTATAAAATAGTTTGCTCTAAAATCGTTATTCATTTTAAAAATGTTTTTAAGATTAAAATCTATTAACGATTCTACTCCTAAAATTCTAGCATCTCCTACATTGGTTCTTAATTTACCTACGTTATTTACTGGCGGAATTTGTGCATCTATTAAACCTATCCTATCATTATAGAATAATCCGAAAACATTAACATCAAAAGAAACTTTATTCTTTATGTTTCCTCTTATTCCAATATCTGTAGTAAATCCTTTTTCGTCATCGATATCTGGGTCTACTGCATTAGATGGATTTACAACATTTAAATCTCCAAAAGTTACCGAGCGATAGTTCTGCGAAATATTTCCATAAAATTCTATGGCTTTTGACGCTTTGTAACTAGAGCCAACTCCTAATAATATAAATGAACGCTCATTTTCTATATTTTGTGACTCAGAACCAGCATCGATAGGGTTACCTGCGCCATCAAAATTAAAGGTTTGTCTTACTCCATTACTTTCCGTTTTTATATATTCTAGTCTTAATCCTGGTGTAATAGATAGTTTGTCGTTAATGTAAAATATATTCTCGCTAAAAAGTGCGGCATTAAAGTTTGGATTATCGTATTCCGATTGACTTCTGTAAAATGGAAAATCGTTTATTGCAGATGAAAAATCTGGATCTGTCCCTGCAGAACCTGGACCTTGAGAATACGCATTATCTGCTTTATAATATTTTGCTCCTATTAAAAAAGTCGCATCTTTTTTAAAGGCTTTATATTTGGTTAATAAGCGGGTTTCGAAACCATAGTTGTTAAAATCGCTAGATATTAAATCTCTTACGCCTCCTGGATCTGCTAAATCTACTCTACGATCCCTAAACCCTAAAGCTACTCTGTTAGCGTCTAAACCAAAAAAGTTGAATGTAAAATTAGTAGCTTCAGAAAATTTATGAGCTAATTTGAAATTATACAATAACCAATCCACTTGAAACCAGTTACGGGCACGGTTACTTTGAAAAGGGTCTGCTTCAAACTGAGGATCATTCAATCCACCTCCTTGTTTTGCTAAGTAACGTAAATATGTAACTTCTCCTGTTAACTTTGTTTTATCGTTAAATTGATACCCTAAATGTGCATATACATTTTTAGATTCGAAATTAGAGTTATCTCTAAATCCATCTCCTTTCTTATAATTGAAAAAAGTGTAATAGCTTAACTTATTTTTTGTACCACTTACGCTTGTAAAGTTTGTATACAACCCATTGCTTCCCACTGTATTTCTTGTAATTAGCTCGAATGGTTTTACTGCGTTGGGTTCTTTCATTTTAAAATTTACCAAACCTCCAAATTGTGTTCCGTATTGTAATGATGCTGCTCCTCTAATAACTTGTATTTCTTTTAAGCCTTCTGCTGCTGGTGTATAATAACTTTCTGGATAGCCTAAAACATCGGCACTAATATCGTAACCATTTTGTCTCGTATTAAAACTAGCTGTTCTGTTAGGATCTAATCCTCGACCACCAATATTAAGTTGTAATCCGGCGTCGTCATTTTGGTAAATGTTTAACCCAGAAACTTGACTGTATAATTGTCTTGCATTATTAGAGGCTAAATTGGCCATAGATTGTTCTACTAAAACAACTTCTGTTTTCTTACCTGCGTAAATGGCTGTTTCTTCTACATCTTTTAAGCGTTTTAAACCAAATACTTTTGCTCTTCGAGAAGTAATTTGTACTTCTGTTAAGATTTCAGACATTGGGCTTAAAGTAATATTTAAAACCGTATTGTCTGTTGGCGTAATGCTTTGCTCTTCAACTTCGTATTCATAGAAAAAGAAAGCCAGTGTTAGATTTTTCTTGCTAGTTTCAAACTCATAATAACCGTTAGCATTAGTTTTGGTTAATAGTCCTGTCTCTTTATCGTAAACTTCAATAAATTCTAAAGGGGTATTTGTTCCAGCTTCTGTTACTATTCCAGAAATTTTAGTTTGCGCAACTGCTATAACTGTAAATAATAAGCAAATGATTGTTAGTTTAAAGTCCTTTAATCTCATCGTTAAATGGTAAAATCCAGTGTTTGGGTTTAAATGATTCTTTTTCCGCGTACAAATTTACATCTTCATTTACAAATGGCTGGCTTAATCTGCCATTTAATGCAACAAAACTTTTTACATACACTTCTACGTTCTCGTGTCCTTGTGATGTAAAGTGGTCTCCGAGATAATGTGCATATTCTAATATAAAATCGGGCTGAAAACTCATTTGTTTTTCTTGCAACGGTGTTAAAAAGTCTGTATTGTCTACATAAAAGAAAGTACCAGTCTTGCTATCTACAATTTTAAAGTTAGCGTATCCCATTTTTTCCATAAGCATAACACGCCATGAGAATCGGAAACCTTCTTCTGTCCAAAACAACTCGTTTGGATATACTAGATATCTAAATGGAATTGTTAATTGTAATACAAAGAACAATCCCAACATTGGTAAGATTATGCTTTTATGTTTAGTTGTATAAAAAGGTATTGTTTCTATTGGTTTTAATTCTGAAATTTTAGACACCCCTTTTTTTATGTATTCTATAATTTTGTGATGAAATCCTGAATCGAAAAAAATTAGCGCGCTAACAATCATGACGAACGGGAACATACCTATTGGAAATAATACTCTTGTAAACACATGAAAAAAGACCACAAAAAAGAATGCTACTGCTCTTGTTTTTCGATATAATAAAAAGAACGGGATTAATAAATCGTAAAACATACCAGACCAACTCATGGCGTAATGAAACCAATTTTGTTGCATTAAGGTTTCACCTATTAATGGTAAATCGTATTTAGACGGTAACCATATTTTAAGCGGCATGGCTTTAAATAGCCAATCGGAATTTAGTTTTGCTAATCCTGCATAAACATAAACAATACCTAATAGTAATTTTATACTATCTATTGCCCAATTAGGAACGATTGCATATTGCTTTTTTTGTTGGTACGCATCAACAGAAAAATAACGTTCTGCTGGTAAAAAAATCATTAAAAAGCTTAGAATACTTATAAAATAGTAATGGTTTAAGTAGGTGGCTTTTTCCATAAGTTCTATATAAGTGAAACTTAAAAAAAAGGCAATTATAGCATACTTATATTTATAACCTATAGCGACTAATAGTGCGGCTATGCCACAAATAAAAAATAAGATATATGTATAATCGCCTAATGTTTTTACCCACTCGAAACCATAATACTTAAAATGATATTTAGGTGTAATATATACAGTTTCTATCCACCCTTTTAACCAATAACGAACCATCCCGTAACACATCATGAGACCAAAACCTATACGAAATACAGCTAGTGGCGCTGCACTTGTAGTTTTAGTTAGGTATGTGTTTAGTTTCCAGTTCATTTTACACAAAAAAAGGCTGACACTCTATAGTTTTTTGAGGACAACCTTTTTCTTTTATATTATTTTAATTTAGTATTAATCTCCATCTGCATCTACGTAATCTACACTTACGTTAAAAGCTTGCAACATGTCTACTTTTAAAGATACTACTGCTAATTGTAAAGCATCGTAAGCTTCCGTCATTTTTGTATTATCTGTAGTGACTTGGGTTTTTAAATTCGCATTTAAACCTTGTAATTTTTGTTTAGCTGTATTAAATCTAGAATTAATAAGATTTGCTAATTCCGATTTATTTAGAGTTTCTAAATACGTTTTATAGCTTTCACCACTTGCACTACCATTGTAGGCAACTCCGTTAAAAACATCTTGTACAGCTTGTAAAGCTTCTAAGGCTAATGTTTTTGAAATATCTTCTCTATACAATGCTTCTACTTTAGATGGTAATGCTGTTGAAGAAAATACACCTGCTGGAATTCCAATTTTATTAGCTCTTAATCCTTTTTCGTAGTAAAAGATAAAATCGTTTACTAATTTATTTACAGCACTAGTTGCAGTATTTTGTGTACTAGCTACAAATGTATTTCTGTAAGAAGACGTCCAATCTGTATATACTGTATTAGTTAACGATTGCATTTGGTCTACAACATCCGAAAGGTAATTTTTATAATTAGCACTTGCATACGTTGTTAGTATTGCTGCATCATCGCTTGCAACACCATATAACATATAATCTACTGCTGGAAAACCTACAGCATCGTTATTATTTACATTTAATAAATCGTAAGTTCCAGATGCTATATTACTTTCAATGTCTGATGTATTTGTTGGATACACATTCATTTTAAAGCTATACTGAATTTCTTCTGCTTTACCAATATTAAACATTTCAAGGTATTGCCATGTTTTGTATGCATTGTACCAAGAACTTCTTAAAGCATCTAAATTACTTTGGTTTGGTGTTGCAACAAAATTATCTTTTGCAGTGACTAACCCATTTAAATCTGTTGAAAAATCCTCGTAAGCAGGAATGATAATATTATCGGCGATATTTGTTAACATTGCCGCTCTGTTAAAAGTATCGTTAGTTCCACCTCCATTTCCTGAGTTAGAATCATCGGACTTTGAACAGGCCAACACAACTAATGCTACTAATACTATTCCAATTACTCTATTCTTCATAGTCTTATTAATTTAAATTTTCCGTTTTTCAGTGTGCAAAAATAAGAAATAGTAATAACATATGTAATGCCATTACTATTTCTCAAAATTATTCTCTTAATTAGCTTCCTGCCTCGTTAGTAGTAAAGCTAAATTCTGCCGATATAGTATCAGACATGGTATCTAACATTCCAGGAGTGGCATCCCAAAATCCATTACCTGCCATTAATGTTGTTATAAACCCATCAACTTCTGACTTTGTAAAGTATGGCTGATTTGTTCCCGGCTTTCTTGTAAACTGTAAGCTGTAGATAAATCCATAACCTTCTGATAAATCATGAAATGCTGCTGCTGTATCTGTTGCTAAGTTATTTTTTCCTTGCTGTAAATAATACACAGCTCTTATTCCTATAATTTCTGATACTTTCTCTCTAATAATTTGAGCTTGCGCATCACGTACTTCATAGTTTTTAGCAACAATGGCTGCCCGTCCTAATTTAAAAGCATTGTAAATATCCATAGCAATACCAGAAAAATCTGTATCGTTTTCTACTCTAGATAGGTATTTACTTAAAAAATTATCTGCTCCTAAAGCTGGTACTGCTGGATTATTTTCGTTACCGTATAAATAACCATAAGCTTCATCCCATTTGTGCTCCATAGTAGTATAGTTTTTATCTACATCTAAAATATCTGCATCGTTATTAGCTCTATTATCTCCTGCATCTAAAACGGCAGTACCTAAATAGTTATTAAGCATTTGATCGACCATTAAAGCACCAATTAATCCTTTGTTAAAGGCCTGGTTTAACTCTAAACCTTTACCATTAATATAACGTGTAGATCCTCCTCCTGCTTCTTGTAAGTTACCTGCGTTTCCTGCTGTTGCTGTTACTCCCCAATTTGGGAATACATCATTTACTTGATCTGCTATGTAGGTGTCAAAATCTGCTTTTATTACATTAGCTGTTGTTGTATTTGTTGAAAAATAATCTGTTGATGCGGCCGTTTTGCTACGCACGCTTTTTCCTGAAGCATTTAAATCTGTATTAGAAAAATCATTAGCGCCTTCTACATGTGCAAACATAGCGTCTAATTCTACTTCTGTTTTCGATGTATTTTTAATAGCAGCAATAATTTCTTCTGCCATTAAAATTCTTGTAGTTTGTCCACTAAAACTTACTGTAGTATTTCCATTTCTGTTAAACACGTATGTATCTGGTGCTGTAACTATTGGTGCACCTGTACCTGTAGGTCCTGACCCTTCATCATCGGCAGTACAAGAGGTTAATCCTAATGTGGCAATTGCTACTAATCCTAATATAAATTTGTTCATTATTTTTAGACTGTTTTTATTTAGACTGAATATAAATAGATTCATTTTTCGTGAACAAAAATACTATTGAAAAGTAGTTTATGCAAGTTTATTTAGACTAAATTTAAATAAAAAAACAAAGTTCATGCAAACATCAATATAGACCCTTGTAAATCAAAACATTAAAAGGTATTTTTGCTTTTTTGATATTTTAAGAAGCACGTTTTATATCGCTTCTTTTTCTGTATATTGCAATTATAATAAACAACAACCAACTAACTTCCCTTATTTTTCCCTAATGAATTACACTATAGATACTAAACAAAGAATCATAAAAAGTGCTTCTAATTTATTTTACAGAAATGGCTATAACAACACTAATATAAAGGACATATTAAGTGACGCAAGTGTAGAAAGAGAGACTTTTAATAAACACTTTAAATCTAAAGAAGAAATCTGTGTAGCACATTTAAGACACATGAACTCGGAGTTCTCAAATCAGTTATTAGCCTTTATTCAACAAACGCCAAAAGGAAATAAAAGAGTATTGGCAGTGTTTAGTTATTTAGAGTTCTTCTATAAAATGGAAAATTTTAATGGCTGTTGGAATATTAAAGTATTTTCTGAAGTCTCAGATAAAAACAGTCTTATTTACTCTGAAGTTTTGTCTCAAAAAAAAGGGTTACTCAACTATATAGAATTATTAATTCAAGAGAATATTCAATTAAAAAATCAAGAAGATAGTAAGAAACTAGCACAGCAAATCTATTTGCTTTTAGAATCTGCTGTTGCAGAATGTAATATATTAAAAGAAGAATGGCCAATTACACAAGCAAAAACATTAACTAGTAAAATTATAGAAGACGCTTGTGTTGAAAAGTGTTCTAATTAATGATAAACATTAAAAATTTTAGAAGCTTCGTTGTAAGCACTTTCAAAAGCCATTGCGTTTAAATCGTTTGCTTTTCTAGTAGTTAAATACGTAAGGACTTTCTCGGTAGGCATATTCCCTGTTAATTCGTCTTTTGCCATTGGGCAACCTCCAAAACCTTGAATAGCACCATCGAAACGGCGACAACCTGCTTTATATGCTGCATCTACTTTTTCGAACCAACTAGATGGTGTAGTATGCAAATGTGCACCAAACTCGATGTCTTTATATTGTGGAATTAAGTTTGAAAATAAATAGTCTATACTTTCTGGGTTAGAACTTCCTATAGTATCACTAAGCGATAGTATTTTAACACCCATTTTACTTAAACGCTCCGTCCACTCTCCTACTATATTTACATCCCAAGGATCACCATAAGGATTACCAAAGCCCATAGAAATATAGACAACTACTTCTTTATTAGAACGATTAGCTATATTTAAAATCTGCTCTAAAGTAACAACAGACTGTGCTATGGTTTTGTGCGTATTACGCATCTGGAAATTCTCAGAAATGGAAAATGGATAGCCTAAGTATTGTATTTCGGGATGTTTTGCAGCTGCTTCTGCTCCTCTAGTATTAGCAACAATAGCTAATAACTTACTCTTTGTTTTACTTAAATCTAATTGTGCTAAAACTTCGGCAGTATCTACCATTTGCGGAATCGCCTTTGGTGATACAAAGCTTCCAAAATCTACAGTATCGAAACCTACTCGTAAAATAGATTGTATATACTGTACTTTCTGCGCTGTAGGTATAAACTGTTTTATACCTTGCATGGCATCGCGCGGACATTCGATTACTTTTACTGGAGTACTATTCATTTCAATTTCAAAGATAAAAAAGATTAGTAGTTACAAAAGCATTATTCATTACAGATTTATGGTAAAATAATTTCTCCTAAATAATTAAACCAAATTATAAAGCCTAAACCGCCACCAATAAACCCCGAAATAATAAACGAAAATCGATAACGTAACGGAATTACTTTAAAAATAATATACAACGCCATTACTAAACCGATAACTCCAGTTACTACAGGTATTACCCATTGGTTTAAGCTTAAAGCACGAGATAGAGAAAATTCATCGCCATAGAATTCACTGCCATTAAAAAAGACTACGGATACTAAAGCGCCTAACGTATTATAGATTTCTCTTAAAATAAAGAGTCCTAAAAATACACCTAGCCAATCTATTATTTTATATGTGTATCTGTATTTTGATTCTCTTCTATATAAAATATAAAAACCAATTAAAGACGTTATAATGGTTTGTGTTGGACCTCCTAGTGTAATAAGATTGTCATGGTTTTCATCTCTAGGGAATTTTCCCTCTAAGCGATCTAAAATCGTTTTATACTCTTGTTTTGCATTATCGTCTAAATCGTAATAAGGAGTCTCTCCATATTTAGCATTCCATTTTAGCAATAAAAAATAATTCTCATCTTCATTATAACCTTTTACGGAATAATCCATGTAACCGTAACTAAGATTGGTTTCATACCCTAAAATTTGAGCTACTGCAATGTGTCCTAATTCGTGAGCTAAAGTACCTATTACTGTAAACAGCATAAACACTAGTATTATAATTATGGAGAATTTAGGCTTAAAACTGAACGTAATCATACTTCTAAATTAGAATTAAAATAGCAATCCCAATAAATACTATAATCTGTAACCATTTTAAGACAACGCCTATACTATTACTTTGTTTTAAATAGTCTGAAATAAATCCTGCAAGAATGGCTATTCCAGAAAAAATAACAAACGAAGTTGCCATAAATAAAAACCCTAACACATAAAATTGAGTCACTGTACTTAAAGTATCGCTAAATAGAAACCCCGGAAAAAAAGCTAAAAAGAAAATAGAGACTTTTGGGTTTAACACATTCATAATAACGCCTTGCTTAAACAATTGCCATACGCCTTTTTTAGGCACAGCTGCATCAGATAGCGTTACTTTGGCATCACTTTTAAATACTTTATAAGCTAAATACAATAAGTATAAAGCACCTAACAATTTTATTACAAAAAATAATGTCTCATTTGCTTTTATAATAGCAGATACACCAAAGGCAACTAAAGTTGTGTGTAATAAACAACCAGAAATGAGTCCGCAAACGGTAGCTAAACCATACTTTTTACCATGCGTTAAACTTTGCATTAACACATAAATATTATCTGGTCCAGGAGAACATGCTAAAGCTGAAGTTGCTATAATAAAGGAGAGGATTAAATCGTAATTCACAAATGCTAGTTAATAATGTATTGTATTTTTTTATTAAAAGTAAAGCATTCATAAAAATTAACAAGTCATTATTAGTTTTTTTTGAATCAAAACTGTAGTTTTAAATCTCAATATTCCCCTAACTATGAAAAAAATTACATTCTGTTCTATTATATTAACTTTAGTTACTTTAAGTTTATGTGCGCAAGATCCTGACCCTTCAGATAATACACCAGTAACTCAATATAGAGTTACCTTTCAAAGTACATGGAACAGTACTGATCATACTTCTATTCCTTCAGGAGCTCATTGGTCTAATTTAGTAGGGGCTACACATAAATTTCCTAATGAATTTTTACAACTAGGTCAAAATGCAACCACTGGCATTAAAGATGTTGCAGAACTAGGTAGCAATGGTGCTTTTAACGCTGAAGTAGTAAGCGCTATGTCTGCAGGAAATGCAGACATGTGGATTAATCAAGAATTTAGTCCTAATAATGCGACTAGCTCAATTGTTATGGATATTTTTGTTACAAATGAACATCACTATTTAACCTTAGTATCTATGCTCGCACCCAGTCCAGATTGGTTTATTGCTATAAATAGTTTAGATTTAATGGGGCCAGGATTAGAAAATGCAGATGATATAATTACTTTAGATGTTTTTGCTTATGATGCAGGAACAGACGCAGGAACAGACTACACTTCTCTTGATAGTCCTATTTCCCCTATTGGTATTTCTATGCTTAATATCGCTCCAATTAATGGTAATAAAATTGGTACATTAACTGTAGAACGCTTCTATACAACATTAAGTACGCCTAACTTTGAAGCTTCAAAAACACTTAAAATAGCACCGAACCCATCAAAAGGTCGTATCTCAATTACAGGAGATAATGTTACCAATCTAGAATCGGTTAAAGTTTATAATATATTAGGTAGCTTAGTTAAAAATTTACAAGTTAATACTACAGAAAGTACTTTAAACCTTGACTTATCCGCTTTAAATAAAGGCATTTATCTTGTAAAACTAAATACTAAAAACGGAGAAACTACAACTCAGAAATTAATTATAGAGTAAAGTCTGCTTTAGATTTTTTTTGCTAGAATTGCTAACGATTAAACATCTAATTTATTACACATGAGTATTTTGAAAGATTAAATATCGAATAAGGTATTTTAATTAATCAATTCTATATAGTATACAACCTTATTAAAATAGAGTTCTCACGAATGAATACACTTTTATTAGTTTCTTTCAAATTAAAACTGTAGTTTTAGATTTCAATTTCCCCTAACTATGAAAAAAATTACATTTTGCTTTCTTTTACTCTCTTTTATAACTGGTACTGTTTGGTCTCAATATGGATGCTCGGAGGACACTAATCATCCTGTTTACAATATAACATTTCAGAGCACTTGGAATGCAGCAGAGCATTCATCTATTCCTGCGGGTGCACATTGGTCTGATGTAATAATGATATTTCACAGTACACCAAATCAGTTTTTAGAATTTGGACAACCTGCTAGTTTAGGTATAAAAAACCTTGCCGAATTGGGCGATAACACAGAATTATATAATGAAGTTGGTGCATCTCCAGAGGGTACTGTAGACCAAGTAACTGTGATTCCTTTTACTTCTACAAATAATGCAACAGCTTTAGCTGAAGCACAAGTGACATTATGCCAAGACCAACGTTATATGACTATTCTCTCTATGCTTGCACCAAGTCCAGATTGGTTTATTGCTGCCAATAGTATAGAAATAAAAAATGCCTCAGGACAATGGGTAGAGAATCTTGAGCTAGATGTTTATGCTTACGATGCAGGAACAGATGATGGTGTTAATTACGATTCTCCAAATAGTCCTAACACGCCCGTTGGTATTTCTCAAATTAGCGGTTTCCCTATAAACGGAAATAAAATGGGAACTTTAATTATAGATTTTGAAACTTACTTATTAAACACACCAACCTTTCAAGACTCAAAAACACTTAAAATAGCACCGAATCCATCAAAAGGTCGTATCTCAATTACAGGAGATAATGTTACTAATCTAGAATCGGTTAAAGTGTATAACATATTAGGTAGCTTAGTTAAAGATTTACAAGTTAATACTACAGAAAGTACTTTAAACCTTGACTTATCCGCTTTAAATAAAGGCATTTATCTAGTAAAACTAAATACTAAAAACGGAGAAACCACAACTCAGAAATTAATTATAGAGTAAAGCCTGCTTTAGATTTTTTAAGCTTGAATTGCTAACGATTAAACATCTAATTTATTACACATGAGTATTTTGAAAGATTAAGTATCGAATAAGGTATTTTGATCCGTAAAATCTATCATAGTATATATTCCTATAAAAACTGAGCCCCCACGAACGAATCAACTTTTATTAGTTTCTTTCAAATCAAAATTGTAATTTTAAGTTTCAATTCCTCATCGCTATGAAAAAAATTACATTTTGCTTTCTTTTACTCTCTTTTATAAATAGTATGTCTTGGTCTCAATGTGACGAGAGCCAGAATGGTGATTTAGTTTATAATATTGATTTTCAAAGTACTTGGAACGCAACAGAGCATTCTTCTATCCCTGCAGGAGCACATTGGTCCGACTTGGTAATTATAAGCCATAGTATACCCAATCAATTTTTAGAGGTTGGTGAAAACGCTAGTCAAGGTATAAAAGACCTTGCTGAACTAGGTAACAATGCAGCGATTGATTGGGAAGTTTTCACTGCCATTAATCAAGGCACAGCACATTCTATAAACATTGTACCTTTTAATACTCCAAATAATGCAACAGCATCTGCAACAATACAACAAATTGCTATATGCACAGAGTTTCGTTATTTAACCATACTCTCTATGGTTGCGCCAAGTCCAGACTGGTTTATTGCAGCAAATAGTGTAGAGATTATAGATACTAATGGCCAATGGATAGATTTTCTTGAACTAGATGTTTATGCATATGACGCTGGGACAGATAATGGTACAGATTATGACTCGCCTAATAGCCCAAATACGCCAGTTGGTATTTCGTTAATTAGCGGTTTTCCTTTAAACGGAAATAAAATAGGAACTTTAACTTTCGATTTTGAATTTGAATTATTAAGTACTCCAAACTTTGAAGCTTCAAAAACACTTAAAATAGCACCGAATCCATCAAAAGGACACATTTCCATTAATGGCGATAACGTTGCCAATTTACAATCGGTTAAAGTTTATAATATATTAGGTAGCTTAGTTAAAGACATACTAGTTAATACTAAAGAAAGCGCTTTAAATCTTGATTTATCGGCTTTAAATAAAGGGATTTATCTAGTAAAACTAAATACCAAAAACGGAGAAACTACAACTCAGAAACTAATTATCGAGTAACGCTTTGTTTATAGCTTTTATTAACGCAGGCCCTTCGTAAATAAACCCAGTATAGATTTGTACTAAATCTGCACCGGCTTCTATTTTATCTAGCGCATCTTTTGCTGAGTGTATACCTCCTACTCCTATAATTGGAAAGGCTTTATTACTTTTATCGGCTAAATATTTAATAACTCGTGTTGATTTTTCTTTTATAGGTTGTCCGCTTAAACCACCATTTCCTATCTCTTTTAAACGCGCATCACTAGCTTTTAAAGCTGTTCTATCTGTAGACGTATTACTAGCAATAACACCATCTAAATTAGTTTCAGAAATAAGTTCTACAATTTCATCTAACTGTATATCATTTAAATCTGGAGCAATTTTTAAAAGGATAGGTTTCTGTTTTTCAAACGTGTTATTCGCTTGTTGTACGGCACCTATTAATTCTAATAAATAGTCTTTATCATTTAACTTGGCATGGCTCCCAACATTGGGGCAACTTACATTCAATACAAAATAATCAACATAAGGATGTAAGGCATTAAAACATTCTAAATAATCTTTAGTATAATCTTCTGGTTTTGTTTGTGTATTTTTACCAATGTTCCCACCTATGATCAGCTTCCCTTTATTTAGTTTTAATTGGCTAATGGCTGCTTGTAAACCTTCATTATTAAAGCCCATACGGTTAATAATCCCTTTATCGTCTTGTAATCTAAACAAACGTTTTTTAGGATTCCCTGCTTGAGCTTTTGGTGTTACCGTACCTATTTCTATAAAGCCAAAACCAAAGTTTGCTAATTCGTTATATAACACTGCATTTTTGTCGAAACCTGCCGCTAAACCTACCGGATTTTTAAACGTTAAACCAAATAGTTTACGTTCTAAACGGGTATCGTTAACAGTATATAAACTTCTAAATAAAGCCGCCATTCCTGGCACTTTGGAGGTCGCTTTAATTAAAGAAAATGTAAAATGGTGAATCTTCTCTGGATCGAAAAGAAAAAATAATGGTCGTAGTAATGCTTTATACATCGAATTATGTTTGCGCAAAAGTACTTCTAAATAAAAAATTGAGCAATTCTAAACCCAAAAAAGTTATAAATCGTAACTTTATACCCATATTAGACACAAAAACCGATTAAAAGATATTTTAATGATTTCTAAAGACGATATAATAAAACGATTTATAAGCTACGTTATAGTAGATACAGAATCGGATCCAGAGAGTGATACCACACCAAGTACAGCCAAACAATGGGACTTAGCCAATGCCTTAGTAGACGAGTTAAAGGCGATTGGTATGAGCAATGTTTCCATAGACGAGAACGCTTACATAATGGCAACACTGCCAAGTAATGTAGAGCACGACACACCAACTATTGGTTTTGTATCGCATTTTGATACCACTCCAGATTTTACAGGTGCTAACGTAAAACCTCAAATTATTGAGAATTACGATGGTAAAGACATTGTTTTAAACGCAACTGAAAACATTGTATTGTCTCCAGATTATTTTGAAGATTTATTACAGTACAAAGGGCAAACTTTAATTACTACAGACGGGACTACGCTTTTAGGCGCAGATGATAAAGCAGGGATTTGCGAAATCATCTCTGCTATGGAACACCTTATCAACAATCCAGACATTAAACACGGTACTATAAAAGTTGGGTTTACACCAGATGAAGAAATTGGTCGTGGCGCTCATAAATTCGATGTAGACAAATTTGGAGCCGATTGGGCGTATACTATGGATGGTAGCCAAATTGGCGAATTAGAATACGAAAACTTTAATGCTGCTGGTGCTAAAGTGAGAATAAAAGGAAAAATAGTACACCCTGGTTATGCTAAAGGAAAAATGATAAACTCTATGTACATTGCTACCGAGTTTATTAATTCGTTACCACGTATGGAAACACCAGAACATACTGATGGTTACGAAGGTTTTTTCCACCTCTACTCTATTAACGGCGAAGTTGAAGACACTGTATTACAATATATTATTCGTGATCACGACCGCAACCATTTTGAAGCGCGTAAAGAAGTGATGCAAAAGCTAACTAACGAATTAAACTCGCAATACGGACGTGAAGCTATAGAAATAGACATTACAGACCAATACTTTAATATGAAAGAAAAAGTAGAGCCTGTAATGCATATTGTAGATATCGCTGAAGAAGCCATGAAACAATTAAACATAAAACCATTAATTAAACCTATTCGTGGCGGAACAGATGGTTCTCAATTAAGTTATATGGGCTTACCGTGCCCTAATATCTTTGCTGGCGGACATAATTTCCACGGGCGTTATGAATACGTTCCTGTTGAAAGTATGATTAAAGCAACTGAGGTGATTTGTAAGATTGCGGAACTTACTGCTGAGAAGAAATAAACTATTACTAGATATATTTAACAGCCCAAAACTTTAAAAGTTTTGGGCTGTTTGTTTTTTGTAAATGATTAATTTTGTGAGGATTTTAGGCTAACTTCGTTTAACTACCATTGTTGCTATATCAAAAAACCATTAGTAAACTAAAAATGATTACTGAAACTGACAGATTAAAAATTAGAAAATCAAAACTATAATGGCAAAAATTCTTTATTTAAGATTTATTCTGACAAAAAAGCAATGTATATAAAAAATATCCTTAAATGGGGAATCTTACTTTCTGTAATTCTTTCAATGTCTTTATACATTTATACAATAAAAGAAATGTCAATCAGAGATTATTCTACTTCTGAAAATATGATTTTAAGAGGCTTCTTCTGTTTATCTGTTGGATTAATTGCATCAAAAATAAAAGGATATAAACTTATACCCCAAAATAAAAAAATACAAATTTTTCGTTTTTTCGCAAGTGGTTTTGCGTCTTACTTTTTTACAGCTTCTTTCGCTTTTTTAAGTGCTTCATCTATTGCTTTAATAGGACGATTAGACATACCTTTTTTATTGATATTGGTAACATTATTTACTAATAAAAATAAAAAATCAAATTTGCAATTTTGGCTTTCTATTTGGTCTATACTAATAATAAGTTTTATTACACTTTCGGGAAATTTTAGTGATGAAAAACCATTAGGCTATATTTATGCTTTTACTAGTGTAATACTTATAGCACTAGGTTATCTTTTTATGAAAAATTCAGCTGGAAAGGAAAATATTTTTGTATTAAGCAATGTTTTCAGTTTGAGTAATCTGTTATTTGGTTTAGCGTTATTATTTATCAATAGCGAAAGTATTCATTTTGATTTTAAAGATATATGGATATTTATTTTATATACTTTGAGCCAATTTGGAATCTATATTCTTTCAATACAACTATACAAATGGTACGATGTAGAAAAAGCTAGATTACCATATGTTTTTGCTACTTTTATAATATATTTTACAGAAATTATTTTAGGAAATAGAGAATTTGATTTGAAACAATTAATTTTATCAATTATTATTACTGGAATGATAATAACTATAATTGTGAACCCGAAAACAATTGAAACAAAACATAATTTTCTAGATAAAACATAAAATACGACTCACAACAACATATATTAAACGTCAAACAATCCCGCAACACAAAATACTAAAACAATTTTATAGTACCACATATAAAAAAGCTACAATGATCAAAATTAAACTATACATACTATTTATTCTATCCTTTGCCATATACGCCTGCAATGGACAAAAAAGTAAGACTGAAGTACAACCTGTAACTTCAGAAAAAGATTCATTGAACGTGCAATCCAATAAAAACAGTAGCGATAACTTTTCACTGTTTCCAGATTCCAATGACCAGATAGACCAAGTGGTAAGAACCATATATCAAGATAGTAAAAGAAACATTTGGTTTGGAGCAGAAGGTGGTGTCTTTAAATTTAACGGTGATTTATTAACTCAGATAAATACAATTAAAAGTGAATCAGGGAAAAGTGTCACCATAAAAGACATTACAGAAAGTAAAGACGGTACACTATGGTTTGCGCATACAGACGGTATTAGTAGTGTTAAAGGAGAATTGGTAACAAATTATTACGAATCGGATGGCTTAATAAGTAACGATGCTTGGTGCATTACTCCCGCAAGTAATGGAAACATCTGGATTGGTACTGTAAAAGGGATATCTGTATTCGATGGACAGAAATTCACGGACTTTAAACTCCCAGAAGGCACAATAGATTCTACCGTAGGCATATCGAGTACGACAATGATTCATAGCATACAAGAAGATAGTAAAGGGACCTTGTGGCTTAGTACTAATGCTGGACTGTTTTCGTATTCAAATAACGAGCTAGTTAATATTTCTGAAAAAGTTGGTATTCAAACGAACTTCGTTAATGAGATATTTGAAGATAAAAAAGGAACCTTCTGGATTTCAACAAAAAAGGGATTATACCATTTAAATGGACATAAAATAAACAATATAACAGAAGGTAAAATTGAAGATGGAAAAGGTATAGGGAGTATTGCAGAAGATAAAAACGGAAAGATATGGTTTGTTTCCAATCAGCACTTTTTATACACTTATGATGGAGGACAACTCATTGAATATGAAAAAACAGAAAACAACAAAGGACCTGTAATCTTTAAAATCTATAAAGATTTAGACGATAGACTTTGGTTTGTTGGCTTTGGTGGTGCTTATAGATTAGAAAACGGAACATTTGTAAATATTACGCAGAATGGTCCTTGGTAGCAAAATCACAACGAAATATCTAATCAATACATACAGTTAAACCAAAAGCCCAATCATGTTCTTAAATAGGTTTTCTCGTACTAATTCGTTAATTTTAAAACCTAACTTCATTCTAACACTTTAAAGACATTTACTTTGAAAATTAAAAAATTCTGGAAACGAATTTTACTAGTGCTAATCTTAGTTCCTATTTTATTATTAGGAGGTGTAATACTATATATACAGAGTAACCAATCTGAAATTATTAAAGGAGAAATCTCAAAACTAAACGAAGAACACAAAGGTCTTATTAGCGTAGGTGATAGCGAATTATCACTTTGGGGTAATTTTCCAGACATTTCTATAAAAGTATACGATTTTCAAATTTTTGAAACAAAGCAGGACAATGCGCCCATTATCATGGATGTTAAAGACCTTTACATTGGTTTTAACCTTTGGGATATTGTAAGTGGCCATTACGATATTCAGTCGCTATTAGTAGAAGAAGGTGTTTTTAACATTATTATTCATGAAAATAATACAACCAATATTCAAAATTCGCTAGAGAGTACTTCTGAAACAGACAGTACTTCTACCAATATTCATTTAAAAAAAATTAAACTTAAAAATCTAGATATTCATACATTAGATGAAGCTACTAATACAGACGTCGAAAAATTTATATATAACGGCACTGGTGGTTTTAGTAAGACAAATAGTATTATCGCTGGGCATATAGATACCGATTTTGAATTAAATGTTATAAAAGATGGCGATACAACCTTTATCCATAAAAAACATTTTGAAGTACATACAGACTTAGTATTTAATGAAATATCTGGCATACTAGACATACAACCTTCTAGTATTGTAATGGAAAATGGCGATTTTGAATTAAAAGGTTCTATAGACACAAAGAATGATGTAGACCTTGACCTTGACATAAAAGGCACCAAACCCAATTTTGATATGCTTATCGCTTTTGCGCCAACAGATGTAATACCTGTATTAGAAAAATACAAAAATGCAGGCGACATCTATTTTAATGCTAATATAAAAGGACCTGCCAACAAAGGTAACAGACCGTTTATTGATGCTAATTTTGGAGCCTCGGAAGCCTTTTTAGAAAATACCAAAAGAAAGAAAAAAATAGACAACATGGGGTTCCATGGTCACTTTACCAATGGAAAAAACAGAGATGCCAGTACCATGGAGTTTTCTCTAACCGATATGACCGCTTCTTTGGAAAAAGGTAAATTTGAAGGTTCTATTTTTGTAAAGAATTTTGAATCTCCAGAAGTAGATATGCAAATAAATTCGAATTTTAATCTCGATTTTATTGCAGACTTTCTTGAACTAGGGCAAGTACAAGACGCCTCTGGTCAAGTATCGTTAAAAATGAATTTCCACGATATTATTGATATTGACACTCCTGAAAATGCATTACAAAAACTCAATCAAGCCTACGCTGCAGAGTTAATGGTAAAAGATTTAAGTTTGGTAGCTAAAGAACTTCCTGCGCCCTTGCACGATTTAAATGTACATTTAGTAATGAATGGCAAGGAAGCGACTCTGAATCAGTTTGAACTATTGATGGGCAATTCGGATTTATCGGTAAGTGGTTTTTTGTCTGACTTACCCGCAGTTATACACCATACCAACATTCCTGTAAAAGCGCATTTAGATATCACCTCCAATGTCTTAGATATTGCTCAATTAACAGGTTTTGCAAAACAGGACACTGTACAAACTGGTATCGATGAACAAATAAAAGCGTTAAGTTTAGGGCTTTCATTTAACGCTTCTGCAAAAGATTTCACAGAATCTAAGTATTTACCAAAAGGCGAATTTTTTATAGATAGTTTATATGCGGATTTAAAGCATTATCCGCATAAACTACACGACTTTCATGCCGATGTATTAATAGATGATAAAGATTTAGAAATAATAGACTTTACAGGTTATATAGATGATAGTGATTTTCATTTCGACGGGTTAATACACGATTATGCCTTTTGGATGCAACCCGAACTTAACGGAGACGTAGATTTAGATATTAATCTTACTTCTAATAAACTAAAACTAGAAGATATCTTTTCGTATAAAGGTGAAAATTACGTTCCTAAAGAGTATCGACATGAAACTTTTGATGATTTAGCATTGCATTTTGCCTCTAACATGCATTATAAAGATTCTGCTTTACATGCTATAGATTTAGCTTTAGATAAGTTAGATACCAAAATGAAATTGCATCCACTAAAATTTCATGATTTTAAAGGCAACGTACATTACGAAGATCAGCACATAGTAATCAAGGATTTTCATGGGGAAATAGGAACCACCAATTTTAATTTCGATTTAAACTATTATGTGGGCGACAATCCGCAAATAAAGAAAAGAGATAATTATCTAGAGTTAAAGGCCAATTATATTGATTTTGATGCGCTATTCAATTTCAATTTAAGCGCACCAGAATCAACAGAGGTTGTTGCTTCAAAAACTGCGGATGTAAAAACACATGCAGAAGCTTTTAATTTATATGAATTGCCTTTTACAGATATGCAATTTAAGGCCGATATTACGCACTTTATTTACCATAGAATAGATCTTAAAAATATAAAAGCAGATTTAAGAACAACACCCAACCATTACATCTATATAGATACTTTAAGTATGGATGCTGCAGGAGGCAATATTCGATTGAATGGCTATTTTAATGGTAGTGATCCTAAACACATCTACATGCAACCAGATTTGATTATGACTAATGTTGATTTGGATAAATTACTCTTTAAATTTGAAAACTTTGGACAAGATCATCTTGTTTCAGAAAACTTACAAGGACAGCTTACCTCTAGAATTAAAGGTAAAATAAGAGTATATCCAGATATGGTTCCAGATTTAGACCAATCGACTATAGAAATGGACGTAAAAATATTGAATGGACGATTAAAAAATTACGATCCAATGCTGGCGCTTTCAGATTATATTGGAGATAAAAACCTACAAAATATTAGGTTCGACACTTTACAAAATAGCTTAGATATAAAGAAAGGAAAGATTAATATTCCCGCTATGACCATAGAATCTACTTTAGGGCATATGGAATTTTCTGGTACGCATGATAGCGATCAAAACATAGATTATTATATACGTATTCCGTGGAAAACAGTAAGAAAAGCTGCTTGGCGAAAATTATTTAAAAGTAAAAAAGATACCATAAATAATACCAAACAAGAAGACGAGATTGTAGAAGTAGATACTGACAAGAAAACAAGATATCTTAATCTAAAAATTAAAGGTCGCACAGACGATTATAAAATCTCATTGGGCAAGAAAAAGAAAAAATAACACAATACTTTAGCCATAACACAGTAACACTTAAATGAAGGCAGACCTTATTGATACCGACTATGTCTACAATCACAGATTTTATAATATATGGAAAACTATTGTATTAGCTTATGGCGTACTGTTAACTATTGCCACTGCGTACTACGGTGTAGAATCCCTTTCAAAGTACAATACTATAATCACTGTGACTTCTACCTGTATAGTAGCCTCTTATTTTATAATCACATTAGCAAATAACTTTTTATTCTCTAGAATAGGGCAATTAACGATAAGAGATGAAGTCTTAAAAATTTCAGTAGACGACCAAATAACAACATTAGATTTAATAACAATAGACGAAATTGAATTTGGGAAACATGACGGCAAATTCTATACTGTAGTTGTTAAACAGAATACTGTAACAGTCGAATTAAATGCAACGCAACTAGTCGAATTTAAAAAGGCTTTAAAACTCTATAACGTAAAGATTAAACATCACCATTTTTCAGATAAACTATCGCATTGGTTTAATAAGATCATCAGTCGATTTAGCACCAAAAATTATTGAGAAGCATAGCATTCGATACTAATTTTCTAACGTCTTAAATCACTAAAACAATGCACAGACAACTTTTTATTGGAGACATACATGGCTGTTTAAAAACGTTAACAGCACTATTGCAACAACTACAAATAACAAAACAAGATACCCTTTATTTTTTAGGAGATTATATTAATAGAGGCCCAGACTCTAAAGGCGTCATAGATGCTATACTAAATTTAAAAAACGACGGGTATACACTAATTACCTTGACAGGAAATCACGAACAACTACTAATAAACGATTATATAGCAGAAACCGAAAAAGGCTGGCACGATATGGCAGACGAAGCGTTTAAATCTAGCTTTAAGATTGATCACTTAAAAGAGCTACCTCAACACTATATAGAATTTTGCAAGCAATTACCTTTTTACCATATAGAGGATCACTTTATAGCTGTACATGCGGGGTTGAATTTTAATACAGATAATCCGCTGCAATCTAAAGAGGACTTAATTTGGATACGAAACTGGTACCAAGAGATAGATTACAAATGGTTGAAAAATAAAATCATTATTCATGGTCACACGCCATTAACAAAACAGGAGATTGAAGCACAGTTTTCTAATTATAAAACAACACAAGTATTGAACATAGATTGTGGTGTGTTTATGCACCAAGGTAAAATACATGGTTTAGGCCATCTATGTGCTTTCGATTTAACGAATGAGAGATTGTACTTTCAAGACAATATAGATTACTAAATACCTATTGAGCAGAACACTATATTTAGTATCTTTGAGTGTTAGTAAAATAGCTTACTCAATGAAAAGACGCGTTCTCTTATTAAAACCAAGAGATAACTCAATAGCGTTTGTAACTCCTAAGCTTAGTTTTTAGATTTGATAAAAAACAATATATATTATGACAAAACAATTGAATTTCACACAGACAACATTAGGCGCTTTTAAAAGTACCTTTGGCATTATTGGTATCGTTATGATAACGCTACTCTTTTCTAACACTATGCAAGCGCAAAATACTGCAACAACATCTACTACTCAAGCTGAACAAGAATTAACCGTTACAGGAACAGTTGCTGATGAGTTTGAACGTTTAGAAGGTGTTAGTATTATTAAAAAAGGAACAGTTATAGGTACTGCTACAGATAAAAACGGAGCGTTTACATTTCCGAAGCCACTAAAAACAGGAGACGTTTTATTATTTAGCTACATTGGTTACGAAGAAATCGAAATTAAAATAGATAAAAATAACACCGTTATTAATTTGGTATTAACTACGGATGCTATTGAGGTTGTAGGTGCACTACAAACAGACAAACCTTATAAATCTAAGCGTAAAAAATAATACGAAATAGATGAAAACACTGTGGTATATTTTGCCCTTTATCGTTGTATTTCAGTCTTATGCGCAACTTTCTGATTTTGGAACTGTAAACTTCTATAAAGCAGATAGTATTGCCTTAGCAAACAAACATGAAGGGCTTAGTAATTTACCGCAACTCGCTCATAAATTAACAGCTAACCTTACTACAGATGTCGAAAAATTTAGAGCCATATATCTTTGGGTATGTACTAACATTGCAAACGACTACAATCTCTACTTAAAAAATAGTAGAAAACGACGACAACTACAACACAACAGTAAAAAACTAGAGGATTGGAACACGCGTGTTACCAAAGAAATCTTCCGAAAACTTTTAAAGCGTGAAAAAACAATCTGTACAGGCTATGCGTACATTGTAAAAGAACTCTCCACTTTAGCCAATTTAAAATGTAAAATTATTAATGGATATGGTAGAACAAGTACTACAGATGTAGAAAAACTAAATGCACCTAATCATTCTTGGAATGCTATACAATTAAACAACAAATGGTATTTATGCGACCCCACTTGGGCAAGTGGTATACCAAGCCCTAAAACAAATGCTTTTATATTTCAATACAACAATGGGTATTTTCTAACAAACCCAGAATTATTTGCTATAAATCACTTTCCTACAGACTCTAAATGGTTTCTTTTGGAAGAGAGAACACCAAATTTTGAAACATTTATAAACGCTCCTATAATCTATAGTAAAGCCTATACCAATTTAGAATTACATGAAACGCCAAAAACAATGCATCATGTCATTACAAAACATACAACTGTAGACTTTAAATACACATTACTAAAACCTATAACAGATAAAGACATTTCTCTTGTAATAGATGATGGTTATAATAGTAAAACCATACACCCAAAAAACATAAGGATTAATACGCCTGCATTAGCTTTTAATCATCAATTTAATAGCACTGGCTTTTATGATGTACACTTCTATATAAAAAAAGACCTTATTGCTACTTATACTTTTAAGGTTGAAACTATTAATTAATCTTTAAGATTTTCTTTTTTAATAGTAACTTAGTTTGATAAATAGCAACATTCTATATAAATGTCAAACTCAAAACAAGAAAAAGACTATTGGTCGCTACGCTATGAAGACAATAGAACAGGTTGGGATATCGGTTCGCCTTCTACGCCATTAAAAACGTATATAGACCAAATTGAAAATAAAACTTTAAAAATATTAATTCCTGGAGCAGGAAACGCCTACGAAGCAGAGTATTTATTTAATAATGGATTTAAAAACGTTCATGTACTAGATATAGCAGAAGCGCCATTAAAAACGTTAAAAACTAGAGTTCCTAATTTCCCTAAAAATCAACTAATAGAAGGTGATTTTTTTGAACATAGTAATAACTACGATTTAATACTAGAACAAACCTTTTTCTGTTCCTTCACTCCTACTCAAGATAATCGTGAACAGTATGCACAAAAAATGCAATCTCTTTTAAATACTAATGGTAAACTTGTAGGTCTATGGTTTAATATTCCTTTAACGGGAGATATGGAAAAACGTCCATTCGGAGGCACTAAAGAAGAGTATATAAACTACCTATCACCTTATTTCAATATAAACACCTTCGAAACATGCTATAATTCTATAGAAGCTAGACAAGGGAATGAGTTATTTGGTATATTTCAGAAAAAATAAAACTTCAATTTAAGAGTATTCATATTTTTGAATAATTTGTTAAAATAGACGACCTTCGTTTACTACTAATAGATAAATTGAATGGAAGCTGTATTATTTATAGGAATTCAAGCCACAGGAAAATCTACTTTTTACAAGCAGAATTTCTTTAATTCTCATGTGCGTTTAAGTCTCGATTTGTTAAATACTAGAAATAAGTTGCAGCGTTTTTTACAAACTTGTTTAGACACACAATCTAAATTTGTTATAGATAATACAAATCCCGAAGTAAAAGACAGACTGGCATTTATAGACATTGCAAAGCAAAAAAAATATAAGGTTGTAGGTTACTATTTTAACTCTTCTTTAGAAGAGGCTCTAAAAAGAAATAGTCAACGACAAGGTAAAGCCAGAATTCCAGACATAGGCATCAAAGGTTGTAACAAAAAATTACAATTACCTACTTATAGCGAAGGGTTTGATGAGCTCTATTATGTATCCATACTAAATAATGAATTTATAATATCTGAATGGAAGAATGAAATTTGATGATCTAGATAAAAAACTTCGTGTTTATGAAACTGCTCACGACTTTTGCGTACCTCCAAACATATATATGGTAGCAAGAATAGACGGTAGAAGTTTCACAAAATTAACTAAAGAAACTCATGATTTTGAGCGGCCTTTCGATGAAAAGTTTAGAGATATGATGGTACAGACTGTACTTCATCTTATGAACTGTGGTTTTAAAGTCATTTATGGTTTTACAGAAAGTGATGAAATTTCATTACTATTCGATATTAATAATGATTTGTTTTCAAGAAAATTAAGAAAATACAATTCAGTTCTAGCTGGTGAAGCAAGTGCCAAATTTTCAACTTTATTAGGAGCCGTAGGTGCTTTCGATTGTAGAATTTCTCAACTCCCTAGACAAGAAGATGTTATTGATTATTTTAGATGGCGTAACGAAGATGCTCATAGAAATGCATTAAATGCACATTGTTATTGGCTACTTCGCAAACAAGGTAAATCTTCTACAGAAGCGACTAAAGCTATTGAAGGGCAATCTACAAGCTTTAAAAACGAATTATTGTTTAGTAGTGGTATTAACTTTAATAATCTCCCAAATTGGCAAAAAAGGGGCATTGGATTCTATTGGTCAACTGTAAAAAAAGAAGGATGGAATCCTGTAAAACAACAAACAGAATTTGCTCATAGAAAAGAAATTACAGTAGACATGAATTTACCTATGGGAGACCATTACAATACTTTTGTATCAACTATTTTATCACAGAAAAACAATAAAAACTAACGTTCTAAATGAAACAACTAGTACTCATCTCATCGATATTATTACTCTTCATCAGTTGTAAAAAAGAATTTGATATTACCCCAAAATACTCAGATTTCAAGAATGATTTGGAAATTAAAAACTTATATAAAAACGTAAAAACGTTACAACAGTTTAGAGCTAATATAGATACCATAAACACCAATAAAACAGATAAACCTGTTCCAGTTTTTAAAGAAATGTATACTATTGCTGGTAATATTAAAAGTAGCACTTATTTTGATTTCTTCGGAAATACACAGCAGACCACTAAAATGGTTTACGACTCTAATAATAACCTAATACAATCTACAACTACTGGTAAAGTGTTTCCTGAACTTATGGTGCAAACCATAACAAAAGACTCTATTGCAAAAACAGAAACAGTACATTCAACTATTAATAACAGTTTATATTCTACATTCATTTCTACTTTTAATGAAAGCTATAATATGACGCAACAGCTTAGAATAGAACAACAAGACACTAGTAAAGTTCTATACAGTTACACTAGTAAAAATAAATTAGCTAAAGAAACTGTTACTAATAAAAGCCGTACTATAATTAATAGTTACAAATACAACATCAATGGAAGCCTTATTGAGTCTATAAATGGCTCAACCTTTTTTAGAATAAAAACGATATACGATTATGATGGTGATACCATTTCAAAAATCACAGAATATAATATCGCTGATGACGGTATAGAATATTTGATGAAAGAGACTACTTTCGACAGGTATTACAACCCAATACATGAAAAACATTATGAAAATAATGTACTTTCCAAAGAGCTAAATATTGAATACAATTTTGATGCTATTGGCAATTGGATAAAAAAAACCGTAGCTTTAAAGTCCCATACCCCAAGTTCGAAAACGTTTAAACCAATTTATGTAGAAACGAGAACCATTACCTACTGGAATTAACATTAGTATTATGAAACGAGCATGCTAAAATGGTTATCACCCAAGGGAGTGATTAATTGCTAACAGCATGTCACCATTGAAAACCAATAGAAAAACACATGAAAAAAGTATACTCTGTTGAAGAATACATAGAAAACAACGCTCATTTTGGAGAAGCTTTAACATTGCTTAGAGCTATTATAAATACAACAGTATTAGAAGAAACCGTTAAGTGGAATGCGCCTGTATATGCTTTAAAAGGAAAAAATGTTGTGGGTTTAGGTGCCTTTAAAAACCATTTTGGTATTTGGTTTTTTAATGGTGTGTTTTTAAAAGATGAGCAACAGCTATTAGTTAATGCACAAGAAAATAAAACCAAAGCCTTACGACAAATGCGTTTTGAGTCTATTGAAACGATAGATAAAGCTATTGTATTGGCTTATGTAAAAGAAGCAATAGAAAATCAGGAATTAGGGAAAGAAATAAAACCAGACCGTTCTAAAAAAGAAACCATTATTCCAGAAGAATTAAATACTGAATTAGAAAAAGACACTGCTCTACAAACGGCATTTAATGCACTATCGCCTTCTAAACAAAGAGAGTACTGTGAACATATAGCTAGCGCTAAACGTGAAGCGACCAAACTGTCTCGATTAGAAAAAATAAAGCCTATGATTTTACAAAACAAAGGTTTACACGATAAATATAAAAATTGTTAATGGCACACTTTTTTATACTTTCTTTCTAAACTTAAGCAGTAATACAAAAATTAACATTAATCCTAGTAATAATAATACATACCAAAGTTTGCTTATTTCATTAACCTCAACTACAGGTTTATCCTCACCATAAAGTACAAAACCTGCCCAATAATAAGGTTGCTTTAATTTAGGTTGCGAAGTATTATTTATATAATCTAATTTCGCCAATTGTAAGGCTTTAGATTTTGTATCGCCTCTTTTAAGATACTTATAAAACGATTCCATAATTTGTCGCGTCGATTGGTCTGGCACTTCCCACAAACTAGCTACTGTAGCAGGAACACCTGCAAATGTAAATGCGCGCTGAAACGACTCCATACTTCTACCTGCATTTTCTTTTCCTAATCCAGTGTTACAGGCGCTTAAAACCGCCAAATCTGCGCTTAAATTAAGACCGTACAATTCTTCTAAATATAAATTATTATCGTTTGTATCGTTAAATAACAATTGACTCAATTCTGGGGTTTCGTTATCTACTTTAGTATGCATAGCCAAATGTAACAGTCCAGCTTTAGAGGCTGATGTTACAAAATCTTGTTTAGATAAATTGCTTCCTGAATATATAGTAGAAGGAAATAGTTCTGCTATTAATTCTGCTTCTTGTTTCGCACCTTCTAATGTGCTAATATTACTAGTTCTTGTAACCGAAGCCACACTATTTTGTGCGTAGTCTGGAACGTATATTGCTAATTTTTGTTGATTGTGATGTGGCTCGATATCGGGATGTATAAATCCTAGATTAGAAGTATAGCTTATTTTATACTGTTCTATGAGATAAGTAGTATCAACATGAAGTAATTCGAACGGTAAACGGTATAATTCTCCATCTGGATTTATAATAATACGTTTTATGTTAGGCGCTATTTTTGGCAATAACAAAGTACTTAGATTGTTTGCTATATCAACATTATATTTTTGGTTTTTTATCGTATTAGTGAATTCTATTACTGCTGCTTTGTCTTTAGTTGTCCAAGGCTTCAAAACCATAGTTACGGTATCTTTTGTAATAGTGTAAATCGCGATATCTTCCTCTAATATCATATACTTTACAACAAGTGTATTAAGGCTTAATGTATTCTGTAAGGCTTCAATATTAAAAGGCTTATCGGTTAATAAATTTAAATTAGGATAAGTTTCTTTTGTAATACGCTTCGTTTTATTAATCCATTCATACAACGAATCTTGCAGTTTTATCTCGCCTTTTGTTTTAGCATTTACCAGCAAGCTCCGTAACTCTAACTTACGTTGCTTTAAAGAATCTAACGTTGGTAAACTATTAATATATCTATTTTGATTAAAGCGTTGCCAAGCCAATAAATTCTGGATAGTTTCTGTACGGTTTAACAGTTCGTTATCGTCTATATGGTAAACTCCGAAACCTTTGGCCTTCATTTTAAAAACACCTTGTATAATGTCTCTTAATAACTCATTATCGGTTTTATTAAATTTAGAACGGTCGTAAGTGTTTTCAAACTGTATAAACGCCATGTAATACAAACGTGCTATTACTGCTTGTACTTTTACATCGTTACCATAATACTTGTTAAGTTCTTCTGCTATTCGTAATATTAACTTTGTACGTCCAAATACTTGATTTGGTTTAAAGTTGCTGTAATCTTTCGCTAATATAGAGTCGCCCGTATGTATTGTTTTTATAGCTTTATAGAATGTACTAAGAGCACTATCCTTTTGTTGCATTCTAGCTTTTATAAGTCCTTTTTGCGCTAAAAAAAAAGGATACTTTCCATCGTTTTCAGAGAGTCTACTTAACAAGTCTGAAATTAATACATCCGCCTCTTTTAACCTGTTAGAAAACACCAAGGCTTTACACTTATTATACTTATATATAAATGTATTGCCTGAGTAGCCTTTATTTTCTACATAATCAATAGATTTATCTATATAATAATGTGCTTTCTTTAAATCTGCTGCTGTTGTTAAGTCTTCTGTATTTTTTGTAGCATACCAATTGCCGATATGGTTTAATGCTGCTGTGTAAAATATACTTTCGTATTTTATGTTAAACTCTGGTTTTTTGTGCAAGGCTTCTAATGTTTCCATTAAGTTAGTAACCGTAGTATCTTTTACGGCATTTGCGACTTGAGTAAAGGCATATATTTTTTTATATGGCAAAATAACTTCATATCTATTGTAACCGCCGTCTACTTCTGTCCTTGCCCAATCTATAGCTTTTTTATCCTTTAAATACATACGTTCTGCAAGCCTTAAATAACGTTTAGCCTCTTCTAAATCACCATTGTAAGCTGCGCTCTGAGACAAAAAAGCATAAGCGCCTATACTGTAATCTCCGTTAGGTTTTTCTAAATCCGATAATAATCGTGCCGCCTTTTGCATACTCTTTAGGCTTCGTTTTACAAAAACTAAATCTGCTTCCGCATAGGCCTTTTTATAGTATAACATACCTTTTAACTCTAAACCTGCTTGCGTTTTGGGGCAGTGTTTAATGCCTAATGCTGTACTTTTTATACTTCCTAAATAATCTCTAAAATGGGCCTTTGCTCCAAATTGACAAAAGCTTAATGCCGCTATTTCTAAACTATCTTTAACTTTAGCATTAAGTAGCTTCTTCAGTTCTTGTTTACAAAACACAGCTAAGTCTTCGTATTTTCCTTCTGCCTCTAACTGTTTTGCTACCTCACTTGCCTTTACTAGAGTCGTGTCTTGTTGTACTGTATTTAACCTATTAGTTGCTACACATCTAAAAGATGAGATTAAGAAACATAACAATAATGCATAATGCAATCGTAATGGTACTGAATACATAGTATAGGTTAGTGTTAGAATTACTAAAAATAAAACAATAATCGTGTTATCGCAAACGTGATTATTGTTTTACTCCTTTTTAGTTATATTATTTCTTTTATAGTTTATAGATAACAAATTGAAAGCTTTTAGTTATCGCTGTGCCACCAACACTAAACGGACGAACAATTAAATCTCCGCCAGTATAAGAGACAGTTATTACTGCTGGACTATTAGAAGAATACGGCGTTACAGAACTTGTTGTATTATTAATACCCATAGACTCTCCATCTACTGAGATTGTATAGATGGTATTGTCTCTTGTTACAGTAAAATTACCTGTGCCGTATATAGTTGCTCCTGATGAACTTACTGTCCCGTAAGCAATAGGAATCATATCTGCCGTTGATGTTGCAGCTCTTGTAAGCTCTCCACTTATCTCCATATTACCATTTTTATAAACGGTTAGCGCATCGCTTCTATTACTATCTGAAGTTCCATTACCAAGAACAAAAACTTTATCACTAGAATCCCAAAATGTAGTAGCATCTGGAGTGTAATCGGTATTATAAGAGCCAATAGCCACTTCTGCATAAGACCTAGAAAGTGTTCCTCTTCCTAAAGCAGTTGCATATTGTCCTGACGCTATAACGTTAGATCCTATTGCAGAAGACGCTACACCAGAAGCTTCTGAGGCAGTTCCTATCGCTATAGAATTAACCCCACTAGCTGTACTTGATACTCCTGTAGCAACAGAGCGTGTTCCAGACGCTGTTGTGTTTCTACCAAAGGCCACAGCGTTTTCTCCTGTCGCTCCACTAGTTCCCGATGTAGATGAGGAGATACTAAAATCTAAAGCATCTAAACCAATAGCCCCGTAATTATTAGCGTTAATTCCTTTTAATCTCCAACCTATACCATTACCTTCATCTAAGGCTTCTAAGCCAGTACTTTCATTACTTTCTACAAACGCTCTTACCGCTTGTTCGGTTGGCACTACACTGTCGCTGTTACCACTTAATGTGCCGTCTGTAGAAAATTCGTTAATGGCACTACCATTTTCTAATGTTAAAGTCGTCCCTATTTCTACACCTTCATCAAATTTTGCATTACCATTTTTATAAATAGTAAAAGCATCGTTTCTAGTTGTACTTGATGCCCCATTCCCCACTACGAAAAGTCTATCATTTGTATTCCAACTTGTTGCGCTGTTAGGCATGTAATCTGTATTATTTGCTCCTATTGCAACTTCGCTAAAAGATGTAGCGGTTGTATTTGTTCCTGTTGCAATTGAGTTGTCACCTGAAGCAATAGAATTATTACCTAAAGCAACAGAAACATTTCCTGATGCTAATACATCATTACCAATTGCTGTAGCAGTATCTCCTGACGCCACAGCATAAAAACCTGATACAAATGAAGACCCTCCCGACGCGGTAGTAAAGAGCCCAAAAGCTGCTGCGGCTGATCCAGTAGCACCATAAGTACTAGATGGCGAAAGTGATAAACTAAAATCTACAGCTTGCGACCCTATATTACCATAAGTACTAGGGCTTCTTCCTTTTAAACGCCAACCGTTACCATTACCCTCATTTAAAGTTTCTAAACCGCTACTTCCATTGGTATCTACATACGCTTTTATTGCTTTTTCCGTAGGTACTATCACATCGCTATTACTACTTAAAGTCTCATCTGTAGAGAATTCATTAATTGCCACTCCATTTTCTAATTTTAGAGTACTACTTACTTCTAAATTATTAGTTATCGTGACTTTTCCAGTATTTTTATTTTCTATATCGTTTCCTGTGACATTCCACTGGTTATCGCCTGAGCTTAATGCATAAGGCACAGCTACTAATTCGGTTGTCCCTAGTTCTGCTCCATTCAGGCTTATCGTTAAAAATACAGCGTCATTTCCCCAAACTATAGTATTATAGTTGCCAGACACCAAAGTTCCGTTACCAATTTGCAGATTAAAAAGGCCTTTAGCTGTTGTTGTTACTGTATGATTTTCTATGTAACTTGCTACTGCCGTTGTACTTCCTAACTTTAATGCTAACTGTATATTTACAACTGTATTAGCTATCGCGTTTCCTGAAGCATCATTAGCAACCCCTTGGTAATTAATATAATTTTTTTGAACTTCTTGTGCGTTAGATGTTAGCCCCAAACAACATAAAAAAGTTATCGTTAAAATAATTTTTTTCATAATTCTGTTTTTATAATAGATTAGTGTTTTTTGCTATTGCAATTGCTATTTTTTTATAGTCGTCTATTAAAGGGGCTTCATTAGTATTAGAAAATACAGCTGGTACTGTTAACGCCATTGTATAGCCTTCCATTTTTATTTCTAACTTATGTTGTTTGCCATACCAAATAGCAGCTTGCCCCAACCCTGAAACATACTGCGCAGATTGTTTCATTTTTTTCTTGAATTCCCACGTTTCTTTCCAATTTGTATCGGGCGTTTCTGGTGTTTCTATAATAGATAGAAACCCTAAAGAATACTTAGATGGTGTATTATCGAAAATGATTCCGAAATTGCAATATTTCCCCATAAAGCGTCTTTTATTATCAAAAGTCACTTTAGTAACACCATAAGTTTTATATGCTTCAAGAACAGTATTCGTGTTTACATACGAGCACAAATTCTCTGGCAAATCTTTAAAATCTATTGTATTACCGGTAAAGTTTTTATTTTCAAAATCATCTGTATCAAACGTTTCTCCTATTGCTGTTTTTTTATCTCCAAAGCAGGAGACAAATACTATAGTGAGGAGACTAATAATTACTATTTTTACTTGTTTCATTATTTATAAAAATTTAATTGATAAAACCTGATGCTTTAGCCATTCCTACAGCTATTGCTTTATAATCTCTATTTAGTGTTTTTTCTTCTTCGTTTAGAATATTCTTAAGTGGCTTAATCGTTAAGTTATAGCCTTCAAATTTAATTTCTAATACTACTTTTTTAGGATTCCAAAGCGCAGCTTTGCCCATATTTGGTAACCATTCGGCAGATTTAGACATTGCTTTTTTTAAACGCCATGCTTCTTCCCAGTTTTTACCTGTACCTGCTGCTTCGGCAACATCTCCCATAGTTTCCTCTATACCTATTTCTCGCTGTATCATTATAGCCCCACGTAGCCATTGAAAATCGGAAGCTCCTTTTTTAATAAAAAACATACAGGCAGATTATGGATTTTTATATCTGTCCGATTTTGTGGGGTCTTCAATAACCACAAGATCTGGAGATACATTATAGAGTTTTGCTAAAGCATTTACAGAAAGTTTATCGCAAGCACTCATACCGTCTGTATAATTAATAGCGTTTCCTTTAAAATTTGCATTAACAAAACTTGTATCTCCTAAATCTTCACCAATTATGGTTTTGCGGTCTCCTATACAGGAATTAACTAGTAGAACTAAACTTAGAAATAATATATATTGTTGTATTGTTTTCATGTTGTATAATTGTTATAATTAGTATTTCATTTTACCTTTTTTAAAACATTTTCCTGTAGGCTTTAGGGTTAATGGTTTTACTAACATTATCGTTTATGGCTATGACTTCGCTTTTTATGTTCCCATCTTTAGAGTTAATTGTATATTCCATAATATGGCCATTTAAAACCTCATTATTCTGTACAAACCAATTGGGTAAATTAACGCTTGGCGCTACCCAAAGTGTCATTTTCACAGTATCGTCTTGCATTTTATATTCGTAACTTTTAGCACCTAAAATGGTTTTTGTTTGTCCTGTTTTGGTGAGATTACTATAATCGTAATTAGCCATTTGGTCGGTTGGGTTTTGTACTTGATTCCCTCCCATCATATTTTGCGATAGTTGCATTTTCATACCTTGTGTCTCTACAAAAATGTGAGCATTGTTATTATCCATAACTATAATAGATTCTCCTTCTATTTCTTCTTCGGAATACTCACTCATATCTGCCTTTATCCCCATATAGTTCGTATTAGGGTTTAGTAAATAAGACATTTTGTAGGTTTTGTTATCGTTTAAAGATGTTACTTTAACAATGGTTTCGTGAGTAAACATGTAAATACTAGGCGTTGCTGTATTAGATGTGTTAGAAATATTAGGTGTATTTGCTTCTGCTGTTTCTTCTTTTGGCACCTTCTTAAGCACAGTGCTATTCTTAAAATAGTCTACTTTAGTACCATCTATGGCTCCAGTTATTGAAGATTCAAAATAGTTTTCTGTGTACTCGTCTGTATTAGCTTGCTGACGTATTACTTTTCTTAATGTTACGTTACCTTTAAAAGTGACTTGAATGGCACCTTCTGTTAATACATCTATAGTAACTTCGCCTTTAGAAACATCGTAGGTTTGGTAATTATCGGATACTGCGCGTTTAAAATCGTCATCGTTATCTACATAGTATAATAAATCTGGGTCGTACGATAATTTTAATGTTGCTTCTTCGGGAATTTTAAACGTACGTTTTACATCTTTTGTATCTGTTTCTGTATCCTGTCTTAAATTGTCTTCGGTAAGTACAGTTAAAAAGAAACCATCATGAATATCTGCTTCATGAGACCACCACGATCCATTAAAAGTCCATTGTGTTTTAGATTGTGTGGCTTTTATTTTGCCTATTTCTGAAATTTGAACACCTCCAAATGTGTTAGAATGTGTAATAATAGCATCTCCAAAATCTTTATTTTTTGGAATTTCATTTGGTACGCTTTCGGTCTTTCTATTTTTTTTTCTCGACTTCTTTTTTTTCTTTTCAGAAGTTATATCCTCTATTTTTTCATCAATCTTTTTATCGAGTTTCTCCTCTGCCTTTCGTTCTAATTTCTTTTCAACCTTATTTTTAAGCTTTTTAAACAACTGCGCTTCTGTTGTTTGATAGCTTATTAAAAATACTATGAGAAGTCCCCATTTACATATACTTTTCATCTGTTTAGTGTTTTAGATTTTACTTTTAGTTTCAGAACTTTTACAAATGTTAACAGCTAACCAAAAAAAATTATATTTGTATAGGTGTTAACATATCCCTCTAACAACTAACTAATGAGTAGAAATGAATCTGAATTGCATTTACAATCCCGTTTAAGGAGCGCGGATAAAAAGGCTTTGGGGCAGATTTACGTACAACACAAAACAGCATTTTTAAATTATGCTGTAAACTTTAATATTTCTAAAACGATAGCTACCGATATATATCAAGATGCTATAATTGCGTTATATCAAAGTTTTGTGGTTAATAAATTAGAATTAGAAAAGAGTAGTATTAAAACGTATTTATTTGGTATAGGGAAGCATAAAATTTATCAGTATTTAAAACAGCAAAAGCGTTTAACAAATACTGGTTTTAATGAGGATAATAGTTATGAAACTATCGATTTAAAAGAGGATGTACCAACCTTGCATCAAAAACAATTATCTAAGCATTTAAAGCAGATTTCTGAAAGTTGCCAAACCATACTAAAGCTTTTTTATTATAGAGGTTTAACGATTGATGAAATTGTGGAACAAACAGATTATAAAGATTCTGCAACAGTACGAAGCCATAAATCTAGATGTATGAAACGTTTAAAAACTTTGTTTAAAGTAGTATAATGAAACACGAAGAATTAATTTTAAAATACTTTAATAAAACGGCAACTGAAGTTGAGGAACGTGAAGTCGCATTACTCTTAGATACTGATACTGATTTTAAAGCTATATTCGATGAGCACAAGAATATGCAAATGGCGTATAAAATAAATGAGACTGAAGATTTAAAAGCGTATTTGAATACTCTTGATTCGGAAAGTCCTTCATTAATAAAGCGAACTCTAAGCCATAAAATTATTGTTTTGGCTACTGCTTGTTGTTTAATTATTGGTGCTTTTTACTTTTTAAATAATAGTTCATCCAACTTATATACAGATTATTTTGATGTGTATCCTAACGTTTTACAACCTGTTGTTAGAGGAGAAGTTAATACTAATAATAACGCTTTTAATTTATACGAAAATAAATTATATGATGAAGCGGAACAACAGTTTAAAACGCTTTTAAATTCTAAAACAGACTATAATATTGAGTTTTACTATGCTATGTCTTTATTAAACCAAGATAAGATTGAAGCGGCTACTACAGTATTAAATGGATTAAAATCTAAAACTCATGATTTTAAAGCTGAAGTGTTTTGGTATTCTGCTTTAATACAGATTAAACTAGAAGATTTTGAAAAAGCAAAAACAGAACTTAAAGCGTTAGAAGCGCTGAAATCTGATTTTAAATCTCAAGAAACTAAAATACTTTTAGAAAAACTTTAATTTAATTATCGTACTAAAACAACTTCTCGACTGCGCTCGAAGAGACCGTTTAATAAGCTTTCAGTTTTTTGTTAGGTTGAGTGCAGTCGAAACCTATTAATTTCTACTTTTTAATATTCTTATACTCAATTTAAAGATATTATTTTGGTTAATCTTAAACGAGACATAATAAAACTAAAATTACTTTTTCACTTTAATAAACTGCAAATAATCATCGTTTTTAGCTGCAATAATGTAGGCATCGTTTCCTATTGTTATTTTTGCTAAATCTTTAGTATCTCCTTTTATAAATAAACCACTATCTTCCATAGAGATTGCTTTAAATTCTCCAGCACCATCGCCTTTTAAAAAGAGTCCAAAACTAGCATCATTTCTTGGCGTCTCTACTTCAGACACGTATAAATTACCTGCTATTACTGCATCCAAGTTACCATCGTTATCATAATCGTCTACTAAAATCTGATTGATACTAGAAAACTGCGCTTCTATTGGCAATTCGTGACTTATATATTCACCATCTTTATTTTCTAGATACACACTAGCAAAAGATTTTACTTGATAGTGTAGTGCATCTTCTAAAGATTTTTTTGTGTACACATCTACTAAAGTGGCTTCCGAAAAACTATCATAATCTTTAAATTTACTTTTCACACCTGGTATTTGTTCAGAAGAGCATTGGCGTCCTCTAACAGGGTATTGCTTGCCTTCGTTATAATAACTTAATACAATGTCTGACTTTTTATTATTATCGAAATCTTTGGCATAAATATCGAATGTTTCATCTTCCGTTGCTTTGTATTTATAGTTTAATCCATTATTACCTACTATTAAATCTATATCGCCATCATTATCAAAATCACCTTCTTTAATACTCCACCACCATCCTGTGGAATCATCGCCAAGATTTAAACTTCCAGATACATCTTTAAATTCAGGCTCCATGTTTTTAAATACTTTTACTGGCATCCATTCGCCTACAATAATAATGTCGTCCCAACCATCTTTATCGTAATCGGTTATAATTGCACTAGTAGCCATGCCTATATTTTGTAATTCTCTTGCGTATTTATCTGTAACGTCTAAAAACCGTGTATGTAAGTTATTACTAACGTTTAGTAGTAGTGTTGTTGTTGTGGGATGCGGATAATTATCTGGTAAATGTCTACCTAATACTAATACATCATCTTTACCATCTTTGTTAAAGTCAATTTTATAAGCTCTAGAACCACTAGTTAATATTTTTGGCAAGGCACTTTCATGTTTTTTAAATTCGCCTTTACCATTGTTTATATACAACCTGTCTTGATATAGTGGTGTGTTTCCTGCAAATGCATTTCCTCCAGTAACAATATACAAGTCTGGGTCTCCATCTAAATCTGCATCGAACAATACAGCTCCTACATCTTCGTAAATTCTATCTTTTATAAAGGCTTCTTGTTTACCTTCTATAAATCCTGTTTTGGTTTGTAACATAAGTACTCCTGGATAATCTACTGCTCCTCCCATAAAATAATCTTCTAAACCATCTCCGTTAACATCTCCCACCACTAAAGCAGGTCCAAAATTAGAGAGTTTATGTGGTAATAATACCTGTTTAGAAAAATCGTCATAGTTATTTTCTCTATGTTTAAATGCAGGTGTTAAGTTTGGTACTGTTGAGAATATTTTGGTGTTAATCTCATTCATTTCTTCATGCTCTACACTAGCATTTGTATAGTCTATTTCTAAATGCGCATTTACTTTTACATCTTTTAATGTCTCTGTTGCACCATCTGCCCAAACTACTTTTAAGGTGTTAATTAAAGTATTATCGTTTAATCCGAAATGCAATTCTGGAGCTACTGATGATTGAAACCCTCTTGATAACGTTAATTCTTGTAGTTGTGTTTGTTCTCCTGTTGTTACATAAACGCGTGTACCTAAACCAAATGGATTACCTTGTTTTCCTTTAAATTTTAATGTTACGTAATTGTTTTTATCCGAACTATGGTTTTCAAATACAGAGGCGTAATCATCTATGTTATTTGTTATAATTTCTAAATCACCATCGTTATCTAAATCTGCGTATGTTACTCCTGTAGAAAAGCCTTCGTATTTAATATTCCATAAATCGTTTGCTGGCTCAAATTTTAAATTCCCATTATTTCTAAACGCAAAATTGTCTAGTTTTTCTGAAGGAATTATTAAGCTCTTTTCTAACTTAGAAAGTTTATCGTTTTCTGGTTTATTTAAAAAAGCAAAGAAATCTTTATTATTCACTTCTCTTCGTGATCCATTAGTAATGTATAAATCTTTATTTCCATCATTATCAAAGTCGGCTAAAATAGGCCCCCAACTCCAATCTGTAGATGATGTTCCTGTAAGTCTGGAAATATTAGAAAATTGTGGAATACCGTCTTTGTTTAATCCGTTATTTAACTGAAAACAGTTATGCATGTATTGGTAATGAAACCCAGAGAGAATCATTTCGTAAAATAACCTAGGATTCATACTCGCCATATTCGCTTTTTGTCGACGATTACTTTTAGCGTCCATATCGACTTGAAATAAATCTAAGTTTCCATCGTTATTTACATCAGCTATATCTATCCCCATACCATAGAATGCTGTATGGTTAGTTGCGTCTTTTATTACTTCTTTAAATGTTCCATCATTGTTATTTATATAGAAATAATCTGGAATACTATAATCGTTAGAAATGTATAAATCTGGTGCGCCATCATTATTTACATCTCCTACTGTAACACCAAGGGATAAACCGTAAGATTGTACGCCTGCTATTTTAGAAACATCTGTAAAACTATCGCCATCATTTCTAAACAATTTATCGGCTTCTTCTGGTTTTACATTATCCATTCGTTGTTTATACACATGATTTGGCGTGCTTACATGCGCTTTTGGATAATTAGCTATATATAAGTCTAAATCCCCATCTCCATCATAATCGAAAAATACAGATTGTACAGAATTTGCTGTATCTGCAACACCAAATTCTTTTGCCCGCTCTGTAAAAGTATTATCACCGTTGTTTATATATAACTCATTTGCTTTGTTATTAGAAACACCAGATACGGAACAATAAATGTCTAAAAAACCGTCTCCGTTTACATCTGCCATTGTAGTTCCTGTATACCATTTAGAGCTGCCCCCAATGTTTGCAATACTTGTTATATCTTCAAATTTTAGTTCTCCTTTATTTAAGTATAATTTGTTTTCTACTTGATTTCCTGTAAAAAACAGGTCTTTTAACCCATCATTGTTTATATCTCCAACCGAAATACCGCCTCCCATATAGATAGAAGTAAATGTAAAATAGTTAACAGAATCTGTTTCTGTTAAGGTATTTTGAAACTCTATGTTTGATGTTTTCGAGTCAAGTTTTGTAAATACAGTATCTGCAGTAACTGTTATTTGGTTTTCTTTTTTACAGGCTACTATTAATAGTGCTATTAATAGTAAAAAGGTATACTTATTTTTCATACTCATTATTACAAAATAAGACGTTTTAATTGGATTCTTTTCTGTTTATTTTTCTTTAAAAAAAGTATTTCAATGTATTAAAAATTAATCAATTTTAATACTCAAAACACGTTAAAACAGTTATTTAATTTAACGAAAAACAGCGTGCTAATGCACGCTGTTTTAAACTAATATATTCAAATGAAATTACTGATATTTTCTTTTGATTAGTATCCAGGGTTTTGATCAGCTGGAGATAACCCTTCGTTAAGGTTAATCTCATTAACTGGAATTGGAAATAAGTCATTCTTCATAGAATATCCTGTTCCTGCTAATTCCGTTGGCGCCATTCCCCATCTTACTAAGTCCCAAAAACGTTGTCCTTCTTGAGATAATTCTAAGAATTTTTCGTTTACAATAACATCAAATAATGCTGTTCCAGATGATGTATTATCTGGTGCTAAACCTGCTCTTACTCTTACTTTATTAAGTTCGGTTCTTGCTGGTCCATCTTGTCCTGCTTTATTGTAAGCTTCTGCAGCTAATAATAATACTTCTGCATAGCGGAATAATCTCCAGTTAGTAGTATAGTTTAACTCTCCTACTCCTCCTGCTGTATCTTCAGGACGTGGTGCAAATTTAACTCTAATTGCGCCTTCGTAATCCCAAACACCATCTGCTGGTGGGTTTACTCCTCCTCCAGCAGCTATTAATTCTGACTCTTCTAAAAGACTAGCTGCTTTACGTACTGTATCTCCTGTATCGTTAAATGCTGTAACTAATTTAGCTGTTGGAAGGTTGAATCCCCATCCATTAGACAATCCTGTGCTTCCTAAATCGAAAATTCCATCTCCTCTAGGTCCCATTAATTGAATGTGTAAGTTACTTTCTACACGACCTCCCCATTCTAGGTTAGCACCACCCCAATCGTAGTTTTTACTAGATACATATCCTATTTCGAATAAAGATTGTTTTCCAAAATCTGTTCCTTGAGACCAAATTGTAGTAATATCTGATTCTAAATCGTGAGCTGGGTTACTAATTACTGAAGAGAAAAAAGGAATTGCTTCTTGATGTCTTTCAGCAAATACTAACATCTTCCCCATAAGTGCTTGTGCAGAACCTTTAGAAACTCTGTAATCTGATTCTATAGCAGTTTTATCTGGTAATCCAGCAATTGCAGCTGTTAAATCTGCTTCAATAAAATCGTAAACTTCTGCTCTAGTAGATTTTCCAATTGATAAGTCTGCATCTCCTGCTGGTAATGATTTTCTTAATGGAATATCTCCAAACATTGTTGTTAATTCAAAATAAGACCATGCTCTAAAGAATTTAGCTTCTGCTAAAATAGCTTCTTTGTTAGACAAGTTTCCTTCTCCTACTTTATCTACTATTAAATTAGCTAGACCAATGGTTTTGTAGAAGTTAGCCCATACATTTGCTATAGATGGGTTCGCAGTAGATACTGCCGTATAATCATCTATATCTTGTAATTGTTGTTGATCTCCAGAATTTCCTCCTGCTGCATTAGCATCGTCTCCTGGTAATAACTTTACAAGGAAAGCACTATGCCAGTCTTGCCCATAAGTAAATTGCATTAAATCGTATAATCCAACAATTGCAGATTTAGCGTTTTCTGAATCTTCAAAAAAGTTTTCAGAATTAATAGAACCAATTTTTGAGTTGTCAACAAACTCTTCTCCACAAGAGTTTAATGATAGTATTGACGCTATAGCCAATACACTTAAAAGTAATTTTTTCATAATTTTCTTTTTTTTGGTTAGAAATCAACAGATAATCCAAATAGAGCTGTTGCAGGTATTGGGTAAAACCCTCTATCTACTCCTATACTATTTGGAGAGAAGTTACCTACTTCTGGGTCTAAGCCTCTATATTTAGTAAATGTTATGTAATTATCTAAAGATACGTATAATCTTAGTTTTTTCAAATGAATACTTTCCACAAAGTCCTGAGGTATAGTGTATCCCAATTGAATTTGCTTAATTCTCATGTAAGATCCATCTTCTACAACTAAGTCTGTATCGTAAGTTTGTATAGCTTTATCCGCAGCTGGGTAAGAAGCTACATCTCCTGGCTGTGTCCATCTGTCATTAAAGTAATGTACTGGCTTGTTAGTTCTTGGTCTAGAAGGTTGGTGATATGTTGAAATAATATCGTTTCCAGAGGTTCCTTGAAATTGTAAAGCAAAATCAAAGTTTTTATATCCTAAACTAATATTACCTCCATATAATAAATCTGGATGTGGTGTACCAATTTGTGTTTTATCTGAATTATTAATTTCACCATCTCCATTTTTATCTACTCTAATAACATCTCCTGTTGCTGGATCGATACCATTAGTTTCGTAGCCATAGAAATACCAGATTGGTTTTCCTTCTTCAAAACGAGTAATACCATCTTGGTTTTGTGGTGCTCCTGCTCCTTGTAAGAATGCGCCTTCTCCTGCATTTAATTCTGTTACTTCATTATCTAAAGTAGATAGGTTAAAGTTAATTCCATATCTAAATCCAGAATCTGTAGTGTCATTCCACCCTAATTCTACTTCAAGACCTTTATTTCTAACGGTACCTCCATTAAATTCTAGGATTGTTCCTCCTGCAGATGGTGGTGTAATTAAACTTCCGTTTGTAATCTGTAAATCTTTAGTATCTTTAATATAGTATCCTAAATTGAAATCTAAACGGTTATCGAAAGAACGTGTTTCAATTCCAAAATCTAATTGTTCTGAAGTTTCCCAAATTAAGTTTTGGTTAGGAATGTTTCCAAATAAAATTCCTGAATCTCCTTCATACTCTAAAGGTAATCCTTGATATCCTGGAGAGTTACCTTGTAAATCAACAACATCGGCATTTCCTCTTAAGTTAGCTTTACTACCATTTTGTCCCCAACTACCTCTAACTTTTAAGAAGTTAATTTTAGAATCTTCTGGCCAAAAGTCTTCTTTTGTTGCTACCCAACCAGCAGAAACGGCTCCAAAAGTTGCTCCTCTATTATCTACAGGGAATTTATCGGATTGGTCGTAACGGAAAGATCCTTCAAATAAATATTTTCCATCGTAATCGTAAGATAAACGACCATAACCAGATGTTAAGTTATCTCTAAATAAACTTCCTCCAATTGGATTAAAAGAAGTATAGTTACTAAAGTATGGATCTGTAAACACAGATGTATTAGGTAAAGTTGCAGATAAACTGTAAAATGGCACTATAGTTTTCTCCGCAGAATAACCTGCTAATAATCCAAAGTTGTGGCTTCCAAAAGAACGCTCATAATTTGCAAAGTTCTCCCATAACCATTTAGTACTTCTTGTAATATTTTCTGAAATTCCGTATTGCGTGTTTTGCGCTTCAGACGTTACAAAATATAATACGTTTGTTTCATTTTTACTAAAGAAGTTTCCTCTTTCTAAACCAAAACGTGTTGTAAATGTTAAGCCTTCTAATAATCTTACTTTAGCATAAGTAGATAATAATAATTTACCATCATTATTACTACTTCCTGCAATTGTATTTGCATAAGCTACTGGGTTTAACACCTCTCCATTTGAGTAGGTTGGGTAACCGTATACTTGTCCATCATTATTTGTTAATAATGGCACATTATTAGCTTCTGCATTATCTAAAACTGTTTGTGGTACGTCTGCATTACTTGCATAAGTAACTGGTGTTAACGGATCGATGATTAATGCATTTTGAATAACCCCACGTGTATCGTTATTTTGAGGAATTCCTCTTCCTACTATATTAGTATATGCAGCATTTACACCTACTTCTAACCAGTCTTTAACATCAGATTTTAAGTTAGATCTAAAAGAGTAACGTTTAAATGAAGAATTTTCTTGTCCTACAATTCCATCTTGATCTAACACAGATGCAGAAAACATGAATGTTGTTTTTTCTCCTCCTCCAGAAATGCTTAAATCATGTCTTTGAAAGAATGCAGTATCAAAAGTTTCATCTAACCAGTTTGTATCTACACCATTAGCAACAACATCTGTTTGTCCTGCTTCTTGCATATATTGTACAAACTGTGCTGCATTCATTAATTCCATTTTAGTATTAACACTCTGTGTACCTAATTGCGTGTTATAACTAATTACTGTTTCACCTTTTCTACCTTGTTTGGTTGTAATTAAGATAATACCATTTGCTCCTTCTGTACCGTAAATTGCAGTAGATGCTGCATCTTTAAGCACTTCTATACTTGCAATATCGCTAGGTGCTATATTTTCTATTCCTCCTACTTTTAATCCATCTACTATATATAAAGGTCCTGCATTACCATTTGAACCCACACCACGAATTCTAACTTGTGCAGTAGCTCCAGGTGAACCTGAAGATGATGTGATAGTAACACCAGAAACACGCCCTTGTAAAGCTTGTTCTACTCTTTGGTTAGATTGTGTTTGAATATCTTCTGCTTTAATACTAGAAATAGCTCCAGTAACTAAAGCTTTCTTTTTTGTTCCATATCCTACAATAACAACTTCATCTAACTGAGAAGCATCTTCTTCCAATAAAATATTGATAGTAGATTGTCCTGCAACATTAATTTCTTGAGATAAATACCCAACATAAGTGATGACTAAAGTTGCATTAGAATCCACTTCATTTAAAGTGTAGTTACCGTCGAAGTCTGCTGTTGTACCATTTGCTGTTCCTTTAACGACAACATTAGCACCAGCTAAAGGTCCGTTAACATCGGAAACTGTTCCAGATACACTTTGCGCGTGAGCACCAAAGCCCAACACAAATAGCCCTAAGAAAAGTAAATTTCTAAATAAATAGTTTTTCATAGTTTAGAATTAGTTAATTGTTTAATTGTTAATTTGTTTGATTATTTTGAATAACTAACGTCGTTTTAATAGTAATGAATGTGATAAAATAGTACAATAGAGAGTTTCATTTCAGTATAACGATTTCGTTAGTCACAAATCTAACCTTGATATATCCAATCAAGTAATAGGATTTTATCAAATATTAATATATTTTTAACATCTTATTAAATATACCATAATAAAACACACTTAAAATTCATTATACTATAATATTAAGGACATGTTAGAAAATATACACAGAGAAATTACGCAACTAACTCCAGAAGATAGTTTTTTAGTTTATGATAGAGTAAAAGATGATTTCGATTTCCCTATTCACTTTCATCCTGAGTATGAATTAAATTTCATTAAAAATGGTAAAGGTGTTAGGCGTATAATTGGTGATCATATAGATGAAATAGACGATTTAGAACTTGTTTTAGTTGGCCCGAATTTACCACATGTTTGGGAACTTCACAATTGTACTTGTAAAAAAATACATGAAATAACAATACATATTAATAATGACTTGTTAGATGAAAAATTACTGGCCAGAAAAATTTTCAAGCCTATAAAAGATATGTTTTCTAGATCTACTCACGGTGTTTTGTTTTCAAAAAAAACAACTACTGAAATTACACCAAGACTGAAAAACTTATCTAAAATATCAGGTATAGACTACTATTTAGAGTTTATATCTATATTATATGATTTATCTAATTCAAGAAACCAGAAAATGTTGTCGACTTCATTCTCTCAGAAAAAAGATTTTGAAAATAGCTCTAAAATAAAGATTGTATACGACTATATACAAGAGAATTTTCATAATAAAATATCACTTAACGAAATTTCTGAGCTTGTTAACATGAGTCCTGTTTCTTTTAATAGATTTATAAAAAATAGAACAGGAAAAACCTTTGTAACTTATGTTAACAATACTAGAATTAGTCATGCTACTAGATTATTATTAGAAGAAGATTTAAGTATTGGAGAAGTTAGTTTTAAATGTGGATTTAACAACATTGCTAATTTTAATAGAATCTTTAAAAAAATAAATAACTGCACGCCTTCAGAATTTAAAAATGAATTTATAGGCATAAAACGAGTATTATAAATGTTAAAAATTTATGATATTAATTTTACAATAATTAATCTTTTTTTAATTCTCTTTAGTAATTTAAAAACCAAATAGTTAATAGTTTCTAATCATTGATAGCACCTTTTATGTTTAAATAATATCATTTTTTGATTATTTTAGTTTAACTATACACTATTCTTTAGCTTAATTTTACCCCTGCTTATGTATACAATTTTGTTACTAATTAACAAACTGCTTAAAGCACACCTAACTACAAGTGTATTAACTGTAGAAACTAAACTAATAATGAAGATTAACTGCAAACAAAAGACTATGAGCTACACCAACAAGATGGTCGTTTTAGCGTTAACAATTTCGACTTTTATGGGATGTAAAGACAATAATCAAGTAGCTGTACTAGAATCTAAAACAGAAAATAGCATTGAACAAAAGGTAGACTCATTGCTAAAATTAATGACCGTAGAGGAAAAAGTCGGTCAGATGAATCAATATAATGGATTTTGGGATGTTACTGGCCCTACACCAACAGAGGGCAATGCTGAAAAAAAATACGAACACTTAAAAAAAGGCTGGGTTGGTTCTATGCTAAATGTTAAAGGTGTTGAGAATGTTAAAACCGTACAAAAAATAGCTGTAGAGGAATCTCGCTTAGGAATTCCACTTATTATAGGTTTTGATGTTATTCATGGCTATAAGACACTTAGCCCTATCCCTCTGGCAGAAAGTGCAAGTTGGGATTTAGAAGCTATAAAAAACTCTGCTAGTGTTGGTGCTGCCGAAGCTTCTGCCGCAGGTATTAACTGGACTTTTGCGCCTATGGTAGATATTTCGCAAGATGCTAAATGGGGACGCGTTATGGAAGGTGGCGGAGAAGACCCATATTTAGGAAGTAAAATTGCTCAAGCTAGAGTTAATGGATTTCAAGGAGACGATTTAACTAAACCTAATACTATTGCTGCTTGTGCTAAGCACTTTGCTGCTTATGGTTTTGGAGAAGCTGGTAAAGAATATAACACCGTAGATATTAGTGGTGCAACACTACATAATCTAGTACTCCCTCCTTTTAAAGCTGCTGCCGATGCTAATGTTAAAACATTTATGAACGGATTTAACGATCTTAATGGTATACCTGCAACTAGCAACTCCTTTTTACAACGTGACATTCTTAAAGGTAAGTGGAATTGGAATGGTTTTGTTGTATCGGACTGGGCCTCTATAGGTGAAATAGCTACATGGGGACGCGCTAAAGATAAAAGAGATGCCGCTAAACTTGCTGTTACAGCTGGTTCTGATATGGATATGGAATCGTATGCGTATATTGAAGAATTAGCAAATCTTGTAAAAGATGGTACTATTGATGAGTCTCTTTTAGATGATGCAGTAAAACGTATTTTACGTGTTAAATTTGAATTAGGTTTATTTGAAGATCCTTACAGATATTGCGATAAAGCTCGTGAAAAAGAGGTTATTGGAAACAAAAAACATCACGATGCTGTATTAGATATGGCTAAAAAATCAATTGTATTACTAAAGAACGAAAACAACTTATTACCATTAAAAAAGGAAGGACAAAAAATTGCTTTAATAGGCGCTTTGGCTTCAGACAAAAATAGTCCTTTAGGTAGTTGGAGACTAGCATCAGATGATAATACAGCGGTTTCTGTATTAGAGGGTATGCAAAAATATAAAGGTAATAATCTGGTTTATAAAAAAGGAGCAGATGTTACTGTAGGTAAAACTGCATTCACTAAAGAATTACACATTAATACTACCGATAAAAGTGAATTTAACGATGCTATTGCAGCTGCAAAACAAGCAGATGTAGTTGTTATGGTACTTGGAGAACACGGTTTCCAAAGTGGAGAAGGCAGAAGTAGAACAAACTTGCAACTACCAGGTGTGCAACAAGAATTACTAGAAGCCGTTTATAAGGCTAATAAAAATATTGTTTTAGTATTAAATAACGGAAGACCTCTAGCTATTACTTGGGCAGATAAACATATTCCTGCTATTGTTGAAGCTTGGCAATTAGGAACACAAACAGGTAATGCTGTTGCAGAGGTATTATATGGTGATTATAACCCTAGCGGAAAATTACCTATGACTTTCCCTAGAAATGTAGGACAAACACCTATATATTATAATCACAAAAGCACAGGAAGACCTGTACCAATGGCAGATACTACTATGGTATTCTGGACACATTATTCTGATGTAGAAAATTCACCTTTATATCCTTTTGGTCACGGCTTAAGTTATACCGATTTTAAATATAAAAACTTAAAATTAAGTAAAACTAGCGCTGCAGTAGGTGAAGCTATAACAGTTTCTGTTGATGTAACCAACACAGGAAAACTAGATGGAAAAGAAGTTGTACAACTTTACATTAGAGATTTTGTTGGTAGTATAGTTAGACCAGTAAAAGAATTAAAAGGATTTGAATTAGTACCTTTAAAGACAGGAGAAACAAAAACTATAAAATTCACTTTAGATGACAGTACTTTAGGTTTCTTCGACAACAATGGCAACTATTTGGTAGAAGCCGGTGAATTTAAAATATTTGTTGGTGGTAGTTCTAAAACAAGCTTAGAAGCCAATTTTGAATTAAAATAATTCCCTTAACTCAATTATTTAATAGCAAAAAAAAGACTCAACTAAATGTTGAGTCTTTTTTTATTAAAATCACTTATTCATCTAGATATTTTCTGTTACAAAACACACCTATTAAATACTCTTAAAAAGCTTATTTACCTATTCTGAATATTGGACTAAACATATTTAAACCCTCCTAAAACAAGCAAAAAACAAGATAATTGTTTTCGTTTTACTATTACCTAAATAGTCTTTTATAAATCTAAACTAACATGTTTTGTTTAACATATTTTTAAAATAATTAAACATTTTATGTATATTGTATATAGTTATTAAATTCTTCATTAAAAAATTATTTTGTGAGTACAAAAATTATAGCAATACAGAAGCACGTAGAAGCTCTAGAAAAAGACTTTGCATTGAAAAAATGCCCTGAAATCATTGAGAAATTCATAATTATACTATTTACACAAATTAACTATGTTTTAGAGACAAATATTAACACAGAAGACACTAAAACCCTTAAAGAGCTAAAACAAAGAGTTTACACTATAGATTTATTAAATAAAAATAAATTTACAAAAGCAGTAATAAAAGCAGAGGAAGACTTTAATAAACTCTTAAAAGAAACTAACAATCTACGCCAACAATTAGCTATAATTAAATCTAGCCAACATAACCCCCAATTAGATATCGACATCGATCAATTGAAAGATAAAATTGAAAACATTTATTTTTCGATAAATCAAAATGAATATGTAATAGATTTATTAAATGCAGATGAAAAGGTAGAGTAGTTATTTCCTTCTTCTACTTTCTAATTCTGCTTCAATGTCTTTCATTTTTTTTTAGTTATTAATAAATACACAGGTATAATACTCACATTTAATTTTACACCTTGAAACACCTCAGACGTTTTACCACTATTTATCCTTCACAATTACAACTATTTAAAACTAACATCGCAATAACTCCTACAGAAAAAATTAGACCTGTCGCATGTCTACCATTTTTTATATTCCAAATTAATCGATATAATGGTATCCAAAATTATAAAAACAAAATCCATTCTTAGCTATACGTCTTCTCTCCTAGCATTTAATTCTGTCGTTATTATATTCATCTTCTTTTGATCTAATGGATAAAAAAACATTAAACAAGCTGCAAGCACTGCAACTATAGCTGGTATCCAACTCATTAACATAACTATACCAGGTATAGCACCTGTAATAGACGCAGCATCTTGACCATCATAATTAAACGCTACCAGCACAAAACCTATAATAGCACCAGCAATACCGCCACCAAATTTTGTAGCAAAAGAACCTGCTGAATAAATAAGACCAGTAGCTCTTCTAGAATTTTTAAACTCAGAATAATCAGCTGCATCACCAAGCATGACAAAAAATAATGTTGGAAAGATAGCTGAAGCAAATTCCGATACAAGACCTAATATAAAAATGACAACAATATTATTAGGCCCACAAAAAACCAATAATGCATTAGTAAGGCTTGAAAAAATAAGTGCATAAATAAATAGTTTTTTCTTACCCAATCTCTTACTTAAATAAGTAGTTACCATAGCTCCTCCAATAGAAGCCAACATAAGTCCTATTAAATAAGTAGCTGCCAATAATTGATCATTTAAATAATGTGTAAAATATATAACCACAATACCTTGTTTAATGGAATTATACACATTAAATAACAAACCAACTATCAATAACACCAGCCACGGCCTATTCCCTATTAAATCTTTAAAATCTTTAAGAAAATTATTCTTTTGAGTCTCCGGAGGCATCACCCTTTCCTTTGTTGAATAAAAAGTAAATAACATAAAAATGATTAAAAAGACTGATAACAAATAAATCGACTTACTATAGCCAGCTTTCTGATTAATTATTGAAATATTATCTACTTCAAGATTAGATTCTCCCTCAACAATAAAAGTATATTTTTCGCCAGATTTCATAGCAAAACTTTTACCATGTGTCATTTCATTTTTACCTGAAACGTTATTTTCCCATACAAAAGTCGCAATACCTGCTTCAGTTTTTATGTTTGCATTAGACACATTATCCATAGCCAACACTTCCACCCTAAATTTTTCATCCCCCAACTTATCAACTCGAATGTCGTTATTCACATTCCCAAAATAAGCTACTAAAAACAATAATAAACCTTGCACAATCATACCTCCAGCAAATGCACCAACCATCCTAAAAGAACCTAAACTGGTACGCTCTTTATCATCTCCTGTCATTACAGCCATTAACGCACCATAAGGTATATTATTCGCTGTATAAATAAGCGTAAACAAAATATAAGTTACATAGACGTATACAATTTTACCAGAAGAACTTAAATCTGGGGCAGTAAACAACAAGGACAAAACAACACCTAAAGGAATAGCTGTCCATAAAATCCATGGACGAAACTTCCCATATTTAGATTTTGTACGATCCCCAATAACCCCCATCAATATATCACTAATACCATCACTAAATCTTGCCACTAAAAATAACACCCCTACTATTGCTGGGCTTAAACCAAAGACATCTGTATAATAAATGAATAAAAATGTAGACACTCCTCGCCATGCTATATTTGCCGCTCCATCTCCTAAAGCATAACCAATTTTTTCTTTTAATGACAGTTTACTTAGTTTAGACATAATGTGTAATAATGTTTAAGGGTTTATTTAAAGTCATTTTGTTGTCCCCCTTAAATGAAGACTAACATCTATAACTTTAGTTGTCTGTTTTAATTTTTCTTTACTTTCTAATCTATCTACTAATAGTCGCACCGAGGTTGCTCCTATTTCTTGAGAATGTTGTGATACTGTTGATAATTTTGGTGTTGTAAATTGTAATACATTTTCATCTGAAAAGCCTATAATAGATAATGTTTCTGGTATTGAAACGCCTCGCTTTTGAGCTTTATTTAATGCAATTACACCAGAAACGTTATCTATAGCTATAATACCATCTACAGCTTTATGTGTATCGAAAATAGCATCAATTGCAGTTTCTAAATCATCTGCTTTACTAGTACTAACAACTATAGGTTCGTTTTTATAAGACACATTATCTGCTATCGCCTGCAGAAAGCCTTTTGTTCTTAACTTACCTACATTTAACTCTTCTATATTATTTATTAATACTATGTTTTGTCGTCCTTCTTCCAAAAGATGTTTTGTCACCTTATAAGTTGCCTGAAAATCATCTATAATTACTTTATCACAATCTATTTTTTCAGAGGTACGATCAAACATTACAATGGGTAACTTTCTATCTATAATAGCTTTAAAATGATCCGATTTTTGATGTATCTGCGTCTCTTCAGCTATAGACATAATAAATCCATCTACACTACCATTAGCCAAAAGGTTTAGACTATTCACTTCCTTATCGTACAATTCATTAGAAATACAAGTAATTAAACTATAACCCAATTTTGACGCCTCTTTTTCAATACCATATAGTACTTTTGCAAAAAAGTGATTTAATATATTTGGTATAATGACTCCTATCGTTTTTGTTTTGCTATTCTTTAAACTTAATGCTACTTTATTGGGCGTATAATTATAAATCTCCGCAACTTCTTTTACTCTTTTTATTGTTTCTTCACTAATTTCACTACTATCATTCAAAGCTTTTGAAACAGTAGATATTGAGACATTTAATTTCTTTGCTAACTCCTTTAAAGTAATCATATTTCTTTCTTTTTAAAACACATTAAAACAACTATTAATTACTAAAATAACTTAAAATAGTTTAGCTTTTATTTTTAATACATTTTAACTTCAAAAAACTAAGTAAATATTGAAATAATACTTACTGTTGTAAATCCTACTAATGCTAACAACGTAGTCATTACTGTCCAACTTTTAAATGTTTGCTTTTCTGTTAAACCTAAATATTTACTTACCAACCAGAATCCACTATCATTAACATGTGATAATATAGAAGCTCCAGATGCTATGGCTATAACTAAAAGCGCTTTACTTATTTCGGAAATATCCGCCCCCAATAAAGGTGCTGTAATACCAGCTGCAGTAATCATTGCTACAGTTGCCGACCCTTGTAAAATTCGCACTAATGCAGCCGCTAAAAAAGCAAATACGATAATACTAACGCCTTCTTGCGCAAAGTAATTAGCCAACATTTCTCCTGTTCCTGTATTTACCAGCATTTGTTTAAAAACACCTCCTGCCCCAGTTAGTAAAATTATTATTCCAGCTGGCCCCATAGACTTCGTAGTCATTTCTAACAATGCCTCTTTACTTACTTGTCTTCGTATTCCTAAAAGATACATAGCTATAAGGTTTGCTATAATTAAAGCTGAAAAGGGGTGCCCTATCATTTGCATCCATTTTTTTAAGTTCTGCGGGATAACCTCTTCTCCAAATAAAGCACTATTTAAAACCGTATTTAATACAATTAAAATAATAGGAATTCCTATAATACTTAATACTAATCCTACTGAAGGGTAATTGGCTTCATCAAAATCTTCTATAGATAATTCAGGCGCATCTATATGTATTTTATTGCCAATGTATTTTGCAAAAAGCGGCCCGCTTATTATGGCAGCAGGAATACCTGCTATAAAACCAAAAAGAATAACCCAACCTAAATCTGCTTTTAAAATATCTGCTACTGCTACTGGCCCTGGCGTTGGTGGAATAAAGGAGTGTGTTATTGCTAATCCGGCTAATAATGGAATCCCATAGATTAATAATGATTTTTTAGTTTTTCGCTGTAATGAATAAATTAATGGTACCAGAATTATAAAAGCAACGTCAAAAAACACAGGAATAGCCACAAAAAAACCTGTTAACATTAAAGCCCAAGAAGCGTTTTTCTCTCCAAACTTGCTTAATAAATATTTTGCTAAAGCTTCTGCACCTCCAGAATGTTCCAAAATAGCGCCAAACATGGCACCTAACCCAACTACTACAGCTACAAACCCAAGTGTCCCACCCATACCCTTTTGCATGGTTTCTATAATAGAAACTGGATCCATTCCTGCAACTATACCAACAGTTATACTTGCTATTAACAACGCTATAAATGCTTGTATTCTTAATTTTAAAATTAGGATTAATAAAACTGCTATTCCTAAAAATACTGCAGCTATAAGATTATAGTCTAATACTTGCATAAGTTACATCCAATTAGTGTGAAAAAAAGTATCCAAAGGCGCGTCTTTTCTATTATAAGTGTGCGCCCCAAAATAATCGCGCTGTGCTTGTATTATATTTGCTGAAGATTGCTCGGTCGTCATCCCCACCCAATAATTATATGCAGCAGAAAAACTTGGCGCAGCCATTCTGTTAGCTAATGTATATTGTATTGTTTCTGAAACTGCAGCTTCGTTGGCATAAAGATCATTTGTAATAGTTCTATTATCTAATAATAAGCTCGTTGTATTAAACGCTTTAACTAATGTTTCCATTAATTCGGATTTTATAATACATCCATTAGTCCAAATCCTAGCAATTTCACTTAGATTAAGTCCCCAATTATAATTAACTGAAGCTTCTTTTATTAATTGAAATCCTTGATGATGGTTTATTAGTCTAGCAAAATAATAAGCGCGTTCTAGTACAGTTAAACTAATTTCCACATGTTTATCTTCTTGTTTTTTTACTTGTTTAGACAATAAAACACGTTGCGCTTTAAAGGACGAGATGTATCTTGCAAAAACAGCAGCACTCATCATGTTATTAGGCATTCCTAGATTTAAAGCAGCCTTACTAGACCAAGAGCCTGTACCTTTATTCCCTGCTTTATCTAATATTAAATCTACCAGGTAATTATCGCCTTCTTTTTTACGTAAAATATTGGCAGTTATTTCTAATAAGTAACTTGCGCTTCTGCCTTTATTCCAAAATTCAAAAACTTCTGCTATATCTTCATTAGACATAAATACAGACAACATTTGGTACATTTCGGCTAGCAATTGCATTTCGGCATATTCTATCCCATTATGCACCATTTTTACAAAATGCCCAGAACCTTCTGGCCCTATATACGCACAGCAAGACCTACCGTCTTTATCTTTTGCAGCTATAGATTCTAATACCACTGCAATATCATTGTAACAACTAATATTTCCTCCCGGCATAATGGAAGGGCCCTTTCTTGCACCTTCTTCGCCTCCAGAAATTCCAGCTCCAACAAAGTTTATATGGTGTTTATTAAGCAAATCACTACGTTTTTTAGTATCTAGGTAATGCGAATTCCCTCCATCTATAATAGTATCATATTTAGATAATAAAGGAATCAATGTTTCTATCACGGTATCTATTACTGGTCCAGCCTTAATCATCACCAAAATTTTTCTTGGCTGTTCTAGTGAATTTACAAATTCTGAAAGCTCCGTAAAACCCTGTATATTATCTAATCCTTTATTGCTTTTTAAAAAGTCTGAAACTACAGTTTCTTCTCCTTTTGAAGCTCTATTATATACTGATAATGTATGTCCTTTATCGGCTATATTTAAGGATAAACTTTTTCCCATAACGCCTAGTCCGATAACCCCAAAATAAGACTTACTCATTATGTTTTAATTTTTCGGTTATTGTATTAATAATTTGCAGCGGTGTATTGTCAATTGTTACATGTATTCCATAATTTGGCACTTCTAATGCGTCAAATTGCGATTGTAGCAAGTCTGATTTCATAAAATGCCCAGCTCTACTTTCTAGTCTTGATTTAATAACATTAAATGTTCCTGACAAATAAACCCATTCTATCTTTTTAGATTGAGACATTAAAAGTGTTCTATACGTTTCTTTAAGCGCAGAACAAGCTAAAACGGCTCCTTTTTTTTGCTCCCAAAGTGACAATTCTTTAGCCAAAGTAAGTAGCCACGGTTTTCTATCATTGTCATTTAAAGGCAAACCGCTCTTCATTTTATCTATATTAGTTTGCGGATGAAAATCGTCTGCATCATAATATGGTAATTCTAGTTTTTTAGCTAGCTGCTCTCCTATTGTTGTTTTTCCACTACCACTAACTCCCATTACAATTATTATCATCTACTTATTATTTCAAAGTAAACGTTGCCATGAGTCCAGATGCCGAATGCTGCCCTACATAAATATTGAATTCTCCTGATTCTAATACCGATTTCATTGTATTATTTACAAATTCTAAATCTTTTGCTGCAATAGAAAATGAAACAGTTTTAGTTTCTCCTTTATTCAATTTTACACGTTTAAAGCGTTTTAACTCTCTAACAGGACGTGTTAAACTTCCTACTTTATCTTGAATGTACAATTGTACAACTTCCTCTCCTGCTCTGTCTCCTGTATTTTTTATAGATACTGTTACTTCTAAAGTTTCCGCTTTGGTTAGTTCTGTTTTAGATAACTTTAAATTACTTAACGCAAATGTTGTATAACCTAACCCATATCCAAATGGGAAATGTGGTGTAAATCCTGCATCTAAATAATGTGTAGTATTCCCTAAAGAGCTTTGCCATGCACCAACTGGAATATCATCCATTTGCACGAAACTTTCTACACTAGATGGTCTTCCTGTATTTTTATGGTTGTAAAATAAGGGTAACTGACCAGACGTTTTTGGCCATGTTACTGGTAACCGTCCTTGCGGCTCACTTTTTCCATAAATAATATCATATAACGCAGGCCCAGCCATTGTTCCTGGATGCCATGCCATTAGCACTGTATCTACATCGTCTATTATATTAGTTATTGTTATTGGTCTTCCAGCCATAATGACTAACACTACTGGCTTTCCTGTTTTAGCTACTGCTTTTATTAACGCTTCTTGCGCTCCTGGCAAATCTATATTTGCTCTACTATGCGCTTCTCCAGACAGTATTGCTTCCTCTCCTGCAAAGACGACAACGACATCTGATTGTTCTGCTGCTTTAACTGCTGCTTCAAATTTTTTCTCAGATTGATCTCTACTATGTGTTAGTGCTTTTACAAATGTAAATGATGCTTTTGCATCTGTAAAAGCTTGTAAAGGTGTTACAGAATGCTCTTTTTCTCCATCGAAGGTCCAAGTTCCTAATTGTTCTCTTGGTGCATCTGCTAAAGGCCCAATCACAGCTACTTTTGTTGTTGCTGCTAATGGCAATGTATTGTTTTCGTTTTTTAATAATACCGAACTTTTTATTGCAGCAGCTTTTGCTTTTGCTAGATGTTCTGGCGCATAAAGGTTTCCTGTGTGAGATTTTAATCGGTACGGCTTTTCAAATAAATTTAATTGAAATTTTATCCTCAAGATGTTACGTACTAAAAAGTCTATTTGTTCTTCTTTTACTTTTCCCTCTTTTAATAATGCTTTTACATGATTATCGTAAGACTTGCTCGTCATCTCCATATCTAACCCCGCATTTAAGGCTAACTCTGCGGCGTGTTTTTCGTCTGCTGCATAACCATGTGCAATCATTTCTATAACAGAATCCCAATCACTTACTACAAAGCCATTAAAGTTCATTTCTTTTCTTAACACATCAGAAAGCAACCATTTATTACCAGATGCCGGCACACCATTTACTTCGTTAAATGATGTCATTACCGTTGGCGCTCCTGCTTCTATTGCTGCTTCAAAAGGTTTTAAATATACATTCCTTAATAAAGGTTCGTGAATTATTGCTGTATTATAGTCTCTACCTCCTATTGCTGCTCCATAACCTATAAAGTGTTTAGCACAAGATGCCATCGCTGTTTGATCCGCTAAATTATCTGTCTGAAATCCTTCAACATATGCTTTTGCTAATACAGAAGCTAAGTAAGGATCTTCTCCAGGAGATTCCGCTATACGTCCCCAACGACTATCCCTTGCTATGTCTAACATTGGAGCAAACGTCCAACGCACACCAAAAGACGAGCCTTCTATTGCTGAAACCCTAGCAGATGTTTTTGCTGTTTCCGCATCCCAAGAGGCTGCCAAGCCTAACGGTATTGGAAAAATAGTTTTAAATCCATGTATAACGTCTCGCGAAAAGACTAAAGGAATCCCTAACGCGCTTTCTTTTACTGCAATAGTTTGTAATTCGTCTACATAATCGGTTTTCATTACATTTAAAAACGCTCCTACTTTTCCATCTCTTACATCTTGTTTTAATTGCTCTGGTAAAACCTTAGTCCTACTTGAAGTGCCACGAAGTGCTAACTGACCTATTTTTTGATCTAAGGTCATTTTAGATATAATCTCTGTTATCTTCGTTTCTGTTTTCTCATCTAATTGAGCATTAAGTGTATTAATACAACCAATTAATGCAAGTATAAAAAAACTATATAGCTTTGCTGTTTTCATTACATTTTTCTTTTTAATTAGTTTGAGTTCCAAAAAAGGTACTTTTCACCCCTTTAACTCCTGGTTTTACTTTAAATAGAGATCCAGCTAATGGATATTGTTTTTTCTCTTCATCTGTCATATCTATACTCGCTGTTGTTATGTATAAAACATCAAGATTATCTCCTCCAAAAGCACACGAAGTAACATTGTGTGCAGGTACTTCTATTTTTGAAATCACCTCTCCAGTAATAGGGTTAAACCTTACAACAGCATTTCCATTCCAGAGCCCAACCCATAGCATATTTTCTTCATCTATTGCCATACCATCTGGGTAACCCAATGTAGTTGGCACTTTAACCGCAACTCTTTCATTTGATATAGTATTATCATTTTTGTCAAAATCGAATGCTCTAATATTCCCAGTTGGTGTATCTATGTAGTACATAGTTTTAGCATCCGATGTCCATACTATACCATTAGAAATGGTAATATTATCTAGCATTTTCTCAGAATTACCTTTAGCATCTATTTTATACAGATTAGCTTTTGGTGCAGTTTGCGCATAATGCATTGAACCCACCCATAAATTCCCAGATGGATCACATTTACCATCATTAAATCTATTTTCTGTTACACTATGCTCTACATCAGACAGTATATTTGTAACACCTGTATTTAAATCTAAATTATAAATACCATCTTCTAACGCTACAATAGCTTCTGTTTCATTATGCGGTACAACAGTTCCTATTCTAGAGGGAGTAGTAAACGATTTATTTTGTTTTGTTTCTGGGTTATAAATGTGTAGTTGTTTCCCCTCTATATCAATCCAATACAATTCTTTCGTTTTATAGTTCCAAAATGCACCTTCTCCAAGCAAAGATTCTATTTCATACTCTATTTTTGGAGTTAAAGGATTAGATAGTGTTACTGTTTTTTCTTCAACTTGCTCTTTGGTTTTACAACTTAACATAGTTAATAAAGAAGTTGTGAATAGAATTAACGCAATAGCAAAACCTTTATTTTTAAAGGCTATACGACGTTTTTTTAAACTCATAGTGCTTTTATATATTTTAATTAAAGAATTCCAAATACTTTGTTTACTTGGGTAATTTATTAGAATTGTACTATGGCTCTAAGATATCTATTATAGATAATACTATTTTATATGTTTATTGTAGTATTTTATTACTTTTAAATGAAGTATATGATAAAAGCTTACAGTAGTACTATTTAATATAACAAAAGACTTAATATAGTTACTGGTATTTTTAGCGCATAAAAAAAGCTTCCTATATTTAGGAAGCTTTTTAAATTATATAGAATTTAATTCTAATTTATTTTGCTGGAGCATTTAAGCTTTTACTCATTTCCATAGAAATTGCAGAACGATCAAATTTGATTTTTCCTGCCATAGTTTCTACAACACAACTATTATCTTTATCGTTTAGCTCTGCTATTTTACCATGCATTCCACTTTTGGTAATTACTTTATCTCCACGCTTCAAATTTGAAGCAAACTGTTTCTCATTTTTAGCACGTTTTCTTTGCGGTACTATCATTAAGAAATATATCACACCAAACATCGCAATGAATGGTAGAAAGTCCATTATTCCTCCCATTATTATTTAATTACAGGTGAAGCAGCTGGTACTGCTTTTTTAGGAGCGTTTGGATCTGGCTTAACAAAAGCAGAGATTCTTACTGTTTCTCTTCCTTTTTCTGTATTTGCAGTTACTGTAACTGTTTTAGAAACTTTATTAGCTCCTTTACCGTTAAATTTAACTGTAAAACTTCCTGATGCTCCTGGTGCTAAAGGCTCTCTAGTCCAATCTTTAGGAATTGTACATCCACAAGAACTTTTAATATCTGTAATTACTAAAGGTGATTTTCCTGTGTTAGTATAGTTAAATACTGTTTCAACATTTGTTCCTGCTAATATTTCTCCAAAATCGTGATCTACTTTATCGAATTGTATTACTGGAAAATTAGATGCATTTGCATCTCTATCTGCCGCTGCTGCAACTTTACTATCATCTATTGCTGCTGCTGCATCTTCTTTACATGATGTAAATGCCACCATACAAATTGCACTTAATACTAGTACTACTTTTTTCATAATCTTTTTATTAAATTTTAATATTTGTTAAACTTAGGGGTGTAAAAATAATAATAATTTTTATTTACATCAAGCCCCTACCCACTTTATTTAATTTACCCGACTCTTGGTAATCTTTTACTAGCTTATCTAAAATACCATTTATAAAAATACTACTCTTTGGTGTAGAGTATTCTTTTGAAATTTCTAAATACTCGTTTATAGTTACTTTTGTTGGTATAGATGGGAAGTTTTTTAACTCACTTACTCCCATTCTAAGTAGCACTTTATCTAATAAAGCTATACGATCGGCATCCCAATTAGTCGTTTTATTTTCAATTTCTTTATTAAGTGCTGTTTGATTTAGCAATGTTTTTCTAAACAAATCTATTGCAAATTGCTTATCATCTAAATCTTTATAGAGTTTTGGTAAAAAATGAAATTGATCAGAATTTGGTTTTACCTTACGTAACAGTTTTAATATTGCTGTGTTAACAGTTGGTAAATCGTCTAACCATGTTAGGTTTTTATCCTCTAAATAATCATATAACTTTTCGTTAGGCGCTATAATTTCTTTAAAAACATCTATTAAAAACTCTTTATCTTCTTTAAAGTTAGAGGTTCTTGTTTCTAAATATGTTTTATATATGTCGCTATTTAATATTGCTCTAAATATAAGTTCTACATATTCATTATCTAATTCCCAATTTCTAATATTATGCGCTTCAAATTTAGCTTGCAGTTGCTCATTATTTTTAAGCATCTGTAAAACTTCATTGTTTAAAAACTTACGGTTGGGATTTTTTTCTTCCTTTGTTGCTAAGTGTTTATTTTGTGTTTTTGTTAAATGATTTTCTGCTCGTTTCTGCACCTCTATCATTAAAGAGATTAATAATAGGTACAAGTTGTACATATTATCTATACTGTAGAGTAAGAATTTTTGATCTTTCACAAAATCGTCACTTTCTGTACCTTTAAATGCATACAGCACTTGCATAACTTTTACTCTAATGTGTCTTCTACTTAACATGTTTACAAAGAACTTTTAACTTTTAATATATATAGTCATTAAAAAAGGGCAAAAGTTAATTTAACTTTCGCCCTGCAAAAATAGTCTTTTTATGAATTACCTAAGCATTCATATTCTCTTTTTTTCTTGTATCTATTCTACCTTGTGCAATATTTAATGCTGCTTGGTGTGTTGTAACATCATTACCTTCTGCATTAGATAAAATTTCTAATGTTGTATTATAAATATTTTCTGTTTTACGCATAATTTCTGTTTTACCATAGTTTTCTAATTCGGCATAAACATTAATTATTCCTCCTGCGTTAATTAAGAAATCTGGTGCGTAAACAATGCCTTTATCTTTAAGCATTTGTCCATGCTTGTTTTCGTCTGCTAATTGGTTATTTGCAGCTCCTGCTATTACCTTAGCTCTAATATTGTTTATTGTCGCATCATTTATTGTTGCTCCTAATGCACATGGCGCGTAAATATCTACAGCTTCACTATATACATCGTTTCCTCTATAAATTGTTGCTCCGTATTTATCGCTTACTTCATTTAAACGCGCTTCATTGATATCTGAAATGATAACTTTAGCACCTTCATTAGTTAAGTGTTCCACTAAAGATTCCCCAACATGCCCGATACCTTGAACTATTACTGATTTATCTTCTAGAACATCTGTTCCAAATTTATATTTAGCAGCTGCTTTCATTCCCATAAAAACACCATAAGCAGTAATTGGCGACGGATTACCTGCTCCACCTTTTTCTTCAGAAATACCCGTAACATATGGTGTTACTTCTCTAACTAAATCCATATCACTAGTCTCCATTCCTACATCTTCTGCAGTGATATATTTTCCGCTTAAAGAATGTACAAACTCTCCAAAACGTTTCATTAATTCTGGTGTTTTTTGAGTTTTAGCATCTCCAATGATAACTGCTTTTCCTCCACCAAGATTTAAACCTGTAATTGCAGACTTAAAACTCATACCACGAGACAAACGCAACACATCATTTAATGCTTCCCATTCGTTATTATATTGCCACATTCTAGTTCCTCCTAAAGCAGGTCCTAATACTGTATTATGTATACCAATTATTGCTTTTAATCCTGTATCTTTGTCATTGCAAAAAACAATTTGCTCGTGCCCATCAAAAGATAACTGCCCGAAAACAGGATCTATTTTGTGTAATTCGTTTGTGTTAATAACTTCTGAAATCATTTAAGTTTTAATTAAGTTAATTTAAGCTGCTAATTACTAATTATGTAAAAACAACGGGCAAAAATAACCTAATATTGGGTTTATTGCAAAAATATGCGTGTTAAATTAAGAAAATGTTAACCAAATAATTTATTTAAACCTGTAAATGAAAGAATTACAGCATTTAAGAAAATACTTCTATAAATACAGAGTACAGCTAACCATTGGTATTATTATTACTATAATATCTAATTTATTCAAAATTTTTGTTCCAAAACTAATTGGCTCTATTATAGATGTCGTAAATGAACAGCAAGAAAAAGGCTCTACAGGAGATCTTACAGCATACAAAGCAGAGTTATTAGAGTACATCCTTTACATTATAGGTACTGCTGTTGTTGCAGGTATTCTTACCTTTTTTATGAGACAAGCCATTATTAACGTTTCTCGTTATGTTGAATTCGATTTAAAAAATGAGATTTATAATCAATACCAAAAGCTATCTTTAAATTTCTACAAAAAAAATAGGACTGGAGATTTAATGAATCGTATTAGCGAGGATGTTGGTAAAGTAAGAATGTACGCTGGCCCTGCTATAATGTATAGTATAAATACCATTACCTTATTTGTCGTTGCACTAACGTTTATGTATAAACAGGCCCCCTCTCTTACATTATATACTGTAATACCTTTGCCTATACTATCTGTGTTAATTTACAAGATTAGTAAGCAAATACATAAACGCAGTACAGTTGTACAAGAATATCTATCTAAACTATCTACTTTTACACAAGAGAGTTTTAGTGGTGTTTCTGTTATTAAAGCTTATGGTATAGAACCACAAACATCTGCAAAATTTAATACGCTATCTACAACAAGTAAAGAGAAACAATTAAGTTTAGTACGTGTACAAGCTTTCTTTTTTCCAATAATGATACTTCTTATTGGTGTTAGTAACTTAATAGTTATATATATAGGTGGTAAACAATACATAGAAGGGTTAATTTCTTTAGGTACAATTATAGAATTTATAATTTATGTAAACATGCTAACATGGCCAGTTGCTACAGTAGGTTGGGTAACGTCTATTGTACAGCAGGCAGAAGCTTCCCAAAAACGAATTAATGAGTTTTTAAAATTAGAACCCGAAATTACTAATACAGTAGAGACACCAACTACTATTAAGGGAACTATTGAGTTTAAAGATGTACACTTTACCTATGACGATACTAATATAAATGCTTTAAAAGGTATTAGCTTTAAAGTAAACTCCGGAGAAACAATAGCTATTATAGGTAAAACTGGTTCAGGTAAGTCTACTATACTTGATTTAATAGGACGTTTATACGATATTGATAATGGTAGTATTTTAATAGATGGAAATTCTATAGAGCAAATTAATTTAAATAGTTTACGAGAAGCTACAGGTTATGTGCCACAAGATGCATTTTTATTTAGCGACACTATAAATAACAACATTAAATTTGGTAAAGAAGACGCGACCAATGAAGAAGTTATAACTGCCGCTAAAAATGCACAAGTACATAAAAACATTACTAAGTTTGCAAAACAATACGAAACAGTATTAGGAGAACGTGGCATTACACTTTCAGGTGGACAGAAACAGCGTGTTTCTATTGCTAGAGCTATTATTAAATCGCCACAAATTTTATTATTCGACGATTGTTTATCTGCAGTAGATACAGAGACCGAAGAGAAAATATTAAACAATTTAAACAAATTAACTGCCGAAAAAACAACGGTTATTGTTAGCCATAGAATCTCTTCTGCTAAAAATGCAGACCATATTATTGTTTTAGATGAGGGTAAAATTGTTCAAAAAGGAACTCACGAAACCCTTATAAACACAGATGGTTACTACAAAGATTTATACTTAAAACAATTAAGCGCAAAAGAAATGCTTTAATTTGTTGTATGGTTTCATTTTTTTTTAGATTTTTGAGTCTATTAATAACATAACTATAAAAATCAAAAAAACGATGCACAATAACGAGATGATGGAGAAAGAGGAGATTTACTCTAAAGTTTTAAGAGCTGGGAGACGTACGTATTTCTTTGATGTAAGATCTACAAAAGCAGGGGATTATTATTTAACGATTACTGAGAGTAAAAAGTTTACTAATGATGATGGATCGTTTCATTACAAAAAACATAAAATCTATCTATACAAAGAAGATTTTAGAGAGTTTAATAGTATTCTCCAAGAAATGACAGATTATGTTATTTCTGAGAAAGGAGATGAAGTTATTAGCGATCGCCACCAAAAAGACTTTAAAAAAGAATATGATAGTCCTGTAGAGACAAAGACTGAAGCACCTACTACAGAAACTGCTGAAAGTCGCTTTACAGATATCGATTTCGACGACATATAGAGTGTAATACTCAAAATAACTAAGCCGTTACTACCTATTAGTAACGGTTTTTTTGTATATTAATCTCTAGTATATGTTAGTCTCTCTTTAACTTAACAATTGATTATAAGCAAATTAGACAATCAACAACTAAACTATGCGCTATCCAACTCTCCTACTAATAGCTGTTGCCTGCTTGGTACACAGTAAGCTTTTATCGCAAAATAGTACAGTATATTCTACTGAAAATTTAGAGCTTCTAAAAAAACAAATTAAAGATTCTGTATATAATTACAAGTATTCTGATGCTATAAAAGATACTTACAAACTTATTGAAGAAGCAAAAAAAAGTAATAATGATTATTATGAATTTAGAGGACTAATAGAATTAGGGTTTATCCATCATTTAATTAAAGATACTGGTAAAGCTAATCTATACACAAAGCAAGCTTTAGATAAAGCTATAGAAACAAAATCTGATAGTTTAATTGCTTGGGCTTATAATGATATTGCCAATATACAAACTGTAACTAAAGATAATTATATAGAACTCATTGGCTATTACAATAAGGCCATATCTATTTATAACAATAATCCTAACTTCTCCCCTCCTGTTCCTGAACACATGAATATTGGTAATGCTTATCTTACTTTAAATCAACCAGAAAAAGCATATCCCTATTTATTAAAGGCTAAAGAATTATCTAAAATACAATTACGTCACGAATTGTTATATATTAATTTAGACATTTTATTTGGGCGTTATTATAATGCTGTTGGCGATTATAATAACGCGATAGCTATTTTAGAAGAGAAAAAAGGGTTAGCTGAGCAAAAGTATTTAAAACAATTTTCTAGAATTAGTAATCATTTAGCTATAGCATACGAAAACACCAATAATTTAAGTAAAGCAAATTATTTTTTAAAAAGAAAAAACGAAACAGATAAAGCATTAAATACTATTGAAAAGGATGTTTTATTAGCAGAGACTAATGCTAAGTTTGAATTTGAAAGCTATCAAAACAAAATTAAGGCAGCTCTAGAAGAACAAAAAAAATCAGTTAGTTATGTAGAAAAACAAAGGGTCTTAAATACTATATCCATAATATTATCTGTTATTTTGTTAATTGGTCTAGCTGCTATATTTGGACTTGCAAAAAATCGAAAAAAGTATATTGATGCATTATCTAAAAAAAACCAAGAATTAACAGATGCAAAAGATAAAGCAGAACACTTATCTAAACTTAAAGCTAAGTTTTTCTCTACTGTAAGCCATGAAATAAGAACACCTTTATATGGTGTTATTGGCTTGTCTTCTATTTTACTGGAAGACAAAACACTTAACGAAGTCCATAAAACCGATTTAAAATCTCTAAAATTTTCTGCTGATTACTTATTGGCTTTAATTAACGATGTATTAATGCTTAGTAAAATGGAAAATAATGGTATAAAGCTAGAAAAAATACCATATAAATTAGATACGCTACTAAATAGTATTACTAACTCTTTTGCTTTTATTCTAGAGCAAAATAACAATACGTTAATTACCAATATAGACCCAATGATACCTAATGCACTTATTGGAGATTCCATTAGACTGTCTCAAATATTAATGAATCTTATTGGCAATGCTGTTAAGTTTAATGAAAATGGTACTATTTGGGTTTCGATAAAACTTGTTGAGTTGACTTCAGACGGTAAATACATGTCTCAATTTACAATAAAAGACGACGGCATTGGAATTCCTTTAGAAAAACAAAAAACGATTTTCGACGAATTTTCTCAAGTTCAAAATAAAAACTATAATTACCAAGGTACAGGTCTAGGACTTCCTATTGTTGTTAAATTATTAGCACTTCACGATAGTACCATAGAACTTAAAAGTGAACCTAATAAAGGTGCTGCCTTTAGCTTTATTTTACCTTTAGAAGCAAACCTTTCTATAAAAAGAGCTAAAAATAATGATAGTATTACTACAGAAGAAGACGATATGTGCTTTAAAGGGTGTAAAATTCTTATTGTAGACGATAATAAAATCAATCAAAAAATAACACGAAAGATTTTAGAAACAAAACAATTTCAATGCGATGTTGCAAATAATGGAGAAGAAGCCATAGAACTATCTAAAGCTAATAACTATCAATTAATTTTAATGGATATTAATATGCCAGTTATGGATGGCTATGAAGCCACTAAAGCAATACGTCTATTTAACACTCAAACACCTATTGTAGCTTTAACAGCTGTAGAAGCAGAAGAAGTAAGAGAGAAAATAATGTTGGTGGGTATGAATGATATTATACTAAAACCTTATGATAACTCACAATTCTTTACTACTATTTTAAAGAATATAAATTTAGTTACTAGTTAACAGTTGCTCCGTTTTTAACAGGAGTATCAGGATTTAATAATATAACATCCTTGCCATTCACAGCACCTAAGACCAAGCATTCGCTCATAAATTTTGCAATTTGCTTTTTAGGAAAATTAACTACAGCAACTATCTGTCTATTTAATAACATTTCTTTTGTATAAAGTGTTGTTATTTGTGCAGACGTTTTTTTAACACCTAAATCTCCAAAATCTATTGTTAATTGGTAAGCTGGATTTCTAGCTTCAGGAAAATCATTGACTTCTACAATAGTCCCTACTCGTAAATCTACAGCAGTAAAATCTTCAAATTGTATTGTATTACTCATACTTTAAAAATACTAATAATTATCTTTGTTATAAAAACTAAAATGAAGAACATTCTATTTCTATCATTATTTATTTTATCCTCTTTAGTATTTTCACAAAATAAATTCGAAAAAGAATCGAGAATTACTATTGAAAATGTACCACAAATAGCCAAAGCATTTGTTTTTAAACTAACACCATCTAAAAAAGTAAAATGGTATTTAGAAGAAGGCCTAAAAACACAATCTATTGAAGCTAAAACAAAATATAATTCTAAAAAATATAGTATAGAATTTGACACCTCAGGACAATTAGAAGATGTAGAAATTGAAATTCATTATAAAACACTACCAAAATCTGTAAAAGACGCTATTAACAAGCATTTGAAATCCGTATTCTTAAGGTATAAAATTCAAAAAATTCAAATTCAATATTCTGGCACTCCAAAAAACGTTTTAACCGCTTTAAAAAACAATAATCTTCTAAAAGACAATATTACTACCAAATACGAATTAATTATAAAAGGAAAAACTCAAACTTCTAAAAACCTTTATGAGTTTACCTTTAACGCTAAAGGTAATTTCGAAAAAAACTCTAAAATAATTTTAAAAAACACTGACCACTTAGAGTTTTAACTATGAAAAAGTATTACTTTATTATCTTACTTATATTTTTCGCTACAAAAAACTACAGTCAAGCAAAATATCAAATAGGCACATTACCTAGCTTAAACATTAGTAAATCACTAAAAAACAATTGGAAATTAAACTTAAAAACAGAATTTAGGCAATTATTTAAAACAGGTGTTTTTAAAGAAGAAAGCATTAGCAAATATGAATATGTACATACAGATGTTGCCTTCAATCTTTCAAAAAAAGTAGGTCTAAACAATACTTTAGCAGTGGGGTTTTTATTGCGTATTACAGAGGGAGAAACAAAGCAAAGAGCCATTCAGCAATTTACATTGGTTTCAAATTTTAATAATTTTAAATTAGCACATAGAATACGTACAGACCAAACCTTTAGCAAAACAGAATCTACAGAAATACGTGTACGTTACAGAATTACTTTTAATAAAGCACTAAACGGCTTAACTATAGATAATAAAGAATATTATTTAAAATTAAATAATGAATATGTTAATAGTTTTACAGGAAATATATACGATTTAGAATATAGAATAAATCCGAATCTAGGCTATGTATTTTCAGATAATAACAAAATAGAATTGGGTATAGAATATAGAAACAACGGTTTTGTTAATAATGATAACAGAAGCCGTTTCTTTGCTGTTATTAACTGGTATGTTAACCTATAAGTAAAACAAAAAAATCTTTTTTTTAGTATATTAGTCTACTCTAATTATATACTATAAAATTTAACGCTATTATGACAAATATAAAAGAACCAAAAACACAATTTGGAGACCGCATAAAATTACCTTTTACATTCGATGTTAATAAAATGTTAGCTGAATTTGAAGCATTAAAATTAAAACACTTTGAGTATTATAATGTTATTCAACTACGTGCTCCAGCACACTTGGTAGACACATCAATTCCTTTCCCTCCTCCAGCAAATGATTATGCAGATGGTTCTTGGTGTGATTGGCTGGATACACCAGAACTAAAACAGTCTCCCTATTTAGCAAGTGTAATAAATACATTTAAAGAACATACAGATGTAACTTTAATTAGGCTTCTCCGCTTAGCACCAAAATCGGTAGTACAAGAACACACAGATCCTACATTAGGCTTAGAAATAGATAAATCTGTTATACGCTTAACTATCCCTATTCTTAATAAAGAAAATATTGAATTCTTTTTAAACGGAACACAGGTCCCTATGCTACCTGGTGAGTGTTGGTATTTAAGATTAACCGATCCACATAAAGTTAATAATAACGGGAACACAGAACGTGTAAATTTAACTATAGACATGAGGCCTAATGACTGGATTAGAAACATTATTTCCAGTAGTCAATAATAGCTAAATAAAGTAATAAAATTGAAATACAACTTTAGACCATTATTTTGAAAAGTACACTCTTATTTATTCTTGGTTTTACTGTGTTAGGCATACTTGGAACCTATACCATTGAAATTGTTAGAATAAATACAGCAAAATCAATAGGATATTATGGCTCGTATAATGAGGGAGTTTTTAGAACAGAGTTCTGGAAAGAGGACTTAGATAATAAATTTAATACACTTTCTGACAACTATAAAAGTACTGATACTGAACTAATAAAAACTACCAAACGGCTTGAACTCCTGAAAACAGTAACAAAAGATAGAGCTAAAATAGAAGGTACTGCTCTATTATTTACAATATTATTATCTATATTGGGAATGGTACTATTTTTAACTCAGAGACGAAAAGAAAAACTCTCCCCATTATATTGGTTGGGGTTATTTATGAGTTTTCTTTTTATGAGATATGTACTTACAAGCTTAGAAACGTTTATTTTACCGGGAGGTATGTGGTGCGTTGAAGCAGATTTACTTAAATACTACAATCTGCCATTAGCAACATCGGTAATAGCTTTCCAAATAATAAGTCTATTCATTATTATCTGGCTTATATATAAAGTTTCTAATAAATATCGCAAACAATTTATTATAGCTGGTATTATTGGATTATTTTTTAGTGGAATATTATGGATAAATTATGCTTCATTCTTTTTACCCTAAAGTTTTTTTTAGAATCATAATTATATTTGGTACTAAAAGTTATTTTTATAAATAAAATCTATTAGTTTTAAAATAATTTAAAAAAGTGTCCCCCTATATAATAGTACAAACGTCTTAATAGTGTAAAACAACTTAAAACATAAAATTATGAAAGAATTTATGATGATTTTTGTCGGTGCAGATTATGCCGATTTAGGACTTTCACCAGAAGAACTTCAAAACAGAATGGGAAAATGGTTTGCTTGGGGACAAAAAATGGAAGAAGCAGGAATTTTAAGAGGAGGCGAAGCCTTAACCCCAAACATGCGCCGCATTGTTGGAGAAAATCGTACAGTTACAGATTTAACGTCTGCAGAGGTTAAAGAAATTGTTGGAGGTTATTATACAGTAGCTGCAAAGGATTTTGATGCTGTACAAGACATCGCTCAAGATTTCCCAGATTACGATTTAGGAGGTACCGTAGAAATCCGTGAAATTATGGTTTTTGACCGTTAACGTATCTTTAACTTGACAATGAAAACAAAACTGATAGACCATCTTTTTCGCCACCATAGCGGAAAGATGGTCTCTGTTTTAACACGCATTTTTGGTTTAACACATCTTGAAATTATTGAAGATGCCGTACAAGACACCTTTATTAAAGCCAGTATTAGTTGGCGAAAACAACAGCCAGAGCATCCAGAAGCTTGGTTAACACAAGCTGCAAAAAATAGAGTTTTAGACATTTTAAGAAAAATAAGTGCCGAGAAAAAACACATTCCTAGTCTTAAATGCGGTATAGAAGCCATAACCATTAAAGATTTATTTCTAGATAGTGAAATTGAAGATGCGCAACTGCGTATGATTTTTACCGCCTGTCACCCAAAACTACACGCTAAAGACCGTATTGCCTTTGCACTAAAAACAGTCTCTGGGTTTAATACAAAAGAAATTGCTTCTGCACTTTTAACTAAAGAAGATACTATAAAAAAACGATTATCTCGTGCCCGAAAAGCAATACAAAACAACAAATTACAATTCAAAATACCACAAGGTAAAGCCTTACCAGAACGCTTAGAAAGTGTTATGGAAGTATTGTATCTTATTTTTAATGAAGGGTTTCACTCTAATCAAAAAAAACAGCTTGTTCGTAAAGAGTTATGTGGTGAAGCTATGCGACTCTCGCAACTACTCTTAAAGAAAGAAGACACGCGCACATCAGAAAATTATGCACTATTTGCTTTGTTTTGTTTTCATTCAGCAAGATTAGATTCTAAAATAAATACAGATAATAAAATTTTAGATTTAAAAACACAAGACCGTAGTTTATGGCATTTCCCATTAGTTGAATTAGGCAACACCATGATGACAAAAGCTGTAAAAAGCAATTCCTTTTCTTGCTATCACTATGAAGCAGCTATTGCAGCAGAACATATACGTGCTTCATCCTTTGAAAGTACTAATTGGGATAAAATACTGCATTGGTATCAATGCCTTAACAACTTACAACCTATGCCTACACATATATTAACAATGGCTGTGGTTTGTATACAAAACAACGATTTAGAAACAGCAAAAAAGTATTTAAACGATCTTAATCCTGAAAGTTTTACTCAGCGCGCTTATTTATATTATGGGACTCTGGCCGATTATTATACTGCCGCAAATCAATTAAAAAAAGCCATCATAAATATTGATTTAGCGTTAGAAACAGTTACAAATAGTCAAGAAAAAGAATATCTTCAAAAAAAGAAAGAAGCACTACTAAAGGCAACCTCTTAATAAGAATAATAACATACAAATTATATTCTACACTCAAGACATAATAATCTAAACACTTTTTTCTTATAAAAAAAAGATGTAACTTGTTCTTTATAAGCACACTTCTACACCCCAGCTTATTACTATCACTGTTTATTAATTTAAAATCAATAAAATGAAAAAACCATCTCATTTTGCAGCACTACTATTAGTATTTTTAGTTTTCAACTGCCAAACAAACAAGTCAAAAAAAGAAACAACTGTAGAAGAAACAAAACCTAGTGTAACGACTAAAGACACCGTAACATTAAAAAAAACTAACACACAAGATGTTAAATACATTTATGGTATAGATATCTCCCATTATCAAGGAGATGAAGTAGACTTTATGGCTAGAAGTAGAAATAACGATAGCATACAATTTATAATATGTAAAGCGACACAAGGCATTACCTATACTGACCCGGACTTTAAAAATAATTGGGATATGATTTCTGAAAACGGGTTCATAAAAGGAGCTTATCATTTTTATATGAGTGACGACAATCCAGAAGATCAGGCTACTAATTTTTTAAATACAATTAAAGATTTAAAACCAACAGACATTACTCCTATTGTTGATTTTGAAGAAGGTGGTATAGATGCTTCTCAAACAATTTCTGACATTCAAAATAACCTATTAAGCTTTTTAAGCATTATTGAAAGAGAGACAAATAGGAAACCTATGATTTATACCGATGACAACACTGGAAATACTTATTTAACCCTAACGGAGTTTTCTAATTATCCTTTATGGATTGCTAATTATACCACTTCAGACACCCCAATTACCCCCTCAGTATGGGAAGATAAAGATTGGAGTTTTTGGCAAAAATCTGATGATTATGATATTAATAGCACAGAAAATGATTTTGATGTCTTTAACGGGAACTTAAAAGATCTTCAAACTTTTATAAAAGCGTATTAATAAAATACTACCAGCCCTTTTGCTTAATTACTGTTTCTATGTGTGCATAATGATGATTACTATGCCATGCATAAATACCTACATTTTCTTTTAAAACAACAGTATTATTAGTTTCTGGGTGAATAAAAGCACGTTCCAAATCTTTAGAACTTAGCCCTTTCAAATAGTAAACTAATTTAGCATGTACTGCTTTTATGTGTAATAAAGACTGGGCTATTGGCGCATTATAATCATGCTGAGTAGCCCAGTCATTTTCATTATATGCTTTAATTAATGGATTATCTTCTGTCATAGCCCATTTAAAACGAATATAACTGTGATGATGACTATCTGAGATGTGATGTATTACTTCTCTAATTGTCCAACCTCCCAATCTATATGGAGTATTTAGTTGTTCGTCATTTAAACCATTTACCAATACTTCCAGACGATTAGGTAAGGTTTCTAATACATTAATCCATTCTTCAATATGTGTTTCTTTAATATCTTTAGGGCATTCAAATTTACCTATTGGGTATTTTAACTTTTCAAGAGCTTCGTTGGTCATAATAATGAAATTGTTTTGTACAATTAATAGGCTCTAAAATTAACGAAGAACTTTTAAAAAAAGATTATTTTATTCAAATAGATTATTTTTTTTCATCAAATAATAATTTATAGTGCGAATGGGTACATAAAGACAATTATGTACTATAATTTAACAATTTACCTATTTTTTGTATTCATTTTTTTTGTAGCTTAGATGTGAAATCAATGAATTGCTATGATCATTAATTGCTTTCTATTAAAAAAATTGCGTTAACCAAATTACCACTCTAACCAAACCAAATGTATCTTTTATAAGATACTCACGCAATACTTTAAAAACAAATTAAGGACTATAATACGTAGTAATGTAAAACCACATTACTTTGTATAGATGTAAATGGAAACATACTGCTATAGAATACCTATGGCTATATATTTCTATAACGCACCAGCTCACCCTTGTTTTTAAGTTTTATAATAGTTAACAAATTTTCTAAAAACTTTTACTTGATTTTTTATCAAAATATGAACATGGGAACATGTAAAATTTCATGTACTCTTATTTTGAAAAGAAAATATAATAACAATATAAAACTTACGCTTTTATGGCAGACTTTTTCTTTTTTACTGAGCAAAATGCTCAATCAACCCCTCAGTTGGCTGAGCAAGCTTTTGGCCCTTTAATAAATGCTCCTTTATCTCTTGAAAGTTATAGAGTAAATAATTTATTTACTGTAAAACCTAATGCTTCAGCTATAGCAGTAACAGACAGTATACCGTTTGTTCAACAATGCTCGGGAATTGGTAATGAAAATTTAGTAAATATAATTCTACTACCAATAAGTAATCCAAACTTCAATTTTCCAACTATTAAATTTTTTGTTTATAGAGGAATAGATAAGAATTCTTTATTTAATGAAGATGGCGTGATTAAACAATCCAATAGTAGTTGGAAAACGAATAATATACTTAAAATATTACACGATTTACAAAATCAAATTAATATAGAAAATGAAGTTACAGATGTCTACCCGACTTATAATAGTTTGGGCTATCATTATAGTATCATTGGTTCAGAAAGTTTTAAAACAGATAATGAGTATTTAGAAACCACAATATTTGAAGAAGATGATATTCAACTCCCTATTGTAAAAGCAGGATGTCATATAGGGAAATTCATAGGCGGAAACACCTTTGCTGGATTTCAAATAATACATGATCGTGTAGGGTATGAGCCAACATTAGGAGATATTAGAACAAGTGACCAAATTATTGAAGTTACACCTCCTGTAACGATACCTCCTGCGCTACCTAATTTGGCTGACGAATTTTCATTTGCACATGACAAAGAAGCTATTTTAACATATATAGATCCATCTGCCTTTTATGGTTGCGCTAATGCAAACAATACAAAGGTTTCTATATACACAACTTCAAGCGATGTAGAAGGAGTTAAAATTACTGCTGCAGAAGCTACTAATCTTTTCTATAATAAAGAGATTATATATATAGACATAAGAAATGACCAAAACTATTCATATAACTATTATAGAAATTTCGGAAATCAATTACGTTTAAGTTTTGAACAAGAGGGATCTGAAGAATTAATAATAGAACCCATAGATTATAATGATGATGGCTGGCCATTATTAAGGCTTTCACAAAAAGAACTCCCTCAAGAAAAATCATTATCAAAAATTATTTTAGAATTACCACTTAAAGAAATAAGTTACAATGCTAATAGGTATTATTTAAATTCATTTACGCATGAATTTATTACAGAAGACAAACCTAAATCATCTTTTGTAAGATTAAATGATTTTGAAAACGATACTTTTAAAACTAAATATTCTGAAACGATTACACTCTCTAATTGGGTAAATGAAAATGGTAAATTAGGATCAAACTACTTTATTTTCAAATATAGTAACATCCAAGACTCTAAAGCTAACAATACACTAAGAACTAAAAATCTAGACTCTTTATTCCCTCTAGACATGAAACTGTTATTAGGGGATGATGATGTTACAGATGGGGACTTTAAAACATACCTCTATTCTTCTATGAATAGCCCTCTTATTGATAAATCTAATGGTTTAGATGATAGCCAAGACATATACCTCCCAAAGATTGGAATTGCAAAAGACAAATATCATATTACTTTTTTTGCATTCAAAGACAAGTCAGATCATAATGCAGGTAACGATAATTTAAATTATCCATATGATCTATTAAGCACCGGAAAGTATGATAACTCTGTTCGTTTAGATGAATATGAATATAACTCAAATGAAAAAAGTCTTGGTTTTCTTACAGCTTTACCTTACAGAATGCAATCTACCGATATAAAATTAAAAATGGTGAATCTTCAATTTGCTAAGGGAGAGACTTTAGAAGACAGAGACTATTTATACTATCTAAACTCTAGTCCTATTAAAAAAGGTAATATTTCAATAGACCCTAGAACGTTTGATTGTATTACAATAACAATTGCAGAGTACCAACAACTATTACAAATAAGTACTAACAATAATTATAGAAGCTTTTTATACCTAAAATACGAAGACCACTATGTAAATGGACAAGCAATTATAGGTGAATACAAGTTAGGTATGAAAACTATTGCAATTAGTGAACTTGATGGTTCTTTAGGAGTTGACACTACAAATATTGAAGATGAAAATGATAGCTTTTCTATCAATGTACTAATTAATAAAGCATAATCAAATGGCTATATATATATCAAAAAATGCAATCAAAAATATTCCAGATGAAGCAAGAAGCTCTTACACTTCCAATGGTGGAAATGTATTATTTTCTAATCATTTTAAAAACTCACCTTTCTTTAACAACTTAGTAAATCAAAGTCAAGGAGCCGATTTTTTAGAAGAAGGGGATACTGGTAATCACGTTAAATTATTACAAACGGCAATTAATACTTTTACAGAAAGTAATGGAATACTTCTAAACACTTCAATAAGTGGCGTTTTTGACCAATCCACAATTAATGCTATAAAAGGTATTCAAACAGTTGCTAATCTTCCAGTAACTGGAGATTTAGATAGTGAAACCTTAAAAGTATTAGACCGTCAATTAGCAAGAGATATAATTTACGACACGGAAACCGGAAAAACTTTTAATAATAGTACCTCCAATAACATAATAGCTATTAATAATACTAATACACCTATTCAAACCTATGTTCAACCCAATCAAAACTCAAAATTAGGTCCAAAAATACAACCTAAACAAACACTTACTTATACGTCATCAAATCACAGTGATTATGGAATCGTTACTTTTCATGATTCAGTTAGTATTAACCTAGAAAACCCAAATCTTAACAAAAAAAACAGGTTTTTTGTTAAAAATAACCAACTAGAATTCCCTAATATAACTGAAGCACCAGAACCTGGAGCTGAATTAATAACGGTACAACCAGATGAAAGTTTAGTTTCTATTATCTACAACAAATATTATGGAGAAGAATACCATATACTTAAAAACCCAGTTCCAGAAAATCCTGACGACCCTAGAAATGATATTTCTAATCCAGAAAATATAATACACACATTTCCAAAAAGGGATTTAGAAAAAGATACCAGATTAAAATTTATAGTAAATCTGTTATTATATGTTAATAGCGATGAAGACCAAAATATTCATAACATTAAGCTTTTATCTCAATACAAGCGATATACTGATCAAGATATAGATGATTTAAACATCTATGATAATGAAGGCTACAATCTTAATTACCAACTTTTTCTTGAAAAACTACAAGAGAAAGACCCAGAGTATGATTGGCAATTTATCAATGAAAAACACGATGTAAATGGTATCTCATACAACTTTAAAGCACCTATAGAAAATATAGCAGGCAAAAAATTATGGCTTCCTTCTAGAACCTATGTAGAAGGTCTTTATTATGCTCTAAACGTACAACCTAAGGTTAATAGAATGTATAAAAAAGTAACTGTACCAAACTCTATTACTGAAGAAAAACCAGAAGGAGATTCTTTTTTTGATTGGATAACAGATGAAGCCTTTGATATATATATAACTACTGTAGAAACAACTTTGGGTATAGGGGATCATATTACACGAAAAGTAATGGAAACTTATAGAGAAGCAAGAGAGTATTTTACTAAAATGTACGATTGGCTTATCGCTACCATGAATTTAAACTGGGATAGAGGTTTTGGAATACAATTAGATGCAGGTTTTGCAATAACAGCACCTATTTTTGGAACAATTTCTCCTGGAATAGAATTATCTGAAACAGCATATATATGGAGAAAAGTAACACCAGAAGACCAGATAACAATATCTCTATTTGAAAAATCTATTCTTAGCGGCAGGTTTGAAGCAGGCTATGGTCCAGAACTTAGTATAGGCTCAAAAAAGAAAAGTGGTGCAAGCAAAGTAGGTGCAGGATCAACAAAAAAAGGAAAAAGGAAAACAAGATATGAACTTGTTAATCATGCTGCAGCGGAACTAGGTATTACTTTTGAATCAAGAAGTCAATACGAATTTAATATATCTAAAGATAATCCCGCACTCATTGCTATGATGGTAGCTTTAATGGGTAATATCCCTTTAAGCATAGTAGCAAAAAACGGATTATTTGCTGTAATGGATTATTTTTTATCGGCTAGTATAGACCCAGAAGAATATCTAGTACATTGGGAAGTAGGTGTTTTTGTACAAGGCAGAGCTTATGCAGAATCTTCTGTTGAATTTGGTGGAAATGAAAATCAAACATTTTCTAATGAAAAAGGAAAGAAAGATAAAAACCTTAAAACTAGTGGGTTATTTTCACTATTAAAAAATTTAAATTTTACAGCAAGTGGAGAAACTTTTATAAAGTACGGAGAAAAGTTTACCTATAAAGCAGAATTTAAAAACTTACCAAATGTGTATGAAGAGGGCTTTAGAATGCCAAGTAAGGTATCCTTAGAAGGGAGAATCTATGTAGAAGCAGGGCTATCTCTAAATATACGATTTGGAAAATTTATCACCCGATTTATAACTGGCGTATTAGATAATATTATCCCTCTTATCCCTGCGTTAAATCTTCATACTGGAATCGCTTTATCACATAATTTTGAATATAATAGAAAAACAACCCCAGATCAGCATAGTTTTTTAAATCATTATCCTGTAGCAAATGCTATATATGGTGTTTTCGACCCTAATAATAATATAACTAAAACAGTAGGGCTTAAATTAACCTTGGGTAGTTTAGATGACCCATTAATAGCAGGAGCTGAAGCTAGTTTTTGGCTAGAATTTGCAACTCTAAAAGAATATGTAATTGCTTTACTCGAGAACAACGATGAATCAACTGGTTTTTTCACAAATGTTTCAGCATTCATGGAACTTTTCAATAAAATGACTTTACGAAAAAAAATACTCATAGGAAACGGGATTACAAACCGTAATAGTAAAGGTGCCTCTAAAATGAGAACAAGCACGGGTATTTCATTTAGAAAACACTATTCGGGCTTTTTAAATTTTCAGAACTCGAATAGCATTAAAGAGTTTCTTGCAAGTCTTATCTCATTTTCAGCAGCCGTAGATTTAGAAGCAAATTTTGAAATGAAAGAAGTTATTCAAACTACAAAATTTATATACGAATACTTAAGGTTTGTAGTTTCAAAAATACAATTTACAGGAGAAGACCTTATAAAATATGAAAAAGTAGAACTCGAAGTATCTAAACTTATTAAACAAACGACTTCAGAAATTGCTTCAATTACTCTAGAAGAAAGTCTCACACCTGGCGTATTAAATACCATTTATAACAATGCGCTAGAAAAACTTGAAAATATGTATGCTAATGAAGAATTCAGTTTTCCTGTACATAAGCTTAAACCTTATATAAATATTATTGGTGATTTTATTAAAATGATGGACAAAGAAGGTATACTCTCTACAATAGCAAAAAGTGCCGATGGAGTAACTAAAACAATTTCTCCTTATCTAGATGAAATATATTCTATTATGGAAACAGTTGTATTGTATTTAATACAAAAATCAAACCTTAATTTCTATTTAGAGGGAAATCTCACAACTTCGTTAAGTGGTAGCGCAGGTATAGCTTTAGGAGGAACAAAAGCCCGACTTGGGTTTAGTGGAGAATTAGGTATTTATAATAGAACCGATTTAATCAAGAACGGTGAGTTTATACTTGCATTAACAGATTCTTATTTTGATTTCACAAATGATATTTTATCAATATTTGACCTTCCCTCGATTTCAGAAATTACTAACTCTAGTAAAATTGGAGAAATGCTTATTTCAAATTCAACAAATAAAAACCCTGCAAATGATGATGTTAAGTAATTCAAGTATTTATTCATCGATTTGTAACAAAATATATAGTATCAAATGTCAACAAACAAATTATATCCCGTTTTAACAGACTTATTGCCATTGGAAAAAATTCCTTCAGAATTAGAAGGAATTAAAGAGGCTTTAGAAAACGTATTACATAAAATTTATTTTAAAAACTTAATAGTAAACAAAGGCTATCACGGAGAATCTGGATATTATAGTTTAACCTTGATTTCTATAAATCAATTAGATATAGATATTCCTTTTGCTAGTGGATTAAGTTTAGTTATAAATCCTTCAGAAGAAGGGATATCAGAAATCCCAATTTCTTTTCAATATAGATGGGACGTACTAAAATATTTTAATCAATTTTCTTTTGAAAATTTCACAAACTCCATAGGTTCTATTTTTGAAATTTTGATAGAATTAGCAGGGATTTCAAAAGAAGATTTATTAAATGAGGTATTAGCAGTTTTTTATGAACAATCTAATGCATTAGAATTATTTGTTAATCAAATTAATAATGACTATTCAATTGCTATTCAAATACAAAATGATCTATCAGAAATAGATCAGTTACCTAAAATCATTAATAGTATAGAACGATTAGACATCAACCTATACAAACATATTTTTGATACTTTTTTGTCAACGGATTCTTTTACAGATAGTTTTGAAAGATTAAAAAGTTTACTAGAGAAGTGGTACGGCAATTTAAAATCTACTGATATTTCTGAAATATTAAAATTAAAATTTAATATTTCAATACCAAAAGTGAGTTTAGGCTTATTATTCCCCAGAAATTGGCTTATACCTGTCGATGAGAATTTAAATCAATTACAAGAACCAGCTAAATCTGGATTAATTTTTAATGTTGGTGCGTTAGAATATTCTACTAGTAATGGCTTTCAATTTATAAATGAAAGTAACTTCTCTTTCACAAAATCAGAAATAGGAAATACAGGACTCATCGCTGAATTTGAAGGCTTAAAACTAGATTTAAGTAATACCTCTAATATTCCTGAAGCTATTGCAGATGGAAGACCAGAAGACTTTAAAGGCGTCTATATAGATTATGCTGCTATTACACTACCTAAAAAATGGTTTAAAAATAATGACACAGCTAACACAGCACGCATTAGTGGCTATAACTTACTTGTAGGTACAGGAGGTTTATCTGGTAAAATAGCTTTAGAAGTCCTTTTGCCAGCGGGAACAATTACCGACTATTACCAAAACAAATTCTCTATTCAATATCCAGTTTCTGCAAATAGAACAAATCCAGAAACTAATACTTTAGAAACTGCAACTCTAAATAATCATGATGAGTTAGTAACACATTATAATTTAGATAAACGAATTAATTTTCTATACCCTTTTAGTATTGTAGATTCTAATAGTAGTGAAACATTAACGTTTAAAGACCCCATAGCATACAATGCCTATTTAGCTAAAGCAGCTATTACTCCCACGACTCCAAGAATAGGATTTACTATAGGAGGGTTTGAACTAGGAATTACTGCTTTCGATATTACATTTAAACAAGGCAGTATTGTAGAGTCTAATATTAAAGGACTTATGAAAATCCCTGGGTTAAAAGACTCTAATAATAATCCTGCAGAAGTTATTGTTACAGGACATTTAGATGATGAAGGACATTTTAGTTTAACATTAGCAGAAGAAGATGGTATTGTTTTAAAAATACCTGAAGTTGCAGATGTAACACTATATTCATTAACGTATGCAAGAAAAGAAGATCGAGGTTATCTAGACGTTACAGCAGATCTTATGTTTACAAATGGAGTTGTTAAAAACGTATTATGCAACAAGACTCAAAAAATACCGTTGCCCACAATGCGATTTTATGCAAACCCTGCTGGTTTTGAAATCGTAGGCGGAAGTATTGCTGTCCCAGAAAGCTTCAGTCTCTGTCTAGGCCCTGTAGATATTAGTGTCGCCAATATTAACCAAGGATCTCATCAACGTATGCATAATGATGTCATGCGTAAATATAAATATTGGGGATTCGATGGTGCTATTAATATCAATCCATTAGGAATAGATGTTCGTGGAGATGGACTTAAGTTTTATCATACCATAGATGATGAATATACAGATAAAGATGGTGTGTTAAAAACAAGACCTCATGATGCTTATATGCATATTAGAGCGCTAGGAGTAGATTTAATTATTCCTGGTAATGCAAGCCCAAAAGAAGCAGCTGTTATTATAAAAGGCTATTTATCCTTACCAGAGCCTGGTAAATCACCAGAATACGAAGGAAGTGTAACTGCTAAAATTGGAAAATTGGGCATGACAGCCTCTGCTGCCATGCGATTAGCACCTAAACATCCTGCCTTTATTATAGATGCAAATGTAGATTTAAAAACAGGAATTCCTATAGCTGCTACGGGTCTAGAATTAACGAGTTTTCGTGGATTATTTGGATACCGCTATGTTGCCGAAAAAGAAGCCGTTGGTCTCACCTCTGGAAATACGGAAGATACTTGGTATGATTATTACGTTTATCCAAAACGAGGAGTCAACTATAAAAAATTTAATACCCCAGATAAAACAGGTAAATATAAAAACCCCATTTCTATAGGAGCGGGAGCAACTATTAATACAAAAGGAGTTAATGTTGTTTCAACAAGAGTTATGTTATTGCTTTCAATTCCTAGTCTATTTGTAATAGATGGACGCGCCAGTATTATTTCAAAAAAATGGGGATTAGATGATAGTGGAGAACCACCGTTTTTTGCCTTTTTAGCAATAGGAGACCAATCTATAGAATTAGGAGTTGGCGCAGATTTCAAAATTCCACAAAAAACAGGAAAACTAATAAGTGTACAAGCAAGTGTAGAAGCAGCCTTTTTCTTTCGCAATCCATCTGCTTGGTATTTAAATGTAGGACGTAAAGACCAGCCTAACGAAGGAAAAGTATTAGATATATTAACAGCACAGACCTACTTAGAATTATCTGCAAAAGGGATTCAATTAGGAGCTAGAGCAGAATTTATATTCAATAAAAAGTTTGGACCAGCAAAAATAAAAGCTTGGCTATTTGTTGAAGTAGGTGGCAAATTAAGTTTCGAACGCCCACAAATTGGAGGCTACTTTGAAGCTGGTGGCGGACTAGAAGTTAAAGTATGGATTATTTCGGCTAGTGTAAGTTTTAACGCAATTCTTGCTGTAGAAGCACCTAAACCATTTTTAATTAGAGCAGAAGTTCGCGTATGCGCAAGAGTAAAAATAGGCTTTATAAAAGTTACTAAACACGTTAAAGTAGAAATTAAATGGGAATTTAATAAACAAGTAGACAAAACACCTGTATTACCATATCCTGCTAAAAATGAAGCTTTAGCTCTAGAGCAAATACAAGGCATACACATGTTAACAGGAGAACCATTTAATCTCGTTAACCTTACTGATAAAGCTAATACTAAAGGTGATAGCTCATTATTTAATGACGCCATTATACCATTAGACACTTATATAGATATCAAGTTTTTAAAAGCATTGTCGGTTACACGATCTAGTGATCCAGAAAACAAATTAAATGCCCATTTAAATACATGGAGTATCACAGACGAAGTCAATAACTTAATAGGCGGTGTCAGTAATCCTCCTACCGATAACCTAGAATTAATTCCACCAGATAAAACAGTAAAAGGCGGACACACTGTAAGGCAGGTTACACATAAATACCATATAAATGGTATTAGTTTACAAGCTTGGAATGGAACTGCTTGGGTTGATTATAATCCTTATGAAGCTGTAACTGCAAAAAGTACCTCAACACAAGATGTAAGTAACTACAAAATTGGTCATTGGCAAAAAACAAGAAAAGCATACGATCAAATTAGATTACTAGCAAGCAATCCATTTACTTACACAGAACAAGGAGAAGACGGCTGGTACGTACCAGAAGAATTAGGAATTACGCCTTCTACTCTATTCTGCGAAGGCCAACACAAAGCTTTACATACTGTAAACTGGAAAAACAGACGTAAAGGAGAACGCTACCATGTGCCTTTTAGTAATCCAGATTATTTTTTCAATATTGGTTTATTGTATTTCCAGATTTTAGGAACTGGCCTTTTAAAAGATGAAGACTTCTTACAGCCTGAATTTGGTGAAGTTGCATCAGAATATAGCAATTTCGATTTCCCTCAATCATTAAGAATACCAAACACTAATGGTATTGCTTTAAAATTTCCTAATGCCATACAAGAAGTCAAACTTAAATTATCTAGTACAGCTAGAGGTGTAAATATTCGTCTTTACAAAGCTGTCTTTAAAGAGACTAATGGAACTTCTGTAGTGTCTTACGAATTAATTCCTGGAGGAGATCTTTATAAATTATCGTCAGAACTCTATCAAGAATTTGTTTTTAGTAGTGAAGATTATGCTATAGACCGTATAGAAATAGATCCTGAAACAGAAAACGAAGCGGAGATTGACCGTATTAGAGAAGAAATTGCAATACTATTAGAAAGTGCATTAGGTAGCTTCTCTCTAAACCCAAGAGCAGCATTAAATGAAGAAGACCAAGACCGTTATGACTTATTAGTTTCAGAGCTACAAGAAGCTAAAAGCATAGGTTGCGATATGAGCATACCGCCTCCAAGAGGTATTGGAGCCATGCAAATTAAAGGAAACCAAAATGAAGGTACCTTTATTGTAGGAGAAGACGCTTTTGGAAACGATGGTATACCATTACCACCAATGGAAAATGGACCGGCAAAATGTTTTACTCTACTACATGAAGTACAATGGTTAACAGTACAAGATTGGTCTTACAACGAAGAAATACCAGGACAAGATGCTATAAGTAGTGATTTTATGGCTAGCGTAGAAGCCGTAACCCAAGTAGCAACACCTATTTGGAGGCCAGATACAAGTTATAGAGTAACATTTACGGTATCCGATTTAGTAGATAACGATAAAATACATTCTTTTCCATACCGATTTGGGTTTAAAACAGCAGGACCAGTTGGGCATTATCACAATGCGCCTAACGTAAATTATGGTGGAAAAAGAGATAGCGATGGACAATTAATAGCCCCAGATACTTATGCCTTAACAAATCTTTCTAACTATATAGATTATCAACGTTCGTACCCTAATGCTAACGGAAGTCTACTTAATGCCAAACCATTGTTTTATGGTACAGAAGATGGCAACAATGAGATTAAGTTATTTTTCAATAAACCTTATCTCAATCACATGATGGAAAATTGGGGAACCTTTGGTGCATTTCCAGAACTTTCAGGACGCATGCAAGTTGTTATTAAAGACCCTGTTGAAGATGTAACTCTAAACAACCCGCCTTTACCAGATGAAAACACAACTGAGATTCCAACTGGTCTAGAGTCTTGGGATCCAGATGCACATCCTCAACTAGCATCGTATGTACAGAAACTTCAAAACATGGTAGACGGTACAAATAGTGATGACAATTTAGGAAGCTGCCATATAGAATTAGGTGATGTTATTATACCTAAAAGTTTTAATACCACAGTTAAAATTAATAATCTAAAACCACAAAAACTATATACCGCTATTGTAAATAGCCATTATGAAAATAATATAGTACAAGTACATGATTTTAATTTCCAAACCTCACGTTATAAAAACTTTAAAGAACAAGTAGAGAGTTACTTACTTAAAGACTTAGAAAATAACATAACAGGGCGAGCTGTCTACACCCTTAGTCTTGACGCAACAACAGCACAAATTAATGAAGCATACACATTAGTAGATAGTGGTATAAACACTAATGCTTCTGCTAAAGAAATCGATCCTTTCGATAGAGCTGTAGAAGGTTTATTAGGCATAAAACCAATGGATCCACCTGCAACTACAGAATTTAATATGTTAAACAATGCTGAAGGTATTATAGTGGGGATTTTAATCCGTAATCCAGAACCTTTTAATAATCCTAATATACCTAGAGACATTATTATGGGAACTACAGATAGTAACTTAAAAACCATTTCAGTGTTAGACAATAATGAAGCAGATAATATAAAATTTAAAGTGCTACACTCTAAAGATTATGCACAGTGCCTAATTATGAAACAAGAGATAAAGGAAGATATACCACTAGTACAAATCTCAAACTACCAGCGTAGTATCGTTTTTAGGTATTTAAAATGGGATGGTAATAGCTATACCAACCAAACAGAAGTAAAAATAGAAAATTTAAGAATTAATAATTAGTAAGGAGTTATGATGAACACATCAATTATAAAAAGGATTGCTCACAATAGAAATTTAAATCTGTTAGGGAGTAGTAATGGTCATTTATTTTGGTCTTATACTAATTCTACTCCAAACTCAAAGTTTTTCAGGAATATAGTTAAAACAGACTTAAATTATAATGTATTATTCGATAGAATGTACGCATCTATTAATCATGGAGGTTCTGATTTTAACATTAAAAGCTTAGTAGAATGTACTAATGGAGACACAATATTTTTAGGAACTTATAGGTCTGGAGGTTTTGGAAGTTCAATTTTTAGGTTAAATTCTACAGGTGATATATTATGGTCAAAATCATATAGAAATGGTAAAGGAAATGGCCTAATAAAGAAAATTAATGAGAACCTATACCTAGTTCTATTAAGTGGAAATAGTTTATTTACAATAGATGATAATGGCAATCCAATACATTCACTATCATACAATACCAATACAAAAATATATATTGAGAATATTCAAATCATTAATAATGAAATTTTCGTTTCTGGATTATCCCCTGTCCCCGGATTAGTCGGTGTTGATATTATAGAATCTCCAATAGTGATTAATATATTAAGGTTAGATCTTTCATTAAATATTATTGAAGGTGCCCAATATTTCTCTAATGATTTAACAATTGGAAATTCAGAAACATCGATACAACGATATGTAGTAACAAATTCACTAGCAACATCTAATGGTGACTTATTTTTATCTGCAAACGTATTAAATAGAATTTACTTACTTAAAATTAATCCATCAAATTCTTTTCCCAACCAAATTAGTAGTTTAAAACTAATAGAAAACAACATAAGGAAAGATACTTTTAGAAGAAGAAAAGACAAAATTCTAGATACTGGTAATGGTATTTTATATTTACCTAGCTTAAACTTTACAGATGTAGAATCTGGTAACGAATATTACAATAATCAAATTTATAACTTCGATTCAAATTTAAATTTAACATGGAAGAAGAGACTAGAAAATGTGGCTTTATCTCCCAATGATTCTAGTATTATTAATGATAATCTAATGTTTTCAGCTGGATATTATATTCAACGAACAGTTAGCTTTCAATTTAAATTAGATCAAAATCTAGAGTCTTCAAACTGTATAAATATTATAAATACATTACCTAATGATGGGAATACTTTTTTAAACGAAACAATATATAAACGAGATGTTGATTTAAATAATTTTTCTAAACCTAATATTATATTTGAAATTGACCCATTTAGATTTAACGAGAATAGTATTAGTAATACTACACAAATTTGTCCAGATATTCCAATCTTATCTCTAAGTACTATTACAGCAGAACCAAATCAAATTCAATCTAACGGGTATACAGAATCTTTAATTACAGTACAACTTAATGAAGGGCAAAATAATCCAATAGATACTGGCGAATTTAATGTAGAAATTAGAACAACTAAAGGAGTTTTATCAGAAGTAATTAGTAATCATACAGATGGAACATATACAGCAAATTTAACTTCTCAAGAAGCAGGCGAAGCCACACTCTCTTTTCTAGTAGACGGACAACTATCTCCTAATACAACTACTGTAACAATTACTAAACCGTTTGAGCTTTTAGGAAGTGCTTTTATTCAATCCCCACACCTCTACCTACAAGCAGCAGGGTCAACAGATGGAGACGGCGACTTAAGTACGCCTGGTATACATTTACGCTGGACTCTTAAAAACAAATTAGGAGACGAGCATTTACCAAAAGGCAATTTAGCAACTGGCACAGCAAATTATAATAAACCAGGAGATTATGCTACAGTATATAGAGCCTCTTACACAAACGAACAACTAACTATTTCTTTAGAACAAGAACCACAAGTAATGGATCACTCTAATGCCTATTGGTTATATACTATAAACAGCAACAAATACTACATTATTTTTAGAGATAAGGAACGCTATTTGGGCCTTTTAGACACTATAGATCCTAGAAATGGAAACCGACTAGGATTTTTAGAAGCGTACGGAGATGGATTAATAGAGGTAGAAACTAGAGATCAACTCGCTTATGGTGTAAAACTGACCACAAATAAACAAACAAGTACAAGTAAATTGCAAACCGAAATCCTATCGGTAGAAGCCAATAAATTAAGTCTATCCAAAAATGTTATAGGTAGAAAAACATTTACAGGAACAGCGCTTAACAGTGCGCATCAATTTGGTGATAATATTAGATCCATACGCTTTAAAGCCTCTAATTGTTATGTTACGCTTATTCATATAGAATTATACCAGACCTTCTTAGAAAGTGCAAACGAAGGACAAAATTGGGTCTCTTTAGGAGATTTTTCTTTAACAACTTCAGATGAAGAAGCCTTTAAACGTTTAGAAGCAATACCAGACACAGTAAATGGAAAATGGCCAAGGTATAATGAAAATTGTCCTGTGAATTTAGATAATTATCGAGATAAATGGAATGGTAATAGAGAAGAAGGCGATAGAAACTTAAAGCAAATTATAGAAAAATATATTGAGTTAAGTAATAACGAAGACAACCCTAAAGCACTAGAAACTATCGACTTTACAGACCCTAGTATAACCGATGGATTACGAGATTTACAAGAAGTATCTAATTTAAATATGTTATTCCTGGCAGGAACAGATTACCATATGGCAAGAATGATGGGACTTGGACATTTGGATACGTCCATAGAAAATGATGATCAAAAGTTCATCTATATGGTAGAGTACCACACCAAAGCAGACTTAGGCGGTGCAGCTGTTCTAGGAGGAGGACTTTTAAACCCAGATGGTGTACAGCATTTATACATGACGGTTCCTACGAGTATACATGATAGCCGTTTACCTTATCCTGTAGATTTATTAAAAATAGAGCCGGGTATAAAAAGAACTGGGCTAGATGAAAACAGTACCCTAACAAATCCAGATGGATATACCGACATAGGAAAACAACGCTATTTATCTATTTATGCAAAAGAACAAATAGAACATGAAAATGAAAGTTTTTATGAAACGACTGTTAATTTTAACTACTCGGAAGCTACCCATCCCGTATATGCTGGAATTTCATATAAAGAAAAAGGCACAGGAAATAACTGGATAAAACCAGAAATCTCAAGTAGCGCCGACTATTTAACAGCAGGTCCTAACCCAACAAGTGAAACAGTACCATTACCAATTCCATTAATGGGAGAGCCTTTATTTGTTCACAGAGTTGTAGAAGAAGGCACACACCAATATTTAGGTTATGGTATTAATTGGTTTGGACGCTCTAACGCAAGTACAGAAAACCCATTAGAAATTAGAACAGAATTCCCTACTATTAATTTACTTAAACCAGCGGCAGCATTACACGCATTACATGTAGTAGAAGAAGACCCATTAATTCTAACATCGGCTAACGAACAAATACGACTAGAAGATAATAAAGCAGACGACTCTACTATTGCAAGACTTATGTTTAGCTATAACCATGAACAAGAACTTATTAATTACCCCGTAAGTGATGATGACCGTGTTTTATTTACAGATGCAGAATTATTAGCACCAGATGTATTTAGACCAGATAAAAATGACATTTTCGCAAATGAAATTGAAGTCTTCTTTAGAAACCGTATTCCACAGAATATTCGCGGAAAAATTACTGCAATAGCAGATGATCCAATAGACCAAGCCATTTCTATATTAACAACAGAAGATTATACACTATATAGCGAAAAAGTGAAAAATGAAAACTCTGGTGAATACGAATTTGTAAAAATAAAACCAGAGTTACCAGAAGGCATACCAGAAGTATACTTTACTGGAGGGCTCTTTATTTTAGGACAGCAACAATTTATTATACATAGTATAAATGTTGATGGTAACGGATATGCACGTATTAAAGTTTACAAAAAAGCAGTAGGAGAAGCATTATTAGGTAATGCAACAGAAGGTCTATTAGAAGGTCCTGATATTTCTGGGGATGATATATTTATGGCTATCGAAAATATGCTAACAGTAGATAGTTGGGGGACAGGAAACCCAAATACTTTTAAAATACAAATACCAGATGAAGTCTCCTCTATACATAGAACTCTGGTAGAAACAACAGGAGGATCAGATACTAACGAGTTGCTTTTAGAAAAATCTAGAGGTCTCTATGATGATTCTGTAATAATAACACCGGTATTAGAAACCAGTGAAGTAGACGAAAACAACCAAGAAACAGCAACGATACATAGAGGAACTTATAAAATTCAGCTAAGTAAAACACTAACACAACATCCTCAATTTAGCACAACTGGTAATTCTGTAGAATGGCAAGGTGGAGCAATAAGAATACCTACAGAAGCAAATCCAAAAGGCATTAAACGTACACTTAAAGTCGTTAAAATTGAAAATGTAGGTAGCACAAACGGTTTAGTACTTTATGCAGTTGACGATACATTTACTCAAGAAATAATAGATCCAGATACAGGAAAGATAATAGGATATCAATCTGAAAACCCTATACTAACAACAGGAGATATTACGATTAATTTTTATCCAGGCTATACAGTTTATTTGTATGCAGATTCTAATTTCGGATTAACAAATAGTGCTTTACAACCTTCAAACAATGAAAGCATTAACTATTCAATTTTTGGAGTACGTACCAAAGGTGATGAATATCAACATACCGAAGGAAATCCTCCTGTATTTGTAGAAACACATTATTCAAATGTAGGAACACCTACAAATATGTTTAGTCAAGCTATAATTCCACCTCTAAGACCTCAATTACCTATTGGTGCGAATTATGCAACGAGACCAGATAGTTTTGGTAAAGCCACTTACACCTTTACAACAGCTTTTAACCATAAACCATTCGCGTTACAATACAGCAGAACAGATGAACAAGGTATTTTAAACGTACTCTATAAACCATCAACTATAAATGCCATTAAAGCAGAACTTAATACATTATCCAAAGATGTATATGCTACTTCTAGATGGAAAAACCTTATAGGATTTGACTATAGCTCACATGGTGGAGAATTTGAAAAATTCCCAAATACAGAAAATGGATATAGATTTCCAAACCCAGACAACCCTACTCTATTTCAATTAATTAATGGAGACATAGATAAATTTAATCTCGAAGAAAACCCTTCACCTAAAATAAAAGCTGTAATCCCAGGCACTAAAAATCCTGGTTCAATAATTATTCCAGGTACCGGATCAAAAGATGAGACCACATTAACACATTATATAGAAAAAGCAGTATTAAGTGTATTTGTACCTTTAACAGAGATACCATTGATCTACAGCCAAATAAGAGATGATAGTAACTATCAACCTATTAATAAAAAACAAGTTATTAGAGATAGAAATGGAACACTATTAAAATCTACAGATAGTGATTATGATATAGCTCCTATGGCAAAAAGAGCTGCCAATAAAAACGAACTACAGTTCACAGACTTCACACTCGATGGAACGTCAAGTAACATTTATTTTTATACAGTACGCGAACTTTCTAGCGCTATGCAAATGGGAGATTATAGCCCAATCACTGGTCCTATTAATCTAGTAAACACAAACCCTCCAATTGCTCCAGAAATAAGAAGAGCGATTCCAAAATTAGCAGATAAAAATTATGGATTAAAACAAATTCCTTTAGATTTTGTTTCTGTAGAAAACCTTAAAATAACAGGAAACACTATTATTCATGAAGGCGGTGTATTTGGTGGAGCAGCAAGCAAACAAATACTAGAAGGTAATGGTATTATTTCTTACCAAGTAAATGCAGAAAGTTCTATTATTATTGGTTTCGCTAAAATACATATAAACAAAGAAACCGAAACTGTAGATTACGGATTTATATGTACTCAAGCAGGAGATTTAATCGTACGGAATAAAGGGATATTAACCACAGTAAGTAATTATAATAGTGGAACTCTATTACAAATTGAAAGAATAGGTAACATACTTTACTTTCTAAAAGATGATATAGCATTACACCAATTTGAAATTGAAACACCTACAGATTTACAAGTAACTATTTCGGTGAGAAATAAAATAGCTAAGGCAACTAATTTAAAATTATATTCTGCAGGTAACTATTATGACACAGAAGTTTTAGAAAGGGACACAGTAGATCCATTACCTATTACAATCACAAATTTAGACAATAGCACGCTTTCAGCTGAAGGAATACTAGCAAAACAGTCTACAACAGATGCTTGGGATAGTGGCGCCATAAGTTTAGAATACATCCCCTTTTACGGATCACTATCTTTTAATGTACTATCTAACAAAATCGTAGCAGTTGGCCTAGCTACATTTAATGAAGAAAGACATCTAAACTCTATTGAATATGGTATTAGAACTAATGATGACGGGCTTCTATATATTACTAGTAAAGGAGAAGATCTAATTACAGGTGTACCCTATAATGAAAATAGTAATCTTTCTATAGAAAGACGTAATCAACTATTATTATTTAAAAATAATGGACGGACATTTTATCAATTAACACTAGATGAAAATATATTGTTATGGGCAGATTTTGCAATTTATAGTAACGATGGTATTATTTCTAATATAGAAATTAACGAAACAAGTCGTATTAATAAAAACTATCTAGACACTACGATTTCTGTTCCAGCAATCGCACTAGAATTTAATGGCTACCCTGCAAACCAAAAAATTAGTACGTTAAATCTTTACAGAACGCTAGACCCTGCTAAATCTTCTTCTGTAAGAAGCATGGATTTAGTAAAAACTGTAGATTTAAGATTAACGGGGCAATTTGGAAAATCTGTATTAAAAATTACAGATGAATTTGAAGACTTAGCACAAATTCCTTACGGAGATGCTATTTATTATAGAGCTACAGTATGCAGAGAAGTCACTTATACCCTAGAAAAAGAAGATAAAAACAAAACGATTACAGAATTGGCGCCTTCAAATGCTTCTAGGTTAATTATAAGTACAATAACTGAATCTACAAATCCAATAGCACCAGAATTATTTTATACTGTTGATACAGCTTCAGGAAATAACAAAGGAGAAAATATAAGTCTGCAATGGAAACGAACAGTTTACAATCCTAAATACTTTGTATTTAAAATGAATACACAAGGAAACTGGGTTAAAATTCATGAATTTGAAACTAACGAAGACCTAATACGTTTACAATTATCTACAACATCTCTAACACCAGAAGAATTATCGCTAATTGATGAAACATCTAATTCAACATTTCATCATTTTAGAGTAAATGTAGAGAATTCAGCAGGTCTATCTAATATAGATAAAAACTTAATAACCATACCTAGCAATAAAATTATAAGTCAATAACAAAAAAATAAACAATAAAAATGGAAGAATTAAATGACAATTTAAAATCAAAAGATACACTTAAAACGTTTTTTCAACAAGGAGATATTCCAGAAGAAGCTCAATTTGCAGATTTAATAGATGCTTTTAGGCATATAAACGATGGATATACTATTAAAGAGGTATCAACAGCCCCTAATGGTATTACAAGTATAACGCTATCTAATGGCGCAATTGTAGCCATAACACCTCCAGTTACCGACGAATACGTACCGAAAACAGGAGGCACCTTTACTGGTAAAGTAGGTATTGGTACCTCTATACTTTCTGGTTTATTAACTCTAAATGGTAATGATACAAACTTACTAAGGCTAGAAAATGATACTCCAGGTAAAGAAGCTAACATGAGATTTCGTTCAAAAAGTAATTCTGGAGGAAAATTACATTCAGACATATCGTTACATGCAACAGGTGAAAATCAAGGCTATTTAGGTTTTAAAGTCCCTCATAATAATACCGTAAATGCAGGTTATAATATGGTTATTAACCATGAAGGAGAGGTAGGAATAGGCACAAAAAATCCAGCACAAAAACTTCATGTTAACGGAGGACACATTAGAATACAATCTTCTTATGGATATGCCGATATCGGTTCTAGAAATGCAGATTGGTTTCATTTCGAAACAAACAGACCTAATTTTTGGTTTAATAAAGGGGTCTTTGCAAATGGTAATTTAGGGGTCTATCAAAAAGATACATTTATGAATTTCTCTACAGGTAATATTCATGAGAATGGAGCCCTATTGAGTGATAAATACCTAAGTAAAACAGCAAAAGCATTAGATAGTGACAAATTAGATGGAAAAGATAGTTCTGCTTTTCTTCAAAAAACAGGAGGTACTATGACTGGTGATCTTATCATGACCAATCGTGTTGTAAGATGGTCAGAAAACACAGATACTGCTCTTATTGGATTTAAAAACGATGGAGATGCTGATAATAATTCATATATGTATTTTAAAACCTCAGATAATGACAATGAACATTTTAAATGGTTACATAAGACTTCAGGAAATTCTTCCGATTCTGAATGGATGTCATTAAAAGCTAATGGCCTAAATGTTCAAGGAAATATTTATGAAGGAGGAACAGCTTTAAGTAATAAATATCTTGGTAAAACTGAAAAAGCGATAGACTCTGAAAAAGTAGATGGTATTAATGGTGCTTCACTTTTACGGTCGGATTTAGATGATACCTTCACAGGAAAACTGTCAGTAGGCTCTTCTTCAAAAAGGCAAGCCGGTATTTACGGTATTTATGACTCTACAAAAATTGGACACATCTGGTCTATGGGTAAAGATTATAAGATAACACAATCAGGGAGCAGTTTTGGTAATCTGTATGGTCTAGCTTATAAGCACACTAATAATACAACTGGAGGCACTATGGCTGGAGGACATCAAGCCGTTTGGTGCCACAATGGAGTTCCTAAAGTAGCTTTAGGATCCAATATATGGACCAGTGGAACTATTTATGAAGGCGGAACTGCTTTGAGTAGTAAGTACCTTGGCAAAACAGCAAAAGCAGCAGATTCTGAAAAAGTAGACGGTATTAATGGAGCTTCTTTGTTACGATCTGATGCAGATGATACATTCACTGGAAAATTATCTGTAGGTTCTACATCAAAAAGACAAGCAGGCATATATGGTGTATACGACTCTACTAAAATAGGCCATATATGGTCTATGGGTACAGATTATAAGATAACACAATCAGGGAGCAGTTTTGGTAATTTATATGGTTTTGCTTACAAGCATACTAACAATCCCACAGGAGGTACTATGGCTGGAGAACATCAAGCCGTTTGGTGTAATAATGGTGTTCCTAAAGTGGCTTTAGGTACTCATATATGGACTAGTGGTAATATTTATGCTAATGGTAGTGGCTATTATGGTGACGGAAAAAGAATTATACGGTTTGATGATGGGTGGTTAAGACTAAATCCAGATAGTGCTTTCAATGCTGGTATTTATTGCGGAACTAAAATATTTAGAACCGATGGACAGTTAGAAGTGGGAGCAAATGGAGATAAATTTAAAGTAACAGCATCAGGAACAGTAACATCTGCTGGAAACATTTATGAAGGCGGAACTGCTTTAAGTAGTAAGTACCTTGGTAAAACGGCTAAAGCAGCAGATAGTGATAAACTAGATGGTATTGATTCTTCTGGTTTTGTTAGAAATGGTATAGATGCACATAGATCATGGAATAATGAATATTTAATTTTTACTCATAATGGAGCAGACAATGTAGACGCTATAAGTTATAATGATACAGACAATGCATTCCATTTTAATGCAGATAGATCTAAAACAAATACCTCTTCTAATGCAAAAGTTTACGCCGGTACTTTATATGAAGGCACTACCGCTTTAAGTAACAAATACCTTGGTAAAACAGCAAAAGCGGCAGATTCTAATAAATTAGGCGGTTTAACTAGAACCGGTTTTCTTGAGAAAACTGGAGGTACAATTAATGGAAACTTAACTGTTAACGGCTCTATATACGCTGATGAACAAGGGTTAAAAAGCGGAGACGGGAAAGGCTATAGATTTTGGAATTCTAACAGCTATAAAATTTATATGTCTGATGTCAATGATGGTACATGGGGAGGCAGAGTAAACGGGGAAACCTCGTCTGATTATAATATGTATTTTAAAATGACGGGAGGAAGTAATAGAGGTTTTGTATATAGGAGTGGTTCAAACAATGTTGCAGGAATAGACGCCTCTGGAAATGGTAGATTTGAAGGCAGTTTATATGCCTATGGAAATGTAACAGCTTATTCTGATAAAAGATTGAAAAAAGCTTTACAACCAATAAAAGAAAGTGTTCTAGATAAAATAGACAAGCTAAAACCTACATTTTACCAATGGAAAGACAAAGCTAAAGACCAAGCAAAACAATTAGGGTTTATAGCACAAGATGTAAAAGAGGTATTTCCAGAATGGGTACATAAAAATGGAGAACACTACAGTATGTCTTACGATAAAATGGGAGCAGTATTAGCAGTTCAAGGCATACAAGAATTACACGCAGAAATTAAAGCATTAAAAGAAGAATTAAAATCGTTAAGAGATGAGTTTACCAAGTAATGGTCCAATAAGTATTGGACAAATTTTAGCAGAAATGGGGCGTTCTCCAAACAGTACTGCAAATCTTTTAGATTTATCTGTAGATTGGCTATTGTATACAAAAAAGCAAAAATTTAATAAAAACGATAATATTAGTTTAAGTCTTTGGAGAGGCGAATCATGGCAACCTCCTATTATAGTAACGCCTGCAGACCAATTAACAATTCTACCTAGTCTTTACGATGGTACTAACGAACCTACAACTGTTACAGTTACAGTAACGAGTAATAGAAGTTGGACAGTAACCGAAAAAACTGGAGGGAGTTCAACAACTTTAAATAAAACATCAGGAAATAAAAATGGTTCATTTAACGTTTCATTCTCTCTTAATAATTCAGAATCTAGATCAGGAGAAATAGAAGTTAAAGCCGGCACAGTAAAAAAGACATTTTATTGGTCGCAATCTGGTCCATATATCGCTGGAGACGGTAGTGGTTCAGGAGGAAGTTCCGGTGGCTCAGGCGGTGGTGCTGGAGGAGGTTTTGACGATGGTTCTGGAGAAGGTGGTAATGGTGGAAATAATGGCGGTCCAATAGATGACAATCCAACAATAGGAGAAGGTTTTCAATAAAATTATAATAACAATAAAATAAAAAACATGAATAACAATAATTTAGAACTACTCGCTTCTGCATTAAGAACAGCAGGAGTTAACTTAGACATTCCTACTTTAGACTTAATACTTACAATTAAAGATATTGTTGACAAAAAAGGGCTCGAAATCTCGTTAGGAGATATAGGTACCATTAGAAATGATATAACTATTAAATATAGTCGTGAAGAATAGTAAACATAGAAGAAGTAAAAAAGGACTCTTATAAAGAGTCCTTTTTTACTTCTTTTTTATATTGCTCGACAAAACGTTTAGCGCCTCTATTACTATTATTAAACTCTAAAGCTCGTTTGTAGTTTTTATAAGCTTGTAAACTATCACCAGAGCTTAAATAGGCATCTGCCAAACTATCGTATACGTTATCACTTTTAGGATATAATGCTACATTAATTTTAAAAACACCAATGGCATCATCATGTTTTTTGTCTCTTAATAGTTTATAACCATAACTATTAAAAGAACGCTCACTTAAAAATATACTAGTGGAATCTTTTTTCTGAATGTCTAAATATCCTAATAATGCATTATCATAATCCTTTTCTTTTAAATACATACTTGGCACTTTAAAGCTTTCCTCAACTTTCACATAATCGTATGACACTTCATTCTCATTTGTTTCTGAAATTTTAGATAGGTATCTTTTTTTAGTATCTGGATGCGCTACAAAATGAATCATTTTATTCATTTCTATTACAGAAAATTTATTATCGTCTAATACTATAGGTTTAATTTTATCGGCCCCTCTCCATTTTAAAAATAAAGTATTGTCTTCAAAATAAACGTCTATTACCTCATCTTGGCTATATAAATAACGCCCAGAAGTTTGTGCAATATATTCTGGAGTATAGTCTATACTTTTAGAACAACTTGAAATTATTATCGTGATTAATAATAGTAATGTGATTTTAGTTTTCATTGTGGTTTGATTTTGATTGATTGAAAATAATAAATTATGAGCACAAAAAAGCGCCTCATGTACATGAGACGCTAAAATTTTATTTTCGTTACTTAATGATAAAAAAAATCAATGTTTTTTATCATTAGCGATTCACTCATTTTTTTCCAAAAAAACTAACTAAAACTACTTTAATATCCTGTTCTAATTAATATCTATTAGTAATATTCAATAAGATATCCACAGTCGTGGATATAAGCGATTCACTCATTTTTTTTCAAAAAAATGGTTCTCTGCTTACTTAATCCCCATTAATTCTACATCGAAAATTAAGATAGCATTTGGAGGTATTGGTCCTCCTCCTCTAGCTCCATAACCTAAATCACTTGGGATTACAAAACGTGCCTTATCTCCAACGTTTAATAAACTAATACCTTCATCCCATCCTGTGATAACTTGGCCTACACCTAATACAAAGTCAATAGGGTCATTACGTTTGTATGAAGAATCGAATACAGTACCATCAGCTAAAGCGCCTTTATAATGTACAGATACTGTTTTTCCTTTTTCTGCTTTAGCACCATCTCCTTTTTGAAGAATTTTGTAGCGTAAACCACTTTCTGTAGCATCAAAACCTTCTGCATGTTTATCTAATTCGGCTGCTTTTGCTGCTCTTTCTTCTGCTATACGTGCTTCTCTAGCACCTTCAAACGTTCTAAAAGCTTCAATAGCGTTGTAAGCTTCTGCATCTGCACCAACTCTTACTATTTCTAATGTTTTAATTTCATCGCCTTGTGCAATAGCATCAACAACATCTTGTCCTTCTACTACTTTTCCAAATACAGTATGGTTACCATCTAACCAATCTGTAGCCACGTGCGTTATAAAAAATTGACTTCCATTTGTTCCTGGACCAGAGTTAGCCATAGATAATACGCCAGGACCATCGTGTTTTAAATCTGGATGAAATTCATCATCAAATTTATAGCCTGGATTTCCAGTTCCTGTTCCTTGAGGACAACCACCTTGAATCATAAAATCTGCAATTACTCTATGAAACTTTAACCCATCGTAATATGGTGTTCCTTGAGGTTTAACAGCGTTTTCCATGTTTCCTTCTGCTAAAGCTACGAAGTTACCTACTGTACCTGGTGTTTTTTGATATTCTAAACCTACTAAAATATCTCCTTTAGCAGTATTAAATTTTGCGTATAATCCGTCTTGCATAACTATATTCTTTTAAACGTATTTATTTTAAGCTGCAAATATACATAATTGCTATTCTTTTAATTATTTTTAATACTTAATCTTAAATTAATAATTATGTTAAAACAACTTCTGGCTTTTAAAATTGATAATATGGAGCTTATTTTAGGTGGTAATCGAGGAACACTAACTACTGTAGGGCATAATCCAAGTGCTGAGTTAGAGAAAGAGGAAGACGATCCTTAAACAAAAAAGCAATCTAAATTTAGATTGCTTTTTTTTTAATTTTTTAGTTTGCTACTTCACTAATAAATTTTATACGATATAGTCGTAGCTCTTCATCTTCATAATCACCATCAAACTCTTCCATGGCAACATCTATTTTATCGGTTTCAGATTCCATAAAATAGTCGTGCAATTCTTCTTGTTGGTCTTCATCTAAAATATCATCTATCCAGTAATTAATATTTAGTTTTGTACCAGAGAATACAATGGCTTCCATTTCTTTTATAAATGCAGGCATTTCCATTCCTTTCGCCGAAGAAATGTCGGTTAATGGCAATTTCCTATCTACATTTTGAATAATATATAACTTTAAACCCGAGTTGCTTCCTGTAGATTTCACTACTAAATCGTCTGGGCGTGTTATATCATTATCTTCTACATATTTTTCTATTAGTGCTATAAAATCTTTTCCGTATTTTTTTGCTTTTCCCTCTCCTACGCCATGTACATTACCTAACTCTTGTAGAGTAATAGGATATTTAAGAGCCATGTCTTCTAAAGAAGGGTCTTGAAAAATAACGAAAGGTGGTACACCTAACTTTTTGGCATTGGTCTTTCTTAAATTTTTAAGCATTGCCATTAATGCTTTATCTACCACTGCTCCACCTGCTTTGTTTGCAGTTATAATATTGTCGTCATGTTTGTCATCGAAGAGATGATCTTCAGTCATCATAAACGACACAGGGTTTTCAACAAAAGTAACGCCTTCGGGCTTTACTTTTATTACACCATAAGTTTCTATATCTTTCTTTAAATATCCTGCCACAAGAACTTGGCGAATTAATGCCATCCAGTATTTATCGGTTTTATACTTTCCTTTTCCAAAAAATGGCTTCGCTTCTGTTTTATGAGATTTTATTAAAGCATTCTCTTTTCCTGTAATAACATTTACTAAATCTTTCGATTTATATTTTGCATTGGTTGCTTGTACTATTTCTATTAAAAGTTTTACATCATCCTTAGCTTCTTGTTGCTTTTTAGGGTGACGCATATTATCATCTAAATCGCCTCCTTCTCCCGTTGCATTATCAAACTCTTCGCCAAAATAGTGTAGAATAAACTTTCGTCTAGACATGGATGTTTCGGCAAAAGCAACAACTTCTTGAAGTAATGCATGCCCTATTTCTTGTTCAGCTACTGGCTTACCTGACATAAACTTTTCTAGTTTCTCTATGTCTTTATAGGCGTAATATGCTAAACAATGTCCTTCTCCACCATCACGTCCTGCTCGACCAGTTTCTTGGTAATAACTTTCTATACTTTTAGGAATATCGTGGTGTATTACAAATCGAACATCTGGCTTGTCAATCCCCATACCAAAAGCTATGGTAGCAACAACAACATCTACATCTTCCATTAAAAACATGTCTTGATGTTTTGCTCTTGTTTTTGCGTCTAAACCAGCATGGTATGGCAATGCTTTTATACCATTAACTTGTAGTACTTGAGCTAATTCTTCTACTCGTTTTCTACTTAAACAATATACAATTCCTGTTTTACCTTCGTTTTGCTTTACAAAACGAATAATATCGGAATCTACATTTTTAGTTTTTGGTCGAATCTCGTAATATAAATTAGGTCTATTAAACGATGCTTTAAAGGTTTTTGCATCTCCCATCCTTAAGTTTTTAAGAATATCTTCTTGTACTTTAGGTGTTGCCGTTGCCGTTAAACCAATAATTGGAATATTATCTCCAATACGTTCTATAATATTTCTAAGATTTCTGTATTCTGGTCTAAAATCATGTCCCCATTCACTAATACAGTGTGCTTCGTCTACTGCCATAAAAGAAATTTTCACAGACCGTAGGAAGTCTACATTTTCTTCTTTGGTTAGAGATTCTGGCGCCACATAAAGCAGTTTTGTAATACCATTGGTAATATCCTCTTTTACTTGCTTTACTTCTGTTTTATTTAGAGATGAGTTAAGTACGTGTGCTATTCCAGTTTCGTCCGAGAGACCTCTAATAGCATCGACTTGATTTTTCATTAAAGCAATTAATGGCGATACCACAATTGCTGTTCCTTCCTTCATTAAAGCGGGTAATTGGTAACATAAAGATTTACCGCCACCTGTAGGCATGATAACGAATGTATTTTGGTTACCCATAATACTTTCTACCACAGATTCTTGTAGACCTTTAAAGTCACTAAACCCAAAATACTTCTTTAGGGCTAAATGTATTTCACTTTTCACTTGTTATATTCAGGTTAATTAGGTAATAATAATCATTTACATATATAAAAATACACAAAATTATATTTATCCAGCTATATTTAATAAGCTATTTAAAATTCCCTCTGTATTTTTCGCTAAATTTGTCGCGAAAACAATAATCATTTTAATACATCTATAAACGCATGGATATAGATGATTATAAACTCGAAAAAACAATATATTTTGAATACGAAGGACTCAATTTTAAAGATTGCAAAAGAAACTATTGCTCTAGAAAGTAAATCGATAAGTAATCTTGCCGATTTATTAGATGATGACTTTGCTCATTCTGTAGATTTAATATACAAATCTAAAGGACGTGTTATTATTACTGGTATTGGAAAAAGTGCCATAATAGCAACAAAAATTGTAGCCACTTTAAACTCTACAGGGACACCAGCAGTATTTATGCATGCTGCAGATGCTATTCATGGAGACTTGGGATTAATATTAGAGGATGATATTGTAATTTGTATTTCTAAAAGTGGTAACACTCCAGAAATTAAAGTACTTGTTCCTTTAATTAAAAATGCAAAAAACACTTTAATTGCTATAACTGGAAATAAAGATTCTTTTTTAGGACAGCAAGCCGATCATATTTTAAATGCGTATGTTGCTAAAGAAGCTTGCCCTAACAACCTAGCGCCAACAACTAGTACAACAGCTCAATTAGTTATGGGAGATGCTTTAGCGGTCTGCTTATTAGAAATTAGAGGATTTTCTAGTAAAGATTTTGCTAAATACCATCCAGGAGGGGCCTTAGGTAAAAAACTGTATTTACGAGTACACGATTTATCGTCGGTTAATCAAAAACCGCAAGTTACTCCAGATACTAATGTAAAGCAGGTAATTATAGAAATTTCTGAAAAAATGTTAGGAGTTACTGCTGTTGTCGACAACAATAAAATTATTGGTATTATTACAGATGGTGATTTACGACGTATGTTAACCAAGGTTGATGATTTCTCTAATCTTACAGCTAAAGACATTATGAGTAAAAACCCAAAGCATATAGATGAAGATGCTATGGCTGTAGATGCCATGGAGGTTATGGAGACTAACGGTATATCTCAATTACTAGTGGTGAAAGACCAAAATTATGCAGGTGTAGTACACTTACACGATTTAATAAAAGAAGGTATTATATAAATGGCAAAAAAGAACGTTAATGAGATGTCTTTTCTAGATCATCTCGAAGATTTAAGATGGCATCTTATACGTATTTGTTTAGCAATAGTAATATGTGGTAGTATTGCTTTTATGTTTAAAACCTTTATTTTCGATGTTATCCTTTTTGGCCCAAGTAGAATGGATTTCCCAACATACAAATGGCTTTGCCAAATGGCACAAATTGTAGGTGTAGAAGATACTACGTTTTGTGGTGAAGAGTTTCCTTTCGATATACAAAGTAGAACAATGGCAGGACAATTCTCTGCTCATATCTGGACTTCAATTTATGCAGGTTTTATAATAGCTTTTCCTTATGTTACTTACCAATTATGGAGGTTTGTTAGCCCAGGAATGAAGAATAACGAACGTAAGAGTTCTAGAGGCTTTATTATTGTTTCTTCATTATTATTTTTTATTGGAGTTCTATTTGGATACTACATTATCACACCACTTTCTATTAATTTCCTTGGTAGTTACATGGTAAGTTCTCAAGTTGAAAATAATTTTGATTTAAGTAGTTATATTGGTTTATTAAGAGCCTCGGTAATTGCTTCTGGCTTTATATTCGAACTCCCTATTGTTATTTTCTTTTTAACAAAGGTTGGTCTAGTAACTCCAGAATTTTTAAGAAAATACAGAAAATTTGCACTTGTAATAGTGTTAATTTTTGCGGCAGTAATTACACCACCAGATGTGGCGAGTCAAATTATAGTTGCAATACCAGTACTTATACTCTATGAGGTAAGTATATATATATCCAAATTTGTAATAAAAGCACAAAATAGAAAAGCGAAAAAGAATGTCAGAGTTAATTAATGAATTTAATGCGTATCGTACCAAAATGAATGGTGCCATACTTGAAGATAATAACAAAATTATAAAGCGTATTTTTAATTTAGATACTAATGCCTTTGCAGAAGGTGCTTTAGATAAAAAAACAAAAGAATTACTTGGCTTAGTCGCTTCTACCGTATTACGTTGCGATGATTGTGTAAAGTATCATCTAGAGGCTTGTTATAAAGAAGGTCTTACAAAAGAGCAAGTAGTAGAAGCTTTAGGAATCTCTACATTAGTTGGCGGAACTATTGTTATACCTCATTTAAGAAAAGCCTATGAATATTGGGATGCTTTAGAGACTACAGAGCGTTAAACTTTGTATAAAATAAATAGCCCTATCGCATTACTAATCATCATTTTGTTATTTTTAGCATTGATATTTAAAACTTATGAAGCTTAAAGCCGAAAATTTAATGAAGTCCTACAACGGACGAAAAGTTGTAAAAAGTGTTTCTCTAGAAGTTAATACAGGAGAAATTGTTGGTCTTTTAGGTCCTAATGGTGCTGGAAAAACAACGTCTTTTTATATGATTGTTGGATTAATAAAGCCAAATGGTGGTAGCATACATTTAGAAGGTACAAACATTACAAAGTACCCAATGTATAAGCGCGCTCAAAATGGTATTGGTTATTTAGCCCAAGAAGCTTCTGTATTTAGAAAATTAAGTATTGAAGATAATATTTTAAGTGTTTTACAATTAACTAAACTGAGTAAAAAAGAGCAATTACATAAAATGGAATCGCTTATAGATGAGTTTAGTTTAGGCCATATTCGTAAAAACAGAGGCGATTTATTATCTGGTGGAGAACGTCGTCGTACAGAAATTGCACGTGCGTTAGCAACAGATCCAAACTTTATATTATTAGATGAGCCTTTTGCAGGTGTAGACCCAGTTGCTGTTGAAGATATACAACGTATTATTGCACGTTTATCTAAAAAAAATATTGGTATTTTAATTACCGATCATAACGTACAAGAAACATTGGCTATTACCGATAGAACCTATTTAATGTTTGAAGGAAGCATACTAAAAGCGGGAGAGCCTGAAGAATTAGCAAATGATGAGATGGTAAGAAAAGTATATTTAGGACAAAATTTTGAGCTTAGAAAAAAGAAAATTGATTTTTAGTAATTAATTACATCTTTATATTCTACTAAAATAGAATACATTATAAAATGATTTTTTAGATAGTTTAAAATACTATAAAAAAAATCATTTTTTTATTAGGGTAAATTAAAGTTTAACTGTTTTTAATATGTAATTCTGATATGGTTAATAGCATAATTTATCAGATTTATTAGCTACAAGATGCAAAATTTGTTTGGGAGCTGAATAATGAAACATACAGTAAGTGTTTACACCTCTAAAAAGAAACATTATTCATTATAAATTTTTACATCAAAAAAACTTCTAAAATCCAACACTTATACTACAAAAAGGTGTTGGATTTCTTCATTTATTATGTCTCTTATAGAGATTTTACAGTTTAAATACTACAATACCAAATATTAAAACAAGCCCTAAAGAAAGTAATTGAAATTTAATTCTCCAATTAGAGTTTAAAATATAATAGGCTTCGGTATTTTCTAAAGAATTACTCCAAACAATAAAAGCGTCTGCCATAGGTAATTGTCCAAAAATGTACTTTTTGTTTATAGTTGTTGTATAACCAACTCCAAAACCTTCAATGGCATTTCTTAAACCTTCATAAAGTTCCCATTCTTTATGCTTCCACATGGCTCTTTGTCCTACTATTGATGCTGCCCCTCCAATACCTAACAATACTGGACCAGAATCTACATCTCCTCCTTTATTAATAGTATTAAAAGGATACTCACGTATACCTGGTAATCCAAATTTACTATCTATAAAGTGTGTTTTATATAATTGAAATTGTGCTGAAGAAAATTCTAAATCTATTTCATTTAAAAAATTAAGTATTAAACTTTGAGAGGCCCCTCTAGCACCTTCAAGAACACTTCCGTTTGAATAAAGTACAGCATGCGGAATCAATCCAGTTTCTGGATCTAAACTTAATTTCACATCTGTTAACCAATCTTTTAATACTCCAGAAAACTTTTCGTTTAAAAATTCGTCATGTATTTTTAGTGATGCCATACAAGGCATTATATCTGCTGGCCAAACTTGAGAATTATAAGATTCTAAATAGGGTATTTTAGATTGTGTTATTGCATTGTTTATTTCATTACAATTTTTAATAAAGTGATTTAATTCTATAGGAGTTGTTGTGCTAGGGTTTTGTAATGAAAGTTTCTTCCCTAGTAAATAATTACTCCAGCCTCTGTAAAATGCGCCATACTCTAAAGGTAAATCTTTAGTAAAAATAGATTTGGCGTCATCTGTTTCTATTTGCTTAAAAGCCCAATCCATTTCCTTAATACCTTCTTTAAAAAGCTCTGAAGATGTATCTAAATCTTTAATTAAATCTCCCCAGCTTAAACCATAAATAGTGTTTATAAAAATAAAACCTTCTGGGTAGTAGTTTTGCATTTCCATACCCGCTCCGTTCTCTAATGCACTCTTTAAAAAATAAAGTTGCTTTAATACGTCCGAATTGTATTCTGTTTTATCTTCGGTTTTAAATTCTGGCTGATAATAGAGTTTTACATTAAGAAAACTTAATATAAAAATGAAAAGTACCAATATTATTTTTAGAGTGTATTTTATAACTTTAAAAAATAATATTGATACTTTTTTCATTTGTATTCTAGGTAATTACTATCCCTTTCGTCTTTCTAATAAAACCATCATCATAAAGCTTAATATAATACGCTCGTCATCGTCGTTATCTATTTGCTTTAGTTTTTCCAATTTAAATTTTCTACCCCAAAAAGAGGGTTCTTTTTTTAATCTTGCTATGGCTTGGTCTTTAGTATCTGTGACTGTGTAAGATGGGTTAAAGAAATAACCTGTTAGCATAGATAATATAGGAATTTCGCCTAACAAAGAATCGAAAACTTTTACCCAAGCATTGTCTTCTCTAATGTGATATTGTAACTTTTGGTTTTGGTCTATTATTTCGTATTTAGCTTTCCATATAGAGGCAAATCCTTTTCTTGCTATTTTTCCTAACTCTTCACCTGTGCTATTTGTAAAGTTATAAGCCGCAGAAAAATCTATCCAAGAATCTGCAGCAATTTTATAATTTACAGATGTTTTACTCTCATCTCCATAAATAGTAATAGCTTCTTTTAGTTTAAACATTTTTTGCCTAACATAGGCTACTGTTTTTCCAGAAGCATCTGTAGCTGTAAAGTCGTTTGCTAGTGTAGAGATATTAAATTTAAAATCTATTGGGAACTTTAAGTCTTTCATGTATTATTATATTGATTTTTAGCGTTGTATAATTACTTATTATTCTTTTCTTGTTCCTTTATTAATTTCTTTTGGTAGCGTCCTTGTACTATATCTGTAACTACTAAAATAGCTATTACAAAATAGAAGGTTGTTTTACTCATGGTTTCAATTGGGCTTCCAAATAATTTTATATGTGCTAAATGTCCTCCTTCTGTTACTAGCATTATACCAACTACAAATAATATAAAAAGTCCTAATACTTCATACATTCTATTTTTAGCAAGGAAAGTAGAAATTCTATCTGCAAGTACTAACATTAATAATCCACTAGCTACAATAGCTATTGCCATAACTATAAATGCTGTTGTTGAGTTTTCTATTTCACTTGTTAAACCAATGGCTGCCAAAATAGAATCGAAAGAGAACACTAAATTCATTAATACTATACTTGTAATAACGGCATTAGAAGACTTAACTCTTTTTTCTCCTCCCTCTACGTCTTCATCTAAATTCTGTACAGATATCATGTGCCATATTTCTTTTATGGCCGTATAAATAATAAAGCCTCCTCCAACTAACACTATAATACTATGGCCATTGAATGCAAATTCTACAACATCTTCCATTTTTCCTGTTAACCAAGAAAAAGGTTCTTTAAAAAAGTCGATAATAGATACTAAAACAAAAAGTAATACAATTCTAAGTACAATAGCAATTAAGATTCCTATTTTCCTTACTCGTTTTTGATCTGATTCTTTTGCTTTTTTAGATTCTAAAGAAATGTATAATAAGTTATCGAATCCTAAAACGGCTTGCAATAGCACAAGCATTACAAGTGTAAAAATAATTTGAAGCATTGTTTTTTAATGTTTTGTGTTTAATAATGATAATAGAATATATAATAATATAATTAATGGAATTGCTGCAAAATGCAGTACTACAAGCAAAACTAAACTTAATAGTATAAAAATATAACGAATAGCATTATTTTTAAAACCCCAATCTTTAAATTTTAGAGCAAATAATTTAATACTAGAGTTTAACAAGTAACAACTCACAATGGTAAGCCCTATTAAAAACCACTTATTTAAAATAATAGCGTTAATACTATCGTTATTTTGAAATTCCATAATCAGTGGTAATGATAGAATTAACAGTGTATTTGCCGGTGTTGGCAAGCCTTTAAAATAACTTTGCTGATCTTCGTCTATATTAAATTTGGCCAAACGATAGGCAGATGCTAACGTAATACAAAGCCCTATTAAAGCAATAGGCGCCAATTTAAAATTATTAACGTGTAATATAGAGTTCCACTCTCCAGATAAATCTACAAAAGCATTCTCATTACAAGCTAATCCAATTAACTTAAACATAATAATACCTGGTACTAAACCACTTGTAACCATATCTGCCAGAGAGTCTAACTGAATGCCCAAATCGCTCTGTACACCTAATTTACGTGCAAAGAAACCATCGAAAAAGTCAAAAAATATTCCTAAAAACACAAAAAAAGCGGCGGCTGTAAAATGATTATTAACAGCAAATAGTACAGCTACACTACCGCTAAATAGGTTTAAAAGCGTTATAAAATTTGGAATAAGTTTCTTAATAGTCATTGGTTAGTTTTTGGTAAAAATAATAAAGTTTTACTTTTTATGGCGCTTTATACAATATACTCTTTAATTTAAAGTTTAATATGTACAAAAAATGTAGCATCTTTGTAAAAAAATTGCAATTGAAATATTTCTATACAATCTTTTCATTTATAGTGACTTTATCACTGTATGGACAAACTAAATATTCTAATGAATTTATGAATATTGGTGTAGACGCAGCAGCTCTTGGTATGAGTAATGCAGTTACAGCACATTCGCAAGACGTTAACTCTGGATATTGGAATCCAGCAGGATTGGTTCATTTAGAAGACAAACAAATCGCTTTAATGCACTCTAGCTATTTTGCAAATATTGCAAATTACGATTATGCAGCTTTCGCAATGCCAATAGATGATAGAAGCGCATTAGGTATTTCTTTAATTCGTTTTGCTGTAGATGACATTTTAGATACTACGCAACTTATAGACGATCAAGGTAATGTTAATTTTGATCGTATTAGTTTATTCTCTACTGCCGATTACGGACTTACATTTTCTTATGCACGTAAATTACCTGTTCAAGGTTTAAATTATGGTGTTAACGCTAAAATTATTAGACGTATTATTGGAGACTTTGCCAATTCTTGGGGATTTGGATTAGATGCAGCTATACAGTTTGAAACACAGAACAATTGGAAGTTTGGTATTATGGCAAGAGACATTACTACGACTTTTAATTCATGGAGTTTTGATGAAGAAGCTTTTGATAGAATAAAAGGTGCGGTTGAAGGTCAAAATCAAGAATTACCTGAAACATCAGAAATTACAATCCCAAAATTACAAATTGGTGTTTCTAAAAGCTACGTTTTTCATTACGATTATTCCTTACGTGCAGAGTTAGATTTAAATGTAAGGTTTGAGCAGAATAATGATATTTTATCTACATCATTTGCTAGTATAAATCCTGCTTTAGGTTTCGAGTTTGGATATATAGATATGATTTATTTAAGAACAGGTGTAGGAAACTTTCAGAATGAATTGCAAATAGATAATAGCGAAGACTTAACATTCCAGCCTAGTCTTGGTGTTGGTTTTAAATACAAGGGCATTCAAGTAGACTATGCTTTTACAGATATTGGAGATCAAAGTGTTGCATTATATTCTAATGTATTCTCTTTAAAATTAGACTTTAGCGTTTTTAGATAGCATTTAACATATGAAAAAAACTACACTTCTATTCTTTCTTTTTTTTAGTTTTTTAGTATCAAATGCGCAAAACCCCAATTTAAAACCCGAGGCTGTAGTAAGTATTATCACGGTTGGCCCTGGTAATAGTTTAAATGATGCTTTTGGGCACAATGCCTTTAGGATTCGCACAGGTTATATAGATGTTGTTTACGATTATGGACGATACCCGTTTAACGATCCTAATTTTATTTTAAATTTTGCTAGAGGTAAGCTTAAATACTCTCAAGGACGAGAACCTTTTCATTCTTTTTTAAATAGATATGTAAGATATGATCGTACTTTAAAGGAACAGGTTCTAGATTTATCATACGATCAAAAAAGAGCATTATACAGCTTTTTAATAGAGAATAATAAACCAGAAAACAAAGAGTACTTATACGATTTCTTTTACGATAATTGTGCTACTAAAATGCGTGATGTCAGTGAGCAAGTATTACATGGTAATATTGCTTATAAAACTCCTGACACCTATAAATCGGAAACGTTTAGAGAACTCATCAATAATAATTTAAGCTGGAATTCTTGGGGAAGCCTTGGTATTAATGTAGCTTTAGGTTCTGTTATAGATAGAGCAGCAACGCCTAGAGAGTATATGTTTTTACCTGAATTTATTTTTCAGTCTTTTGAGGGTGCTTCTTTTAAGGATTCGGGAAAGTCTTTAATAAAATCTTCAACTATACTTTACAATCAAAAAGTCCCTTTTGAAGCGGCTTCATTTCTATTAAGTCCGTTTTTTATATTTAGTCTTATTTCAATATTTATAATTTACATTACATATTCTAATATAAAAAAGGGAAAGCGTTCTGTTTGGCTAGATGTTAGCTTATTTGCATTAACTGGTAGTATCGGTGTTTTTATTTTGTTACTATGGTTTGCTACAGATCACACTGCAACGGCTCATAACTATAATTTACTTTGGGGATTTCCTTTAAGTTTGTTTGCTATTATTCAGGTTATAAAGAAACAACCTAAAACATGGTTTAAAGGCTATTTAAAGCTACTAATAATAATGCTATGTTTAATGACTATGCATTGGATTATTGGTGTACAACGTTTTGCTCTTGCTTTAATTCCTCTATTAATAGCCTTTTTAGTGCGCTATGTTTATTTAGTACGCTTTTATAAATCGCATGCAATAAAATAATCAACTTTCGTTTTAAATTACAGTTGCATTATTTCTAATATATTTTAAATGAGATTACTCGCTTTTCTTCTTCTATGTTGTTCCTTTTCTTTTGCTCAAGTAGAAAATGATAAAAGCATGATTATAAAGAATAAAGTAAAGTCTTCTTTTGAAAAACATTGCTTCTTAAACTCAAACAGTAGCTGTACTTCTTTTTATGAAGAATATGATAAACGAGGTAATAGTATTGAATGGAACATGGGACGCATAGGAACTTTTTATAGAAGCTTTTATGATAAAAATGATAATAAGGTATTATTACAATGGGTAGACAAATCTGATACTACCAAAATAGATTCTTTTGTATATGCTTACGATAAAAACAATACTTTAATTAAAGATGGAGATATAGAGTATAAAAACACCTACAATAGTAAAAAGCAGCTTACAAAACAATATAGTTTAGAGGGAATTTTACATAAGACAAAAACCTTAAGCTGGACTCATTTTGGTGAAATAGAAAGCGAAAACACATTAACTAAACGATTAGAGAAAAAAGAATACAAGATATCATCCTACTGTAAAAAGTATGAGTACGATACCAACAATAACCTATCTAAAGAAACTCATTTTAATAACGATACTATTACTAATACCATAATCTATAAATACGATACTTTAAATAGATTAATTGAAAAAAGAGAGCGTAATCCAGAAAGGGTAAAGAGTATAAACAGTCATAAATTTAACGATAGAGAAGATATTACAGAATTAATTACAAAAATAAGCTATAATAAAAATGGCTCTATTAAAGAGAAATATGCTTATTACAGTGATCCATGTATGAGTTTAGATAATCATTTTCTTTATAAGCATTTTTATAAAAGCAATGGTTTAATAGACAGTATTAATGTGTATGAAGATGACATACACATTTTCTCTATTAGTTATGAATATGAGTATTATTAACTAAGCTTACTGTCCTCTTAAAAAGATAACTGTACTTAGTGTTTTTACAATAATATTAAAATCTAAAAAGAAACTTCTGTGTTTAATATAATACAAGTCGTATTGTAGTTTTACTAAGCTATCATCTATACTAGAACCGTAACGTGCTTTTACTTGTGCCCAACCTGTTAAACCAGGTTTTACAATATGTCGCGTTTCGTAAAAAGGAATAACTTGAGATAATTCTTCAATAAATACAGGACGTTCTGGTCTTGGTCCTATTAAACTCATATCGCCTTTTAAAATGTTTATAAACTGTGGTATTTCGTCTAATCTAGACGTTCTTAAAAAACGGCCAAAAGCTGTAATTCTAGCATCATTTTTTTGAGCCCAAACGGCACCATTAGCTTCGGCATTAACAACCATAGTTCTAAATTTATAAATAAGAAATGGTTTTCCGTTTTTACCTACACGTTCTTGCTTATAAAATAATGGTCCTCTATTCCCTACTACATTTCCTATAAGTACTATAGGTAGAAACAAGCTTCCTATTAATAAACCTACAAGGGATAACACAATATCTAATGCTCTTCTATAAGCTAGATATAATTTATTTTTATTATTTCTACTAAAAGGGAAATACTTATAAAAATCTTTACCTACAAATTGTACTGGTACTCGATAAGTAATATCTTCATAAACTTGTGTGTACTCTTTTATAGGAAAGCCTTTTTCTAAAAGCGTTATTAAGTCGTTGTATATTCTAGAAGTTATATTTTCTGAATTATAACTAGCAACTACAACTTCAGAGATTTGTTCTTCTTTTATAATTTTATGAATATCTTCTGGTTTATATTCTGGTATTCCTTTAAACCTAATAGCATCTTCCTTTACTATTTCACAATTTATAAACCCTATAATTTTATAATTGGGATCAGCACTTTTAAAGGCTTCTACTATGGTTTCAATATTAGAAATCTCACCTACTAACAATACTTTCTTATAAAATCTTGGTGAAGCTATAAAGTTGATATAAGCAATTCTGCAAATGAGTAAAGACAATAATATTGCTATATAAAAATAGAGTATTTGTAATCTATTATCGGGTAAAGATGGTGTGAAAAATGGGGTTAGTAAAAAAACTAATACAGTAACAGAGGTGGTTAATATTATTGTTGTAGTTACGGTTTCTAATCTACTAGATTTTTGCAGATCGTAAAGTTCAAATACTGTTCCAAAACCAGATATATAGAGACCTAATATAATTAACCACATCCAATTATCTTCAGATATCGAGAAATAATCAAATGAAGCTATAGAGTTTAAACCATATATAGCAAGACCGATAAAGAATAAATCTAAAATACGTAATAGTATTTTACGCTCGGAAATTTCAAAATGAATACTATTATTGTTGGTTTCGGTCATTATTGTGTTGGTCGCATTATTGGCGTAAATATAAATAAAGTATCTCTTTTACCTCTATTCTTTATTTTAAAATTGTAAACCACTGTAACTTTACAGTATTCCAATTATAGTGTTCTACTTTTTTTCTTGCGTTTGTTGTTACTACTCTTACTTTTTCTGGTTTACTGTAGAGTTCCATAATAGCATTAACAAAAGCTTTTGCGTTATTGGGTTCTACTAAAACTCCGTCTTTAGCATCCTCTATTAAAAAAGGCATTCCTCCAACATTTGTAGAGATTACTGGAAAACCAAGTGCCATAGCTTCTATAACACTTACTGGCATATTATCGAAATTAGTTGTGTTTATAAACACATTATAATTGGTAGATAGCTTTATCCAATCTGCCTTAGACAACTTTCCTGTAAAGGTAACAGATACATTACTAGATTTAGCGTAAACTTTAGCTTTTTCTAATGCACCATCATTATCTGGACCTACCATACATAATTCTACGTCTATTTCTTGTGCTTTTAATATTTGTAATATTTCTATCGCTAGATTAGGATTGTATAAATTAGAAAAAGAACGTACCCATAACAAACGAATGCTATCTAATGTTTTATTCTGAAATACGTAATTGTTAATCTCTATTGCATTAGGTATACAAATGATGTTTTTATAATTTAAAACTTCAAAATTAGACTTTGTATATTCCGAAGGCGCTACGTTTATGTAGGCATTTTTAAATAAAGAAGCACTTAATTTCGGGCTATTTTTTAACCGATTAGGCAAATTTCCACCATGTAGTATCGGAATGTATTTCAGTTTTAATAGACGACATAATTGACTACATAAATAGGCATAATAAAAATTCTGAGTACTGTAAGTGTCTATTAAAACATAATCTGTTGCTTTTGCTGTTTTTAAAATTATAAATAACATATGCAACAAACGCAATAACTTATTACGTTTGTTAGAAGCCGTTTTAACCGTATAACCTTCTTCTATTAATAATTGACTTAACGTATCTATAGTTGTTACAGTTTTACCTGTACTACCTAATTTATTCCCTATGTATAGTAACTGTTTCAATGGGCCGGTTTAATCGTTTCTACAGGTTGTTTTAATGGCTTTTTTGAAGGCTTATAAACAAAATGCAACAGTGCTAATCCATAAATAAATGATGGTGCAACAATTCGCATAGACGAATGATTTATTGTTAAAAACCAAAAGATATAACAGGAAAAGAAAAAGATATTAGATCTATCTCTAAGTCTTAATGATAGAGGTGTTATTAAAAGTATTAAAAATGCAATTAAGCCTAATGTACCATGTTCAGATAGTATTCTACTCATTTCATTGTGTGAGGCTGCAGAAATCCCTTGTTCATCACTTCTTAACTCTTTTATTTTACCTACTCCTACACCAAGTAATGGGTTTTTAAAAAATTCTTCTAGCTCGAAAGATATTAATTGGTTACGTCCTGTTGTTAAATCTTCTTTTACACGCCCTCTTGCATCTTGATTAGCATAACGTTTATCTATAAACCCATCGGTTTGAACAGATGTAAATACCCAAGTGGATACTGTTACTAAAACTAATACAAATACTAATCTTAGTGTTCGCCGTTTATTAGTTACTGAAGATTTTCTATAATAACTATACAAAAAAGCTAATAACACTATAACTCCAGTTATAACACCTCCTCTACTAAATGTTATAACCCCTCTGTAGGATACTAATACTAATAATGTAAGGTTAAGTATTTTTAAAATAAGTGTTGGAGATTGCAGAAAAAATCGTGTTGTAAAAATAAACATCCCAAATCCTAATACCGTAGATACTTGATTGGGACCAAATCCTCCTGAAGTTGCATAATTAGAATAGGTTCCTGTAACAACTTCTTTAATGTCTGGATTATATAAAAACACATAAGTAGTCATTGTAATTAATGGTAATCCAATGGCCAAAAGTATTTTATGTGTGTCTTCATATTTTATTTTTAATTTATAACAAAATAGAGCTACGACTCCTAAAGATAAAGGTCCACTTAAGTTAAATGAAATGGCTTGTCGTAATGCAGTATTTTCTGTAATGTTAAACCCTGTAATAAATATACCGGGTATTAACAGAAAAATATAAAATATATAGATTATGGATTGTTTATTTAACTTAATAGTAAAGAAACCAATTAAGCAAAATACAATAACCATATATTTAGACGTCTCGTAGAGAATACTACCTTGTGTCATTCTTAAAAACACCTCAACACCTGTAATATAACCACAAGCTATTAAAATTTGTAATGCACGTTTGGCTTGTTTTGTTGCTAAAACTCTTAGTAGGAAGAATACAAAAATACTTAGCAAATATACTTTTGCTAATACTGGCAAGAGGTATATAGCAAAGCCTATTCCAATATGCAATCCTAGAAGTTGTATGTATTTAATTAGTTTCAATAATTGTTTTATATCTATTTATAATATTAAGTATTTGTGCGTTTGCTGAATAATTAGCGGTTATGGTTTTACTATAACTCAATGCCATTTCATCTCTTTTGGTATCGTTTTCAATATAATACCTTAGGGCTTGACACAGTGCTTCTGATGCTTTAGGATTAACTAATAATCCGTTTTCATTATTAGTAATTACAGTTTCGCACTCGCCTACTTTGGTCGCAACTACTGGTAACCCAGCCAATCCGTATTCTAAAAGCGCTATTGGTAATCCTTCAGATTCTGATGATAAAACACCAATAGTGGCTTGTTTTAATATATGAGACACATCTGGTTTACTACCATAAATAAACACATTGTTTTCTAAATTAAGTGTTTTTACGGTTTCTTTTATCGTTTTAGAATAGTCATCTTCAAAATCTTTACCTACACAATGTAACGTCCAATCTGGGTATTTCTCTTTAACAATTTTAAATGCTTCTAGTAGTGTTAAGTGATCTTTTTGTACTCTTAGATTAGCTAGGTGCAAAATACGTTTATTGGGTTCTCCCTGTAATGTTGTTACGGGACTACTCTCATTTTTTACTGCAAAGTTAGGCAGGTAACTAACTGCTTTACTTTTTAAGTTTGTTTTCGCCCAATCCTCTAAAAGCCTATTTACACTAAAAATATGCGAGAAAAATAAGGAACATTGTTTTATAATTTTAGTTGGTCTTACATTTAAAAATTCGCTATTACCATAATGATCATGCCAAACTATTTTAAGTTTAGGGTATAATAGTTTTATAATAGTAGCTAAGAAATAAGAAGACGAATGTGCATGTATTACTTGTATTTGCTCTTGTTTTACAAATTGTTTTAATTTTTTAATAGCTTTAAAGTCTATCGTCTTTTTTTTATTTAAAAATAGATAGCCGACATCTTTGTCTAGACTTTCTTTTAATAGACCTTCTTCTCGAGTTGTACAGAGATAAGATTTATCTATATGTGAAGACAATGCATTAGCCATGTTAACCGCTACACGTTCTGCGCCTCCTGTATGTAATGTATCTATTAATTGTAAAACTCTCATTACATTTTAACTTACTAATTGTTTTATTTCACTTTCAAACAAATCTAATGTATAATGTTGTGACCATTTTACTGCTGCTTCTGCTTTTAACTGCAATTCTCGTTCTGCTTTTAGTGCTTCAATAATTGTACTAACTGCTGTTTCTAGTTTGGGTTCTATTAAAATTCCTCTATCGCCGTAACCTAACATGTAAGGTACACACGATATTTTTGTTACTATGGGTATGGCGCCAAAAAACATGGCTTCTGCAACTACTTTTGGCCAACCTTCAGATTTAGAGGGCAGCATTAAAAAGTGTGTTGTTTTTAGTGCTTTCTTTATAACATCTTTACTTTTATTACCATGTAAAGTTATATAATCTTGTAATGCATTTGCTTTTATATAACTTTCCAGTTCGGGTCTTAAAATACCGTCTCCATAAAGATCTAAATGTGCTTTTCTTCCTTGTTTTATTAACGCTTCAATACACTGTATACAAAATAGAGGCCTTTTACCTTCTACTAAACTTCCTATAAAGCTATAATTAAGAGTAGTATTATAATCTCGTATTTTAGGTGTTTCTATTTCAGAATTTGTAAATGTTGCTGTAAAAAAAGATTTAATATTTTTCGTTTGGTTTTCCCAGTCTCCATAAACTAATACTTGCATATTCTTTGTTAAAAACGTATTACTTAACAACCACTTTTGTAGTCTGTAGCTTTTAGGTTGTATAGCATTAGGATCCCAATTCCCAGCATATTTTGCAGTTTTTGGTGTTTTTGGAAATAGTATTTGTACCAAACAACCTAATAAACCTATATTACCGGGACACCTTAAGTGTATATGATCTGCTTTTTTAAAGGCTTTAAAAATAGCCCATAAAATTATTGGCAATTTTAATAACGACAGTATACTTTGTTTAACAGATGTAAATTGAATAGATGGAATACTACTAAATGTAATAGCACTATGTTTATAATTTGTATCTATTGGCGTAATGTCTCGTTGTACTAAGGGCGCTACAACACTAACAGCGCCTACATGTTTAAACCAGATATTCATCTCGTTAACATAAGGACTGTAAGCAAAAAACTCATCCTTAACAGCAACATGATCTACATGTGTTATTATTACAAAATTCATTATTCGATTTTATGTGCTATAACATATAATGTTGAACCGTGATACATACCAAATAACGATTTTAAAATACTTTTATAATAGCTTAACTTTCTGTAATTAAGATATGGAAAACGTTTGGTATTTATACTTTGTACTTTAAATCCGTTTTGCTCGAATACTGTTTTCACAGACTCTTTTGTAAAATAATTAAGGTGTATTGGTGGACCACTTTGAAAAATTTTATCTCCCGGATTTTTATAGTTTAATCGTTTGTTATAATTAGGTACCGATACTATTAGCTTCCCTCCTGTTTTTAAACGGGCTTTAGAGAGTTTAAAAAACTCATCAATTTCTTGAATATGTTCTAACACTTCCCACAACATAATAACGTCTGCTTCAAGATCTAATGTTCCCATTAATTTAAAGTCTCCATTAATGGCGTTTAATTGAAACTCTCTTGCTTTTTTATTAGAGGTTTCATCTATTTCTACACCTGTATACTTATTAATACCTATGTGTTTTAAATAAGCGCCAACTAAACCAATCCCTGAACCTATTTCTAAAATTTCGTCTGTTGGTTTTATATGCTTATTTAATATTCTTTTACGATTGTAACCTATTTTAAATATGCCATTTTTTACAGCTTCGTATTCGGTAACACTATGTTTATAATACGCTGGAGATTTTGCTTTGTTATATAACTCGTTATAAACAGTTTCAAATTCTTTGTTTGTGAAAATTGTTTTAGAAAAAACAAATGTACATGCTTTACATTTCACAAGATTGTGCTTATGGTTTACTATTTCTATTTCACCATTACAGCTTTTACATGTGGTAAATAATTTATCGCTCATAACTTCGTTTTAAAATAAGAGTTATTTATAATTTCTTCTCCTTTTTGTTCGTAGATTTTATCTAAAAATTCGCCTACTATTTGTTTTGTGTTTTCGCCTTTTATACTTTTTCCTACGGCTACTTTTTTATCGAAATAGCCTTCTCCGTTTTCGCCCATATCTAAGCCGTAAATTTCAAGCTTTTTATTACTATAATGTGCTATAATATATGCTAATACTAAAGTAACAAACCCAGAGTTTACACCAAAATAGCTAATTCCTAATTTGTCTTTAACAAATGTAATTAACTCTTCGTGTATAGTGTGTAAAGCTTGACCATCATCTACGTTTGTTATTAAAAACTCTCTACGTGTTCTCGATTTATTTTCTAAATACTTGTACAGCATTTTTATTGTAGAATTCTCTCGCACAGCTGGCGATGTTGTATACCAGAAAAAAGTACCTTTCCATTTTGTCGATGGTTTGTATCGTTTTAAATAGGTAGACATATAATACGAATCGTTAACAATATATGCGTGATTATAATCTTTAACTAACGTTATTGCTTTATTGGTTGTAAAGTATAATGCATTGTTTTCTAATGTAAGTTCTTTAGAAGACGGACCACTTGCAACAACGACAATTTTATTATAAGATTCAACTTCTAAATAGGATATAATTTCTGATAGTTTAGAGAATTGACTGTAATCCTTAGGTGTATTAGTAACACCTTTAGGGTACGGTTTTATAATATTATATAAATATTCGTAGTTTCTTTTCTTTAATAATGAGGATATATTCATTACTTATTATTTAATTAAAAGAGATAATAATCCAACGAAACGGCCCAAACTTTCTGTAATTGCCTCTTGCTTTTTATTAGTATTAATAACATTAGTTAAACGCACTAGTGTTAATAAACAAGCAGTAATATACCATTTAATTTTTGACTTAAATTTTGGTTTCGAATACTTAACTAACCAAACATACCAACCATTTTTAATGACCATTTTTCCGTAAGCATATTTATTTGGTCTTCCTGAAGCATCGTGGTAATGTGCTAATCGTGCTTTTGTATTTACATAAATAGCGCCTTGTTTTGCTACTCGTAATGAAAAATCGGCATCTTCATACAAGCCATAACCTTCAAAATAGGTAGAAAACGATAAGGTTTTAAATATTTCTTTTTTAAAAGAGGACACGCCTCCCATTAATAATTCTACTTTATATATTTTTCCAGACGGCGGCAAAAAACTTATTGGTCTTCCGTGTGAAGCTTCTGGCATATACCCTGGTGCGGTTTCTGGTAATAATCCGAATTTACCCCTTAATCTATATCTAAAAGGTTCATCTCGCATCCAACCATCAAAATGAAACGTCGTTGCTGTTTTAGCTTCGGAAGCTTGCTGCCATTTTACTTCATTTGTAATATAACCGCCAACTGCCAAAGCATCTTCATTTGTAGTATAGGTTTGTATTAAATGTTCGAAATAATCTTGTTCTAAAACAATATCATCATCTAAGAAACATATAATTTCAGAAGATTGCCCAACTAAATTAATACCGTAATTACGCTGTTTGGTTAATCCTCTATTGTCATCGTCTACTTTATGGTATTGTAAGTTTTTAAATGTATTACTAACAAGCATTTGTTCTGTCTCTGTATTTGTAGAGCCATCTATTATTAGTATTTCATTAGGGTATAAGCTTTGCTCCGCTATCGACCTTAATAAAGTTAATAGTGGCTTTGCCCGCATATAGGTACATACAATAAGTGTAAATTGTTTTGCCATATATTATACTTTAAATAGGTTATGCATGGTTATAAAATAGGCATGTCTAGCTAAATGATTCTCCCAAAGTTTTCTATTATCCTTTTGAATTTGAGTAAACGCCTCTTCTGTTAACCCATTATGAAACGCCATTATTTGAGTATCTAATGTTTCTTTTTTAGATTCGTCTAAAATAATACAGTGTTTGCTCCAATCTATAGTATTTGCTAGTGGTAATCTACAATCTGTATTTAATACTACTGGTATGCGTCCTGCAGCTAGTGTTTCGTAAAACCTAACAGAAAAATTACCGACACCTCTTATACAGAATGTATACGCGTTATTGTATATGTTATTGTAAAATTCTTGTGTTGTCTTTTGTTTATCGATTTCTGTTTGTACACCAGCTCTGTAGCTATTTCGTAATATGAAATTTGTATTCAAACTTTCGCTTGCATAAAGTTTCCCTAAATATTTAGCACGTTTTATACTCGACGGATAAAACGATTGCGCATCAGCTACCAATTTGTTTAACGTACGTTTTGTTTTATACTTTAAATGATTTAATGCTTCTTTAAAATATTTTTTTAGTCCCGATTGTGCATGTCCAACAAAACCAATACTTGGTTTTTCGGTTTTAGGCAACGCAGAAAAACCTTGTTTTAAATAGGTTGAATAGGGATCGTTTATAAATGATGGTATAATGAACGTATTATCGTCTAATTTACTATGAAACCCTCCTAAGCGAAACGTGTAACTATTATGTATGTAATTCGTAATCCCATAATCTCCTCCTGAATACATCCAAATCGGTTTATTATGTGCTTTGGCTTCTTTTTGAAGTTTTAAAAAAGCTTTTCTTTCTTTAAGAAATGCTACATAATCTATGGGAAACACAACAATATCGGAGGATTCAATATCATCCACTATTTTATAATACTCTAAGAGACTTTCATTCTTTAAATAATGAATATCGAATAGCAACGGAAACACATGTTTACGATGTGTTTCTGTTAAAAAATCAATATTAGTGTAAAGTCGAAGCATATTATACTGTTGTCTCTCTAAAAAATAGGGTGTTAAATTTATCTGTATTATAACTTTTTATAGGTATCATTTCTTTTGCCTCTACATCGTATCTAATGGGCTTAAAATTATAACTTGTTATTAAATTAAAAACAGTATCGTCTGTTATATTAAATTTTGCGCCAGAATTGTTAAACTCCATCAATAAATATTTTAAAGAGGGATTGTTTAAAACTGCTGTTGCACCTTTTAAAACATTATACTCGTAACCTTCAACATCTATTTTAATACATGTTGGGTTTTCGTTTTTTAATAGATCATTTAATGTTTTTACTTCTACTTTTGTTGTGGTGCTACTTTCTTTTAACGCCACACTATTCATCACTGTTTTATCTGTTGTAAAATTTAGCGTTTCATTTTTATCGCCAACGCCACAATTAAGTAGTGTTACTTTTTGCTCTAACTTATTTAACGCTATATTTCTTTCTAGTTTTTTAACGGTACTTTGTATGGGTTCTATGGCTATAGATTTTGCTTTACATATTCCGCTAGCCAACATGGTGTAATGTCCTAAATTTGCACCGACATCTACAAACGTATCATTTTCACCTAAATGGTCTATTATAAACATAGAATCTTCATAATCCATCAGTTTATAATAAATATTTCCAACCAAACCGGCATCTCCTTTTTGCGCATAGAATTTTAAGCCTTGTATCCAATTAAACACTTTTGGTGTTTTATTAATGGTTTGAGTAACGTTAAAAAACAAGTATCTAAAAAGCCCTTTTAAAGGTGCCTTTTTAGTTAACGGGTGCTTTTTTATCGCATTGTAACGCAATGCTATTCGCTTTATACTTTTACTTAGTTTCATGCTTCAATTGTAGGTTATCTGCCCATTTAACACTTGTATTCCATTGCTTTTTCATGTTTTTAATATAAGCCCATGGGTTATTTTTTTTCTGGTTTTTATAATGCTTAACAAATAACACATATTTATAACCGTTACGTTGAAAGGTATTAAAGTGTTTTTTAAGAAAAAGCATCACCGTTGGCGAGGGTTTTGGTTGTATTGCTTCGTCTTCCCAATCCTTTTTTATTTTCGTCCTAAAGCCTCCTATTGGTGCTTTTAAATGGTCTATTCTAATATTTGGTGTAAATATAACATCTGTGCCTTGGTTACGAATTTGCATTCCGAAATCGGCATCTTCTCCAAATCCAAACTCGAAAGCCATATCGAATTTTATATACTTTAATAACCCGGCATTAACAATACTGGTTCCCGACCCAAAAATATCTGTTTGTATTGTTAGAAAGTAGGATTGTTTATCGTTAGGTTGTAAACATAATAAGTTAAGCGCATTGCTACCGTATGTATCTAATGTGCTAAATACATTTTCTATTAAATGGTTATTAAAACGAATGTCATCGTCTGCAAAAAACACCCAATCACTTTCTACTAAATCTATAGCAATATTTCTTGCATTACAAGCACCTGTTTTGTGTGTAAAATGATGCTTAATAGAAAAGGGCCAAGTATCAGTTTTTATATATTGTAATTCTGTTTCAGCTTTTACATCTGGATTTTGCTCTACTATTATAACATTTTTGGGTTTGATGCTTTGTGCTGCTAAATCCTTTAAAACATCATATAAACAGTCTGCTCTTCCTAATGTAGGTATTATTACGTCTAAGGTTTTATCCTTTGGTAATTGCTCGTTTGATGTTATATCTATTATGGTTAAATCTATTACTGGTTGTAGTGCTTTTACAAATAGGCTTTTAAAAAAAGAAAGTAACGGCCACTTATTTTCAAAACAGATAAAGCACACTAATAGATTTAAACTCCATGATAGTTTATAGTGCTGTTTAACAAATTTAAATAGTTCGTATCGTGTTGCTTTTTTTTCTTTTACTGCTTTATTCGCCTCTATTTTATCTGTTGTTTTAAATAGTGCAGGTTCAGAATAACAAAATAACCCTTTTGGCATCGCTCGTTTTGCTAGACTACTTAAAAACAATTCGAAGTTTGTCGTTTTTAAATTATGATTTTTAACCGTATTCAATACAACAGCATAACATCCTCCTACATCACTGCTCATTAACCAAGTAGGAAATGATACTTTAGGGTTAACATTGGCATAAGGTTTATGCTCTACATAACCAATTTGTTTCGCTATGTTATAGTTGTGACTTACCGAAAATGAAGCCATTATCCGTTTATGATGAAAAATACTTGTGTAAGTTTCACTATTTAGTAGTGTCTCATAGTCATGATGTACCCAAATTACAAGTTCTTCAGGATACGCACCAGCCACTTCTAACAACACACGACTTATGGTGTTATTAGCTTGGTAGTCTATTGTAGCAGCCGTTTCTTTAAAGTAAAGCTTAACTACATTTTGGTTATCATGAACTAAAACTATCATTTTATAATGGCGTTATAATAAGCTATATTTTGTTCTGCGTTTTGCTCTATATTAAAAGTTGTTTCTACTTTATGTCTTGCTGCTTTTCCAATTTCTAGACATAAGGTTTCATCTTTTAAAAGGTTAAGTATTCGCTCTGCATATTCATCAATTTTAGTAGGGTGTACTAAATAACCATTTATACCATCGTCTATAAGTTCTTGTGCCCAACCAATGCTTGTATTAACTACTGGTTTTTGTAAAGCCATAGATTCTATAGTTACCATACCTAAGGTTTCAGCAAAGGATGGAAAAGTACAAACGTGTGCATTTTTAATATGTGTTTTAACTTCCGAATACGGGATTTTACCTAAATAATTAACACGCTGCTTCGCTGCTTCCGAAAATAGTTGTTCTACTAATGCGTAAGTAGATGCATTTCCTGTTTTAATATCTGGAGCATCTCCTCCAATTAAAATTAATTGCGCATCTGGTTGTTGTTCTACTATTTTATTAAAAATCTCTGCTAATTCTAAAACACCTTTTTTTCTAATGATTGTACCAATATATAGTAGTGTATTTTTATTAAATGTATTTGGTGTTTCGTTTACAAAGTGTTCTAATTGAAGCCCATAGTGTATGGTTTTTATTTTGTTTTTATCTAGGCTAAATATTTTTTGAGTTTCTGTTCCTGCAAAGGTTGTTGGCGCAATGTAAGCTGTAGCCATTTTAAGGGCTTTACGTTCAAAAATAAAATTCTTAAATTTTTGCTTTCGTCCATCGAGTTTACAAAAATACGCATCGCTTCCATGAAAACGGATTACTAAAGGTACAGTAAAACGCATTAATGCTGTTATCCCCGTCCAATCCGGCGCTTCTAAAAGATCTATATTTTTTTCTTTTACTATGGTGTTTACATAATTCTGAATAAGCATACGATACCTATACCACGTAAACCACTTGTAGCTTTTTTTAGCTATTAAATGAATCTCTACACCGTTTTCTACAACGACTGCGTTTTCCTTTTGATGATATACAAATACAGTAACCTCAACCCCTTTTTTAACTAAAGTTACTGCTAGGTTTTTAATACTAGTAGCTATGCCTGCTGCATGAGAGACTTTAGGGTGAGGATATTCTGATGTTATGAAACCTACTTTCATTGTTTTTGTGTCCTTTGTGTATTGTAATATAGATGTTTTGTAAATACTCTAGCGCCTTTATTATTTAAATGTCCGTAATTATAAAATAACGAATCGTTATAACCTTTGGTAAGGTCTATTAAATCTGGTACTTTATATTTTAGCTTTTCTATATAATCTCTATTTTTTAACGTACTACTATAAGGTGAAATAAAGAGTACTAATTCTATGTTATTTGTTTTACAAAGTGCTCTTATTTCTTTTAAAATGTCATTCTTTTTTGCAATGTTTTTCGGAAGCGATCCGCTTTGCGATGGACGATTTCCATACTTTGGTATGTAACCTATACTTGGGTCTATTTTTGGTGCTTTATTTACAGCTGAAAAGAACAGTTCTCTAAATCCTATTTTTGGGTCATTAATAGCATATCTGTAAAATGGTATGTAATACAGTGTATTAAAATTCTCGAAATAACGCTTCGTATGGTCTTTTATAATTGTATTTCTTATAAATGGCATTGCTGAAGCTGTACCAAGTGCAGTTGGGTATTCTCTTTCGAAATTATCATCTATTTGAAGGTAAACAGAATTGACTTCATTATTTTGAATTAGAAGTTTTAGCTGTAAATAATTATCATTTAACCCCGCACCTAATACGCCAAGATTAATTGTTTTTTTATGGGAAAGGCTATCAAATAATTTGGTGTCAATATGGTTAGCGACTCTTGAAGATCCTAGAAATACAATATCGAACGTTTCGTTTTCTGTGTTTAGAATATATTGCAATTTATTTCTTGGCGCACTGTTTCTGTATACTGCAGTGTAAAGTATATCGCACGCAAAGATTAATACTATTACTAGTACAATCAATTTAAGGCTATTTTGTATAAATCGCTTCATATTTAAAATTGGAAATATATAAAATCGTTTACACTGGAATAATTACCTAAAGTTATGATTCCTATTATAACTCCCACTAATTTAATATATCTAAATGTATTAAAAAAGGGATGTTCTTTGGTTCTTGAATGCCATTCGATTATTAAAAACACCAATATTAAAAGTGCTAATTCTGGCACATAACGTTCTATAGATAGGTACTGAATACCGCCTTCTAAATTAAAAGAAAGCATTCTTTTTAAATATAGTATTGCTTCTGTAACTGTATTTGCTCTAAAGAAGACCCAACTTAATGTAGTAAGTAAAAAGGTACTTAACATTGCTGTAAGTTCTTTAAAACTTGGTAAGATTCTATTTTCTGCTGCATCGTTTAAATATCTTCTATTTTTATCTCTTAATAATAAGGGTAAAAAATAGAGTGCATTTAATCCTCCCCAAATAATAAACGTCCAATTAGCTCCATGCCAAAACCCGCTGACTAGAAATATTATAAATACATTTCTAATATTAAACCATTTTGAGCCTCTGCTTCCACCTAGAGGAATGTATAGATAGTCTCTAAACCATGTAGAGAGCGAAATATGCCAACGTCTCCAAAATTCTGCTATGTCTCTTGAAAAATAGGGGTATTTAAAGTTACGCATTAAGTCTACTCCAAATAGTCTAGATGTTCCTATAGCGATGTCTGAATAACCACTAAAGTCTCCATAGATTTGAAATGCAAAATATATTGCGCCTAATAATAGACTTAAAGAGTTCATACTCTCGTATTTTGAAAATATATCGTTTGCATAATTAGCACAGGTATCGGCAATTACCATTTTTTTAAATAATCCCCAAACAATAAGGTATACACCTTCTTTTGCTTGATTATAATTAAAGTGTCTCTTCTTATAAAACTGAGGTAATAATTGTGTAGCTCGTTCTATTGGGCCTGCAACTAATTGTGGAAAAAAGCTAACAAATACAGAAAACGCTATAAAATCTTTAGTCGGTTCTAATCGCTTTCTATAAACATCTATTGTATAACTTAAGGTTTGAAACGTATAAAAACTAATCCCTACTGGTAATATAATATCTAGAGTATTGCTTTGTATCTCGTTTCCAAAAAATGAAAATACTGTTGTAAAATTATCAATGAAGAAATTATAGTATTTAAACACACCTAGTAAACCTAGGTTAACAAGAACGCTTATTAATAATAAAATCTTCCGTTGTTTATTTTTATGCTCTTTAGATAGTGCTATACCTATACTATAGTCTACTACAGTACTAAACAGTATTAAGAATAAAAAACGCCAGTCCCACCAACCATAAAAAATATAACTGGCAATTACTAACAGTATATTTTGATACTTGGTACTCTCTTTCGCTACAAACCAATATAGTACGAATACTATAGGTAAGAATATTGCGAAATCTAGAGAATTGAAAAGCATTTAGTGTTATTTAGTAAAGGTATTTGCTTAGTTTAAAATATGATTTATTGTATTCCATATTGTTTCCGAAGCTTTTGTGGGTGTTTTTCCTGCTACAGTTTCAAACCATTTTAAACCTTCTTTTACATTAGAGGTTTTGCCTTTTAAAATAGCATCGACAATACCTTCTAAATCTTTTTTATCCGTACAGAATACTGCTGCATCTTTACTTGGCATAGATCTAAAATGTACGTATTTATAATTTTGACCGATATCTCTAATGCCTTTTTTTAATTGTGGTTGCTCGTAATTATAGTAAATACAGGCTTTGTTGTGTGCTACAAAATCGAATACTGTAGAAGAACATACATTGGTAACAAACTCACTATGCTCGCAGACGTTATAAAGCATTTTAAAATCTTCTTTTGCTGGTAATATTTGATTCCACATATCGCCTACTTGTTTCCAAATAGGGTCTATCACTTCAATAATATCTTTATTAGCTTCTATTACAGCATTGTATCTTGGTGTAAAATCTACAGGGCATTTCCTGTAAATTATGCCTAGGTTTTCACCTTTTTCATTTAAACGTCGTACTGCATTTGCTAAATCTTCTAAATAATATTGATCTAGTGGAGAGGTTGTTTCATCATCTCCCGAGTAACATATGTATTTTTTGTTTTCGTCTAAGTTATTTTCTTTAAAAAATGCTGACCTAGATTGTTTTAAACTGGTATCGAAATGTGGCTCGAATTGCGGCGTTCCTGTTACAAATACTTGTTCTTGTTTTACAAACGGGTAGTATTTTAAAACTTCTTCTTTCATTAAATCACTCCAAACAAAGTAATAATCGGTTTCTACTACTTGCATGGCTTTAGGCACATTATCCCAAGAGTATACAAATGCTACTGTAGGGATTCCTAAATCTTGTGCTGCTAATAAAGCACTAATAGATTGTGTAGAGCGTTGTGTGGTACAGAATACTATATCTGGTTTATGTTCTTCTAACTGTGCTTTACAATACTTGTATTTACTAGTAGAGCGTTCTAAGTTGTTTATTCTTTCTCGTAGTTTAACAATACCTTTTTCCGAAGAATATACACCTATCAAGAATTTTGTGTAGAAACTTTTTAATGTATTTTTTAAGCCCTTGTAATTAAACGGGAATTTATATGTTGGGTATACAGGATCGTTAAACTTATCTCTAGAGACATTTAATTCGGCTCGTTTTCTTGCTCTTGTGTATATTGGTAGTAGTTTATGAGCGCTATGGTCTTCTATTTTTACTTCATTAAAGCCTAAGTTATCTTTTAGAGAAAAAATAGTATTATTCCAATAATGGATATCGAAACCCATTTGTTCTCCAATAGTTTTAAACTCAGTAAATGCAAAATTTCTTAAACCCACTCCATCTGGAAAAAAAACAAATACTTTCTGCTTCATATCTCTGTCGCCTGTTTTTACACAGGATGATTAGTTTTTAATTAATTTTTAAATGGACATACTGCCATTAAACCATCGCACAACTCATTAACGACATTTGCTTTTGGAAGACTTTCTTTGCCAACAAAGGCTTGATTTAAATCTTCTAAAGTCATTTTACTGTCTATGGTTTTAGATTGGTATGGTTGTATTTTTATAGATTCAAAATAGTCTTGATATTTTATATCGTCTCCAAATACATTATCGGAAAACTTTTGCCAAACGGCTGGAATACCATAAGCATGAGAAACAATAACACCATGTAATGAGGAAGACACTATTTTCTCACATTTTAAAAACTGATTCGTTGTCTCCTCAATTGAATTTGTCATTAAATTAATTAACAACACAGAATCGTCGTTTTTATACCATGCTTCTATTGTATCGAAATCATTATAATGTGGTATCACTCCTATTTTGTATTCTTTTTCTATTTTAGGATTATAATAGCGTGGCAATAATAATGCGGGATCTCCATAAACCTCGGGCACATTGTGTCCTTGACTTATTAAACATGCTCTTGTTTGTGGTCCTCTTACTGCTAAAAATTTAGCTTTTTTTATGGTGTACTTTTTAGCAATTATACCACTTCCCCAAACTATGCATTTATCGTTTACATTGGTTAATATACTACCAATAGTAACATAAATTGGGTTGAAGATATTTTTTAAAGAAAACGCAGATGGTTTAGTCCAAACTACTTTTTTATTCGCTATTTTTTCTACTAGGTATTTCCCCAGTAAATCACCATAATTTTCTTTGGATTTTCCTTGAAGTTTAATTTCGTTCCACCAAAACAGTCTAATATCTTTAGATTGAAACATTATTATCCTTTTTGGTTTTTCAGTTTATCGCGTTGTACTTGTTCTATTGGTAAAATATCCTGGCTTTTGTAAGCTAAGGCTTGGTGTACAGCATTTACATCTCTAGATAGTTTACGTAAACCCATTGGCTCTAAAGAGGCAGCATGATCGGTACCTTTCCATGTTCTATCTATTGTATAGTGTCGTTCTATAATATTTGCTCCTAAAGTATAGGCAGCTACATCTACTGCAATCCCTAAATGGTGTCCAGAAAACCCTATGTGTTTTACATCGTCTTTATAGTTCTCTAACAATAGATTAATATCTAAAAGGCAAACGTCTTGAAATGGTACTGGATATCCCGAAGTACAGTTATATAATACTAAGTCTTTATTTCTATTGTGTTTTTTAAATAGGTTTACTAAATCTTCTATTTCATCTTTGGTAGTCATACCTGTAGAAATATGAAGTTCTCCTTTGTAATTTTCGCATAGCCACTCTAACATCGCTACGTTATTATTACATGCCGAAGGTATTTTTATAAACTCTGGGTTTAATGATGCTATTTCTTTTGCTGATGTTACATCCCAAACCGATGTAGAATAGGTAATGCCTATATCTTCACAATAGTTTTTTAATTCTCTGTGTTGCTCCACATCAAACTCTAAAAACTCTCTGTGTGCCCCATAGGTATCGCCATAAGAATTCACTGGATTTGGGTGTGGCTGATTGTATTGTTCCTCGGTTAAAAGCTCTTTATTATGTCTTTTTTGAAACTTCACAGCATCTACATTACAGAATATTTTTGCTACTTTAATTAGTTCTTTTGCTATGGACATTTCCCCTTTATGGTTACATCCAATTTCTGCTATTATGTATGGTTTTTTATAGTTACTCATAATATTTCTGTAAATTAAAATCTTTTATTATAGTTCATTATAAATTGGCAAGCTTCTCTAATTGCTCCTGCTCCAGAATTTTTAGACAACACAATGTCTGCATTCTGTTTTACTATATCTGTTGCATTATTTGGTGCTAACGACCAACCCACGCTACATATATTTGTTAAATCGTTTACATCGTCTCCTAAATAGGCGAAGTTGTTAATAGATAAATTATTCTCTTGTATTATATTTTGAAGTAAGCTGTACTTGTCTTTAACACCTAAGTATACATTTTTAATCTTTAATTTTTGCATACGCTTTGCTACTAACTCAGATTGCTCCGATGTCATCACCATAACTTCTACATTAAACTGGCGCATGATTTCTAATCCCATACCGTCTCGCATATCGAAATTTTTGGTATGCTCTCCATCTTTTGTATAGGTTATTGTACCGTCTGTAAATACACCATCTACATCTAATACAACATGTGTTATTTCGGCAGATTCTTTTGCTCTTTTCTGGCGTTCTATTAGTAATTGTTCTACCGCTATCCAATCGTTTTCGGTATCTATTTCTAGCAACGATTCTTCTGGCATTTTTACAACTGCTACTTTATGCCCTAATCTATTTTTTGTGTCTTGTAAAGCTGCTTTTGTTGTTGTGTATACTGCTCCATTTTCCACTAATAGCCCTTTAAAATCTTGACGTCTTGGTCGTTTTAATGGATTATAGTTTATAGGTGTACCATCTTCATTCCATAAAAAACGATGTGTATTCACAACCGTTAATGCAGAATCGTAAGCGCCTTCTAATTTTTCAAGACAGGCATTGATATCGTTTCGTTTAGTAAATGGAGAAGTAACTTGTAATAAACAAAACACATCGAAATCGTAGTTTATTTTATCGCAAAACTCTAACATCGCCATCTCTGTAGAAGCTGTATCACTTGCACTTTCATCGCTTCTTAATACCGCTTTTACTTTGGTAGTCCAATGGTATTCTTTAGCAATAAAATCTATTATATCTTGATCGTCTGTATAAACATAAATGGCATCGAGATTAGAAAATAGTGCTTCCCCTAACACCCAAGTATATAATGGTCTTCCAACCATTTTACGCTTGTTTTTATTGGGAATGCCTTTGGAGCCTTTTCGTAATGGGATAAAGCCTATTTTTTTCATTTAAGTAAAGTCGTCAGTTATCTAATAATTCTGCTAAAATACATTTTTTAGCGATGAAACAACTAAAAAACAGGATAAAAGGTGATTTCGACTGTTTTTTTATTTGAATCTGATTCTCAAAGTATTGCTATAATATTTCTAATTTAATAGGTGATACTATTGTAAGCTTTTAAAACCTGCGTTTTTATATGGTTAATTTCGTAACGTGGTTTTATTTCAGTTTGATTTATTTGAAAAGCTTCTGCTATTAAATTTGTATCTGAAAGTGCCTTTAAAACCAAGCTTTTTATATGTGTTATATCATTACAACCCTCAATTAATAATCCATTTTCACCGTCTGTAATAACGTCTTCTGATGCACCTCCAGGGTTAGATTGTATTGGAAAGGCTCCTTGTGCTACCGCTTCTAAAAGGGTGTTGGGCATTCCGTCTGAGTTACTGTTCCCTATATACAGTAATGCCTCTCCCATTAGTTTTAATATTTCACTGTGTGGTAAAAAATCTTTTATCGAGAATACTTCTAAATCTATGCCTTGTAAAATTTTATTATCTTTTGTGTAAGCTACAACTTCATCACTCGCTCCAAATACAATAACTTTAAAAGGTGTTAAGTCTGTTTGTAATTGTGCTAGTGCTTTTAATACTTCTATACAACGCCCTGAACGTCCTTGATAACCTTTTACTAATATACTTTTACGCTCTGTTGCTGGTGTTTTTATATAGGTGTTGTAGTTACTATAATCGAATCCGCCACCTCCAGGAAAAGTGCCTAATACTGTACCAGAAAACCCTAATTCTTTTGCTATACCTACATCTCGCTTACAGTCTGTTATTAAATAATCTATTCGAGGCAATACCTTAAGAATATCACTTTTATATTCTGGAATGTTTCTATAATAGTACAAATCGCTTCCCCATGAGGAATAGATCCATTTTATACTACTATAGTTTTGCATCACCTTTAGTATTGGTGCGCATGCTATGTATAATACAAAACTATGCACTACATCTGGCTTAATTTTTAGCAAAACGTCTTCAAAAGCTTTAGCTGTGTCATTTTCTAAAACCGCACCAAGCTTCTTATAGACTTTTGGGAATTTCTTTTTTACAAAATGTCTACCCTTTAAATTTGGATATTTTAGTTTCCAGCCTTTGTATTTTTCTACCCAAGGTAATCGTTCAGTTGGACTACCATCTAAAATATCAAACCAATGTACTTCATGTCCTGCATCTTCTAATTGCTCGGTCCATCTAAAAAAATGAAGTGATGGCATAGATACTAATAGTATTTTCATCTTTTAAAATACTAGGGTTAAACTAATTTGTCCTTTTTGTCTATTAAACTGGTAATTGTAAGGTGTGTTTCTGTAGGAATTTATAATCGTTTCTAACACTAAATTATTTACTTCTTCCATTTTAAGGTAGTTAAAATACTTTTTATTAAGCTTCTTCTTAACCTTTTGAATGGATTTCTGTTTTTTATCTACGTCTATTATTTCTATACTAACGGTTTCGTTTTTATAGTTTTTTAATTGCGCTAATATTGCAGTAATTTGAAAATCTATAGGTTTTATTTTCAATGTTGAATCTGGTGTTATAGTTAACTTATCATACTGAGTTACATCTGGCAATATCCCCCAATCTGTATTTAAATTTACAGTAGTGCGTTTGGTTTGTCTCGTAATTTTTAAATAGTTGCTATTGGCGCGTTCTAAAGTAGAGTGAAACGGACTAGTACTACTTTTGCTTCTGTAAGCTTTAGCATGCCATTGGTGCAGTACCAAAATCTCTTGATCATAGAATATTACCTCTTTTCCCAGATTTTTCATTCTTACATGAATATCGGTATCTTCTGCTCCCCAACCATGGTAAAATTCGTCGTAACCGTTTACCGATTTTAAAGTTTCTGTAGGAAAGAGCGTTGTTCCCGTAACTTCATCTCCTGCGAGGAAATCTATAGTATAATCTTCAAATTCTTTTTTTTGTTTAGACTCTTCTTCTGCTAAAAACCCATATTTAAAATACATAACTTTATCTGAAGCTAAACTTAACGCTTTGTCTACAAAGTCTTTGCGAAAGAGCGAATCGATATCTCCAATAAGAAAATAGGGCGTTTCTGTTTGTTTTAAAGCGATATTTATAGCTCTACATTTACTCCATAACTGGCCACTTACTGGACAACTTATAACAGTGATAAAATTGTATTTCTTTGCTGTATTTTTTAATCCTTCAGCAAATTCTAAATCACTACCATAATCTACCAATAACACCTTAAACGCCTTATTGGTTTGTGCAGCCAAGGCTTCAAAGCAATTCTCAACGATTCTTAACTCTCTATTTCTATATGTTAATACTATTGTTATCAATGTGCCTAGCCAAAGTTTTTTATTTGTTCTTTATTTAATCCTTTAAATTTAAATATAGCTTTTTTAAGGGGTTTATATTTAAATATTTTTTTGAATATTTTTTCAGAAAAGAAATAATCTAATAGACTTGGTTTTAAAACCTTTAAATTATTGAATCTATTATGTGTTTTTTCTTCTTGTTTTAATTCTAAAAATTCAGTTTCCATCCATGGCTCTATAGTATTCCCCATGTGATAGGCATAATTATTATAGGTTGCTAATCTGTAACCGCCTGCTTTTACTGTTGGCGAATCCATGTACAAATGCTCACTATCGCCTCCCAATTTATATTTACTATTCTCGTCTGGTATTTTCTTAAACACCTCTTGTTTATAGGTACCTACAAAATGAGCGTTTCCTAATACAGCTAATGTATTGTTTTTAGATTTCAACGTTCCTATAACATCTTTATATTTTAAATCTAACCTAGACCAACCAATACTTTTTGCAAATCGGGTCATAGATTCTGGATTTTTAACGGGTCTGAACATTAATTTTTTAGACCATAAATAACGCCACCAAATATTACTTGTTAATCTTAAGTGTGACCTAAAAACGGGTACAGGGCTAACCATTCCTGCTTTTGGAAAAGCTTCGAATATTTTTATAATCTCTGTTTCCCAATTATTTAAAAATAATACATCGGCATCGGTAATGGTTACTAATCGTTCTTCACTTGTTTTTAAGGCTTTTAATATGCTATTAATTTTACCAATACCTTCATTTTCTATAATTAATTCGTTGATGTAACCGTCTTCACTAAGTTTTAATAGTTTCGTGTTTACTACTTTACTACTACCATTACTTACTACCGATATTTTTATTGGTGATACTGCCGTTTTTAATATAGAATGTAAACAGAGTTCGAACACTTTAAAGGATTCTTTATAATAGCCTTCTTCGTTTGGTATATATAAAGGTATAATAACACGATGTGAACACGCCTCGAGCGCGATTAGTTTTTCTTTAGAAACATTTTCACCTGTTCTCATTTCCCTTTTAGATTACTTTTAGTTATTGCCTTTTACACCTTTAAAAAAGGATATTATATAGAGCTTAATTAATTCTAAGCGACTCAATTTATTATCTACTGTATATTGTTTTAACTGTTTTAATTTTGAAAAGGCTGCTTTGTACTTTCTATTTTTATTATATGTTTTAATTAGTGATAACTCAAATCTATATAATCTATACTGAACTAAAGGTTTTATAGTACTATAATTATCATCTTTAACGATCTTAGAGAACATACTATAATTTGCCTGCAATAGAGACATTTCTTTTGCTTTCATTTGACTTATTACTCCTACATTTTTTCTATATGCCAATGTTTGGTGTTGTAAACATTTAATTTTTTCACCGTTTTTAGTTAATAGCAATGCTAATGGCCAATCTCCATAAGGAGAGCTGTAAATCCAAGGTGCAAAATTAATTTGTTTAATGCTATTTCTAAACATAACAGACGATGCTGGTATAAAATTTCTTGCTACTAAATCTTTTACTTCTGCATCTTTTAAATTTATTGGCTTAACTGGATTATCTACTATTTCGTCTGTATTATAGTGTATTTTATTAAGTGTATATACTATGTTAAAGTCGAGATTCTCTTCTAAAAAATCTACTTGCATTTGTAATTTATCATCATGTATCCAATAATCATCACCATCGCAAATAGCAATATATTTTCCTGAACAAGCTATTAAAGTGCTTATAAAATTTTTCATCATCCCAACATTAGTTTGATGATTTATATATTTAATGTAATTACCTTTAGGATGTTCTTTTATAATAGTCTCAATGATGTTATGCGTATTGTCTGTAGAACAATCATTCGCTATAACCAACTCATAATTAAAAGTAGTGTTTTGAGATAAAATACTACTAATAGCTTGCTCTATATAAGCCTCGTGGTTATATGTAATCATGCAAATGCTTACGACCATTTTTTTAACTTAGATTTCAAAATTCCCACACCTAAAGGCGCAAGAAATAATTTTAGTATTACTGCAACAGATATTTTTTTATTAAATACTTTAAAGCTACAGTTTTTTAATGTTTCTTTTATTAATAATCCCTTTATTAATTTTAATATGTCTTTGTAGCTTTCACTTGTAAATGCTTTATTTATTAGACTCTTATTAGTGTTACAAATAGTACTACCTAATAGCTTTGTATCTAAATTATGCCGTTTTACAAAATTAACACGACATTGGTAGGTGTCCATTAAAGCGTATATATACTTATCTATATTTTTTGGATAACTTGCACTGCCTTCTGCTATTCTATAGACAGTGGTTACATCTTCTAAAAAATGAATATTGCTTTGGTAAGCTGTTTCTAAAAGTATTCTAGTATCACCTATCACTGCGTCATCTAACAACTCTTCTTTAACAGTATTGATAACTTTATTTAATACCGAAGCTCTAAATACAGTTGTTGGGAATTCTATAAATTTACTTTCTAACATTAAAGGTATAACGTCTTGCTTATCTTTTGCAAATCTTGGAGGAATAGTAACAAATTCATTTTCCTTTTGATGATAAAAAGTTACACCTGTGTATACTAGTCCCAAAGCATTATTAGCCTCTAATATATTAACTTGTTTTTGTAATTTCTGTTTATCTGTCCAATAATCATCGCCTTCGCACATGGCAATATATTTTCCTGAACACTCATTTATAGCAGATAAAAAATTAGGCATTATACCTAAGTTTTTTTTATGCTCAATATATTTTATACAATTTCCTTTAGGATGCTCTTTTATAATGTTTTTAATTATTGAACTCGTTTTATCTGGTGAGCTATCATTTGAAATTATTAATTCGACTTTAAAATTAGTTTCTTGCATTAATACTCCATTTATGGCTTCACGAATATAATTTTCATGACCATAAGTAATCATACATACAGAAACAACTACCATACTTATTTGATAATTTTGCCAGGAACACCAACTATAGTAGCATTATCTGGCACATCTTTTAATACTAAAGTTCCTGCGCCAACAACTACATTTTTCCCTATTGTTACATCTGGAATTATAATTGCATTAGTTCCAATGTTAGAATTACGACCTATTCTACAACGTCCAGAAACATTTACATTGGGAGAGATTTCTACAAAATCTTCTATTTCACAATCGTGTCCAATAGTACAGTTTAAATTTATTAAACACCCTCTCCCTATTGTTATGCTATTAGTTATTATTGTCCCAGACATAATACTTACACCTTCTTTAATAACAACATCGAAACTTCCTTTTTCTACGCTATTAGCTATAACTGTTATTGGTTTTAAACCCAAGTTTGTAAATTTGTCGTATAAAGTTTCTCTATGCTTTGGGTTTCCTATTCCTAAAACAAATTCTTTATTACCTGTTACTTCAACATAATCTTTTACTTGATCTATATTTTTAAGAATATTGAAACGATTATATATTTTTTCAGGTAAATCATTACTTACATTATCAAAAAATACAATGTTATCATCCTCTATACCCATGTCAACAGATATGACTTGTAAAATTTCTTTAGCGAATCCTTTAGCTCCAACTATAATCATATTGCTGCTATAATAGTTTTAGTTATTAATTCTAATTCTTTTTCGGTCAATCCTACATATAGCGGTAAACATAATATTCTACATGCTATAGATTGCGAAACTGGCATGTCTTGTGTGCTATTTACGTACTTAATTTTATTTAACGATGGATAAAAATAACGCCTAGGTACTACGTTGTTCTCATTTAATTTTTGCTCTATTCTTAATAAGGTTTTTTCGTCTTTAAATAGTATTGGATAATAACTATTATTCCACTCTGTTTCTTCTCTAATTTTTAAAAGTTGTATAGCGTCTACAGATGTGAAATTTGTATTATAATAGTCTACAACTTTTTTTCGTTCTTCTATAACGTAATCCATTTCTGGAAGCATACTTAATCCCATGGCCGCTTGTAATTCGCTCATTTTAGCATTAATCCCTAAACCATGAAATTCTAACGGGCCATTATGTCCAAAATTATGACTGTAGAATAATTGTTTATAAATATCTTCGTTGTTACAGAACATAGCACCGCCTTCTGCTGTATGGAATAGTTTTGTTGCATGAAAACTACAGGTACTTACATCTCCATAATTGAATAAGGAACGTCCTTTATACGTTACACCAAAACAATGTGCTGCGTCGTAAATAACTTTTAAGTTATGCTTTTTAGCGATGACTTCTATAGCTTCTACATGACATGGATTTCCATACACATGTGTTGCCAATATTGCTGTTGTTTTATCTGTTATAGCATTTTCTATTTTTGCTTCATCTATTGTTAAATATTCTGGGTGAATATCTACAAAAACAGGTTTACAGTTTTCCCAAAGTATAGAGGCTGTTGTTGCTACATAAGAAAATGGTGTTGTAATAATTTCGCCTAAATTCCCAAATAATTTTAGAGCTATTTGAATAGGTACAGTACCATTATTTGTTAGTATTATTGAATTAAGTCCATAGTTTTTTGTTAGCTTCTGTTCTAATTCAATTACTAATTTCCCTCTATTGGTCAGCCATGTATTTTCCCATAATGTGTTTAAATAGGATTGATACACATCTTGCGAAGGTAAATAGGTTTTTGTAACGTTTATTTTAGTCATTTATTTATACATTCTTCCACTGGAAAGTGGGCTTTATATATCCTGGCTCTCTACCTGAGTAAACTCCAATTTCTTTTGCTCCGTTTACTACATTAAAATAAAATATATTTTTTTCTGCGAACTCTGCTACCCTTTTATCTTTAACAATAAATAATGATAAGCTATAGCTTCCGCTTTGCAAAAAATCTTTAGGAATGGTACATTGTATTGTATTATTTCCTTTTTTAATTTTTATTTCAAAATCTCTATCGTAAAATGAAAACATGGTCTCACCTAATTCATTATGTAAATGATAGGTAATATTATATTTATCTGTAGTGTCTATTTTAAATGTTATATCTAAATTAATTTCAATTTCTGCGTCTTCTACTACGGGTTCTGTATAGTTTCTATTATTATTTTTAACGCCTAAAGATTCTAATTTAAAAGTTGGTTTATCGTAATTTTTATCAAAGGTTTTTAAGCTTGTATTTTCTCCCATATCTGAGCTTAAATACTTGGCTACCGCATGTTCTGCCGTCCCTTCAAAGGCCACTTGTCCATTCTCTAAAACGATCCCTTTTGTACACAAACTTTTTACCGATGCCATATTGTGGCTTACAAATAAAACAGTACGTCCACCTCCTCTACTAATATCTTGCATTTTACCAATGGCCTTTTTCTGAAACTCTGCATCACCAACCGCTAAAACTTCGTCTACCACAAGTATTTCGGGTTCTAAAAATGCAGCTACGGCAAATGCCAATCGTACAGTCATACCAGACGAATAACGTTTTACAGGCGTGTCTATATAGCGTTCGCAACCAGAAAACTCTATAATTTCATCTATTTTAGAACTGATCTCTTTTTTAGTCATTCCTAAGATAGCGCCATTTAAGAATACATTTTCTCTTCCTGTCATTTCGCCATGAAACCCTGTTCCTACTTCTAAGAGTGAGGCTATTCTTCCTCTTGTTTTTATTTCACCTGTAGTTGGTCCTGTAACTTTAGATAGTATTTTTAATAGTGTAGATTTCCCCGCTCCATTTTTTCCTATAATACCTAAAACGTCTCCTTTATTAACTTCAAAATTAATATCCTTTAAAGCCCAAACATATTGAGAGTCTCCTTTGGTACTTCTATCATTAGTATCTCCTATTTGTAAATAAGGGTCTTCTTTTCCTCTTATTTTATTCCACCATCTATTAAGATCATGACTTATAGTACCCGACCCTACAAGACCTAAACGGTATTGTTTTGAAACATTGTCGACTTTTAAAATAACATCACTCATAATTATACGGTATCGATAAATGTTTTTTCTGTTCTGTTAAAAACAATTAAACCTAATAATGCAATAACTATAGTTACTCCCATTGTTATTAATATTTTCTCTATAGAAAATGTTCCTTCTGAAAAGAATAAATATCTAAATGTTTCTACTACTCCTGCTAATGGATTATTCTCTATTATAGGGTTAATAATATTAGCGGATTCTGGAAAATTATTTGTTATTTTTTCTACTGCCACTTCTATAGGATACATTACTGCCGACACGTACATTAATAACTGTACGCCAAAACCTACCAAAAATGTTAGATCTCTATATTTAGTAGTCATAGACGAAATAATCATACCTAAGCCTAAACCTAACAATCCCATTAAAAGAATTAAAATAGGTAATAACCAAAGCGCCTCAACGTTTAGACTACCTGCTTGCCCTCTACTAGCATAAAAGATGTAAAACCCTATAAAAATTAAAAATTGTATTCCAAATTTTAGTAATGAGGACACCACGGTTGTTAGTGGCATAATAACTCTTGGAAAGTAGACTTTACTAAAAATATTCTGGTTTTTTTTAAAAGCATCACTTGTACCCTTTAAACATTCCGAAAAATAATTCCAAATGGTTACACCAGCCAAGTTAAATAGAAAAGGCTCAACATCTTCACCTACTTTTATATCGGCAATACCATTAAAAATAATGGTAAATATAACCGACGTTATTAGTGGTTGAATTAAATACCATAAGGGCCCTAAAACAGTTTGTTTATAAAGCGTTATAACATCTCGTTTCACGAATAGAAATAGTAAATCGCGATAGCTCCAAATCTCTTTTAGATTTAAATCTATAACCTTATTTCTTGGAGAAATAGTATATAACCACTGGTTTGTATCTTTAGTACTCAATCTTGTTATTTTTAAAGTATTCCCATGTTTTTGCTAAAGCTTCTCTAACATAAAATTTAGGTTTGTAGTCTAAAAGTCGTTCAGCTTTAGAGATATCTGCTAAAGAATCTCTAACATCTCCCTGTCGTTCTGGTCCGTATATGGCTTTTATATCTTTATTAGCAGATTTATTTAATGTTTCCCATAAATAGTTAACGCTAATTCTTTCGTTACAGGCTATATTATAAACTTGATTCCCTGCTTCAGATGAAGCGAAAAAACTTTTCACATTTGCTTGTACCGCATTTTCTACATAAGTAAAGTCTCTGGTTTGTTCACCGTCGCCATTTATTGTTACTTGGGTATTCGTTTTAATAGCTTCCATAAATAAAGGAATTACCGCCGCATAAGCGCCTTTAGGACTTTGCTTTGGGCCAAAAATATTAAAGTAACGTAAACCAATGACATCTGTATTATACGTTTTGCCAAATACATCTGCATAAAGTTCATTTACATACTTAGTAACTGCATAAGGTGATAATGGTTTGCCTATATTGTCTTCGGTTTTTGGCAGTAATTTACTATCGCCATACGTAGAACTAGACGCTGCATATACCATACGCTTTACCGTTTTGCTGTCTTTTAACGCTATCATCATGTTTAAAAACCCAGATATATTTACTGCATTTGTTGTAGAAGGGTCTTTAATAGAACGTGGTACAGAACCTAATGCTGCTTGATGACTTACATAGTCGATACCATACATAGCTTTTACACAGGTTTCTAAATCTCTTATATCGCCTTCTATAAACTCAAAATTTGAATGTGTTAAAAAAGGAGCTATATTTTCTTTGTAGCCATTAGAGAGGTTATCTAAAACACGTACTCTTTTAGCACCGTTTTTTAATAAATATTCAACAATATTAGACCCTATAAAGCCAGCACCTCCTGTAATTAGGAAGGTTAGTTTGGATAAATCTTCTTCATGATAAGTATTCATCTCCATATTATCCTATTTTAAAAATTGATTTTAAACGCGATAACATCGTTTTCTTTTCTTTATCGTTTTCATGATAACCATTACCATACGCTCCATAACCGTAGCCATAGCCATAACCGTAGCCATAACCATAACCATATTTTCCTTTTTGATCGTAATAATTATAAATAAAACTTAAGTTAGAAATCTCTCCTCTTTTATATTTATCGTTTATAAGGTTTAACATCCCTTTCTTAGTATAATCTTGTCTTACTACATATAAAGAGGCGTCCACATAATCTAACAATTCTAATGCATCGGACACTAAGCCCACTGGAGGTGTATCTAGAACAATATAATCGTACTTTTCTCTCAACTCAGTAATAAGCGCGTCCATAGTCTCTCCTATAAGAAGTTCTGATGGATTTGGAGGTATTGGCCCAGAGGTTATAACATCTAAGTTATTTACTTTAGTTGCTTGGGTAACTTCATCTAATGTTTTTTGGCCTATTAAATAGTTAACCGCTCCTATTTCATTTTTAATATCAAAATCCCCAAAAATCTTAGGTTTTCTTAAATCAAGCCCAACTAATACTGTTTTCTTTCCACTTAAAGCAAATACTGTAGCAATATTTATAGAACAAAACGTTTTACCTTCACCACTTACAGAAGAGGTTAACATTACCGTTTTAGAGCCATTTAAATTATGCTTTTTATACATATATTGTAAACTCGATCGTATAGATCTAAATGCTTCAGCTACCGTAGATTTTGGTTTAGTATGTACTATTAAATTATTGTCTATAGTATTTTTACCAACTACTCCTAATAACGGTATTGTAGATAGGGTTTCTAAATTTTGTGGATTATGAAGCTTAGTATCTAAGAATGTTACTAAAAAAGCTAATATAAATGGTGGTAAAAACCCGCCTAGTACAGCAAATATATAGCGCGATCTCAATTTTAAATCTATAGCTCTTACATCGGTATCTTTAGCTGGATCTATAACTAGTATGTCTGAAACATTGGCCGCTTTTATAATATTAGCTTCGCTTCTTTTAGCTAAAAACATGTTATAACTCTGCTCGTTTAAAGAGTATTGTCTTTGAATATTTAACAGCTTTTGTTGGTCCTTAGGTAATTTTCTAAACTTAGATTCTGTTGCTCCTATTTTAGAATTAGTAAACTGTCGTTCTCTTTGCAATCCATCTTTAGCCGAGCTTATATTCTCTAAAAGCACCATTTTAATGGCTTCTATTTGAGAGTCTAAATCTGTAAAAATTGAAGAATCACTTCTAACTGTAGATTCATATTTAGATTTTTGCACAGATAGCGCATTTATCTTTGCTATATTAGTTAAGATATTAGCATCATCTATACCTGCAATTGCTGGCGCAGGGAGTTTTGTAAAATTCTTACTCGTTTCTAAATACGTTTTTAACTGTGCATAGTATGCTAACTTTTTATTAATATTATCTATATCTAATTCTAGAGTAGACAATTTACCACTAAGCGCTAAACTTTCATCATCTAAATTATATATTTTATTCTGTTGTCTGTAATCATTTAAAGAATCTGCATTGGTATTTAATTCATCTTTTACCATTTTTAATTGCTCATCTATAAAAGCAATAGTGTTGGTAACGAATAAGTTTTTCCTTTCTAACTGATCTTTACTTAAAACCTCTACAGTTTCGTTTAAGTAGTCAACAATTTTAGCTTTGTTTACATCGGTAATACTTAAATTTAAAATAGCAGAATTCTTAGGGTTAGCAATAACTAAACGCCCTTTATAATATGCGACAACTTGATCAAAACTGGTAAATTGTAAGAAGTATTCATCTCCAACATTTACACGTCTCTTATCTCCTAAAATAATAGTTCCGTTAAAAAAAGGCAACTCTACCAACTCACCAAGTTTATAGGTGTAATCTTGCTCACCTATAACGACATCTGCTGTAGCTTTCTCTTTAGTTGTGAAATTTTGAGTGGTAATTAGGTTCGATTCAAAATTTGTTGATAATCGATACATATCGTTCTCTAAAAAAACGATTTTAATAGGTTTACCTATTGCTTGAAACTCATTATCTTTAAGTCGAGCTCTAAACGGAGCTGCTTTATAAATATCATCTTTTCTAAATCGAGACTGCTTTAAATAACCAATATATAATTTAAGATTATCTACAACTTTTTCATGATTAGATCGCGATTGTAAACTTGTAATAATTGTTTTTACCTTACCAGAAACACCTCCCCAGTTAAACGTTAAACTTGTATTAGATGTAAATAAGGGATTCTTATCGTCTTCAACAGAAATTTGAGTACTTAATTTATAAGACTGTTGTTTTCTTATATTTTGTTGATATACTATAAAAACACCTATTCCTATACACAGTACAAATAACTTCCAATAACTAAGGGCTTTAAATAAAAAGGCCTTAATATCGAATGAAATCTGTTGGGATTCTGAAACTTCAAATTCGTCATTCATAAAGTTAAACTTATAGGTTTCTAGCTAAAAAGTAAGTGGTAACAATTACAGAAAAGATAGAGGCAATAGTTGTTAATGTTTGTGTCGCTGTTTCACCAGCACCAATTGCTTTTCTCTTTAAAGGTTTTACTAAAATCATATCATTAGGCTGAATGTAATAATACGGAGATTGTAAAGCCGCTACATCTGTTAAATCTATATGATGAATTTTCTGCCCTTGTGGATATTGCCTTATTATTAGTACATCAGTCCTGTCTCCCGTATTTTCAATATCTCCTGCATTGGCAAGCGCTTCAATAATATTTACACGATCTTGAAATAATGTAAAAACTCCTGTTCCTCCAACTTCTCCAGTAACTGTATAACGTAATCCTGCTAACTTTACTGTCACAAATATTTGTGTAGTAGATTTTAAGTATTTAGTAAGTATTTCGTCTTTAACTTTAGCGGCAATTTCATCTATAGTATACCCTAAAACATTAATATCTCCAAGAATTGGAAATTTAATATTACCATGCAAATCCACTGTAAAACCACTAAAATACAAATCTTGTTGCCCTTGTGCTGGCCTAGTACCTTCAGTAGGATTAAACAGAGATACTAATTTTTTAACCTCTTCGTCAATAGCCTTAACATTTATACTAACAATATCGTTAACCTGAACTCTGTAAGGCTTAGAAAGCTCTTTTACTAAAAGAGAATCGTTTACTGGTGTCCCTTTATCTTGTAAATACACAACATCTTTGTTAGTAATACAGGATGATAACAAAATACTGAATATTAAAGTAATACCTAATAAAAATCGCCTCATTTTTTGCTAAAAAATTAATGACAAATATAACCTTTCGTCGTTAAGAATAAAACTTTTATCGGTTTTTTTGGTTTTTTATCCGTTATTTGTAAAAAATTGAACCATTGAATTATTTAACCGTTGAAAGTATTGCGAAATCTTATGGAGAGTTAACACTTTTTAAAGATATTTCGTTTAGTGTACATAAAGATCAAAAAATAGCCTTTGTTGCAAAAAATGGAACAGGAAAAACATCCATTTTAAATATTTTAGCAAAGCTAGATTCGCCAGACGCTGGCAATGTTGTTTTTAGAAAAGATATTAAAGTATCGTTTCTCCCTCAAGAACCATACTTAGATAGCAATCTTACTATTGAAGACACCATTTTTAGTTCCGATAGCGAAATCCTAAAAGTGATTAAACAATACGAAAAAGCTATTTTAAATCCTGAAGATACAGATGCATACCAAAAGGCATTTGAAGACATGGATATACATAATGCTTGGGATTTTGAAACACAATACAAACAAATTCTATTTAAATTAAAGTTAGAAAACCTAAACCAGAAAGTAAGTGCGCTTTCTGGAGGACAGAAAAAAAGGTTATCGTTAGCCAATGCTTTAATAAATAAACCCGATTTATTAATTCTAGATGAGCCTACAAACCATTTAGATTTAGAAATGATTGAATGGCTAGAATCTTTTTTCGCAAAAGAAAATATCACCTTATTTATGGTAACACACGATCGTTACTTTTTAGAACGTGTATGCAATGAAATTATAGAATTAGATCATGGTGAATTATATTCTTATAAAGGAAATTACTCCTATTATTTAGAAAAAAAGGAAGCAAGAGTAGTACAAACAGAAGTAGAAACCAATAAAGCAAAACAACTTTATAAGAAGGAATTAACTTGGATGCGTCGCCAACCAAAGGCAAGAACAACAAAATCTAAATCTAGAATAGATGATTTTGCCGATATAAAACACAGAGCACACCAACGCAGAAACGACCACGAAGTTCAATTAGAACTAAATATGGAGCGTTTAGGAAGTAAGATTATAGAACTTAAAAAGGTATCTAAAGCCTATAAAGACAAAACAATCTTAGATAAGTTCGACTATATGTTTCAGAAAGGAGAACGAGCAGGAATTATTGGTAAAAACGGTACAGGTAAGTCTACTTTCTTAAACATTTTAACTCAAACAGCACAACCAGATTCTGGTAAAGTAGTAATAGGAGAAACTGTAAAAATAGGTTACTATACACAAGCTGGTATAACACCAAAACCTAACCAAAAAGTTATTGATATTGTTAGAGAGTTTGGAGATTATATTCCCTTAAAAAAAGGCAGACAAATAAGTGCGCAACAGCTATTAGAACGCTTTTTATTTGACAGAAAAAAGCAATACGATTTTGTTGAAAAACTAAGTGGAGGCGAGCGTAAACGTTTATATTTATGTACCGTTTTAATACAAAATCCAAACTTTTTAATTCTAGATGAGCCCACTAACGACCTAGATATTGTAACGTTAAACGTTTTAGAAAACTTTTTATTAGATTTCCCAGGTTGTTTAATTGTAGTGTCTCACGACAGATACTTTATGGACAAAATTGTAGATCATTTATTTGTTTTTAGAGGCGAAGGTGTTATTGAAGATTTCCCTGGTAATTACAGTGACTTTAGAGCATACGACGATAGCAAACCTGTTATTTCTGAAACAACAGACGCTGTTAAAAAAGAAAAAAGCAATTGGAAAAAAGATAGTAATAATAAACTTTCTTACAACGAGCAAAAAGAATACAAAAACATAGAAAGCAAAATTAAAAGTCTAGAGTTTGATAAGGTAGAACTAGAAAAAAAGTTTCTTAACCCAGAGCTAACAACAGAAGAAATAAATACATTATCTAACGAATTACAAGTTATTATAGATGCCATAGAAGAAAAAGAAATGCGCTGGTTAGAATTATCAGAAAAAATGGAAGACTAACACATGTTACAACTCATTATTCGTTACATAAATTTTTGGTTAAAGTCTAGCAACCAACACGGTGTACATTCCCCTTTCGTATTCGATTTGGTTACAAAATGTTTTTATGATAAAACCAAGTACGCTTCATACTCTAAATTAAAAGCTTACAGAAAGCACTTATTATCTAATAACAACACTATAGAAGTAACAGATTTAGGTATTGGTTCTCATGTTATGAAAAGTAATACTCGCTATGTTTCAGACATGGCAAAAAAAGCAGGCACATCATTACATCGTGCCAAGCTATTTTACCGTTTAGTATCTTATTTAAAGTGTAATAACATATTAGAATTAGGAACCTCTATGGGTATTGCAACACAAGCTATGCATAAAGGTAATCCCAAAGCGCAAATAACAACAATAGAAGGCTGCCCTAACATTTCGGACTTTACATCGAATACCTTTAAACAATTCGGATTAAAAAATATAGACCTATTAACTGGCGATTTTAATGACGTTACTAAAACGCTAACGTCTAACGCCTACGATTTAATTTATTTTGATGGTAACCATCAAAAAGAAGCCACATTAAATTATTTCGAAACTCTCTTGCCTACCGCACATAATGATTCCGTTTTTATTTTCGATGATATTAATTGGTCCAAAGGCATGGTAGAAGCATGGGAAACGATTAAACAACATCCAAAAGTTACTGTAACAATAGACACTTATTTCTGGGGCATTGTATTTTTCAGAAAAGAACAAGCTAAAGAACATTTTAAAATTAGAGTATAATACATGATATTACTATTAATAGCATCCATAATTCTTATCCCTATTATAGCAGGTCGGTCGAGAAATAAAAAACGTTCTTTTAAAGATGGCTATTACAAAAGAAAAGATGAGCGAAAATTTAAAAAATAGGTTTCTTTTTTAATTTAAAACATACTCCCCTTTTGCCTTTCCCCTATTTACATTTATCTTTACAGTTATGAAAGTATACACTAAAACTGGAGATAAAGGAACTACCGCTTTATTTGGAGGTACAAGAGTTCCAAAACATCATATACGTATAGATAGTTATGGTACTGTAGACGAACTAAACTCTCACATAGGTTTAATTCGTGACCAAGACATTAATCAACAATACAAAAACATTTTAATATTAATACAGAATAAACTCTTTACTGTTGGTGCTATTTTAGCAACCGACCCAGAAAAAATGGTATTAAAAAACGGTAAAGAACGTTTAAACATTAATAAAATATCTACTGAAGATATCGAACTGTTAGAACGCGAAATGGATGCTATGAATGAAGCTTTACCTCCAATGACGCATTTTGTATTACCAGGCGGACACCAAACGGTGTCATTCTGTCACATTGCACGCTGTGTTTGTAGACGTGGCGAGCGTTTAGCATCTGCCCTTAACGAATTAGAACCTTTTTTACCCGAAGCTTTAATGTATTTAAACCGTCTTTCTGACTACCTTTTTGTGTTGGCACGAAAGTTGTCATTTGACTTACAAGCCGACGAAGTAAAATGGATTCCTGAGAAGCATTAAAGCTACACATAGAATTTCAACATCTCAAAGCTAAGATTAAGTAACACTGCAAAAGATTTAATATCAAATAGTTTCAGTGAAAAATGACGTTCTTTTTTATTATTGATAAAATAATTCACTTTTTTCTTGACTATTTAAACTAAAAAATTATTTTTGCAAAAAAATAAACCTATTAAGAAATGTATTGGACATTAGAATTAGCATCCCATTTAAGTGATGCACCTTGGCCAGCAACCAAAGATGAGCTTATAGATTACGCAATTAGAACCGGAGCACCTCTGGAAGTAACTGAGAATTTACAAGCAATTGAAGATGAAGGAGATTCGTACGACTCTATAGAAGAGATTTGGCCAGATTACCCAACAGACGAAGATTACCTCTGGAACGAGGACGAGTATTAATATCGCAAAACACAGAAAAAAGTCTCTAACAGAGGCTTTTTTTATGCTTTTATTTTAAAAACAATTTAAACCTTTTACGTTATGTAAAAAGTTTAGAAAAAGTTACTATAATAGCACGCTAACAAAACGTATATTTAAGCCCTTATAATTTAAGGCTTAAAAACACAAAAATAACAATCGGTTATATAATCGATTTATAATAATAAACAAGGTTAACTTATTCCTTTTGGAACCTCAGTTAACTATATAATATATAAACCTATGAGTTTTTTAAATTCAATACTAAAGGTATTTGTTGGAGACAAATCCAAACAGGATGTCAAATCCATCATGCCGATAGTAGATAAAATTAAAGCTTTTGAAGCTACTTTAGAAGCCTTATCGCACGATGATTTAAGAGCAAAAACAGCAGAATTCAAAGCTATTATTGCAGACACGCGTAAACCTTTTGAAGATAGAAAAGCTAATCTTTTAAAAGAAGCAGATACAACAGAAGATATAGACAGACGTGAAGATATTTATCAAGAAGTAGATAAGATTGAAGATGAGTCTTACGAAGCTGTAGAAAAAACATTAAACGATATTCTTCCAGAAGCCTTTGCTGTAGTAAAAGAAACAGCAAAGCGTTTTACTAACAACGCAGAGATAACTGTAACAGCAAGTCCCTATGATAGAGAAATCTCTGGAGATAACGACTATGTTACTCTAGAAGGAGACAAAGCAACTTGGGCAAACTCATGGGATGCAGCAGGAAAAGCCATTACTTGGGACATGATACATTACGATGTACAGCTTATAGGTGGTATAGCTATGCACCAAGGTAAAATTGCAGAAATGCAAACTGGGGAAGGTAAAACGTTAGTAGCGACCTTACCTGTATACTTAAATGCATTAGCAGAAAGAGGTGTACACCTAGTAACAGTAAATGATTACTTAGCAAAACGTGATATGGCATGGATGGCACCAATATTCCAATTCCATGGTATGAGTATCGATTGTATCGATTACCACCAACCAAACAGTGATTCGCGTCGTAAAGCTTACAACGCAGATATTACTTATGGTACAAATAACGAATTTGGTTTCGATTATTTACGTGATAACATGTCTAACTCTCCAGAAGATTTAGTACAACGTCCACACCACTATGCTATTGTAGATGAAGTCGATTCTGTATTAGTTGATGATGCTAGAACACCATTAATTATTTCTGGACCAATACCAAAAGGCGATGTTCATGAATTTACAGAATTAAAGCCTAAAGTAGAAAGTATAGTTTCTGTACAACGTAAGCACTTAACACAAGTATTAGTTGAAGCAAAGAAATTAATTGCAGAAGGCGATACTAAAGAAGGTGGTTTCCAATTATTAAGAGTATACAGAGGTATTCCTAAAAATAAAGCCTTAATTAAGTTTTTAAGTGAAGAAGGAGTTAAACAACTACTTCAAAAAACGGAGAACTTTTACATGCAGGACAACAACCGTGAAATGCCAAAGGTTGATGAAGAACTGTACTACGTAATAGAAGAGAAAAACAATCAGATAGAATTAACCGATAAAGGGATTGAATTCCTTTCTGGTAAAGAAAATCCAGATTTCTTTATCATGCCAGAAATTGGTGTAGAGGTTGCTAAAATTGAAGCTCAAGGCTTATCTTCTGAAGAAGAAGCAAACTTAAAAGAAGTTTTATTTAGAGATTTCGGGGTAAAGTCTGAGCGTATTCATACATTAAACCAATTACTTAAAGCCTATGCTTTATTTGAAAAAGACAACCAGTACGTTGTTATGGAAAATAAAGTAATGATTGTAGATGAGCAAACGGGTCGTATTATGGATGGTCGTCGTTATAGCGATGGATTACACCAAGCGATTGAAGCTAAAGAAAATGTAAAAATTGAAGATGCAACGCAAACTTTTGCAACCGTAACGCTTCAAAATTACTTTAGAATGTACCGTAAATTATCTGGTATGACGGGTACAGCGGTAACAGAAGCAGGTGAATTCTGGGAAATTTACGAATTAGACGTTGTAGAGATTCCAACAAATAGACCAATTGCAAGACACGATAGAGAAGATTTAGTTTACAAAACTAAACGAGAAAAATATAATGCAGTAATCGATGAAGTGACGCGATTATCTCAAGAAGGCCGTCCGGTATTAATTGGTACTACCAATGTAGAAATTTCGGAGCTATTAGGTAAAATGTTATCTATTAGAAAAGTGTCTCACAATGTATTAAATGCAAAATTACACAAAAGAGAAGCAGATATTGTTGCAGAAGCAGGGCAACCAGGACAAGTAACAATTGCCACTAATATGGCAGGTCGTGGTACCGATATTAAATTAAGCGACGAAGTAAAAGCTGCAGGTGGTTTAGCCATTATTGGTACAGAACGCCACGATTCGCGTCGTGTAGATAGACAGTTAAGAGGTCGTTCTGGTCGTCAAGGAGATCCAGGAAGTTCTCAATTCTACGTCTCTCTAGAAGATAACTTAATGCGTTTATTTGGTAGTGAAAGAATTGCCAAAATGATGGATAAAATGGGGCTAAAAGAAGGTGAAGTTATTCAGCATTCTATGATTTCTAAATCTATTGAGCGTGCACAGAAAAAAGTAGAAGAAAATAACTTTGGTGTACGTAAGCGTTTATTAGAGTACGATGATGTTATGAACTCGCAACGTGAAGTAGTATACAAACGTCGTCACCACGCTTTATTTGGAGAACGTCTTCGTGTAGATTTAGCAAACATGATTTACGATACTTCTGAAGGGATTGCAGAAACGAATAAAGCTGCTAGCGATTATAAGAACTTTGAGTTCGAATTAATTCGTTACTTCTCTATGGCATCTCCTCTATCTGAAGCTGAGTTTAATAAACTATCGCCAACAGATATAGCGCAAACAGTATATAAAGCTGCATTTGATCATTATAAAGCTAAGATGGAACGTAATGCAGAAGTTGCTTTCCCAGTTATTAGCGATGTTTACGAAAATCAAGGAGATCAATACAAACGTATTGTTGTACCATTTACAGATGGTGTAAAAACACTACAAGTTGTTACCGATTTACAAAAAGCATACGAATCTAAAGGTAAAGAGTTAGTTACCGATTTCGAAAAAAATATTACACTTGCCATTATAGATGATGCTTGGAAAACGCATTTACGTAAAATGGATGAGTTAAAGCAGTCGGTACAATTAGCGGTACACGAACAGAAAGATCCTTTATTAATTTATAAGTTTGAAGCTTTCGAATTATTTAAAGCGATGATAGACCAAGTGAATAAGGACGTTATCTCTTTCTTATTTAAAGGTGAATTACCAACGGCAGATACCAATACTATTAGCGAAGCTAGACAAACACGTAAAAAGGAAAACTTACAAACACAAAAAGAAGAAATTCCTAATCTAGATGAGCGTTCTGCACAAAACAGAGCGGCTAGTAATACGCAACAACAGCAGCAAGTTGTAGAAACTATTGTTAGAGACCAACCAAAAATTGGACGTAACGATCGTGTTACTATTAAACATGTTATGAGCGGTGAAAACAAAACCGTAAAATACAAACAAGCTGAACCTTTAATTGCTAAAGGGGAATGGGTATTGGTTAATGACTAAAACTTAAAGTATTTATATGAAATTAAAAACGGAAGCTATTTGGCTTCCGTTTTTTGTTTCTAGTAACTTATACATATTAAGTGTACTATTACTAATTCCATAAAAAATGTTTTTTAATTATTTTTTAATAACTTTTCCAGTATACAGTTCATTTCCTATATGCATTTTATAAAAATACATCCCCACTGATAAATCACTTACGTTTACTGTAAAATTCTGTTTACCTACTTCATTTATTTTATGAGTTTTATGTTTTACAATCCTCCCATTAATATCATACAAACTAAATAAAACCTCATCTTTTAAATTAGTAGTGTAAAATATATTCAAAATTCGAGAAGCAGGATTAGGAGATATACTTGGTGGGCCAAATTGTTCTAGAGCATATTTTTTTGTCTCCTTTTGTTTTTCATTTGTAAATAATTGAGTCTTCTCTGGTATACCTTGAGGAATTGCTGTTGGACAATCTGCTATAAAAATTTCAGTATCTGCACCTTGTTTTATTTCTGTTCCAGGTAATATATTTATTGCTCTCCCAGCACTAATATCATAATGTGTTTCTGGCTGCACTCTTAAGTTTAAAGTTGTCACTGTCTGTGAACCATGCACGTTAATCTCATCGTATTTAGAATCTATCCATTGTGTAAATGGAACTCCTAGTAAAACATTATCTGTTTCTGTTTCTAAAATTTTATCATCTACAATTATATTATCTGGAGCAAAGTCATCAAAAATATTAAATATGGCAATATTATTAATCTTTCTATATATTCTTTCTCCATATTCTGAAGGTGTTGTATCATCATCATCAAAAGGATTTAAAGTAACTTCCCAAACTCTTGATATGGCTCCATTCTCTGTACCATATTCCTTAATTACTCCCATTTTTCCTCTATTAAGATTATAAAACACAATATGCTTCCAATTATTAGAAGACATATCTGGAGGATGAATAAAATCGTTATAATTAGGTGTTTCATCTCCACTAGGCGCAACAAATGCTAATCCATTATCTTGTTGTTCATTTAAATATTCATTTAAAAATTTATTAGCGCCTGTAAGCACAAAAATAAACTTGCCTTTAACATCTCCTAACGCTGGCCAATTTTGGTTTTTTGCTGCAAATCGCAAATTATTAAAATTTCCTTTTAAGTCACTTGGTTTATAAATGTTATCAACACCTACGTTTTCTAAAACTTCATCTAAGTGAGATGGTCTATGATTTTTTTTCCAAAAATTTTCACCGTTACCAGGCAACTCATTTGCTATACTACTTTTTAAATCAAGATAAATAATAATAGGGTCATGATTTGGGAAAGCATTATGGTATTGTATGGCATCATCTAAACAAATATCAAAATTCTTGTCACCACTCCCACAATTATTATTATTTGGAGATAGCCCAGAATGCCTAACTTGCCAAACACCCGAGTTTAATTCACGATCCAATAAATCATCAGAATAGATATCAATTTCTACAACTTTTGTAATATCTAAAGCCGTTTTAAAAGTTAAAGAGTATTGTTTTTCGTAACAATTATGGCATGTTTTTCTATAAACTTGATTAAGTTTTACGCAATTTAAACCCGGTCTCGCTAGCCTTGTATTAACTCTTGTATCGTCTAAACGAATTCCTGAAGCGTAAAGAACATAGTCGTAATATGGAACAGATGCATTAACATTTTGATCAACAAATAGATAATCTCCTAAAAATGGAGAATTTTGAGGAGCTAGATATACAGTACTAGTTGTACCATTAGGAGCTATTCTTTCAATTCTAGCATTGTAAAATGATAGTATTGGATTGGAATTACCAAATTCTACTATAATTCGTTCTGTTCTTTCGGCAATACTTCTAGAAGATTCTACTGCTTTAAGATATACTTGAGCAGCTACTGTACCTCCTTCTTTTAAAGATATTGCACTAATAATTAAAAAAAGAAGTAATGATTTTTTTAATTTCATAATTAGTCCTTTTTTAATTTTCTATTTTCTTCCTCTAATTTTTTCATTCGTTTATCCATAGCAATCAGATGTAACGTTAACTCTTCTACTTTCTCTACTAATACTCTATTAATTTCTCCAAGATCTGCTCCTTCTCTTTCTACAGTTTCTGCCGTAGGCATATTAGGAAGATGTTTATTCGTTTGTATATAACGTTCTAATGCTGGTAATGGCATTAAATTATAGGTTCTGCTAAAAACATAATCAGGAAATGGAGTTACTTGAACTTTGATTCTAGTAGCAAAAATATTTCCGTTACCCATAACTCTAAAAACATCCTGATTACCTGAATCGACAACTGAGATAGCTTTAATATTTTGATTATCTACTCCAACTCTAAATCTTCCTTTAACATCCAATTTGGTTTCTGGATTCTGCATACCTACACCCACATTTCCATTTCTATGTATAAATAAGCGTGTATTGTCTCTAATTGTTGCATCTGTAACTATTTGTTGAGATGAGCTATTAGAATTAAAAGGAATCGAAGAAAACCGAATAGAACCAAAAATATCTCCATATATAACTGCTCCTCCATTATGTGCTCCATCACTTTTAGCAATCCATATTGGATTAGCTCCTCCTGCACCAAATCTCTGAGCATTAAATGCTAAATAACTTGTTCCATATCCTAGACTAGCTCCATCTGCTTTACCTATAACCATCTTAGATGAAACTGCTCCAATATGTACATCTTTACTAAAGGAACTATTGCCTCTAACATCAAGAGTTGATGTGGGAGAATTTGTTCCTATTCCAATCCTGGGATTACAGTTAGGTGCCACATATAATATTCCATTATTTGGATTTAGATTTTGCAACCAATTAATAGATACATTTCCATTTATATCTGCAAAACAAGATGATGTAGGACTTGTTATTTGAGCAAATAATAATTCGGGGGTTAACATTACAAAAAAGCATGCTATAAATAATATACTCTTTAATACGTTTTTAGGTGTTTTCATAATAATAATAAATCAATATATACTGCCTACTCTAGGAAGGATTTTCGGCATACTCCTCAATTAATTTGTATAATGCATACATAAGAGAGTATCTTTTTTTTGATTTTATGACCCATTATAAAGTAAAAAACGGAAGCAACAGCTTCCGTTTTTGTATTAATATCTAATAACCAAACTACTCGTTAATTATTGACAATTAACTTTTTGAATATTTTTGTATTTGCTTTTGTTTCTATTTCTAAATAGTACATTCCATTCAAATCATTTGTAGTAATTTGAGTTCTTTTCTCAAAAACACCTTCTCTAACTTGGTTTCCTAAGAGATCAAATAATCTATACTTTAAAACGTCCTTACTTTCAGTAAAAATGTTTACAACATCTTTTGCTGGGTTTGGATACATCTTAATAATTTCTTCTACTCCATTCTTATTGTTTTCATTAAAAGTAAAAGAGGTTAAATCACTATTTAGAATACTTTTTGTATTGTAGATTACTTTCGCAACCTGTATTCTCAATAACGTTTCTTGATTCAGCTTATATTCTTTTCTATCGTTAGTAATACCAATCCATTGTTTTTCTTCAAGATTTTGAATTAGTTTAATGCCTGAAAGGCCAGCAAATTCTAATCTGGTAGTTTCTTCATCATTTTCTATAAAAAGATTATTTGCTTTCACAAAAGCACTTAATACTTTTCCACTAAATCCAGTACTGCCTCCAGTACTTCCACCTGTACCTCCGCCTCCGGTAGTACACGAAGTACAACTACCAGTAGGAACGCATGTAGAATAATTTGTTGTAATTAATGGTATATTATTTCCAATATGGGGTTTATTAATACAATCTGCATTAGACTTAAAACGGTATTTGTTACTTGCTATTACTGGTGGATTAACGCCCCAAAAGTTCCCTTTAGCATTAATTTGAGATGGTGCTACATTTCCATCTATATAACAAATATCGAAAGCATATATGGTATTCCCATCAAATCTATTAGGGATAATATTACTAGGATTCCCTCTATTAATAGCATGTTGTACTGCATCTATATTTAATAAAACATCTCTTCCTAAAACACCTTTTTCAGTATTATTATATATAGATCCACAACCTATATCTCCTACAGTTAACATAGAGGTGTAATTGCCTCCACTAGCATCATAATCGCCATATAATTCTACTCCATTATTATTCTCATGAACTTTTGTTCCTAATCTTAAAAAGACTAATGAATGTGTCCCTTCAATACCTTTCCCGTTATAACTAATATCTGAACTCGTAAAATAAGCACCTTCTACTGAGTTTAATAAAGCGCCTTGGCCAAATCCAGCAATATTTGTAGTTCTTACATCTACTTTAAAACAATCTGTTGCTTTTATACCTATGTTTCCTTCTGAAAAACTACTATTAACTATTTTGGTATCATTTACATTGTTTAAATCTATGGCTATCCCGTTATAATTATATTTATTCTGTAATAACAGAATAGTACCGGCATTTAAAATATTTATCGCTTTAGGAAAATGATCAAAATCGCTATATAAAACATTATTTCGAATTGGATTTTCTACATCTAATCCAATAGATGGTGGACCACTTTGACTAAATCCGCTAAAAGTTATTCCATTTCCAGTAAAGTCCACCCCAAGTAGTTTTACTTTAGTTCCAAAATCGTAATCTATTAAACCTTTAGACCAGTTCATTACAGAGCCATCAAAAGCTAACGTTGTACTATTTCCTAATTCCAAAAACTTAATCGTTTTTCCTTTCCCAACAAAAGTAACTGGTACAGAAGCTGGTAAATTTAGTGTGTGCGAATAATGAAAATCATAAAATCCTGACCTCTTATGTTCCCAAATGGCATTAGAAGCAAAATTTAAAGTACCTCTAACCTCAACTTCTGCTTGATTATTAGACACGGTATTATCTCCTACTAATAATCCTTTCCCACTTATAGTATTATTACTTGTTAAAGTCCCAGCTTCTTCTATAATAAGTTGTGCTCCATTATGCAAAATTAATTCAGCGCCATCTTCTATAATTAATTCTCCATCTGCTATTCTTAAAATGGCATTTTCTTCTAACTCCATTTTACTTCCACTTTTTAGAATAAGCTTACTATCTTCCCAAATACTAACCCCCGCATTAGATTCTAAATGAAAATAGGAGTCATTCTCGCAAGTTAGAGTTGTATTATTTATAAAATCTTGTGGAGTATTAGCAGTGTTAAGTGTATGTCTATTTGCCGTTTTACTTTTTACTACATATAAATTTACGTCTTCTTTTATATTAAGCGAATAATCTGTTGAAGCATTTACATTAGCTGGTAAAGACAAATTACCTGCCCACCTCTTATCTTCTCTTACATCATAATCATTAAACGTTATTTTTACAGTCATTTCTCCAGTTGCTGGGTTTTCTGAAAGTACTTTTACCGATAATCCGTTTATTAAGTATGGTGCTTTTTTTGAAAGTGATGTATTATATGTTGGGTAGTTAAAAGCTGGAACTATACCAGAAAGCCCTACTTCATCTCCGGGAATAAAAGTATCTAATCTTCTTCCTAATACATCCCTTGCTTCATCATTTAATCCGCCAGAATGAGCAAAAGTAATCACTTCATTTACACCATCATTTTCTTTAATTATTGGTTGAGCTTCGTTGGAACCTGTGTTAAAGTTCCCCGAATAAGTAATACTTCCATTAGGAGTCCCCGAAGTAAGTAAACTTGGATAGTCATCTACATAGCTATCATAATTACTCGCTCCATCAATAGGGTTTTCATTAGCTCTTTTAAAATTAAAAATAGGATTATTCCAATACAAATTAGGATCCTGTATTGCAAACTCTGAATGTTCGTAATCGAAATTCCCATTAGCATTCAACATTTTTATTCCATTAACACTGTTAATATTAAAGACTAAACTTGTTGACACATTATTTCTATCCCCTTGTATACTTTCCTTATACATATAAATACCTTTAGATGCTTCTGGAATTTTCTCGCCACTTGGAGATACAGGTGCTCCTCCCCAAGGTTTAAAGTCAAACTGATTAATGCTTTGATGGTTTTCTATCCACAAGTGCTGATTACTATGTGGTATTTTAACTCTAATAACATCTCCTGTTCTTACAAAATCTCTTAAAGTATAAACACCTCCGTTTGTTAAATCTGCTTCGGATTGTAAATCTGTATTTTGTTGAGATGCGCCTGTGGTTAGGTCAATCCAACCTAACATCCATCTATCCCATCCATTGGCTGTTAAATTTAATCGTACATTATGGGTAATCATACCATAACCTGTAGAGGGAAAATTCCAATGTCTTCCTACAACTCCATTTACTCCAGATTGATGAGGGCAACTATATAATTCATGCGCTAACTCATGAGTAAACAGACCTTCTTTGGTTGTTATTCTACCTCCAGAAGGCATTGTAAACCCTGCGCCTCCAACACTATATCCGTTATAATTTATAGATTGCCCTATCTGTGAAAGACCTCCTCCTGATCCTCCCCAATATTGCATACCAGAAACAGGTTGACTCGTCCAACTTCTATTATATCTATAAACAATAATTACATAATCTACACGATTGTCTGGTGCAGAAGCACTATTATCAAATTGAAAATTAGGATGATTTGTACGCCTATCGTACGGAGACCAGTCGAAATTAGGATATAAATCTCTCATCTTGGTCAGAACTCTATTATTGCATTGACTCCAACTACCTGCTCCTGCTGGATCGATATCAATACGTACATATTGATTTGTAACTGGGTCTTTAACTGCATCTCCATAAAGTTTAAATTTCTTTAAAGACATATCTGAAAAAAACTCAGATAAATTATGATTTCCATTTCCAAAACTATTTAAATCACTATACATCCATTCATCAAGACCATTCATTAAAGGTGTTGGAATGGCTTGTATAGGATCATTAGGATTAGATGGATTTCCCCATTCTGATAAAGGTTGATTTTCATCAAATCCTCCTGGTCCATCATCAAATCCTGCAAAAATGGTAAGTACTCTTAAATTACCTTTAGGTGTAAACACTTCTCCATTTGGGCTTGCTCCTGTTGGCATAGCCATAGCTTTATTTGAATTACTAACTCCAATATAACAATCACTTTGACCAAGTACAGCCATACTAAAACCTAGCGATAAGCATACCATTAGACAACGAATACTACTTGTTATTTCTTTTATAAATAAACTTCTTTTTTTATTTTTCATTCTTAATATTTTATAATTATTCAGATATTTCCTTTAACTCCAAGAGAGTTAAAAATGTAAATCGGTAAATTATGGACAAACTTCAACTTCATAGTAAAATTTCCCGCCATGATACTTAGTATACCCTGGTTTATAACATATTCCTGTTGGTGTTCCTAGAATGGAATTAAAATCCTGATAATCTGTAAGGTAAAATCTGACTTGTCGTTTCAACGGATTAAAAATGGGATATTGTTGTTGAAAATAATTTAAAGGGTTATCTACTAGTTGATCCATTACAGAATACCAATTATGCCATATTTGATTATTGTTTACTTGATTTGTGTCATCTCCTATACAATCTGGATGTGAGTTATTATCCCAAACATAATTTTCCATACATTGATTTAATGTATTATTAGCTTTAGGACTTTGTGTATTAAAAACACCTAAAAAGATAGAATATCCTGTATTAGAACATTGTGATGGTTTTGTTTTATAACTGTTAGCATAGCCTCTAAAAAAATCTGCTGCATCTACTGTATTTGGTATAGAGTTGGCGCACATACCTAAGGCATCGAATGCATAAACTGCTCCAAACGGTATTGGATATTGTGGTTTTGGTATTGCTCTCCTTCCAGATACTAGAGATAGAGAAATAATTGCAGATGTAGACGAAACAGACTTCAAATCAAAATCTGATACTAATAAGTTTTGAACTTCTGATTCTTCTATAAAACTATTAATTGTATTATTTACTGTTGCATGAAATGTATTAAAGCTTTCAGCATTAATAGTATATTTCGCTTCTTCATTTAAAGTAACTTCTACTTCAAAATTAAAGTCATCACTTTTAATACCATCATCAAGGTTTTCAGATTGTTCTTCTGTCATTATGGTATCTTCCCCTCCTTGGTTTGTATATATTGAATTTATAGCACCTTCATAAACGTAGAATATTTGTTCTAATGTTATATTTTCTGCACTTGATAAGGTAGCATTTTCAATAAGGTCATCTTCTAGTGTAGCCGTTAATTCAACGTAATACGACTCTTCCATTTCAAAAAAAGTGCTATAAGCTTCTTTTAATAGCGCTTGAACAGTATTCTCGCTTTTAGAAAATGTTGTGTTTTTCGAATTTTGAGGGACATTAGTTACTTCGTCTTCTTCCTTATCACAAGAAAAGAACATAGTACAAGTAAGTAGCATTATAAATGCTATTCTTATTTTTTTCATAATATAAAATTCCTAATTTTTCCTACTCTATTTCAATATGAGGTTTTTCGGATACCACCTTATGAATTGATCAATCATAAGACAGTGTTAGGAATTAATTTTTATGACCCAGAAAAAAATAATTATTTTTAAAAAAGCACTTTAAAGTTTAGAATTACGTTTTCGTTTTCTGTAAATAAAGAGAATAATAATTAATAAAACTGCTGTACTAATTAGCCAATAAAGTGTGTAAGAAACTTCATATAAAGGTTCTGAGTTACCTGTAAGGGTTAATGATGCCCAGAAATATGGAAACGTATCGGAGAGTTCGTTGTTTTTTAAATAATCTAATTTTGCTTTACGTAACGCAGAGGATTTAGACTTTCCTTCTTTAAGTGCTTTAAAAAAAGATAAAGAAATTGTATTTGTTGCTTTTTCATTAGCATTCCACTTAGAAGCTATAACGCTTTTAGTCCCTGCATGGAAAAAGGCTCTAGATAAACTTTCTATGCCTTCTCCTTTTTGTAATTTCCCATCACCAGTTTTACAGGCATCTAAAAACACTAAATCATGCGGACTATTCATAATATATAGTTCACTTAAAGACACTATAGAATCATGTAATGCCAACCAAGGTATTTTTGTTTTATTATCTATTCCTGCATGTGTATTTATATGAAGAATAGCCTTTCCTATTTTTGTGTTAAAAAAACCTGCTCGTGTTGCATTCTCTTTAAGTAATATATTAGATGGAAATAATGCTGCTATTTCTTTTATTATGGTTTCGCTTTCATTTAAATCTACTAATGCTTTAGATCTAAATTTTACTGGCGCAACCCCAAAATACGAGTCGCTTTTTTTAGATTTTGATCTGTATAGGCTTTGAGACACTGAAGCCGAATTAAGATATGATATTTCTGCTAAATTAATAAGATAGTTCTCTCTTAAAACGGGTTGTTTTGCGACAATTAAAGCTTCTAATGGAACGCCATATAATGCACCATCTGGAATGATTGTTAATGGTTTTGTTTTAATTTGTCTTATAGCATTTTCCCATGGAAATAATGTTTTAAAAACAGAGTATCCTCTGGTTTGGTACATAGACACTTCTTTTTTTGATAACGTAGGTTTTAAAGACTTCTTAAAAAAAGAAATATCTGCTATAAACTTTTTATAATCTTTAAGTTTAAATAGATGAGTCGTCTCTTCTGTTATCCATAAACCATAACCTTCATTTTCACCAAGAATATATTCTATTGCATTTTTATTGCTACTTTTTAAGGTGCTTTGAAACTCATACAGTGTAATGAGTTTGGGTTTCAAATTACTTTTATAATACCCAGGAAAACGCTCCTTTAAAGAGTCTATAAATTTAACATAACTTTGTTCTGCATTTGTAAATTCTGTTTGGTAAGATTTGTCTTCTGGAATTGCTTTTAGTTTGTTTTTTGCTAATAAGAGTTTGTAATTAACATTTACTTCTCTTTCTAATAATTCACTAGGGATTTCATATTGATTTTTTAATTGAATACGTCCCAATTGTTCTAATAAATAGAGTGATTTGTTTTTCTCCATAAAATAGAATGCTTCATTTGGTTTACTTAAAAGATGGCAGACTTTAACCGCTTCTAAATAACTATTAACCCCTCTTCCTATCCAAAATAGCTTAGATAATTTTGTTGCACTGTCTAGTCGCATAACAGAAATTAAATCGTCTATTGTATAAAGTAATTTTAATGCTTTTTGTAATTCATCTTTGTTACTATTTTCTTTATATAACTTTATTCTTGCTTGAGATAGGTCTATTAAAATAAATAATAATTCTCCTTTAAATTGAAAATCTCTTAACATTTCTATAAATGCTGGCTTTCCAAAAGAAGCATTATTAATGCCTAGTAATTTCATTGCTTTTTGATGACTATCTATTTCATTTTGAATAGAGTTAGCGTGGTAGTAGCCGAGATTATTATATGCAGCTGAAGTATTAATACTGTCCGTAGTTGCTATTATTTTTTGGTAATATTCTTTTGCTTTTTCTGGTTCTTTTAACTGAGAATACATTTCACCAATATTTAAGTAGTTACTATTTATAATATATTCTGGTGTATTCTCTGTTGTATTCTCTAGGGCTTTTTTATATAGTATTAATGCCTCTTCTCTTTTTTTATAGGCTCTTAAAATAAGCCCAAGGCTATTGTAGTATATATTTTTCTGTCCGCTTTTAAGATCATCCATTCGTTTTTCTAACGCTTGCTTATGGTGTTCTATCTTACTAATAAAACTCTCATCATCTGTCTCCATTGTAGCAAAAATAATTAAGGCCTCTAAATGTCCTTTTATAAGGTACTTATCACTTCCATGGGTTTTATATGTATTAATAATTTTATCGCTATACTCCAAAGCTTTAAAGTAATCTCCGTTGCCTTTATGAATCTGTGCTAATTGTAAATAAACACTTAGTGTATTTGTTGTTATGCTTTTTGAATTAGCTAACATGTATAAATCTTCTAACTGCTTGTCTTTTTCTCCAAGTCTTCTATAGCAATGAGATCGTAAATATATACTGCCTTCTATATCTGAAAACTGGCTATCTGAAATAGAATTTTTAATTGTAATCGCTTTCTGAATGGTTTCTAGCGCTATAGGGTAGTCTTTATGTTTATAATATGCACGTGCTAATTGGTAGTTTAATTTTCCTAAAAAAATAGGATTGTCTTCTTTATAAATACGTTTTAGTTGCTCTATATTTTCTATAATGACACCTTGATCCTTAATCTTAATAATAGAATCTAGCGTTTTATTAAAATCGTTTTGAGCTTGACAGAATACAATATTCAAAAAAAAGACAATCTTAAACAATAATCTCATAACTAATAATTTTAGTTACTAAATTATATATTTTTAATCAATATGCGTCATATAAAATACAGGCTTCGAAGGATAATTTATTTGCACACCAAATTGCACATTTAATCCATATTTTATTTCTTCAACATTATACGATAAAAGTTCAGCAACTCTAGCTGATACTAGAGGTGCCGCAAAAGATGTTCCTTTAAAATTAATAAAAGTATTTGGCGTAGTTAAAGGAAAAGATATCTTGTTTCCAATAGCATAGAAATCTACAGTATTCTCGCCGTAATTAGTATATCCGGCAGCATCTGCCTGTTCAAATTTTGAAGCTGCTACAGAGATTAAATTATTGTTTTGAAAGTTAGAAGGGTAATGCGGTAGAATATCGTTATCTTCATTTCTATTACCAGCAGAAGCTACAAATGTAGTTTTCGTTGTTGCTATTAGATTTGCAAACAACTCATTAACTTCTTCGTTATAGCCTGTCCACCCAAAACTCATATTAATAACATCGGCATCTCTTTCTATAGCATATTTAAGTCCGCAAAATGTATCAAAAAACGTAGAGTTTCCTTTTTTATCAATTGTTTTAACTGGTAAAATTTGATGACCTATCCCCCTCTCGGTTAACTCCTTATGAATAACATAAGATACCACTGTACCGTGTTTGTTAATATCATCGTCGTAAGTATTGTTATCCTTATCTACAAAATCCCATCCTGAAATATCACCACAGCCTATATTCCCTGCTGAATTATATAAAAAAGAGCCAATAAAACCTTGTTGATCTGTATCTATACCTGTATCTAGTACTGCCACAGTTATTCCATTATTAGAAGATACTCTTCTATTTACATAATTACTATTAAATACACTTTGTATATATACATCATCATCTTCACTTCCTCCACCTAAAGCAACAACTTTATGCATTGGTACATTAAACATAAAATTTGGTGCTGCGTTTTTTAAATTTTCATCTGGATCTTGATTAATTATTTTTGCCGTTGGTTCTGCATTTATACCAGAGTCCATAATCCATAATTCGTAAACAGAGTTATCATCTATACATCCACAATTCTCAGTGCTCACGACATTATATTTAGTTCTCAAGACTTGTTTTTCCACTTCTGTAGTACTTGGTAAATATTCTACTATAATCTCATTTAAAGGCGTAAGACTAGTTTTTGGGCTATCTGCAAAAGTTGCTAAAACACCAGATGATTTATTATAGTGATTTTGGTTATTTTGTTCCGTTTTCTCTACAAAATCGTTTGTATTTGTTGTACAGGAGAATAAGATGAATAGTACTCCTGTTAATAGAAAAATTGTATTTCTCATAATTGTGTATTTTTAATTTTTAAAAAGTTTATCTACTAGTATAGTGGCTAATTAATAAAAATATGACCCAACTTTTACAAAAAAACTTTTTTCTACATTTGTTAAATAATTTATAATATAGTCTAAGTTTAGGAATAAGCAAATTGGTCTTTTTAAATAAAGTTCTATTTTTGGCTGACTTTCTATTAATCTATGAAACAAAACAAAAAATATTTGGAGGCATTAGTTAATAATAACTCTAGTATAGTTGTGGAAATATACACGAAATTTTATCCTAAAATAGTTTCTTTTGTTTTAAATAATAAAGGGAGGAAGGAAGATGCTCAAGACGTATTTCAAGATGCATTAGTTTACCTGATTTATATTTATAAAGAAAACGCAACAGAAATTAAGTCTTTTGAAGCTTACCTATTTACTATTTGCAAAAATATTTGGAGACGCCAATTAAAAAATAAAAAGGAACATATTGTAAAAGATGGTGTCTATTCTATAAAGGATAAAATAACCCAAACCAGTGTGTTCATTTTAGAGCAACAACGTGAAGATTTATATACTAAATGCTTTGCAAAACTATCTGAAAACTGCAGAAATGTACTCAGTTTATATTTTAACACTATGAATTATGAAGATTTATTAAATACTTTTTCTTATAATTCTGCTGATGTTGCTAGACATCGAGTTTTTAAATGTAGAAAGAGACTGATGCAATTGATAAAACAGGATAAACAATACCAGATTATAAAGTAATGAATTCAAATGAAGAATATAATATTCAAGACAAGATTGATTCGTATTTAAATAATACAATGTCAGATCAAGAACAATTACTTTTTAAACGGGAAATGGATATAAATCCTGACTTAAAAGAAGACGTTCTATTACAGAAATCGGTTAGTGAAACTGTATTTAATCATAATTTATCTCATATTGAAGAGGTTTCAAAAGTTGAAACTCTAGAAAACATAAAACAAACTTTAAAAACCGAACCTTACCAAAATCATATTAAAACTATTGAAAATGCTGCTTCTGTTTATAAAAAAAGAAAGCAAAAAAAGCAGTTTCTATATTTTGGATCCATAGCTGCTGCTATTTTAATTTTTGTCTCGGTAATATTTTTCCCAAAACAACAATCTTTAGAAACATTATATACAGACTATTCTAATTGGGATGAACTTACTTCTTATGTAGAACAGAATGAAATACAGAATACGTTTTCTAAAGGAGAATCACTTTATAACGAGAAAAAGTACAGAGAGTCCATTGCTTTTTTTAAAAATTATACGACCAATCCAAGCGATAAATTATATAGTGCGGGTCTACTATATTTAGGGGCTTCTTATTTTAAAATTGCGCAATACGATAATGCTATAGAGACTTATAACTCTCTAATAGCTTCAGATAGTTACGACAGTTCTAGAGGACATTGGTATAAACTTCTTATTTATTTAAAGTTAAAAGACAAGGATAAGATAAATACAACAGTTCATACTATTTTAAAAGATCCAAATAATTACAAATACAGTACAGTTTTAGAAATACAAAATGCTTTGTAGTTTTATGCTATAAATTAAACTTATCTTTTCAAAAACAAACCTTTATTAACCCAAGCTTTCTTCCAATCTAGCCATTCTTTATTAACTGTTGTTATAGGCAAACCTGATTCTGTTGAAAATCGATTTAAAATAGCCGTAATAGATTCACCTTTTAATAAAGCTTCTAGAAATTGGTATTGAATTTTAGATAAACTAATAATATAAACTTGATAATTGGTTCTTACAAAAGCTATATAAATTGTATTTGCGCTTGTTATTTCTGGACTTTTTTCCTGTGCTACTTGTTGATAGTATGTATTAACATCGAATGGATATGTATGTATTGCAAAACACTTTTGAAGTTTTAAATCTCTGTCTAATGTTTTGTAATCGGCTAATGTTTTGCCCTCACTTCCTTCTTGATCAAAAATGCGATATAAATCGCACTCAAATTGTGCCATAGCAATCATAAAATCAATCCAAAGTTCTGGATTGTCTTTATCGGGCCTTGTACTATTAAGAAAATTTGGAAAATCGTCTCCTAAATTTGCTAAACTTGGACTTGACGATGGTTTTTCTTTTAAATATAAACGTGAAAAATCATCAAACAATGCATCTCCTAAAGTATGGTGTAATGCCTTAAATTGTCCACGCATACATTCTATTAACCGACTGTAGTATGAGCGTTGATAAATCGCTAAACGTTGTTGTGCTGTTAGTGTTTTAGATGGTGATACGTAATGCTCTATAGACTTTACATCTTGCGGTTGTGGGGCTATTAAAGACGATTGCATCCATTTTTGTAAGTCTAGTAATGTTTCAAATTGGGTTTCCATAATTAACTAGAGTGGATTGTTTCGCTCATTAAGGGGCTAACCATAAAATCTATTGGCGTAGATAATTCTTCTATTTCGTTAGCTGTCTCTACTATCAACTCCGTTTTACCAGTTGGACTTAACATATAGTCTTTTGCTTTATGTAGTTCTTTTATACAGTCTTCAAATGATGGAATATTACCATCCCATTCCAATAGGGTTGCTGTTCCTCCTGTTAATGTCCAGGCCAAATGAAATAGTTCCCAAACTTCTTTAGTTACTTTTCTATCGTGTGTATCTATTATGTGCGTACCACAGTTTTGGTGACCTGCTAAATGCATTTGTACTATAGACTCGTGTGGTAATGTTTTAATATATTCTATTGGATCTTCTCCAGAGTTAAAACAACTTACGTATGTATTATTCACGTCTAATAACAACCCGCAACCAGTTTGTTTTGCCATAAGTTTTAAAAACTCGGCTTCTGGTATTGTTGACTGATTAAAATCTAAATATGTACTTGGATTTTCTATTATTAGCGGTCTATTTAAATACTCTTGCACATAATCTATACGGTTACATACATGTTTTAAAGTCTCTTCCGTTAATGGCAAGGGTAATAAATCGTGTGTGTTGGTTCCTAAAACGCCTGTCCAGCATAAGTGATCACTAATCCATTTAGGCTTAACTTCTTCTGCCAGTATTTTTAACTTTTTTAGGTAATCGTCATTTAGTTTTTCTGTACTACCAATAGACATAGATACACCATGCATAACAATAGGATAGCGTTCTGCTATTTGTTGCAAAATATATCTTGGTTTTCCATGTGAGTACATAAAGTTTTCAGAAATAACCTCGAACCAATCTACAGCAGGAGAGTGCTTTAAAATATGCTGAAAATGTGTATGTCTTAACCCTAATCCCAAACCAAGATTTGGCAGGGATTTTAGGGTTTCTGTAATAGTTTGTTGTTTCAAATTATTTTAAGTTTAAGAACAGGTTCCACCTCCACTTAATCCGCTAGCTCCACATGCTGCGTAACCGCTAAAGTTTTTATTAATATAATCCATAGTTGGTCCTCCTTCCATAAAAGGATCTCCAAATTGACGATTAGCCTTTAGCATTTTTTCCTCAAAAACAACTCTTGCACGTTTCCATACACTTTTTCCTCTATTTGGTCCTTCTGTAGAAAAACGTTCTGCGTTTATTGGTACTGCGCAAGAGCCTTGCCAAGAACATGAATTGTTTCCAGGGTTATTTTGCTCTTCTGGTGTGCCGTATAAACCACAGCCTCCTTGATTTCTACAATCGTTTAAAGTGTGACAAGAATGCATAGCAGCTGTTGCGCATTCTCCCATTCCTGCACAATCGTTAGTGCCTAAACGATCATGACCTTTACAGGCATTAAGTCCCATACAGGCATGTAACTCTTTTGGGTTTGGTATAACACTTGGTCCAGAAGGAGTACTACAACTTGATGGTTTTGCTCCGCATCCACCTGAAGGTTTTGTTCCACAGCTTGAGTGAGCTCCACAACCTGCTCCTGCTGTTGTTTCATCATTTACAGGGCTATATATATTATTCTTCATAATTTTATCTCATTTTAAATTTAGGCAAAACTTACTTTATTTCCAACTACGTTTACATCTGGCAAATCTTTTATTCTTTGTAAAATATCTTCGCTTAACTCGTATTCAGTTTCTAACTTTAATTTATTTTCAAGGATAACTAACTCTGCTAAAGCAACTAACTCTTTCTTAGCTGTCTCTTTAGATGAGAATGTAAAGTTTTTAAATGTTGGTGCCAAATTCCATTCATTTCCCTTTTCATCTTTATAAGTTGCTCTACGCATACCGCCTATTATTTTATCTAAAATAAAAATCATGCCTTTATGCATACCAATATAAAACATACTAGATTGTGCAGTACCTTTAAGCGTAAAACTCATTTCCGTCATCCATAATAAATAAGAATATACAGCGTCACATAAATCAACAACTGGTTGGTATTTTATTGGTAATTCTACATTATTAGGATTTTCTGGGTTACCAGGATTTTCTGGAAAATTAAAAATGAATTGCTTTTTCTCTTCATCTGTTAATTCTAATTCAAAGAATTTAGTATTTAACTCACTGTACTTAAACCAGTGACTTTCTTCTTCATGAGATGGATCATCGTATTTATGTGTGGGATCTGTACGAAAACCTTCTCCTTGTTCTGAAATTTCAGTAATTGCCGCTAAAGCATCTTCTTTATTTTTAATTTGTTTTAACCCACCACTATCATCACTATTAGCATATTGCACAGTAGATGAAGATTGGGCCGCATCTTTAGCGTAAACTGTATCTATATTATTAGGCGCATAATACCCTCTACCGTCTACTAATTGATTATCTGGATTTGAGTAATCCCATTCTTCAGTTTGTTTAACTAAATTGGCTATATACTCGTAAAATTGTCCTAAAGTTTCCCATTGATCACCTTGAGGATCTTCTTCAACTGGTGCTGGTTTTTCAACATCCATAAATTTTTGAAGTTGAGATTGGGTTAATTTTGTTAAACCTATAGAAAAACCATCTTTATGGTGTAATAAATTTGTAGGATAGTTTTTAGGTGATTTATCATAAATTACAGGAGAACCACCTAATGCTTTTAAAATATTACTAGCTAATGATAGGTGTAACATTTCTTCTACTGCAACACTCATTAATATACCTCCTGCTTTATTTGCAAATGTGTTTATTTCGTTTGCTCTGTTTTCATCTTTTATTGTTAATGTAGGTGTTCTATTTATAGAATAATAGGTATACAAATACAATGGTATTGTACTTAACTCTACTTCTACTGCGGTTTGAAGATGATCACGTAAATCATTTAGTTTATCGGGTGTAAGCATGTTGTTATTGTTTAATTAGAGTATTAACGTTAATATGTGGCCATCCAATTGTTTTTCCTTTTGGAGTCCCTTTTACTGGGAAATCAATATTTGTGTTTTGCGAATACTGTAATTGTTGAAACGTTTTTCCGGTATTAGCGTCTTTTACTGTTTCTATCCAAAATGTGCTATTAAAAGCTGTAGCATCTGCATTTTTATTTATAGATGGAATGTTATTGATACCGCCATTATTGGCTGTACTCACAACAAGGTTAGTACTACTTACCACAGTTTGCCCAGCTTTTTCTTGCTTGTCTAAATGGTCTATTAAATATTGATTTGGTCTTCTGGTGATAAATCCTGGCACATAAACATCATTATAAACTGCTTCTCCATACCCAAAAGCAGGGAAGTCTAACACTGGTGATGAGTTTAAATTTGGATCTATATCTGGTCTTCCTTTTGTTACCGAAGAGTTCCCTAATGCCATAATTGCATCTCCGTGCGGTACCGTAGAAATTCTTGCTAAATTATAACCATCATTATCTTTAGAACCATCTAACAACTCCCAAATACCATTTTCTGCGTGCATTAACTCATTATTAGTTGCATCATGTATCATTAAACTATACATTAATGTTGGAATATTTTCTATGGTTTTTAAGCCTCGATTTGGTGTAGGACTACTTAAGGCCGTTACGGTTAAGGTTTCGTAGTAAGGTGCTACCAATAGTGTAAAACTGCCTTTTTGATCTGGTACTGCTATAAGATTAACACCTTGGTTACCTGACCAAGTTCCTATTAATCCAGCTAAATCCCCATACTTGCTTGCCATTTCTTGATTAGAAAGCCCTAATCTAGATATTTTGTTTGTACTCATAATTTTGGTTGTATTTAAGTTTACTTCTTATAAAAAGTATTAATTATATTTTTGCGATTTTAAATTTACCTTTCTATCCTAAAACAAAACCAAGTATAAATACCTGTTTTTTAATTTAGAAAGAAACTAAATAATAAGCTAAACACTTTCATTTCACTATCTAATCTGTACTTCAAAATATTGATTTAAAATTCGTTGACATTAAAAAAACATGTTTTTAATTGCTATAATAAAAATTATATCTTTAAATTGGCGTTTCGTATTTTAATCCAGTGCGTTCCTCCCTCACAAGTAACCAAAAATTGTGAAACACCTCAAATACCACATTACATTAATAATAGCTCTCATTATTGGCGTCATTGTACTCCAACACCTTATTAATTCCTACAATGATACAGAGAAGCAAAAACAAATAGATGAATTAAACAAAATTCATCTTAACGCCGTATCTGATGCCAAAGCTGGTATAGATAATTATGCAACATTAGTTTCTTCTATTCGGGGGTATATTAAAAATTCTAAAGAGTTTCCAAAGGAAAAACAAATACAAAATTACCTTACAGATTTACTTAAAGATTTAAAATTTAATGATTCACTACTCGTTAATTACATCGATACGAATCATGTTATGAGATATGTTATTACTCCCAACCAAATAGATCCAGCTAATCTTAAAGGTGTTTCTGTTAGTGATTTTAGGCCTAAAGAAGAAGTAAAAGAACTAGACAAATTAATGAAACAAGACAGTATTAGTCTCTTCCCTCCTATTAATTTAAAAGAAGGTTGGTGTGGTTTCCCTTTTAATTTCTCTGCTAAAAATTACGATAACGAAGTTGTTGGTTACATGGTATCTATTTTAGATGTTAAATATTTACTTAATGCTTTTTACGACAAGGATATAAACCAAAAATTTGTACATAAATTTAGTATTAACGACTCTGTAAACCTCTCTAGAGAGGCGGTTTACGATGGCACAAATATTTATAATAAACGAAGAGATAACGAATTTTTTAAGAATTTCGATTTGTCTAATAAGGATATTATTTCTTCTAACATCAATTTATATGGTTTAGATTTAAACATTGTTAGCGCCTACAAAGAGACTCCTGTTATAAATAAAGCCTTTATAAATCTTTCGTATTTATGGTATGCAATTTTAATAGCATTCTCAGCACTTTTACTGTTTCAGCTATCTAAAAACAAAAAACTGTACACTGGACTAAAAGCTGCTAATGAAGAAATTGAATTAAAAAATGAAGCTTTAGAAAATAATTTATACAAAAACCAAACATTAATAAAAGAGATTCATCATCGTGTAAAAAATAACATGCAGATGATTTCTGGTTTACTTGAATTACAAGAAGACGAATACCAGGATGAGAAAATTATAAAGGCTTTAGAAGAAAGTAGAAATAGAATACAATCGATGTCTTTAGTACACGAAAAGCTATATAATAGTGCCTCTTTACAAGATATTAGAACTAAAGAATATATTGTACAATTAATTGCCTTTGTAGAAAACACTATAGGTGGTAATAAAGTTTATGTTTCTAAAGAAATTAATGTTCCAGACAATTTAATTTTTGATGCAGATACTACTGCTAATCTTGGTTTAATTATTAATGAGTTAGTGACGAATTCTTACAAATATGCTTTTTCTGAAAAGAACGCTAATAAGATTAGTATTTCTATTATTAAAGACAAAAACACTTACAAGTTAATTTATTTAGATAACGGCAATGGACTTAACAAAGACTATGATTTTGAGTCTAGTAGCTCTTTAGGTATGAAATTAGTTTATGTTTTAACCGAACAACTTAATGGCCAGATTAAATACGATAATAAAGCAGATACTTTTATTATTTACTTTAACCCTATGGAAAATAGTTTTAAAGGGTAATTAGTTTTAAGGTTTTCGATAATCTTTTAAAATTTAAACTTTTACACAAAAAAATTAAATAATTCTAAAATAACTTTATACCTCATTTAATTCATCAATAATTGCTTTTAAAGCTATTTTTGCTTCTTTCACAAAGGGTAGCAAAGGCCAAATATGGAGCATTCCCTCACCTATTACAACCTCTAATTCTACCTTAGCATTCATCATTTTTGTAATAGCTAATTCTTGATCCGGATATGTTATATCATGTTCTGCTATAAATAGTATTGTCTTTGGAAAACTATTAAAACTACCATAGATAGGAGACAACATTACATCATCTAAATCTCCATTATTGCTACACATTTTCTTTGCACTTAATACGCCTACTCTAGATAATACTGGGTCTATTTTGTCTATTAAAGCTATTTCTGGATTAGACATTGTAGCATCCATAACTGGGGAAATGAGCAAAATTTTAAAAGGTAATTCTATCGTTTTTTTTATTAATCTTTGCGTTAAAGCTGTTATTAAAGTCCCTCCCGCAGAATCCCCCATGAGTGTAATTTGTATTCCCTTATAATTTTTTAATGCTGTTTTATATACTAAATCTATATTATTTGATATTTCTAGAATATTGTTTTCGGGAGCTTTTGGATAATTACACATCCAAATATTATAATTTGTATGTTTAGCTAGTGTTTTTATGGTATCCCAATGATGCTGTGCTGGCCCAGAAATGAAGGCGCCTCCATGAATAAATATTAATAGTTTATTAGTTGTTGTGTTTTTTTCAATTTCGGTAATTAAAGTATTAGATATTGTAAAACGACGCACATTATTTTTTTTAAAAAAGGCTCCTTTTGGGTGATGAATATCCTCTTTTCTAATTGTCTTAAAATCTATAGGTGCTTTACTAAACTGCTTTTTAAGGCCTTTTAATTTAATAATGAGTAACGCTATTTGGTAGGATAAGCTTTTTTTCATTGTTATAGTTTTCTTAATTCTACCCGTCTATTCTTAGCTCTCCCTTCCTTGGTTGTATTATCTTCTATTGGTTTCGTCGCCCCAAGTCCTGTACTACTTAATCTAGTTTTGTTAATTGTTTTATTAGTAATCGCTTTAAGTACAGCTTCTGCTCTATTTTTAGACAATGCCATATTAGATACTTCATCACCTATATTGTCAGTATGTCCTTCTACACTAATTTTTAAATTAGGGTTGGCTTCCATCATCTTTACAATTTCATCAATTACTGTATAGGATTCTGTTTTTATTCTAGATTTCCCTGTATCGAAATTAATATACAGTGTTGCAACGCCTTTAGTATTTATAGCATCTAAAATTTCATCTGCTGTAACTTTTTTTATGGTTTGCTTAAAGTCTTTAATTTCTACTACGCCAATATTCCCCATAGCACTATTGGAGTATATTTGAAAAGCCACTTTTACATGAGGTGTTTTTAACACATACATTTTTACTATATCGTTTACAACATCACCTACGTAAAACTTATGCATGTGTTCATACTTCTCGTTTGGAGAATCTCCCCATGTATTTATTAAATCATTAGGTATTTTTTTATCAGCAATTAATATAGCTCCAATAGATTCTAGATATTTAGACACACTACTATCAAAAAGATATTGATTCCATTTTTTATTATTTACATCCTTCATGGAAATCCCCATTTTATCCACACGTCCTGCTACATTAAAAAAAGCTGTCCCATCAAACATTTCTAATTTATAAAAATCAAACGATTGTGTATCGCTACTATACTTATCTATCATCATCTCCTCTGGTGGTTGTATATAAGGAAATACACCTATATCTACAGTAGACTCAGTTACATCATCCCAAGAAAATTCTTTTATTTTTTTACTCTTTGAAGTCTCTTTTAAAATGCCTTCTGTGTTAAGAATTGTGGGTTCTGCTGCCTTTTTCTCATCTTTATTGTTTGTTTCTTTACAGGCAGATACTACAAGTATGAGAAACAAACTATAAGCAACTATTTTTTTCATTGTTTTTGTTTTCTCAAAAATAAAAGCAATGACAGAGAATATATTTGACAAATGTCAAGAAATAAAAAGTGGTATCTATTTACTTCTAATTCTACTTAATGTCTCAGGGGTAATATTTAAATATGAAGCGAGGTGTTTTTGAGAGACGCGTTGAAATAAGTGTGGTTTTTTGGTTAATAATTTATCGTAACGTTCTTTTGCATTATGAAAATGTAAATCGTTAATACGCTCTATTAAATTAATATGTAGCTGTTGTACAAATAGTCTACCAAAACGTTCAAATTCTGGACTTCTACTAAATAAGTTTTCTAAATCTGTAAAAGCGATTTCCATAACTTCTAGTTCTTCTAAAGCTTCTATATTAAACTTACTTTTTTCATTCTTCACATAACTTTCAAAAACCGAAGCTGTTTCTTGCTCTGTACAAAAATGCACTGTAACATCCTTATCTTCTTTATAGTAGAACATACGCGTAATGCCAGACTGAATGATATACATATTTTTACAGACTTTACCTGTTTCGCATAGTAAATGATGTTTAGGGAATTTTTTATAAGTCATTATATCATTAAATGCTTCTGCTATTTCAGAATTTTCTAATAATAAGGATGGATTTGAATAATATTTAGAATTCATTCTTAATGTTTACTAAATTAAAGAATCTGACTGTTTTGTAGTATTAAACTTTTATTTAAGTATTACTATAAACTTTCCCAATATATAAAACACTATTTTACAAAATATGATACTTATTAAAGTTTTAACACCAAATTAGGATTTACACAATTTGCTTTATAAAACTCTAAATCTTTAATTGAAGTTACTCCAGGATAGTCACCTACATTACCTTGTAAATCTTTTATAATTTGAAAATGTAAATGTGGCGCATAATCGCCATTAACTTTGTTAGTTCCCAACCGTGCTATTACATCGCCTTTATTAATTGTATCTCCTATTTTTAAACTTACTAAAGAAGCTTCACTTAAGTGTCCATAGAGTGTATAAAAAATGATGTTTTCTATGTCGTGTTTTAAAATGATTGTTGGGCCGTAATCGCCAAAATTAGTATTGTTTTTAAAACTGTGTATTTCGCCATTAAAAGCGGCTAAAACTTTAGTATCTGCATCTATCCAAAGATCTAAACCTAAATGAATATTACGTTCTGTTTCTGGGTTTTGTTTATTAAAATGTACGCTACGGTTGTAGATATTTCGTTTTTCTAGATAACCACCATAAGCAACTTGTTTATTTTGCTTTTTAAGGTAATTAGTTATGTATGTTTGCCAAGCTTCGGAAGAAGCAATATCGAAAGTATTTAAGTCTGGATTTGCCTGAGATAAATCTATTGGGCAATAATTTTCTTTAGAAAAAGTAGCATCAATAACATAGGTGTTGTCTTGTGCTATTTGAGAAAGGAAAGAAGAAAATGTATCTGAGTTCATCATTTTTTAATTGAACTCAAAAGTAAAATTTTATTTTATAATGACAGTACTATATTTAGCTCTTACCATAATTGCTTTATTACTATCAGTTTGCCCTGTATTAAATGTAAAATCACCGTTATAGTTTTCTTTAGGGTGCTTAAATCTAGATTGCTTTCCAGAATATCTAAAATTATGATTTACATTTTTAGGCAATTGTATTACAGCATCGCTATTTTCTAAAACAATATTTAAGTTATTAAATGTTGGTAAAATATCTCGTATTATTAAATCACCAAAACTGCCATCTATTACTGTATTTCCTCCCAAATGATCTATAGTTACGTTAGAAGACCCAGAATTTAAAATAAGATTACTCACATTATTTAACTCTGCAGTTTCTACATAGTTTAATTTTAATTCGCCATCATTCCAGTCCTTAACTGCAATTTCAGAATAAGATACATTAATGGAAGTATTACTTCCATTAATGTTATCTGCTTGTATTGTTGCGTGTGCTACATGTCCTTTTGGATTGTGTATTACTGACACCATTTTAAGTTCGCCGTGTTTTACATTTAACTTTAGCTTTGCTTTTTTAGGCATCTTAATCTTAATTACTTTTCTCACTTTTTGGTTAGCTTCCCCTTCAAAAAACAAACTATTTTTAGAGGCGTTTTTTTCTAACAACTTAGCGTATTCTCTGCTTTCATTTTCCAATAGCTTAGCTTGCTCTTCCAGAGTTAAAGTCTTCCCTTCCATTTTTAAGGCAAACTGTCTCTCAAAGTTTTTACCCCAAGCTTCCATTTTCTTTCCTACTTTTTCGCTAAACTCTTTTCCAAATTTTTCGCCCCAAGCTTCCATATCCTTCTCAAAGTCTTTTCCAAATTTTTCACTAAACTGCTCTCCAAAATCTTTCCCCCAAGCTTCCATATCTTTCTCGTAAGCTTTAAAATCTACTTTACTAAACTCTTTAGCCCACGCTTTCATTTTTTCTTTGTACTCTTTCCCATACTTTTTCTCATAGGTTTTACTCCATTCTTCTAAGTACTTCTCACCTTGCTCCTTATATTTATCATAATCGAAATTAACATTAGAAATCCCTTCTGGCAATTCTGGTAACTCTGGTAATTCTGGCATATTAGAAAATTGTAATTGCTCTTGAATTACTGTCATATTCTCTAAGTTTTTTAGAGATTCTAAGGCTTTTAAACTTTCTAATTCTACTATTAACTCTGGCATTTCAGTAATTACTGGCATATCTACTAATTGTCCTTCTAGTAGTTTTAAAGCTTCTAAGGACTTATCATCTAATAAATTATCTACTTTTGTTATCACACCCCATAATGAATTAGACTTATTAGAATCTATGGTTACCTCATCTGTTGTACCATTAATATTTACTTTCCAAGCTTTTAAAGCTACTTCTAATTGCTCCTTAGTTAACTTGTCGCTTTCAATATAAGCTTCAACTTCTATGTAACCTTTATTCCAAGTATCTACTTCGATATCGGTATGTGTTGTATTTAAGTTTATTACAACATCTTTATTTGCCTTTATAGATTGCGATGCTTTTTCTAGTTTCTGCTGTGCAGACAATTGTAATGTCAGTAAGCAAACGATTATTACTTTTATATTTAAAAATTTCATTGTTTTGGTTTTAACTGTGGTACAAAATATATTTTGTAACCCTATTCGTTTTTTGATATGTTCTTAATACTTTTAAAACAGAATTCTAGTTCCTAATTTAAACTTGTTCTGCTTCAATAGTGTTCATTCGTTTTAATTGTTCTTGAAGACGATACATTAAATTTAATCGCAGTTTTAAGTTGTTTATTAATGCATTTACTGTTAATTCATCTAAGCCATTTGCTAATTCTAAAGATAGCCTGTTGTACTCTTCGTTTAACTCTTCTAACTTAGCAATATACCCATCAAACAATTCTTTGTTTTCTGGTGTTATTTTTACTTTAGAGAGTTCTAGATTAATGTTAGCAACATAGTAATCTTCAACCTTTTTAAAATCTGGAGAGATATCCCCTAACGTTTCAATCTTTTTGGTTTGCGGCTCTTGTTTAGATGCCTTATTACTTTCTACAACTTTTACAGGGTTATCTTTTAATTCATTTGATCCTGTAAATACTTTATATCCTGCATAGCTTAATCCTAAAACAATAACGATGCTTGCGGCTATATTTAACCAATTAAATTTTGGTTTTGTATGTTGCGGTAAAGCCGTATCTAACTTCTCTAAAAAACGAGCTTCGTGTCCTTGCTCCATTGTTTCTTTGGTTAGCTTTAGGTCTTCTTCAAACAAGTGTTTTAAATCTTTAGCCATAGCTTTTATGTTTTAATAAGTCTTTTAATTTTGTTTTCCCTCTAGATAATTGTGTTCTCGATGCGACTTCCGATATTTTTAATATTTCAGAAATTTCCTGATGATCGTACCCTTCAACTAAAAAGAGCATCACCACATATTTATATTTATCGGGTAAGCGTTGTATTGCACTTTTAACTTCCTCTAGAGTGGTATCGTCTTCTACTAACCATTTGTTATTATCTGCTGTATCTACGACTTTTAGGTGCACCTCTTCTAATTCAACTAAACGCTGCTTTTTTAGTTTTAGGAAGTCTATACTTTTATTAATAACAATACGTTTTAACCATGCTCCAAAAGTAACGTCTCCTTTAAATTGATGCAGTTTAGAAAAGGCCTTAATAAATGCTTCTTGCACTACATCTTCTGCCTCTGCAGTATTAGAAATAAAGCGTCTAGCAACACAATACATACCATCACAATATTTATTGTACAATTGTAATTGTGCCTTACGATTGTTTTGCTTACACAACTTAATAATATCTGTAGAGACTATTTTCACTTTTGGTTTCTGGTTGGTGTTCTCATTAAAGACGACACAAAAATTCTTGTGTTGCAAAAAAGTTACATTTTTTTTCTGAAACAAATAATAAAGGGCATTGTTTTTGCATTTTTATAACAGTAAATAGTTACAAACTGCATTTTTTTGAAGTATCTTTAACCTTTCAAATTTTTTATTGTAATGAGCATCTTTTTAAAACGCCTTATACTAGTATTAATAGTAATTGCTGCTGGCGTATTTTGTTACTCCTATTTTACTGGAGGTATTTTAAGTAAACCTCTAAGTCCTAAAAAAACGGTAAGTTTTTCTGTAGACGATATAAAGTTAGAAGTTTTTTATAATCGCCCTTCTAAAAGAGAACGTGTTGTTTTTGGTGCTTTAGTGCCTTTCGATGAAGTTTGGAGAACTGGTGCCAATGAAGCCACTACTTTTGAAACCAATAAAGCATTAACAGTTGGAGGCAAAACACTTCCTAAAGGAAAATACACACTTTGGACCATTCCTCATGATGACACTTGGGAAGTTATCTTTAACTCTAAACAATATAAATGGGGTGTAGATGAAACTATGAAAGCTATGAGAAACCCAAATTTTGATGTTGTTACCTATACTTGCCCCGTGCAACAATTAAATACAACAGTAGAGCAATTTACTATTGCTTTCGATAATTCTACCGATAATTTATCGTTAACCATGGCGTGGGATAATACTAAAGTTGTGGTACCACTTAAATAAGTTTTAATCCTCATTTAAAAATGAATATAAATTACAATTTATCACATTCAGATTTTTTAGCCTATCAACTTTATACCTCTTCAAAATCTAAATTGCATAACAAAAAACGCCTTCGTTCTAGAGTAATCATTCCAATTTTTTATATTCTATTAGCGCTGTTTAATTTTTATAAAAAGGGCACTTATACTCTAGGAATTGGATTTATTATTATTATTATTATTGCAATAATATGGTTTGTTTTTTATCCAACTTACTCAAAATGGAGATACAAAAAGCTCTTTAATAAACATATTAAAGAGCATTATAAAAATCGTATAAATAAACCTATAGAAATTAGCTTTAACGAAGATGGCGTTTTAAATACTAAAGATTTTATTTCTGAAAGTAAGATATCTGGAACAGAACTTAAAGCATTTATTGAAACTACAGAACATGTTTTTATAAAATTAGCTTCAGACTTATCGTTAGTAATACCTAAACATGCAATTGAAAACCTTTCTGAATTAAAAAAACACATCGTAGGTTTAGGCGCTGAGTATGTAGATGAACTAAATTGGAAATAGAAATAAATCCTCTACACAAAGGAAAACACAATAATTACAATTCTTGTTCCCCTATTTTTATTAAATTAGTTATTATTAAGTCTCGTAAATTTTGAATTTAGAACCTAAAAAATCTGCATTAAAAGAAAACGATGGTATTTCGCCACCAGAAATCACTAATGCTTCTTCTATTTCTAAAATTAAATTAAAACGAAGAACACAACCCACAGTAGAAGATTTAGTTAATTCCATTTTAAAAGGAGACATTACTGCTTTAAGTCGTGCTATTACTTTGGTTGAAAGCCGAAACACTAAACATTTAGAAAAAGCTAATGCTATTATAAAGCAATGTTTACCTCATGCAAATGCATCGGTTAGAGTTGGTATTACAGGTGTTCCTGGTGTTGGTAAAAGTACTTTTATTGAAGCCTTTGGCGGTTATTTAACGGGTATTGGAAAAAAAGTAGCTGTACTAGCTGTAGACCCTAGTAGTACCTTAACTAAAGGCAGTATTTTGGGAGATAAAACCCGAATGGAAGACTTAGTTAAAAACAAAAATGCCTTTATAAGGCCTTCTCCTTCTGGCGATTCTCTTGGTGGTGTAGCACGTAAAACACGAGAAACCATTATTCTATGCGAAGCTGCTGGTTTCGATACTATTATTATAGAAACTGTTGGTGTTGGGCAAAGTGAGACTGCTGTACATAGTATGGTAGATTTCTTTTTATTGCTGAAATTAGCTGGTGCTGGCGACGAATTACAAGGCATTAAACGCGGCATTATAGAAATGGCAGATGCTATCGCTATTAATAAGGCTGATGCCGACAATATAAAACGTGCTAAACTTGCTAAAGTTGAATTTAATAGAGCACTACATTTATATCCTGAAAAAGACTCTGGATGGCAACCAAAAGTAACCACTTGTAGTGCAATTAATAAAGAGGGTATAGATAGTATTTGGGATATTATTTCTGAATATATTTCGATAACGTCTAAGAATACTTACTTTGAAACCAAACGCAATGAGCAAAATAAGTTTTGGTTATTGCAAACTATTGAAGAGCAGTTAAAACATGAGTTTTTTAATCATCCTAAGATTAAAATAGAACTTAATAAACAATTAGCCTTAATTGAAGCTAATAAAACGACGCCTTTTGCTGCTGCCGATTATTTATTGAATTTAAAGTAATACTAATCTACCCAACTATTTAATGGTATAAAACACTCAAGTAGATTTTTATCTACTTAGTAATATAAAGAGGCACATTAATAATAGCTCCTCCAATTAAAAATAGAACACAATCTTAGTTAACCATAACCACTAATACTCCTTTTGCGAATTACAACTGTTATTCTATTTATAATATACTATTATTAAGTACCTCTTAGGGTTTTAATTAACATTCATTTCACGTAAAAACTATGAGTTTTTAAGAGAGAAAAAGAATGTTATAGACATTTGTCACTTTGAGCACAGTCGAGAGGTTTTAAAAATCGAAAAATTATGGGTTTCGACTGGGCTCAAACTAACATTAAGTATTGTATATTATTTCTCTGTTTTAAAAACGAAGTGTTGTCCTCCAATACGTTTCTGATTATTAAGTTGCTCTACTTCAAATTCAAAAATGTTTTTGTTGTATTTAAGTTTTTCAGGGTTGGCAACAAATTCTAAATCTAAAGCCAATGTTTGTGAATTATCCAATTTAAAATCTAATAACTGTGCATTTATGTCGGCTATTAAATACCCTCTATTGGTTTCTTCTATACCTTTTGTTTTTAATTGTCCTGTCTCTCTTAAATATTGAATTAATGGGCTTTTAGGACTAATATATAGTTCACCATTATTTAGTATATTATTTAATCTCGGAATATCGAATCGCAATGTATACTCCTTTGGTGACTTTGTATAATTAGAGACTAATACCGATGCATAACGTCCGCCAGATGGAATGCTAACCGTAACATTTTTCCATACAATATTATTGTTGTTCTTTACATTATCTCCAAGGTTTGTTGTTTCTGGAGATGTCATTCCAAAAGGAGAAGTTGTACTGGTTTCTATTCTAGATAATAAACAAAAATGTGCTTTATCTGCTCCAAATGCGACATAATCATTAGGGTTTGGTGTATTATTCCATTGGAATTCTAAAACGGTAAAACCTGAGCCATCTACTGCTCCTGTTGGCTGTACTCCTAATGGCGAACCATATACTGGAGATCCTACGCTTCCATCCCATGGTGTTGGCCAACTTAATCCTGTAGAAGCCTTAGCCCAGTATAAACGTACATTAGCACTTGCCGAAGACGAACAGCCACGATTACGTACTTTTACATAGACATAGTTTGTTGCGCCTCCTACTGGATTTTGGTGTTCTTCGTTTGTTAAACCATCGTTTGTATTTCTTACCCAAATATCTTCACTTCTATAAAATCTAGTCGATTCATTATTAGGTTCATTACCTACATCTGCATCGGTATCTTGAGAGAATAAATCGGCTCCCGCTATTGCTGGTGGTGGGATATCGCCTTGCGAACTTACAATACTTGCTCTTGTTGTGTATAAAACAGCATCCATACGTTCTGCTTGCCCTAGGGTAAACATCGTCATACAATCATCATCCACATAATCCATGTAATTCATATACATATCGCCATTGGGTCCGTTACTACACGATACGTTTGGAAAACTTGGGCATCCGTAATTTTCATCGCCTTGATTTGGTGTATCTGCAACTTGATCACTCCAAACACAATCGTCTGGTTCATCTTGGTCATCTCCCCAAATGTGTCTTAAGTTAAGCCAATGCCCAACTTCGTGAACTGTTGTTCTTCCCATATTAAATGGCGCTGAAACGGTACCTGTATCTCCAAAAAACTGGTAATCCATAACTACACCATCTTCGTTAGGTCTAGAAGCAAAATCAGAAGGGAAAGAGCCATAGCCTAAAAGAGTTCCAGATAAGTTACAAACCCACATGTTTAGGTATTGGCTAGTATCCCATGCATCTGCACCCCCACTACTAGCAAATTTTACTGGGTTTCTAGCTGTTTCTGTTGCAGCTGTAGTACTAAAAGTAAATGAAGTTGTTGTTGTACTTGTTCTTGTTATTCCTGTTGTAGCATTACAATTTTCGTCTCTTTGCGCTAATTTAAACTCTATTCTAGTATCTGCAGCTAAGCCACTAAATGCAGAAGGAATTGTACTTGCATCTGCGTTATTGCGTCTAAAATCGCGATTTAAATTATCTATCTGACTTTGTATTTGCGCATTCGAAATGTTTTGTACACTGGTATTATAAACCACATGTACAACTACCGGAATGGTAACGACCTGTGATCTAAAATTAGATAAACCGCCTTGTCTTACAGTTTCTATATAATTTCCTATTCTATTTTCTAAATCGCTTTCATTATGTTTAAATTCTGGTTCGTTATCTAAACGCTCGTTATAGTCTAGCATGGTTCCACAATTTCGTTTGCCTTTTGTTCCTGTTTGATCCTGTATTGGACCACATGCACCTATACATAGTAACATAAGTACTAGTGCTTTAAGTTTCATTGTTTTCATCTGTTTATATTTATTGATTTTTAATGGTCACATGCTGTTCGCTATTAATCATCCCATTGGATGATAAAGATTTTAGCATGCTCGTTTCATAATTAGTATGTTTATTATTAATAGCGTATTTCTTGTTTTAAATACACTGCAAAATTGCACACTAGATTACTTAATATCAATAGTTTAAAACCTATTTTACTTATTTTTTTAACGGTTACTAAGTGAGGAAAAAGACGTTTTTAAGGATGAGGATAAACACTTAATCCAAGATTTACTGTATAAAAAAACCTCAAAATAGGATTATACTTTGAGGTTTAACCTTAATACATCTATTCTTATTCTCCATCAGGTTTATCATCTGGACAGTCTGGTTCACAATCTCTTGGAGGTGGCGCAAGATTAAACTCATCTGCAACCCTTAAAGAAGAAATATTTCTTTCTTCAGTTACACGATTTAATAATATATTTTGAAAAGCTTTTACTCCAATTTTTATGACTCCCTTTTGTTCATTATCACTTTGTGTAGGTAATAAGAATATGGTCTGGTCATTTGGATATCGATGATGATTACTATTATGTACTCCATAAAATATATTTACACCATTAATAGTTATATTTTCCTCTGATTCAACATTTTCTAAATAGTCTATATAGTTATTTATTTCATTTAAGCTATACCAAGCAGATTTAGTATAGTATGGTTTTATAATTTCTTCAGCTATAGATTCAATATATTTCGATTGGTATTCGTTAAATAAGACTACTGCATCATTATAACTAATAATACCATTAGTAGATAAAATTAAATCACTATCTGTTGAACCATTTTCGACTTCTAATAAAGATTTACTTATCTGCTTAAAAGGTTTTATTTCTCCTTCTATAATTGAAAAAGACATATTATAAATATTTGTAGAATTGTTTATCGCTGGCATAAGAAAAACTGTTCTGTCTCCATTCTCATTAGCTCCAAACATAAAATTAACTCCAGTAATTTCAATATCTTGGCTATTTGCAACTCCTTCTAGGTTCGCAACATAATTTTTTAACGTAGTAATACTAAAATAAGAGGCTTTATCCTCTAAGGATAAATCTGTTTTCCCTAGTTTTGATAGTCTTGTATTTTGATCATTTAAATACAACTCTTTTGCCTTGTTATCTGAAATAATTTTTTCAAACTTAGTTGTGGTTTGTAAGTTTGTTTCTGCATTTTCTTCAGATTCACATCCAAAAAAACTAGCACCAATTAATATTGCACATACAATTTTTCTCATAATTAATAGTGATTTAATAGTATACCTACTCATTTTTAAGGCTTTTCGGCTAACTCCTTGTTACTATAATACTTAACAAAAACATAAAATATTATTAACACAAAACGCATATCTATACAGGATATTGCCTAAGGTCTTAAAGGAAAAACACCCTATTATTCAATCCTAAAAAACAATAAATAATTGATAATCAGATATTTAACAAGAAAATTCAATACTGATATTTTTTAAACTGTAAAAACAGCTTATAATTATACTAAATTTGCATAAACCAAAAACCCTCCATAATTATGAAAAAATTTTACCCTCCGTTAGTGATTATACTAACATTGTCGTTAATTGCTGTTGTTGGCTGTAAATCGCTTCCAAATTTAGACTCACCAAACACTATTAGTAATAATGATGCTTTACAAGAACACCTTATTACTAGAGAACGTGCATTATCTATAAAACAAGAGTATGATACTTTTAGATTAGAATTGTTTCAGGATAAATTAAAAGAAGAATACAATAATGATGAATTTGTAGATACTGAATTTGTTTGGTTTTCGTTAGAAACTATGAAAGCTTACATCAAATATTTAGAAAAAATTAAACGAAGAAATCCAGATAAAAATGTATCTGGAATACGTATTTATTATGCTGCTTATCCAAATAGTAGTTCAGAAAAATATCCTGGAAATCAAACGTCTTTCATGGTTCCTACTACCAAAATAAATTTTAATGATCCAGATTTTAATATTATAAACCATATTCCCTTCGAGATACAGCCTTATAGTCCTAATAATCCTGTAAAAGGAGATTTTATACCACTAACAGATTTAATGGTAGAGTATAGAAAAAGTGACAGAATGGAAGTATATGCTAAAAGTGCCAATCAACAAAAAGTTGGTTCTCGTTTATCGCAACAATTAACTAATGCAGCTACGGCAGCGGCAGCGGCTAATACAACACCTACTATTTTAAATGAGGGTGATTTAGCACCGCCTCCAAAATAGAAAGCAGAACCTTATCCAAATCAATTTATGCTACTAGAAACTTTATTTGAAGCTTTAGGAAAATCCATTAAATATATAGAGCTTATAACAGCAATTGTAGGCTCTATATATTATTATAAGTATAAGAATACATTTTTAAAATATTTCTTAATATTACTATGGTATATACCTATAAATGGATTTATAGCCCGTTATCTTCATGAAAGTGAAATTCTAAGAAATAATACAATATTATATAACATATATCATGTTATTAATTTTTCTTTTTTATTCTTTTTATTTAAATCTCATGTTAAAGATATTAAATATAAGAAATGGATAAATACTTTTCTAGGTATATATATATTGAGCTTCATTATAGATGCTTTTTACAAAGACTATATAACTGAAATACAAATTATACCTTTCATTATTGGAGGAGCTTTTGTTATAATAACTATTCTATTTTATTTTATTGAAATACTTAATACAAATACAATTTTATATATATCAAAGAATTCACTATTTTGGATTAGTATTGGTCTCTTACTTTATTTTGGAGGAAAAATACCTTCAAGAATTATACGAAGTAACTGGGAAATGTTCCCTGAAGCTGATTACAGTATGATTTTCTCAATTGAATTAACTTTAAGTATAGTTATGAATATATGTTTCATTATTGGTTTTATATATAGTCAAAAAGTAGATGATTTATAGTAATATAATAGTATTAGAAGAATTTGACAATGTTAAAGATCTAGTTGTAATTGCAGTTGGAACCTTACTTTTATTATGCATAATAATTATCATCTTATTTATTATTTTTCAAAAACGAAAAAACATATTAGTCTTAGAACAAAAAGAATCAGAAAAACGTTTTGAGCAAGAAATAGGAAAAACACAAATAGAAATAAGAGAAGAAACCTTTAGAAATATTAGTTGGGAATTACATGATAATATTGGACAATTAATAACACTTGCTAAAATACAGTTACAAAACGGAGATACTATTGATGCTGTTTTAGAAACATTAAACAAAGGTTTAAAAGAATTACGTACCTTATCTAAGGCAATAAATCCTGAAGCGTTAAAAAACATTTCTTTAGTAACTGCTGTAGAACAAGAAATTAACAGGTTTAATCGTATTCAATACATAGATGCTAAATTAGAATTAAAAGGAGAAGAAAAAACATTAAATCCTGAGGTACAAATAGTATTTTTTAGAATTCTACAAGAATTCTTTTCCAATACTATAAAACATGCAAAAGCAACCAAACTATGTGTTACTATAGATTATAAAGAAACAAGTATAGATATCACTGCAAAAGATAATGGTAAAGGATTTGATAAAGAAAATATAGAAAATGCAGGTATTGGCTTAACTAATATTTGCAAAAGAGCACAACTAATTAACGCTGAATCTACAATAGACTCTATTGTAGGCGAAGGCACCTCTATACATATACATTATGTATACTAAAAACTTTTACAGATGGAAGCACATAATATAGTAATTGTAGAAGATCACATGTTATTATCGCAAGCGATAAGTAGTTTAGTTAATTCGTTCGATAATTTTAACGTTTTGTACTTATGCAAACACGGTAAGGAATTAGTTACGAAATTAAAAACGCCTAAAAACATTCCAGCAATAGTACTTATGGATGTTAATATGCCAATTATGAACGGTATTGAAACAACAGAATATTTAAAAAAGAATTACCCAGATATTAAAGTCATTGCCCTTTCTGTTGAAGAGGAAGAAGATACTATTATAAAAATGCTGAAAGCTGGCGCTAAGGGTTATTTACTTAAAGATGTAGAAAAAAGTATTTTAGAAGAAGCCTTAAACGAAGTTATAAATAACGGCTACTATCACACCAAAGACATTTCTAACTTACTTATTAATACTTTAAACGAAGATTACAAAGATTCTAAAATACAACTTAAAGATCGTGAGATTGAGTTTATAAAACATGTATGTACTGAGTTAACGTATAAAGAGATTGCAGATAAAATGTTTTTAAGTCCGAAAACTATAGATGGTTATCGTGATGCTTTATTTTTTAAACTTCAAGTTAAAAATAGGATTGGATTGGTAATTTATGCCATTAAGAATAAGATTATAAAGTTATAATTTACTTTTTAAAACGGCTTTTTATCTCTGTCAGTTTGTTTACCAACATATTAGGTAGCATTGGCATGAGTAATTGTCCTAAATAGTTTTTAGAGAAGTCTTCTTTAATACCAAAAGCTTCGGGTTCTTTGTCTGGACAAACATAGGTTCCAAAAACAACATCCATTAAAGGTGATATATTAGCGTAATTACCCGCGTCTTTATTTAAATCATGATGCCAATGGTGTAACTCTGGAGAACCTATAAGTTTACGCAAAAAAGGTAAAGGCAAGCGTACATTAGAATGTATGTATATTGCCCAAATCCCTCTAAAGGCTATAAAACCACCAAGAGTTTCTAGAGGAAACCCTAATACAAACGCTGGTAAATTAATAATACCTATGGTGTAAATAGAATCTAAAGGATGTTCTCTGTGCGCTGCTAACCAATCTAAATGTTCTGCACTATGGTGTACTTTATGAAAACGCCACAAAAACGGTACTTGATGTTGTAATCTATGTGCCCAATAGATACAGAAGTCGCTTAAGACAATAACTTCTATAGCTTGTAAAATATAAGGTTGAGAAGCAACTTTAGTTCTAAATGTTTCTGGAATGATTGCTAATAAATAATCGCTAAAATAACTTAATACAAACAATACAAGGCTTCCAAAAATTATATACTGCCCTAGAAAATAACATAAATCTAAAATCCAATTTGGTCTAAAAAATGCCTGCCCTTTTTTAGCAGGAAATATACGTTCCATAGGATAGAACACAAGTACTAAAAACCCAAAACTAATAGCCGTATATTTTAAGATTTCTAGGTAATTCAAAATTTCGTTCCTAAATGTTGTTCTGCAAATTCTTTGAAAATTTTCTTTAATGTTATGTATCCATATGTGGGGTTTTCTATTTCCTTAGTATCTATAAATACTTGAATACTTTTAGAGCCACTCATTATATCACTTCGCTTTTTAACTTTAATCTTTTCTATTTCTCTGAAAACATCCAGAAATTCATCTACTTTTTTTCTATCTACTAAAATACCATCTTCATTATTAAGATGAGTAACTTGAATTTTATAATTTTTATAGCGAGTCCAGTAAAAATCTGTTATTTCTTTGTTGTTTATATGCTGTTCTAAACTACTATTACTTTTTAATATTCCGTTCTCAAGCAATCGTATCACTTCAGATAAATCTGAATCATTAGGGTTAGCATCAAACACCATATTATTTGTAAATCTTGTTCTCTTTATTTGGTGTGTTTTTAGTTTTTCTATAATAGTTTTATTTTTAGATGTAAACCAAGACTGTTCACTATTTTTAGTAGAAGACATATCTCTTGAAACTGATTTAGAATCCCAAGTCTCTAAAGTAAATGTTTTGATTACTTTTCTCTCAACGGCAACATATGTGGTATCTATTGTTAAGTTAAGGACGTAATCAACTATCAATCGTTTATCATTATTTAAAGCATCTTTGGGAAATGTAACATTACTTACCACTAATTTTGGAGTATCTTCCGTATTTTCAAACTTAAAAACATCTGCTCTATACAATACAAAACTTGCTATTAAGGATAGAAATAAGGTTAGTGTTGCTCCTTTTTTTAAGTAATTCATAAATTAAATCTCTAGGTATTTCTCAAGTTTTTCCTTAAACAATTTCTTTTTTTCTAGATATTCAGTAGATTCTTTCGTTTTGGTAATATCCTTAATTTCAACTGGTCCACTTTTAGAACTAAACATTATAGCTAATTTCTTTTCTTTTTCTTTTTCCTGTTTTAATTTAAATTTTTGATACCATTTTAAAAATTGGTTAACTTTTTTTCTATCAACTAGAACTCCATTTGGATTATTATAATCATTAATCTCGACTTGGCTTTCAGTAAATTTCTTCCAATATAAATTAACCATACCTTGTTCCTTTATATGTAACTCTAAGCTGCTATTACTTTTTAAAGTTTTATTTTCAACAAACATGATTACTTCAAATAAATCGGAATCATTAGCCTCACCATCAAAAACCTTATTCGTTGTAAATCGTACTCGTTTAACTCTATGTTCTTTCAGTTTTTTAACAATACTATCATTTTTAGAGGCATATTGAGGAATCTCCCAATTTTTATGCACTTGAAAAGATTTACTACTCGAAATTAATTGAGTATCCCAAGTTTCTAAAGTAAATGTTTTTACTAGTCTTTTTTCTACAGTAAGATTTGATTTATTAATGTCTAAGTGAAAAACATAATCAATTAATAATCGTCTATCCTTATCTAAAGAATCTTGCTTCGCAATAAAATTACTAACTATAAATTCTGAAGGCTCTTTTTGTTTTTTAAACGTAAAAACATCAGCTTTATAGAGTACAAAACTGGCTATTAAGGATAGAAATAAGGTTAATGTCGCTACTTTTTTAAAGCTTTTCATAGATTAAATCTACAAAAAATTAGCTTTATACCATTCTACCTGTGCTCTAACCCCCTCTAAAAGTGTTGTTTGCGGATTGTAATTTAACAACCTCCTTGCTTTGTCTATATTCGCTTTAGTTCGTAATTGATCTCCAGCTCTAGCCGCTACGTGGTCTATATTTATTTTTTCGCCAATAACTTCTTCAACGGCATCAATACCATCTTGTGTAGTATGCTCTACTTCTGTTCCTAGGTTTATAATTTCTCCATTTACTTTGGTTTCATTACCTATAACACTTACTATACCATCTACAATATCTCCTACATAAGTAAAGCTTCTTAAATGTGCCGCGCTGCCTTCATATAAAGGAAAAGCCGTTTTATTATAAGCACAAGCAATTAATTTAGTATACATTTTTTCTGGGCGCTCTCTAGGACCAATTACAGAATATAATCGCAATGAACAAGAGTCAAATTGTTTCTCCCTACTTTTTTGAAGCACTAACTGTTCCGCAGTTAATTTAGTAACACCATAATGCGATGCTGGTTTTGGAGCAATACTTTCAGGAAATGTTGCTTCCAATCCGTAAATTGAAGATGTTCCAATATTTACAAACAATTTTAAATTGTTAAGCTGTAATGCATAATCAATTAAGTTTTTGGTTGCAATAATGTTATTTGTAAAATAGTCTTCAAAAGTAGACGTTAAAGAGATTCCTGGTTGTGCAGCAAAATGAAAGATGTAATCGATATCTTTTGGTAACACTTCTGTTAAATCTTCATCTCTTAAATCCTTTTTTATAATAGTAACACCTTTATCGCTTAATGCTTTTGCATTTAACTGCTTTAAATCTAAGCTATAATAATCGTTAAAATTATCGACTCCAATAACATGGTGTCCTAAGCTTGCTAATCGTTCGCTAGTGTGAGAGCCTATAAAACCAGATGCTCCTGTTACTAATATATTCATTTATGTCTATTTTATGTCTTAGAAATTAATGGTATACAAATTCAAGTTTAAAAAATGTGTTCACATTATTTTTTACTTGAAGCACTTTTGTATTTTACACTTTAAATCTAGTAAATAAACTAGACTTTTCTCCTTATAAATTGTGCTTATTTACTACAAAGAAACATATTTTATTTGATACTCATTTTCTATTCTTAAAAAAACAATACATTTGTAAGATTAATTAGAACTTATGAGTTATCATTTTACAATAGTTGTTCCTGTTTATAACGAAGAAGACAATTTATTACGTGTTGAGACAGAATTACTAGCCTATACCAAAATAGCAACTAAAGCAACTAAAATATTGTTTGTAAACGATGGCTCTAAAGACAAAAGTCAAGCTATAATAGAGGACATTTGTTCTCGCAACCCAGAGTTCTCTTATATTCTGTTTAAAGAAAATCGTGGATTAAGTGCTGCAATAAAAGCTGGATTTGATCATACCGAAACCGAATTGGTAGGTTATATCGATTCTGATCTACAAACGGCACCTTCAGACTTTAATTTACTTTTAGAGCATATAGGTCCTAATGATTTGGTAACTGGCGTGAGAGCCAATAGAAAAGATAGTTTTGTAAAAAATATGTCGTCTAAAATAGCCAATGGTATCCGTAGAAGTTTTACGCACGATGGTATGGACGATACTGGTTGCCCGCTTAAAGTAATAAAAACAGATTTCGCAAAACGAATTCCTATGTTTAAAGGATTGCATCGTTTTTTACCTGCTATGATTTTATTACAAAATGGGACTATAAAACAAATTCCTGTACAACATTTTCCGCGTATTGCTGGCGAAGCTAAATACGGATTATGGAACAGACTTCTTGGTCCTTTAATGGATTGCTTTGCTTACCTATGGATGAAGAAAAAATATATTAACTACGCCATTGCTAAAAAAGCCTAATGAGCGACTGGATAATATATAGCGTTGGCTTTTTAGCACAAATACTTTTCTCTTCTCGATTAATAGTACAATGGATAACCAGCGAGAAACAGAAAAAAGTTATTACACCAAGTTTATTTTGGTCCTTAAGTTTAATGGCCTCTTTTCTGTTATTTATATACGGTTATTTACGTAACGATTTTGCCATTATGCTAGGTCAAGGCTTAACCTATTATATATACATACGTAATTTACAATTACAAAACCAGTGGCAAAAAGTGCCTAAATTATTACAATGGATTTTATTCTTAATGCCGGTTTTTGTTGTTATTTTCTATTACAATAATAATAAAATAGACATTGCACTGTTATTTAAAAACGAAGACATACCGTTTTGGTTACTAGCATTAGGGATTGTATCTCAAATTGTATTTACCTTACGTTTTGTGTTCCAATGGCTATATTCTGAAAAGAAAAAAGAATCCTCATTACCATTAGGGTTTTGGGCATTAAGCCTTATTGGCTCTTTGTTAATTTTAACCTATGCCATTTTTAGAAAAGATCCTGTATTATTTGTAGGTCATATTTTAGGAGCTACCATTTATGTTAGAAATCTTATTTTATTAAAAAAACAAGATGCTTAAAACTTTAAAAAAATATCCAATCCTGTTTCTTAGTTTATTTGTAGCACTAATGCTATTACCAAACTTAGAGACATTACAAGTTACTATTATGGAAGCACGTAATTTTATTACTGCACGAGAAATGATAGAAAATGATAATTGGATATTAACAACTATGAACGGTGAAGCACGTTACCAAAAGCCGCCATTACCAACTTGGTTATCTGCTTTATCATCTATGATTTTTGGAGTAAAAAGTGTTTTCGGCATGCGTTTGCCTGCTGTTTTTATGGTCATGATTGTTGGTAATTATATGTTTTATTTATCGCGTAGCATCTTAAAAAGTAGAATGCACAGCATGATAAACGCTTTAGTAGTTGTGACATCATTCTATGTTATTGGTATTACTATAGAAGCCCCTTGGGATATTTTTGCTCATGGCTTCATGCTAATTGCAATATATAACCTCAATAAGGTCTTTAAAAAAGAAGATGCTAACTGGAAAAACGCATTACAAGCAGGTGTTTTTATAGGTTTATCTATACTATGTAAAGGCCCTGTATCGTTTTACGCCTTGCTACTCCCCTTTTTATTAGCTTATGGGTTTAGTTTAAAATATAAGTACATAAAACGTAAAGCAACCGCTTTAGTGAGTACACTTATTGTTGCATTAGTTGTTGGTGGCTGGTGGTACTTATATGTACGTTTACAAGACCCAGAAACTTTTAACGCTATTACTAGCAAAGAAACAGGAAATTGGACGAGTTATAACGTAAGACCATTTTACTACTATTGGAGCTTTTTTACACAAAGTGGCTTATGGACCATTCCTGCAGTAATTAGTTTAATATATCCTTATTTAAAAACAAGAGTATCGCATTACAAAGCCTATAAACTAAGTTTTCTATGGACCATTTTTGCTGTAATTTTACTTTCTATAATACCAGAAAAAAAGTCCCGCTATTTAATGCCAGTGCTTATTCCTTTGGCATTTAATATTGGGTTTTATATCGAATATTTATTTAGAAAATTTAAAACTTTAAAGGACAAGCGAGAAACTATTCCTGTATATTTTAACTTTGGTCTTATTGCAATAATTTCTATCGCTTTACCATTTATACTCTATTTTGTATTAAAAGTAGAAACACAAAACCTTTGGTTTATAATAGCAGCTATGTTATTCCCTTTTATTGGTGTGTATATTTTTATGCAATTAAAACAAAAGGATATTAAAAACGTATTTCTGTCTACAGTTGTTTTCTTTGCAGCTGTATTTACTTTTGGCTTACCAATTGTAGAGCAATTAAGAAGCGAAAATTACAAATCTATTTCAGATTTAAGAGCCGAAAACGAATTACGTGGCATAGAACTATACGCCTATAATTATATTGCACCAGAAACCATTTGGAGTTACGGTGGTATTATTAAACAAATTCCAATAAAGGATAATGCTTATGTTTTTCCTACCAAAGCAGAATTTGGTGTTTTGGTTAACGACATGACCGAAAAACAAAAAGACATTTTATATACTAATTTCAACGTTAAAGAAATTACTACCTACGATTTAAACCATGCCAACAAAGATTCTAAACAATATAATAAGCGTTTGTTTAGTCGTTATTTTATAGTCTCTAAAAAATAGTAATTAAAAAGAGAGGAACTCACTTTAATAAAGTATCTCCAAGAATTTCTGCAGCATTAATATAAAGACTATCTGGTCTTGTTGCTACTGTACCACCTGTAATTTTAGACATTTCAAAATCGGAAATCGTAATCTTATTGAAGTTTAATTTTTTTATGGTATCAGTTTTCATAAATCAATATTTAAAGTTAATAACTTATAATACAACGTATAAAGAATAAAATTTAGTATAGCTAGCTAATTTTAAATTAACACCTTAACTTAAAACTTATAAATATTATAATGCAAATCTATATTTTAAATACGCGTTTAATTTATAAAACCCAAAACCAGATAAAGCTCCAAAAGCCATTCCGCTAACAATATCTAACGGATAATGCACTCCTATATATACACGACTGTAAGCCATGGCAAAGGCCCACACCAAAAGTATAAAAATGAGGTATTTATATTTTGCACGTAGTATTAAACCTGTAAATACAGCAACAGCCATAGAATTAGAAGCATGTCCTGAAAAATAACCAAATTGTCCGCCACACCAAGATTTTACTAATCGCATAGCCTCTGCTACACCTGGTTCATGACACGGACGAAAACGCTCGAATCCATGTTTAAATAAATTAGTTACCTGATCAGTAAACGCTACCATTAACGCAGCAACAATAATCAGGATTCCAAATAGCTTAAGGTTATTTATTTTTTTATACATTAGAAACAATAACACCATGTATAGAGGAATCCAATGCACTTTATCTGTATAAAACAACCAGAAACCATCCCAAGTTGGTGTCCCTAAGCCATTTAAAAACAAAAATAATTCCTGATCTAACTCTATAAGCTGTTCTAACATATTGTATTATTTGGGCGTTACCACAAGGGTCAGGTTATTCGCTATATCTTTTTTGCGCATAAGCGCGCACAAAAAAGGATGCCGCTACTACCCCTAACGCATTAGTCCTCGTAGCGAGATACTTCTCTATCGTAAAAAGCAGTAGCCTCTTTAATTAAATTTTCAGTTTCCATTTCTAATTCTTTTTGATCATGAGTATCAAAATCTTCAAACCACTCCACTTCATCATCTTCTAGGTTAATTATAAACCTAGGAAAGTCTGTATGAATTACAAAAATAGCATTTGGAAAATCGGTATTATCACCAAGTATAAATTTAGGAAGTGTCATTTTTTTCTTATTTGATACAAATATAAAACTTTTGGGTTCCAGCATTAGAAGGAATTACAATCTATTTTAATTCAGTTCTAATTAACTTTTTAGTAAGGTAATTAAATCGAATAAATAATAAAATAGAAGCAGTAGTTAATCCAGCCAATAAACCAAGCCAAATACCAAAACTACCATATAGTTCTGCTTTTCCAAAATACCAACTTACAGGAAAACCAACCACCCAATAGGATATAAAGGTAATAATCGTTGGTATTTTAACATCTTGTAAACCACGTAAGGCTCCTAAAACAACAACTTGTATACTATCGCTAACCTGAAAAATGGCAGCAGCTAATAATAATTTTGAAGCAATACTAACCACTTCCATGTTATCTACATAGTTTGCAGTATCATCAAAATCCACATAAATTCTAGGCAAGTAATCGTGAAATAAAAAGAAAATAAGTCCGAAAGCTACAGCTAAAATAGCCCCCATAAAAAATAGCGAAAATGCAATTCGACGTAACTCAAAATATTGTTTTAAACCTTTCTGGTTGCCTACTCTTATCATAGAAGCTACGCTAATTCCCATAGCAACCATAAACGTCATAGAACTTAAATTTAAAGCGATTTGATTTGCTGCCTGCGGGTTCTTTCCAAGTAAACCACTTAACCAGATTGCAGCCGTAAAAATGGCGACCTCAAAAAACATTTGCATGGCACTCGGCGCGCCTAAACTAATAATCTTACGAAGCATTAATTTATCGAGCACAAAGAACTTTATATTAGTAACAAAAGCCTTCGTTTTTTCCTTTCCTTTTAATAAAAACCAAATATACCAAAGCATCACTAATCTAGAAATTAATGTGCCGTATGCAGCACCAACTATACCTAATTCTGGGAAACCAAACTTTCCAAAAATAAGTACATAGTTTAAAGCTACATTAACCAAGTTTGCAATAATAGTAGCATACATAGGATAACGCGTCATAGACATACCATCGCTAAATTGCTTAAAGGCTTGAAAAATAACTAACGGAATTAAAGAAAAAGCCACTAAGTCTAAATACGGAATAGCTAACTCCACGACCTCAACAGGTTGCTTCATTAAATACATTAAAGGCTTCGCAAAAAACACACCAAGAAATAATAAAATTCCTAAAATCGTACACAAAAATAAACCATGCTTAAAAGCCGACTTTCCTTGTTTAAAATTATTTGCTGAATCTGCCTCTGCAATTAAAGGTGTAATGGCCGTAGAAAAACCAATACCTAAAGACATTGCTATAAACATAAAACTATTACCTAAAGACACCGCTGCTAATTCTGCTGTACCCAATTGTCCTACCATGATGTTATCTATAAAGCTAACAAAGGTGTGCCCTAGCATGCCCAACATTACTGGAGCAGCTAATTTCCAATTGTATATAAATTCTTTAGTGTAGTCGTTTAAAACCATTTGGCAAAAGTAGGCCATAGGTTTTTGTTATGCGAATTTTATTTGGAGGATTAATTCTTTTATAAATACATTTAAAACATTAAAGTTATTCATTATTTTTTTTCAACCCCCAAATTTCCTCACAGACTTTTAAGAACTTCCTAAGACCTCTTTCTTTTGTATTTACTTTAGGAGCATAAATAGTTACATTAATATTATAATTATAATCTGAAAAAGATAAATCATAAGTACTTCCATCATACACATTACAATTACTACGAAAGTACTTATTTAACCCCTTTACATCTAAAACTCTTAAATCTTTAACAATATCATCAAAAATTTTGGAGTCAATTTCTATACTATTTTTAGGCTTCCAATCATGGAAAATTGTATCAACTACTTCTGTGTCATATTTTGTTCCATATTTAAAAGACAAGTAACTAATACTATCGCTCATCCTTTCTAAACTAACTGTTACTAATCGTTTAGGATTATATTTCAAGACACTTCTTGTAATACTTAAATCAATAGTTTTTATTTTAATCGTTTCATCTATTTTATATTCATTATTTTGAGAATAACTATTCATACAAAACGATAAAACAAAAATTAATAATACTATTGATATCTTTTTCAACTTAATCTATAATTTAATAACCTCACTCTTAGCCTCCTCAAACTCATTAACCATCTCCTCTACAATCTCGGCAACAGGTTTTACATCATGTATTAATCCTGCAATTTGTCCGATTTCTAATTCACCGTCTTCTAAATCTCCTTCGAACATACCGCGTTTGGCACGGGCACGTCCTAATAATTCTTTAAGCTCCTCTGGCGTTGGTGCAGATTTGTATAACTCTTGTAATTCGTTAAAAAACTTATTTTTCACTAAACGTACTGGTGCTAGTTCTTTTAATGTTAATTGCGTATCTCCTTCTTTAGAATCTACAACAACTTGTTTAAAAGCATCATGTGCAGAAGATTCTTCACTAGCTACAAAGCGGCTTCCTACTTGTACACCATCGGCTCCTAAAACCATACACGCTAACATTGCTTTTCCTGTTGCAATACCTCCCGCTGCAATTAATGGAATTTGTAATTGCTCTTTTACCATTGGAATTAAAGTTAGCGTCGTCGTTTCGTCTCTTCCATTATGTCCTCCAGCTTCAAAACCTTCAGCAACAATAGCATCTACTCCAGCAGCTTCCGCTTTTAAAGCAAACTTTACACTACTTACTACATGCACTACTATAATACCTTTATCTTGTAGCCACTTGGTCCATGTTTTAGGGTTTCCTGCAGAGGTAAAAACAATCTTTACATCTTCTTCTACAATAATATCCATAATCTCTGTGATATTAGGATATAACATCGGTACGTTTACTCCAAACGGCTTATCTGTCGCTTTTTTACATTTCTGTATATGCTCACGTAACACATCTGGATACATACTTCCGGCACCTATTAATCCTAAAATGCCAGAATTACTTGCTGCAGAGGCTAAACGCCAACCGCTATTCCAAATCATTCCTGCTTGAATAATTGGGTATTGTATATTGAATAGTTTAGTTATTCTATTGTTCATTAATTGCAATCGTTTAATTGATAATAAGTTTTATTGTTTTAGACAAATCGTTAGCATCTACTTTTAGTAAATAAATACCGCCAGCTAATGCTGCAATGTTAATTTTAGATTTTGTGTTGGTCACTGTTGTTTCCAGCACCTGCTTTCCTAATATATTATATAAACGGACTTCTGCCGATTCATATACTGAAGGTATTTCTACAGATACTTCTGTTTGTGCTGGGTTTGGATATATATTTAATGTTATAGTGCTAGGTTCAAACTCTTCAATAGATAAACCTTCACTTAAAGCCATAGATAAATCTGGAATACCATATCCTAAAAAATAATCTGGTGTAGTGTATTGCGACGCCGATTCTCTAACTAATTGCATAATTTCGCCATTATCTAAATTAGGCAAGGCTTGCCATAAACAAACAATACCTCCTGCTAAAATTGGGGAACTAAATGAGGTTCCGTTAGACACTGTTACTACATCATTCTGATTTATAACGGCACTCGCTGCACCTTGTGCAACAACATCTGGTTTTTGTGTGGGTTGAATGGCACTACCTTGCGAACTAAAACTAGCATAAGTACCATCGGCTTGTACTGCTCCTATAGATAATACGCCTGCAGCATCTGCTGGTGCATTTAATCCTGAACCTCCAGAGTTTCCTGCCGAGTTAATTAATAACATTCCTTTTTCGAAAGCTATATTTGCACCTTTTGTTATATAAGCTGTATCTCCATTTATATCTTGTGAACTGTGGCTGTAATTAGGATTATCGTAAGTCTTGTATCCTAGCGACGTATTTATTACATCTACTCCCAAACTATCTGCGCGCTCTGCCGCTTCAACCCATAAACTTTCTTCTATAGGGTTTTCGTTTGGTGCATTTTCGGTTCTAAATAAATAATAACTCGCATCTGGTGCTGTACCAACAAATTGATCTTGTACAAATCCAGCCATGTCACTTAATACTAAAGTACCATGCGAACTAGATGTATTTGCATAGACATCGTCTGTTCTATCAAAAAAATCATAGCCTCCTAATAAGTTTCCAGCATCTCGTAATCTTTGAAAACCAGACATTGTATTTACATTTGGAAACCCAGCATCTATAACAGCAACCGTTATGCCTTCTCCTGTGTAATCTAGTAAATGTAATTCATGCCCATTAAACATTTCTATTTGATTATTGGCATTGCCATAATTAAAGGTCGTTTGACTACTATTTTCTACAAGAAATTTATTTACTGTAGGTTCTTGAGAAACCGTTTTAGCATTCAACGTTTTATCGGCAAACGTAATAGAGTTTACAAACGTTAAACTAGACAATGCGTTAATATCTGCTTCCGTACCACGAACATGTACAGCATTAAACCATTTAGACTTTGCCCAAACAGTTATTCCTGTTGCATTTTTTAATTGTGTAATGTATGCCTCATTAACGGGAACATCTCTAGCATCTATAGTAACACCGTGTACTGCTTTTCTATCTATTGCCTCTTGAGATAGTATAGAAATAGGATTGGCTATAGATGCAGCTACATTTTCTTTATCTGTTAGATACACCCAAGCATCTTGCTGTGCAAAACTAAAACCCGAAATGTTTAAGGCTACTAAAAGTAGAAGTCTATTTAATTTTTTCATAACAAAAGCAGTTTTACTGCAAGTTATGAAATTACTCCTGAACCTACTAATTCATCTACCAGATACCAAGCAACAAATTGTCCTTCGGTTATAGCCGATTGCTTGTTTTCGAATTCTACATATAACCCTGTGCTTACTTTATATAGTGTTGCATTTTCCAAAGCTTGTCGGTAACGTATTCTTGCTAATACATTTAATGTTTCACCATCTTTTAAAGCTAAATCTTCACGAATCCAATGTAATTCGTCATTACTTACAAACAATGCTTTTTTGTATAATCCAGGATGCGATTTGCCTTGTCCTGTATAAATAACATTATCTTCTACATCGGTATCTATTACAAAAAGAGGCTCTACCATACCACCTACGGATAAACCTTTACGCTGTCCTTTAGTAAAATAATGAGCACCTTGATGTTTACCTACAACTTGTCCTTCTGCTACGGAATAATTTGCTTTACGTGATAAATATTGCAACTCAGCTTCTTTTGAAGAAAATTCGTTTACTGTTTCGTTATAAGCTTCATTAGTTTTAGGTATTTCAACAATAACACCTTCTTTAGGTTTTAATTGCTGCTGAAGAAAATCTGGTAATCTAACTTTTCCTATAAAGCACAATCCTTGCGAATCTTTTTTATCGGCAGTAATTAAATCTGCTTCGGCAGCAATAGCACGTACTTCAGGTTTTTGCAATTCTCCTATTGGAAATAATGCTTTTGCCAATTGCTCTTGCGATAATTGACATAAAAAATAGGATTGATCTTTATTATTGTCTTTTCCAGATAATAATTGGTATGTCTCTTTACCATCTTTTATAATGGTTCCTTTTCTACAATAATGTCCAGTTGCAACATAATCGGCACCTAAGTCTAGTGCAATCTTCATAAAGACATCAAACTTTATTTCTCTATTACATAATACATCTGGATTAGGTGTTCTTCCTTTTTCATATTCATTAAACATATAGTCTACAATACGTTCTTTATATTGTTCACTTAAATCTACTGTTTGAAACGGAATTCCTAATTTTTCTGCAACTAACATAGCGTCATTGCTATCGTCTAACCAAGGACATTCATCTGAAATAGTAACAGAATCGTCGTGCCAATTTTTCATAAAAAGACCAATAACTTCATAGCCTTGTTCTTTTAACAAATAGGCAGCAACACTAGAATCTACACCTCCTGAAAGTCCTACAATTACTCTTTTTTTCATCTCTTTTATAACTGGATGCAAAGATACAAGATTTAAAAGTTTTGACACAGATAATCTTTTTTTGGTTTTTGCTCGTAAATATTATGTTGAAGAGTTTCTTAAAAAGATTTAACAAAATTTTAAGTAGCATTGTTTAATCTTTTTTTAATTTCGTTAAACAAAGAAAACAAATTAAAACTATAAAAGTAGATTATGAAAACAATTAAAAAATTACCGCTCTTAGTATTAGCTGTCCTAGCCTTATGGTCTTGTAGCAATGATGATGACAATGCTGCACCTGTAAACCCGACACAATCTTTAAACATTGTAGAAACTGCTCAAGCAACTACAGACTTAAGTAGTTTAGTTGCAGCTGTTATTGAAGCTGACTTAGCAACCACTTTAAGTGGAAATGGACCCTTTACAGTATTAGCGCCAACCAATGCCGCTTTTGCTGAATTTTTAAGTGCAAATGGTTGGGCAGATGTTACTGAAGTTCCTGACGCTGCTTTAGAACAAGTATTACTAAATCATGTGATCTCTGGAACTGTTACATCTACAGCTCTAACTAGTTTAGGTGCTGGATACTCTAACACACTAGCTACTGGTGCAGGAGGCAACAACATGAGTATCTATTTTGACACTTCTGCTGGTGTAAAGTTTAACAATTTAGCAACTGTACAAACTCCAGATGTTACTGCGTCTAATGGTGTTGTACATATTATAGACAAAGTAATTACTTTACCAAGTATAGTTGACCATGCTGTTAACAATGCTGGATTCTCAAACTTAGTAGCTGCTTTAGGTGCTGCCGATGGTAATTTAGTAGATGTACTTAATGGAGCTGGACCTTTTACAGTATTAGCGCCAGGAGATGCTGCTTTTGGAGATTTTTTAAACGATAATGGTTTTGCTGATTTAGCAGCTGTTCCTACAGATGTATTATCTCAAGTATTATTAAACCACGTTATTGGTGGGGCAATCTCTTCTACAGATTTAACTGGATTAGGTAATGGTTATACAAACAGTTCTGCAACTGGAGCTGGAGGAAACCCTATGAGTATTTATTATAACACAGATTCTGGTGTTGTATTCAATGGTATTTCTACAGTAGCTACTGCAGATGTTGTTGGTACAAACGGAATTATTCACGCTGTAGATACAGTTATAGGTTTACCTACAGTTGTAACTTTTGCAACTGCAGATCCTAATTTCTCAAATTTAGTAGCTGCTTTAACGAGAGAAGCATCATTTACTTATGTAGCAACTTTATCTACTGCTGATGGAACATCACCTGCTCCTTTCACAGTATTTGCGCCTACTAATGCAGCATTTGGAGATTTATTAACAGAATTAAGTTTAGCAGGATTAGCAGATATACCAACAGCTACTTTAGAATCTACTTTAAACACACATGTTGTTGGAGGAGCTAATGTTCAAGCTATGGGATTATCTGATGGTATGATGATTAATACTTTAGGAGGAACACTAACAGCAAATGTAACTGGAGGTGCAACTTTAACAGATCCTAACAATAGAGTTAGTAATATTACATTTACAGATGTACAAGCTGCTAACGGAGTTATACACGTAATTGATAAAGTATTATTAGAATAATAATAACTAACATGTTATATATTTAAAAGGCATACACTTCTGTATACGGTTAATAGCAAACTAAGTCCTTTTAAATAGAAAAGCCTCTTGAAGATTTTCGAGAGGCTTTTTTTATTCTACTGTTTTTGTTTATTGTATTTTAACTTAGGGTTTTTACTTCGCCTTGTAAAATCTTTCTTTTCTTTAAATTTACCATTCTTGTAAAATCTCCAAATACCGTGTTTTCTATTATTTTGGTATACACCTTCAGATTCTAAATTACCGTTAAAATCGTATGTTTTTGCAGGACCATTAAGCTGTCCTTTTGCATAAAAATAACTCCTTAATACATTACCATTACCAGAATACCAAAGTGATTCTCCTTCTAGTTGTCCATTTTTATAAAAAGCTTTTTCTGCTACTTTTCCAGTTTTATAATACGTATTACGTGCTCCGTCTAATTCTCCTTTGTTATTATAATGTTCTTCGGTCATTATTACTGATCCGCCTTTATGATAGTATATCCACTTTCCTATGTAGACTTTCCCTCTCATTTTTCCTTCACTTACTAATTTCTTTTTAGAAGAGAAAAATTTGACTTCCGCAATATCATTTTTAGCATTAAATGTACGGGTTGCAGTTAATACAGCCTTATTATCTATTTTTTTATAAAACTTAAAAGTACCAACTTCTTTACCATGATTAAACGCTCCTTCGTATCGTAATACTTTAGTTTTTTCAAAGTTTTTTCGCCAAACACCATGACGTTTACCATTAGCATCAAATTGATTTACGCTTTGCGCAGATACCGAATACGTAATAACACTTATTAATAGTAGGGTTATAATTTTTATTGACTTCATTTTATTTAATTGTATGAATTCTTTAACGTTAATTACTCTATGAAATTGCTCAGTATTAATGAGTCTTTTCTTTTTATAAGAAACAAAAAAGCTGCCAAACTAAATATAGTGCGACAGCTTTTTTTATAATTATTGTTTTTTTACTTCTTTTTATTCTTTTGCTGTGCTTGTTTTTGTTGCTCAGCTTGCTCCATCATCTCTTTCATTTTTCTTTGGAACTTACCTTCCTTTTTAGGCTTTTTCTTATTTTCCTGAATTTGCGCTAAAATTTTATTCTCATCTAGTACATAGTTTTTTATTACGATTAAAATACCAATACTAATTAAATTAGAAACAAAGTAGTATAAACTTAACCCAGATGCATATTGATTAAAGAATACTAACATCATTATTGGCGCAAAGTAAATCATGTATTTCATCATTTTTTGCATGTCTGGCATACCTTCTTGTTGTGGTTGCGACATTGCAGATTGTTGCCCTGTTGTCATTTTCATGTAAAAGAAAATAGCTATGGCTGCCAATATTGGAAATAAACTTACGTGATCTCCATATAATGGAATACTAAATGGTAATTCTGCTACAACATCGTAAGATGATAAATCGTCTGCCCAAAGGAAGCTTTTTTGACGTAATGCAAATGCTGTTGGGAAAAACATAAATAAGGCATAGAATACAGGCATTTGTATAAATGCTGGTAAACAACCACTTAACGGGCTTGCTCCTGCTTTATTTTGTAACGCCATAGTTTCCTGCTGCGCTTTCATTTTATTGTCTTTATGTTTCTCACGAATAGCGTCTAACTCTGGTTTTAAAATTTTCATCTTCATTTGAGATAAATACTGCTTGTATTGTACAAAAGACATCGCTAATTTTATTAACACTGTCATTACTATAATAGCAATACCATAAGGTAAAAACGAACTTAAAAAACCAAATAATGGAATGAATAAAAACTTATTTATCCATCCAAAAATCCCCCAACCAAATGGAATACTTTCTTCTAAGTTATGTTCGTATCCTTTTAAGACTTCACTGTCAGTAGGACCGTAAAATAACTTAAGGTTTTCGTTAAACTCATTTCCGCTTAACGCTAATGCTGTTTTTGCAGAAAATTGTTTTGTAAACAATGTATCTATTTCATCGTCTTCTACTAAGTCTTTAGATGTTAAAGCGACACTTTTAAAAGGTTTGTCTGCTACTAAAATCGAACTAAAAAAGTGTTGTCTAAACGATAACCATTGTACGTCTACTTCTGTTTCTTCATCTTCACTAGCTTGAGCTAACTTGTCTATTTTACCGCCATCATGCTGGTAAGTTAAACGTGTGTAACGATTCTCGTAAGAGACACTTTGATCGTGACGAATTGTTTTCTGAGACCAATCTAAATTAATAGCTTGAGATCCATTAATAACATCATTTAATCCTTGAGATTTAATGGTGAAGTCTACCATATAATCGTTAGGTTTAATAACATATCTGTATTCTAAAAACTTAGTCTCAGATACTTTTAGTTTCATAGAAACTATAGTATTTTCTCCATTTTTAGTTACTGTTGGTTGAAATGTTAAGTCTTTTGTATTTAAAATTCGGCTATCTGTTGTTCCGAAATTAATATTAAAAGATGCATTTTTATCTTTTACTAAGTGAATAGGAATAGAATCGAAATCTACAAACTGTGTTAGTTTAACTTCAGAAATATGCCCTCCTTTTGGATTAAATTTTAATGCTAAAACACCATTATCTATGGCTACTTCTTTAACATTTTGTAATGCTTCAGAATAAGCAAATGCTCCAAATTTATTTTGTAATGCTATTGTTTTTAAAGAATCTGGTAATGCCTGAATTTCTGAAACCTCATCTTTTACGTTATCTGTAAGTGCTGCTTTTGGTTGTTCTGCTTCAACTTGCTCTTGCTTAGCTTTTTCTTCTGCTGCAAGCTCCTCTGGCGTTGGTGTACGCTGCCACATCATAAATAATAGTATTCCAAAAATAAGCACGAACCCTATTATAGTATTTAAATCTAGTTTTTTTTCTTCCATTTGTTATTTGATGTCTTATTTACTTTAAGACATGAGTTAGTTTTATATAAATACGTATTTGCTTTACTCTAAATCAAAAAGCAATCCGTTATTTGTTTTGTGCCATACTGACACCTTTATTACTATTTTTATATGTTAGTGCTGCTTTAACAAAAGCAACAAATAAAGGGTGTGGATTGGCTACTGTACTTTTATATTCTGGATGGTATTGTACTCCTACAAACCATGGGTGACTAGGAATTTCTACAATCTCAACCAACTTTGTATCTGGGTTTAAACCTGTAGCAATCATTCCTGCGTCTTCTATTTGTGTTTTATAATCGTTATTAAACTCGTAACGATGTCTGTGACGTTCTTCTATCGTGTCTGCATTATAAACATCTCTAACAATACTGTTTTCAGATAAATCGCAAGCCCAAGCCCCTAAACGCATGGTTCCACCTTTATCTGTAATTGTTTTTTGTTCTTCCATTAAGTTAATAACAGGATTAGTAGTAGATTCGCTCATCTCAGTAGAATTCGCATCTTTTAATCCTAATACATTTCGAGAGAATTCTATAACTGCCATTTGCATTCCTAAACATATTCCTAAAAATGGAATATTGTTTTCTCGCACATAGCGTACGGCATCAATTTTTCCTTCTATACCACGTTCTCCAAAACCTGGTGCGACTAAAACACCATCTAAATGAGATAATTTTAGTTTTATATTATCTGCATTTAAATATTCTGAATGTATAGATTCTATATTTACTTTTACTTCATTCTCTGCTCCTGCATGAATAAAGGCTTCTAATATAGATTTATAGGAGTCTTGTAATTCTACATACTTCCCAATTAATCCAATAGTAACTTCTGTTTTTGGATTTTTGTGTCGTTTAACAAACTCATTCCAACGATCTAATGTTGGTGTTTCACTTTTAAGAGCTAATTTTTTAAGTACTATCTTATCTAAGCCTTCGTCTAACATTAAATTAGGCACATCATAGATTGTAGAGGCATCTATAGATTGTATTACAGAATCTGGAGTTACATTACAAAATCTTGCTAATTTATCACGAAGATCTTGTGGTAATTCGTGCTCTGTTCTACAGACTAAAATATCTGCTTGCACACCGCTTTCCATTAGTGTTTTTACACTATGCTGTGTAGGTTTTGTTTTTAACTCACCTGCTGCAGATAAAAATGGTACTAATGTTAAATGGATTACTAAAGCATTATCTGTTCCTAATTCCCATTTTAATTGTCTTACGGCTTCTACATAAGGTAATGATTCTATATCTCCTACAGTTCCTCCTATTTCTGTTATAACAATATCGTAATCTCCAGACTTTCCTAAAATTTGAATTCTGTGTTTAATTTCGTCTGTTATGTGTGGAATTACTTGAACTGTCTTTCCTAAAAATTCACCGCGACGTTCTTTTTCTATTACACTTTGGTAAATACGACCGGTCGTTACATTATTTGCCTGACTTGTTGGCACGTTTAGAAAACGTTCGTAGTGCCCTAAATCCAAATCGGTTTCTGCACCATCGTCTGTAACATAACATTCGCCATGTTCGTATGGATTTAGAGTTCCTGGATCGACGTTAATATACGGATCTAATTTTTGTATAGTTGTTCTATAACCTTGCGCTTGCAATAGTTTTGCAAGAGATGCTGCGATTATACCTTTTCCTAATGAAGATGTAACTCCTCCGGTTACAAATATGTATTTTGTAGTAGTTGCCATTGTGCGTTGTTAAACGCGAGCAAATTTACAATTTTAAGTTGAAATCTTTGTGGTAAATTAGGATTAATTTATCGTCTAGTTTTGGCTATACTTTTGGGAAGTTTCGCTGAATATTTCTAACTAATTCTTCTAGTCCGTTTAGTTTTAACGTATATACTGTTTCTAACATTTCGCCCAGTTTTCCTTTAGGGAATCCTTTCCCGTGATACCATACTACATAATATTCTGGTAAATCTATTAAATAACGGTCTTTATATTTACCATAAGGCATTTTAGTATGTGCCAATTTTATTAAAAAATTACGATCTGGTTGAAGCATTTTATAGGTTATGATTTGTATTTATGTAGTCGTTTTAATTCTTTTTCTACATAGTCTTTCCAAAGGGCTTGTCCTTCTTTATTTATAGAGTAATTACTTTCGTTATCGTATTCACTTTGCATTTTTTCTAATGCTTCGTCTATTTCTTTATGGTAACGTTGTAATTGTTCTGCAACTGTATTAGAGGGTTTTAATCTTGCTACTTTTTGTTTAAATAGTCTAGCGTGTAATTCGGTAATATCGAAATGCAACTGTTCATGTCCTAATACATGATCATCTACTTCTCCTTTTTTACACCATGAGTGTTCTGGATAAAAATCTGCTTTTATTAGCGTTTTAAAACTAATAACTCTTGTTTCTGTTTTTTTTATTGAATAACTAAATGTAATTCCTGAGGCTGTTACTGCAACTGCATCTGAGTTAAGGTTAGGTTTTCCTTGAAAATCTTTCCATGTTAACTTTGTATTTTCATTCCAAGAAAATTCTGTTTTATCGCCTTGAAAAAGCAAAAGACCGAAGCAAAATATAAGTAGTTTGTACATGTTTTTAATATTTTAAATTCCCAAACACTTATAACGACAGTATTTTACCAATTATTGCTTAACCTCAACAATCATTAAGTCTTTGTATTGTACTAAATACACTGTATCGTTATAATAACCACCAAACGTTTTCTTTTTGTAGCCAAATTTGTTTTCTACATAAGCTGTTAATGGTGCGTCTTCTACAGATTGTGGTAAATTCTCTGAGGTTACTAATCGTAAAACAACATCCATAGTAACATCGAAACCTCTTACTGCATAAGCATTTGGTGTTTCTTTATATTTAGATTTATACAGATTTACAAAACTATTTTCACCTTCTACATTTATCATTTTAGATACTGAAGGAAAAGTAAAACTAAGGTTAGATAAATGATCGTTAGACACATCTTCATCATCGAATGCTTTACTTTTATCTGTTGTTGCTAGTATTATTTTAAGATCATCTGTTATTAATGAGTTTAATATACTAGAGACATTAGAAACATAACCGTCGTCTTTTGTTTGTAAGAACACTACATTTTTTCCTGGTTTTAAAACACTAACTAAATCTTGCTCGAATACATAATAGGCATCTTTTTTAGTTTTTCTATCTGTTCTAGAAGTTACTAGTGTTGCTCCTTTAAATTGATTTTTAAACGTTGTACTTGCTACTTTGTTTTTAATATCTGTTACAATAACAATATTGGCTGTTGAATCTGCTTTGAAATGTGAAATAATTTTATTTTTTAAAGCCTCATCTGATGGTCTTGATTGAAAAACATTATTTCCTATGTTTACTTTCTTTATTATAGGAGATACTGCTATTACATTTTTATTTTCTAAAGCTGATGCTACTGTATTAAAATTATCTGCCATTAGTGGACCAATAACTGCATTTGTTGTACTAAAATCGTTTTCTCTTAGAATAGAATTTAATTCACTCTTCATGTTTTTAGTATCGTAAACGTCTACTTCTAAATTAACACCTAGTTTTTGTAAAGAGTCTAAGGCAATTAACGCTCCTGAATAAAAGTCTAGTGATATTTTAGCTGATAAATCTCTTTTTATAAATGCTTTGGTATCTGCTACAGAATCTACATTTACTTTATTTAATTTAAATGGTAACATAATAGCAATACGCTTGGCATCTGTATCTATCATTTTACCAGATAATTGATCGAAGCTTTTTATTGTTCCATCTACTTGCTCTACAATAGTATCTGTAGAAGTCGTTATAATATCTGTAGTATTTGTTACTGCTTCGTCTGTTATAAATTGACTATTGAATGGTATTTTTAAAATCATACCTTCTTTTAATCCTGTTTCTGCCAATGCAGGATTAAGCTTTTCTAGCATGTCTTTATCTGCTCCTGTTTTTACTTTTATTCTGTAAAATCCTTCTTTTGGTAATACTGTATAATAGCTATAGGTGTTATCTACTTGCTTAATAGTATCTTTTTCTAGATTTGGTACTTTTATTGTTTGCCCTGGTTGTAATACGGCTGGCATATCTGGGTTTAATGCTTCTAATTCAGCTACAGTAATTCCAAACTTATAAGCTATACGCCATTTCCCTTCTTTTGGTTGTACAGTATATTGCTTTGTTGTTTCTGTTACTTCTTCTACTTTAGTAATGATTTTGTATACTGGAATTTCTAATCGATCGCCTTTTCTTAAATTATTGGCGTATAGAAATTTATTATGTTTTTTAATCTCGTCTTGTGTAACATCATACTTTTTAGATAAGCTATATAATGTTTCTTTACGCTTTACTTTATGTTTTTTAAAGCCTGTTAATTCTTTTGTTACTGTTACTTTTGAACCTGATGCTGTTGTTGTTTTTGGCTCTGGTAGTATTAAAACCGAATTTGGTTTTAGTTTCTTTTTAGAGTCTGGATTTAATTTATAGATTGTACTTGTAGATATGTTATAGGCTTTGGCTATAGATTCTACGGTTTCCCCACGTTGTACTTTGTGAGTTTTATAGTTTTGCGCTTGGGTAGATGCACAACTGAAACTTAGTACTAATACTAAAATGTAAATTATTTTCTTCATATACTTTTATACGTTCAAAAGTTATATTTAGGATTATAGGGTATTAATTGTAGGTTTTCTATAATCGTAAATGATATTCTAGTCTATTAAAAACAAAAGCTATACCATTTTAACGAAACAGTACTTATTTTATTTTTAATACTCAATCTTAACGGGTTGTCCCGCGTTAGGGATTGAGCGGTTTGTTTGAACTCCTCGCAGAGAGTGAGCCGGGAAAGCCCGACCCTCTGGGGAACGCTCAAATTATTTTTAATAGTGGTTTATTCCCACTCTATTGTTGCTGGTGGCTTAGAGCTTATGTCGTAAACAACTCTGTTAACTCCTTTTACTTTATTAATGATATCGTTAGAGGTTTTTTGCAAAAACTCGTATGGTAGGTTTACCCAATCGGCCGTCATACCATCCGTACTTTCTACTGCTCTTAACGCGACACATTTTTCGTAAGTTCTTTCGTCTCCCATAACACCTACGCTATTTACTGGTAATAAAATAGCACCGGCTTGCCATACTTTGTCGTACAATCCTGCGTCTTTTAATCCGTTAATAAACACGGCATCAACTTCTTGCAAAATACGAACTTTTTCTGAAGTAATATCTCCAAGTATTCTAATGGCTAATCCTGGTCCTGGAAACGGGTGACGTCCTAATAGTTGTTGTTCCATACCCATTGAGGCTCCTACTCTACGAACTTCATCTTTAAATAGGGCTTTTAATGGCTCTACAATTTTTAGTTTCATAAAGTCTGGCAACCCGCCAACATTATGATGACTTTTTATAGTTGCACTTGGGCCTCCTGTTGCAGATACACTTTCTATTACGTCTGGATATATCGTGCCTTGTGCCAGCCATTTTACGTTTTCTATTTGGTTGGCTTCGTCATCGAATACTTCTATAAATACACGACCGATAGCTTTTCGTTTTAATTCTGGATCACTAAGTCCTGCTAAAGCGTCTAAAAAACGTTTGGATGCATCAACGCCTTTTACGTTAAGCCCCATGCCTTTATATTGTTCTAGTACTTGAGAAAATTCGTCTTTTCGTAATAGCCCGTTGTTAACAAATATGCAGTATAGGTTTTCGCCAATGGCTTTGTGTAATAGCATGGCTGCTACACTAGAGTCTACTCCTCCAGATAGGCCTAATACTACTTTATCGTCTCCTAATTGTGCTTTTAATCCGTCTACAGTTTCTTCTACAAAACTGTCTGGTGTCCAATCTGGATTTACATTTGCTATGTCTACTAAAAAGTTTTCTAATAGTTGTTTTCCATCTGTAGAGTGGTATACTTCTGGGTGGAATTGTATAGCATAAGTGGTTTCGCCTTCTATTTTAAAGGCTGCATTTTTTACATCGTGTGTACTTGCTAATAATTGTCCGTTGGTTGGTAAAGTCTTTATGGTATCGCTATGGCTCATCCATACTTGACTGCCTTCTGTTATACCTTTAAAAAAAGTTTCGCCTTCTTTTACATAACTTAAGTTTGCTCTACCGTATTCTCTGGTGTTAGATTCTGCTACTTCTCCTCCAGAAAAGTGCGCTAAATATTGTGCACCATAACAAACGGCTAACATTGGCTTTTCTCCTCTTAATCCTTTTAAGTCTGGATGAAATGCGTCTTCCGAACGTACAGACATTGGGCTTCCCGAAAGAATAACTGCCTTATATTCTGATAGTTCTGTTGGTATTTTGTTGAATGGGTGTATTTCGGAATAGATGTTAAGTTCTCTAACTCTACGCGCAATTAGTTGTGTGTATTGCGATCCGAAATCTAAAATTAAAATCTTGTCGTGTTGCATACGCAAAAGTAATAATTACGTATCACGATTTGCAAACTTTTTTTCTAAAATGTTAACACCATAAATTCACCCTTTAATGGGTCTAGATTTTCTATTAGCTTTGGTATTAATTCTTCGCCATATTCTAAGTACAGTTGCGAGAAATTAGTATTACGTTCTTGTAAACTTTGGTTAGGGAATAACTGCGTCTGTAATTCGGTAATTCTAGTTACGTGATCTTTTAATTTACGTTTTTGTGCTTTTAGCAATCGCTTTTCTAAATGTTTTATACCTTTTAGTTGCTTTTTTTCTTGTGCTGCTACTGCTCCAACAAAAGATTTATCGGTTTGTTCTGCTAACTTATATAACGCTTCGAACTGTTTTTTTAAATGTGTTTCTTGTTCTGAAAAGTCGATATTTATATTAGATATTTCTCTTACTTTTTTATTTATAAAAGTGTCTCGCTTTAAAAATAAATCTTGGTTAGTAATATTAAGTTGTTGTAACTTTTTAGATTGTTGTTCTGTTTTTATTAATACTGAATTACGTAGTAATAGTATAGGAAACACAACACCATTCACTTTAAAATTATCTTGTAATTGGAACCAATAGGCTAATTCTCCGCCACCGCCAATGTAACATAAATTAGGCAAAATAACTTCTTGATATAATGGTCTTAATATTACGTTTGGCGAAAAACGTTCTGGATGCGATTCTACTTCTTCTATAAGTGCTTTTTCATCCCAAACAATGTCTGTGTTCAGTACTTTATATGTATTCTCTTCTAAAACAATACGTTCTCTTAGATTGTTGGTAATGTAGAAGAAATTAATTTCTCTAGGGTTTACTTGAATAGGATACGTTTTGTTTTCAATAGCTTCTATCTTTGCATTAGTTTTTAAAACAGTATTAAATCCACTTTGTGTTTTTAATTCTTGTTTTATCTGCGGAATAAACACTTCTTTTAATGCTTTAACATTAGCATCTACGATAACTAAACCATAGGTTTTAAATAATTCGTTTGCTAAATATAATGTTGCTTCTGCAAGGTTATTGTGCTTTACATAAGCGTTTTTAAATAGTTCGCGAAGTCTGTCTGCATTGCGTCCTAATCCTAATTCTTTAGAAAACAGATTAAAAACACCTTCTAATCCTTCTGTTTGTAATTCGCCTACTGCTCCACTAGCTTCTTTATTCCATCGTATTTTTTTTCCGTTGAAATTAAAATAATTTATTTCTTCGAAATCATGATCTTCTGTCGCCATCCAATACACAGGTACAAAATGTTGTTCTGGGTAGGCTTTTTGTAATGTTTTCGCTAAATTTATTGTAGAGACAATTTTATGTAAAAAATATAATGGTCCTGTAAATAGGTTTAATTGATGTCCTGTTGTTACAGTAAATGTATTGTTTTGCTTTAAGGATTCAATATTCGTTTTAGTAGCTTCGGAAATAGAAACGTTTTTATATTGTTCTAGTAAAGCATTAGATAAAACCAATCGTGTTTGTTCAGAAAACATATTTTGTTTTTCTTCTATCTGAGCTTTAAATGTTTCTAGTTTAGGAAACTTATTGTAAAAAGGCTTTAAACTATCGTTTTCAGCTAAATAATCACATATTAATTCGGAAAAATATCCAGTATTTTTAAACGAAATACAGTCTGTTGGCATACAATTTTGGTCTTTTAAGTTGTAAAGATACGGTGTTTTTAAATGCTTCATTTTAAAGCTGAAACTTTTAATAATCCTTTAACAAAGTCGTAACTATTATTTTTTTGTTACATTTAAACAAAAAAATTACCGAAAAAATTATTTTTAATTAAAGTTATTATAGCCTAGCTGTAAGCAATGGCTGTAATTTTTGTTTACCATTTTTTAAAGAAAAAGGACTATAATTTAAAAGCTATGAAAATTATGAAATCAATCAAACTTACACTTATCTATTTCTTTACCGCAACTCTGCTTTTTAATTGCAGTGAAAGCGACGACACGCCTCCTGTTCCTTCTAGGACTTATGCAAATTTACAATCTGATTTTAGTGCCATAAACTTTTCTACCGGTATTACTGATGCGACTTTAGTTGGTACAAACAACGAATTTTGGGAATATCGTGTGATTATGCCAGATGTAGATTTTACAAATAACGACAGACCACTAATTATTACTTTACATGGTTTTTCTGGTGGTGATGCCAATGCCCATAAAAATACGGCTTGTTATGCAGAACCTGGTTTTGCTGCTTTAGATGCCATAATTATTAGTCCAAACAACAGAGGTCTACAATGGTTTGAGGCTTACAATCAAGCACAAGTAAATGCACTTGTAAGTTTAGCTAGCGAATTTTTACCTGTAGATACTAGTAAAATTGTAGTTAATGGTTACAGTGATGGCGGAAATGGTGCTTGGTGGTATAGCGAAACTCAGCCTAATGTATTTGCTGCTGGTATACCAATGGCTAGCGCTTACGGATCTTATAATCCAGATGGTAGTGCAAGAGTTATACAAACACCTACATACGTTATACATGGTGAAAACGACGAATTGTTTTCTTTACAGAATACACAAGATTGGGTGGATGCTACTGCGTTAGCTGGAAGTAATACTACACTTGTAGTTGCTACAGGCTTAACACATACAGAACCTTGCGAATATGTTTCTTATTTACAAGATGCTTCCAATTGGTTAATTAACGATATATGGTAATTGAAGTGATTACTAGACAATAGTAAACATTAATTATTGGTAATTTAATTTGCAAAAAACAGGTTTTTAATTATGTTAATTTAAGGAAACAATTAACACAAATAATTATAAAAAGCTGTTTGTTTTTGCGTACTTTGAAATGTATTACCATTTTAAACGACTGGTACAAAAATTACCAATAATTATTGTTATGAGTTCTTTATATAATTTTACGCAACCAAAAAACCGTTTTTTAATACTTATTAGTTGTTTTTTATTAGTAAGTCATTTTTCCTTTTCTCAAAATATACAGGAATACAAAGGACGTGTTGTAGACTCAAAAACAAACGATCCTTTAGCTCTAGCAGATTTAGTTATTACGAATACAAACATTAGTACAGTAACAAATACCGAAGGGGAGTTCCTTTTAAAAGTACCTAGTAATTTATCTTCTAGTATTGTAACCATATCGTTTTTAGGCTACAAACAAAAGGACGTTTCTTTAGTTAATTTTAAAGCAAAAAGCACTAAAATAAAATTGGAGGAAGCCGCTACTGTTTTAGCACAAATAGATTTAAATGCTCCAAAAAATGCAAAAAGCCTTGTAAAAAAAGCTTTAAAATTAAAAGGCGAAAACTATTTTAACACTAGTGTGGTTATGACTGGTTTCTACAGAGAGACCATAAAGAAGAGAAAAAAAAATGCTTCTTTGTCTGAAGCTGTTTTAGAAATTTACAAAACACCTTATTCCTCAGGAAAAAGAGATGGTATACGTCTTATAAAATCTAGGAAAAACACTAATTACTCTAGATTAGATACTATTGCTTTAAAGCTGCAAGGTGGTCCGTTTAGCGCTTTATATACAGACATTATGAAGTATCCTGAATTTATTTTTACTGAAGATAATTTATCTCTTTATAACTTTACATTTAATAGATCAACGCAAATAAATGATAGACTTGTTTACGTTGTTGCATTTAAACAAAAAGAAGGACTAAATGATGCTTTATATTATGGTAAGTTATTTATAGATGCTAATTCTTATGCGTTAACTAGTGCTACTTATAATTTAGATGTTAGTAACAGAGCGGCAGCCACAGAGCTATTTGTTAAGAAAAAACCTAGAAAAGCAACTGTTTACCCAACAGAGGCTGGTTATAAAGTAAATTATAGGGTACGAGATGGAAAATGGTATTATGGATATAGTAATATTTCATTAACTTTTAAGGTAAACTGGAAAAACAGATTGTTTAATAACCGTTATACGCTGCAGAGCGAAATGGCAATTACTGACTGGAAATATAATGCCACGGGACAAATGCCAAAATTAAAAGACCGTATTAAACCTAATACTATTTTAATAGACGAGGTTTCTGGTTTTGGCGACCCTGATTTTTGGGGAGAATACAATATTATAGAACCTGAAAAATCTATAGAATCGGCTATTAGAAAAATTAGTAAACAATTAAAAAAAGAATAGCGTTATGAATAAAATCACTGTTGCTGTATTAATAGGTATTATTGGTCTTACTGGATATGCTCAAAAAACTACTGCATCTAAAGGCCTTTTTTCTAGCCCAGTAGATACTAGTTCTTTTTCTATAAAAAAGCATAAACCGTTAGCTTCTAAAAAACAAAATTTAAAACCCTTTTCTTTAGCATTTCCAGAATCTATTGCTCTATATAACAATACGCCTTCTTGTTTCATGCCAATAATAGAACCTAAGGGCAAGCATACTATACCTAATTATTTTGAAGAAACTGAAGACAAAAGAAGTTTGATTATTTTTGATGCTAAATAATATTTTTCAACTTCACTTCTATTAATATAACAACTAATAGTAATTTATAAGTTTATTAAGAACTAGCAAATATTTATTCATTTATATTGTAAAACTGTATTGTATTACTAAAAACACAATCACTTTTGCAAGCATGAATAATATTAAGGATTTACACATAGAAAAAGATATTCTACCGTTATTTAATAGTACACTAAACATAGATGCTAAATCGGCATTATTAACACTTTTAAACAAACCCTTATCTTCTATTGAATCTATTATAGAAAGACAAGACATTTTTAAAGGGTTTATTAAAAACAATGCTGTATTAGAGACCTATTCTTATTCTATCTCTTACCTTTTAGAAACCTCACAATTTCTAAAAACCTATGCTTTTAAAGAAGTGCCAAATAATAAGATAAAGTATAAATTCTTTGCTTCTAAATATGAAAGAGCACAACTAAAATCGAGTTTAATACAAATGCTATTGCTCTTTAAACGACTCCACACACTTTATTTTTCGAAGTTACGTTTAGCATTTCCTGAAAGTTATACTGAAGAAATAAGAGTTATCAATGATTTTCTAGCATTATTTAATTCTAAAAACTATGAAGAGTTAATACGTGAATATAAGTTTAGAGATGCAGATGTTATATCGCTTTGTGCAATTTTAGCAGAAGCTAAACAAAACAAATCTATTACTCAATTTTGGGATAACTTATCGCGTTTTGAAGCCTATTTATCCATTAGTAAAACCATAATAAAACATGATTTTTCATTTCCAAATTTTATAGAACAAGGCATAGAGTTAAAAGCCTTTTATCACCCTTTATTAGAGGAACCTATAAAAAATGATTTTAAAGAATCTAGTAATGTTATTGTTTTAAACGGTGCTAATATGTCTGGAAAATCTACCTTTTTAAAATCTGTAGGGCTTTGTGTGTATTTAGGACATTTAGGGATAGGGATTCCGGCAGAATACGGTGCTTTTCCTTTTTTTAATATGTTCTCTATTGGTATTAACCATAATGACGATTTATTAAATGGTTACAGCCATTTTATGACAGAAATTAAAAGTTTAAAGACTGTTGTTGAAAAGGCTTCAAATACTTCTCATTGTTTTGCCATGTTCGATGAGTTATTTAGTGGAACTAATGTGGAAGATGCTACTAAAATATGTACCACAACAATAACTGGATTACCTCAGTTTAAAAACTCCTTGTTTTTTGTTTCTACTCATATTCAAGATTTAAAAGCTATAAACCATAACGCTATTGCCAATTATTATATTGATTGTAAACTGATTAACGATATACCTACATTTACATATAAAGTAAAACAAGGATGGTCTGATATTAAAATTGGGCAAATTTTATTTGAAAGAGAGGGATTGAATAGATTATTAAAAAATTAAAGACAGTCCTAAAAACAACTATTGTTATTTGAGACTGTCTTCTTATTTATGTTTTAATTACTCAATAATACTACTCAGGCTGTTCGTCAGTTTCCCCATTACAGTTATTATCTATATTATCTCCAATAATTTCAAATGCGTTTGGATTAATTGCTTGATCTTGATCATTACAATCTAAATTATTAGAAACATAGCCTGTTGGCTGCGTACAAGCATTGGTTGTTACATTTGGTGTTCCAAAACCATCAAAATCTGAATCTCTATACCAAACTGTTCCACCAACTAAAGACGGATCATCACCATCTGTTAAGCCATCGCAATCATTATCTTTTCCATCACAAACTTCTTGAGCATTCGGTCTAATAGCAGCATCATTATCATTACAATCGTTACTATTTGCAACATATCCAATTGGCTGATTGCAAGCTGTTAGAGTATTAGCCGTTGTTCCAAAACCGTCTCCATCGCTATCTACATACCATATTGTACCTCCAGTAACGTTGGTATCTTCATCATCGGTTGAGCCATCGCAATCATTATCTATATTATCGCCACATAGTTCTGGTGCTCCTGGATACGTAGTTGGATCTAAATCGTTGCAATCGCCTCCTATTGCCGAATATCCTGTTGGTTGGTTACACGCTACTGTTGTACTAGAGTCTAATCCGAAGCCATCTACATCTGAGTCTAAATACCAAACCGTACCACCAGTAACGTTAGTATCTTCATCATCGGTTAAGCCATCACAATCATTATCTACATTATCTCCACATAGTTCTGGAGCTCCAGGATACGTAGCTGGATCCGAGTCGTTACAATCGCCTCCTATTGCGGCATAACCTGGTGGCTGACTACATGCTAATGTAGTACTAGAATCTAGTCCGAAGCCATCTAAATCTGAATCTAAATACCAAGTTGTTCCGCCTGAAGTATTAGTATCTTCTCCATCGGTTAACCCATCACAATCATTATCTACATTGTCATTACAAATTTCCGTGGCATCTGGGTTAATAAATGCGTCAGTATCATTGCAATCTCCATCTGTAGCGACATAACCTTGTGGTTGCGAGCAACTCGATAAAGTTATAGCATCGGTTCCATACCCGTCTCCATCTGCATCTTGATACCAAACGGATGTTCCTGTTGCGTCTGGATCATCGGAATCTACTAAACCATCGCAATCGTTATCTATATTATCATTACAAACCTCTGTAGCGCCTGGATTAACACTTGCGTTAGTATCATCACAATCGCCTTTATTTGCTACATAACCCATTGGAGCTTCACAAGCAACAGTTATCATAGTAGCATCTCCATACCCATCATCATCTGCATCTAAATAAAATATATTTACACATTGGTTAGCCCATGTTGGCGCTCCGCCAGATAGCGTTAATATTTGTCCATCTGTACCTTTTGGTAGATTCACCCATGTTGTACCATCGTGAAATAGAATATCTCCTGCTTCACCAGTAGGCAATCCATTGCCTGCTGTTTTTGCATGTAATGCATAAGGGACACTTAATAATTCGCTAGAACCAAGTGAAACATAATTAACTCCTCCAGTTACATCTATACTTGTTTCTAAAAAGTATGGTCCGTTAGACCAATCTATTGTGGAGAAATCATCGGTAGACATTCCTGAACCAATAGGAACGTTTACTATACCTTCAGTATTCGTGTTTATTGTCCAAGTTTCAGAGTATATTGTTGTGCCTCCAACGGCACCTTGTTTTATAGTAAATAACATCCCAACGGATTGTGAACTTAATATATTTCCTGAGTTATCTCTTATAAGACCTTGATAGTTTATTCGTTCTGGTGCTTGTGCGAATGTTAAAAAAGTAATGAATAGAGTTACGAGTAAGGGTAGGGTTTTGCTCATTATGTTGTTTTTTGAATCAATTAATTAAGCCTAAAAATAGCTTTAGTTATTTAAACCTTCAAAAAAAAGCATAAAAAAAGCCAAAATTATAAGTATTTATAATTTTGGCTACACTCTTATTATTTAGAGACTTACTGGATAGGAATATAAAGATCAACTATAAACTTACCTTCAGGATGCTCTCTGTAATCGTTATGATATATTTCGAAAGGATTTTCATCTGCCTTTTTATAGCCTTTATCATTCATCCATACATATAAAGACGACCAAGACTTCTCGAAAGCGTCTGGTACTATTTCAAAGCGTCCAACAATATATTTCCCTTCAACTATTATTGTTTTTACTATATCATCTTCAGTTTTAAAAGGAGTATCTGTTATTAACGACACACTCATTCTTACTTTGTCTGGAGCAGTAACTTTAAAACTATCATGAAATATTCTTGCCAATTTAGCTTCTGGACTATTCATTAAACCTTTGGGTACTGCCCAACGTATTAATTTATCGAAGGTTTTCTCCATACCTTGTACTCCTATATGTGTTATACTTGCACAGTTTAAGGTGTTAATAGTTTTTATTTCAATGGTTCCATTCATGCTTATCCAATTTAAATAATTATTAATATTGCAAATGTATTCTTCAAATATAAAACTCACTTGACCTTTCTTGCTTTCTGTTTGATTAATCTTGCTAAATTTACTCGGATTTAATGTTTTAAATGCTGTAGGACTTACGTTATAGTATTTTTTAAATACTCTTGTATATACAGCATGACTATTAAAACCATAACGTTCTGCTAATACAGCTATGATAACGTCTTTTTTAGTCATTAGTTCTATAGCAGACTTTTCAATACGTTGGCGCATTATGTACTCATTAAGTGTTTCGCCAATTATTGCTTTAAAAATTCGATGAAAATGATACGGTGAATAATGAGCTATAGCTGCTATAGTTTCTAAAGATAACTTTTCTTCTATGTGCTTGTCTATATATTCTAAAGCAGAATTAATACGTTTAATATACTCTTTGTTTTCTATTTCAGATAGCATCATTAGTTAAGTATTGAAAGCCACAAAGTATGAAATTAATGATTAACTCATAATATAGATTCAATCTAGATGATTTTCGACAGGCTCAGACAGACTTTTAAGACTATAATTATCTCCTTGGTTATTTTTAATTATTATGTTTCAAATTAGACAACTATGAAAAATAATGTCACACTGAGCTTGTCGAAGTGTAAACTTATTACAAACGAAATATTATTATGTCTGAATAATTTATATAATATATGACATCAATATTATTAAATCCTTTTAAGATAGTCTTCGACAAGCTCAGACTGACATATAAAATATAATAGTCTACTGCGTATTTTAAAATAATATATCTTAAATTTAGATAACAAATGTTACACTAAACTTTCGAAGTGTAAACTTAAACAACCTCCGCATACAAATCAAAATCTTCTGCTTCTATAACTTTTACGGTTGCAAATTCTCCTGTTTTTAAATACGTTTTAGTAGCGTCTATTAATACTTCGTTATCTACGTCTGGCGAATCGAATTCGGTTCTTCCTATAAAGTACTCGCCTTCTTTTCTATCGATTATTACTTTAAATTCCTGTCCTATTTTTTCTTGGTTTAACTCCCAAGATATTTGAGACTGAATCTCCATAATTTCATTAGCACGATTTTGTTTTACCTCTTGTGGCACATCGTCTTCTAGATTAAAAGCGTGTGTATTCTCTTCATGAGAATACGTAAAACAACCTAATCTTTCAAAACGCATTTCTCTTACCCACTCTTTAAGGATTTGGTAATCTTCTTCTGTTTCTCCTGGATAACCAACAATAAGTGTTGTACGTATCGTCATATTTGGTACCGCTTCTCTAAATGTTTTTAAAAGCTTTGTCGTTTTTTCTTTTGTAGTACCACGACGCATACTCTTTAAAATGGAATCGCTAATATGTTGTAATGGTATATCTAAATAGTTACATATTTTTGGTTCGCGATTCATAAGGTCTAGCACATCCATTGGGAACCCAGTTGGAAATGCATAGTGTAGACGTATCCAATCGATTCCTTCAACCTTTACCAAGTTTTCTAATAACTCAGCTAGGTTTCTTTTCTTATATAAGTCTAATCCGTAATAGGTTAAATCTTGTGCTATTAAAATAAGCTCCTTTACACCATTTGCTGCTAATTTTTCAGCTTCTGTAACTAAATTTTCTATTGGCGTACTTTTGTGCTTTCCTCTCATTAAAGGAATGGCACAAAAACTACAAGGTCTATCGCAACCTTCAGCAATTTTTAAATAAGCATAATTTTTAGGAGTTGTTGTTAAACGTTCTCCTATTAATTCATGTTTATAATCTGCTCCTAGAGCTTTTAATAAGCCTGGTAATTCTGTGGTTCCAAAATATTGATCTACGTTAGGAATTTCCTTTTGTAAGTCTGGTTTATAGCGCTCACTTAAACAGCCTGTAACGAATACTTTATCTACTTCGCCTTCTTCTTTTTTATGCATGTACTCTAAGATCGTGTTTACACTTTCTTCTTTTGCATTATTAATGAATCCACAGGTATTAATCACAACAATATTCCCTTCTTCTTCATGTACAACATCTTTCCCACTGGCTTTTAGTTGTCCCATTAACACTTCGCTATCGTAAACATTTTTACTACAGCCTAGTGTTATTACATTGATTTTGTTCTTTTTAAGTGACTTTGTACGCATATCTTAATTTTGGACTGCAAAGATACACAATGATTTATGATTTACGATGTCCGAGTTTTGATTTTTGATTTCCTTCTTAAAGGTTTAACTCATAATACTTAGTTATAATTTATTGGAGACTGTCGTTTTTTTGAAGCTTGCTCATAGTTTAGTCCCCAACTTAGTAGTTGTTTTTCAGCTAATGGTCTTGCTATAATGGTTAATCCTTTAGGTTCTCCAGTTTTAGTATAGCCCATTGGTACTGTAATTGCTGGATATTCTGCTACTGCAGCATAAGCGGCATGATAATTATTAATGGAGAGTACACCATCTAATTTATGCTCTAACATTGGCGCATCGAAAAACCGCTTACCATTTGTTTTTAGTATATCTTTTATACTTTTAAACGCTTCTTCTGTGCTTTTATCTGCCACAATACCTCTAAATAAGGCTTGACCATAAGGCATAATATTTATAGAGTCATTTTTATTAAACGTTATAACATCTTGAACAGTTTTTACTGGTGTAGAAGGATTTCCATAATTAGATAAATAGTTTGACAAATCCTTTTTCATGTCCAGATTTAGTAATCTTAAAAAGTCTGGCAAGTTAACGTCTTCTGCTTCGAACTCTATTATAATAGCACCTTGTGCTTTTAAAGTTTTAATAGCATTGGCGTATAATGTATCTTTCATTAACGCTTTAAATGCTCCAAACCGCCTACTATTTAAACTTTTTGTTCCGTTTAAATTATTATAGTAATAACTATTTCCCCATTTTGTGTTTATAGCTTTAAAATCGTTAGCATCGTATCCAAACAAAGCATCTAACACAATGGCATTATCTGTTACGTTTTTAGTTATTGGGCCTGCAGTATCTAAGGTTTCTGAAATCGGCACAATACCACTTCTACTTACCAAACCTATAGTTGGTTTTAATCCTACTACCGAGTTTTGGCTTGCTGGCGACAAAATAGAACCTGCTGTTTCACTTCCTACTGCTGCTGCACAAAAGTTTGCTGCTACTGCCACACCACTTCCCGAACTAGAACCGCCTGTATCTATTGTTCGGCGTCCATAGGGATTTAATGTTTGCCCGCCAATAGCACTGTAACCACTTGGACACTTACCACAGAAAAAATATGCCCATTCGCTTAAATTGGCCTTTCCTAAAATTAAAGCACCTTTCGTTTTTAAACGTTCTACTATAAAAGCATCTTTGGTTGTGTTACCTTGTAAAACTACAGCTCCAGCTGTAGTTGGCATATATTCTGCATTAATATTGTCTTTTAAAAGTATTGGCATACCATAGACAGGATGTCTATACGCTTCTTTTTTTAAAGCTTTATCATAATCTTTAGCTTGTTGTATTACATTAGGATTTAAAGCTATAACTGAATTTAAGGATAAGTTATTTTCTCTATCAAATAATTTTATACGGTAGAGATAGAACTTTGTCAACATCTCGTAACTTAATCGTCCTTCTTTTACATGTTTTTGTAACGTTGGAATATCTTGTTCTAATATTAATGGTTTAAGAGTATTGTATTGCGCTTCTGAAAAACCACGCATTTGAGATTCTAGGGTATTCCAAATCTGCTTCTTATTTATAAATTTAGAATCTAACACTTTAAATTCTGCAATGTCTTTTGTGGAGATAGCACTTAAATCTGAAGTTTCTTCTACAGTTTCTGTTTCTTGTTCTTTTACGTCTTGCTTACAGGAAAAAAGTATGCAGAATAGTATAAGTAAAAAGTATGGCTTCATCGTTTTATATTTTTACTAAAAATACAAAACTAATTATTCAAACTATTGAACTCATTTATTAAAAAGTCAATCGTCTTATTAAACCTTTAATCTATTATAAAGTCTTATTTAAAAATAAATATTATGAAGATGAATAGCTTACTTTTAATTGCTCTAGTTTTTATTTGTTCTCTAAATTGTAGTTCGGAAACTATAGACGAGCCTACAACTAGCAATACAGATGGGTCATCTTTATATTTCCCTCCTACAGATTCTAATGATTGGGAGACCGTTTCTATTGAAAATTTAGGTTGGGATGCATCTCGTGTTGAAACGCTTTTAGATTTTATAGAAGAAAAAAACACCAAAGCGTTTATTGTTTTAAAGGATGGAAAAATTGCTTTAGAATGGTACGGAAACGGTGCTAACGAGAACTCCAATTTACCATGGTATTCGGCAGGAAAAACCTTATCTGCTTTTACCATAGGTATTGCACAACAACAAAATTTATTAAATATTAATACATCATCTCTTAATTATCTAGGAAACAACTGGTCTAGTTTAACAACTAGCGAAGCACAAAATATAACGATAAAACAGCATTTAACTATGACGACTGGATTGGATTATACCATTACTAATTCGAATTGTTATGATAGTGAATGCTTAACATTTTTAAATGAGCCTGACACCTTTTGGTATTATCATAATGCGCCTTATACTTTAACGCAAAGCATTGTTGAAGATGCTACAAATATGAACTTTAAAGATTACTTTAATACTCAATTAAGAGACAGAATATATATGCAAGGGCAATGGGTTTCTATTGGTTATAGTAATGTATTTTTTAGCAACGCTAGAAGCATGGCGCGTTTTGGTCTTTTAAATTTAAATGAAGGACATTGGGATACTATTCCTATTTTAAATGACTTGAATTATTTTACTGAAATGACTTCTACCTCTCAAAACTTAAATAAGGCTTATGGTTATCTATGGTGGTTAAATGGTAAAGAAAGTTTTAGAACTCCCGGAACAACTTTAGAATTTTCTGGTAAACTTATTCCTAATGCTCCTGATGATTTATTTGCTGGCTTGGGTAAAAATGACCAAAAACTTTATGTTATTCCAAGTAAAAACATGGTTGTAATACGTATGGGCGATAGTGCAAACGACGTTTTGTTAGGCCCTAGTAGTTTTGATAATGCCCTTTGGGAACAACTGAACTTAGTTATTAATTAACTGCGTTGCTCAAATGGTATAATAATACCTTTTTCTAAATAGTTTTTTAATCCGTTTAGCAGCATTGCCCAACAGAATGAACTTTGCCTAAATTCATTGTTATTCTTTTGCCAGCCTTTATGTGCAAAATCTAGTTGTGTTCCGTTTTCTACTGTTTTTAAATGAAAACCAAATATTGTGTTATCCCAATCGGCGTCCGATTTTGTCATGGTTATACAAAATGCTTCGTTGTTTTTTACTTCGGAAACTACACCATACCAATTATATTTTTTGGTAAAGTTTAAATTATACTCAGCATTTAATTTTGGCTCTCCCGAAGATTCTAGAGTCCACCAATTATTTAAATGCTCTGGGTGTGTTACTGCATTAAACACATTTTCTTGATTCGCTTTTATAACTAAACTGTGGTATATATTATGTGACATAGTCTATAAATTTACTAAATATAATTTAGATTTATTTTTTCTGCCATTTAAATTATTATCTCTAATTTTTCTATTAGTCATTTATTTAAACCAAATACTAACTAAAAGGATTAAGAGTATTTACTAAACTTAATAAAGCTTCGAAAAAGAAAAATTTTAGTAATACAATAGCGCTTGTTAAAACAATTAAATATCTATTATAGATAGTCTTTTTTAAGCTTCGATAAGTGAATAGGAATACTATTAAAAAGATAACAAATAATATAACATGTGGAAAAACAACATACTTATACAAATATCTTGGAATTAATGGATTACCATTATAATATTTATAAATGGCAGTCATTATATTAATTAAACGAATAACAACTTGTAACCCAGAATATATTAATACAATTATAGATATTGTTTTTAATATGTTCTGTTCTTTATATTTCAAATGTTATTTAAAGAAAGAGTCTACAAATTCGTATTTATTAAAGACTTGTAAATCTTCTATACCTTCTCCTACACCTATATATTTTACTGGTATTTTAAATTGATCACTTATACCTATAACGACACCACCTTTTGCTGTTCCATCTAGTTTTGTTACGGCTAGTGTAGTTACTTCTGTGGCTGCAGTAAATTGTTTTGCTTGTTCGAATGCATTTTGCCCTGTAGATCCGTCTAACACTAATAATACATCGTGTGGGGCATCGCCTATTACTTTTTGCATGACGCGTTTTACTTTTGTTAACTCATTCATTAAGTTAACTTTATTGTGTAAACGTCCTGCTGTATCTATAATAATAACATCTGCATCTTGTGAGACTCCAGATTCTAAAGCATCGAAAGCTACACTTGCTGGATCACTTCCCATGTCTTGTCTTACCATTGGCACATCTACGCGGTCTGCCCAAACTTGTAATTGATCTATGGCTGCTGCTCTAAAAGTATCGGCAGCTCCTAGTACTACTTTTAAACCTTGCCTTTTAAATTGGTAAGCTAGTTTCCCTATGGTTGTTGTTTTACCTACTCCATTTACTCCTACTACCATTAATACATAAGGTGTTTTTGTCCCGTCTGCTTGTTTTGGTAATGTTGGCACTACATAATCGGTTTCTTCTCCTGTATTGGTTTCCGAAAGTAAGCCTGCTATTTCCTCACGAAGTATCCTATTTAATTCGTCGGTTCCTAAATATTTATCTTTAGCAACGCGAGCTTCTATTCTTTCTATTACTTTTAATGTTGTGTTTACACCAACATCACTTGAGACTAATACTTCTTCTAAATTATCTAAAACATCGTCGTCTACTTTAGATTTTCCAGCTACAGCTTTACTAAGTTTCCCTAAAAAACTAGTGCTTGTTTTTTCTAAACCTTTATCTAATGTTTCTTTTTTCTCTGAAGAAAATATTTTTTTAAAAAAGCTCATTTTTTTGCTTGTGGTTTTATAATGTACTTAGCTATTAGCAAAATACGTTTTATTATCTAAATGCGCGTTAGGGATTGAACAACTTGTTTGAGCTCTTTTTTAATAAAAAAGCGAGTTGTGAAAGCCCGGCCCTTTGGGTAACGCCCAAATATTTAATAGCAATAGTTAAGCCTAAATAGGGGGACTGAAATATTGTCATTAAATTTAGGCATAAAGAAAAGAATATTTTTTAAATATGCTAATCGGTTTTATAAAAAAGATTTAGGCTTTTAGTTTCTATTCTAAAATCTTAAAGAGTTGGCATTTAAATTGAAGCTATTATAACAATCTATATTTAAAACCTGACAGGTCTTGTTTAAAATTGATATAAACAGAAAAAGCCGCTTTCTATATGAAAGCAGCTTTATATATTGTGTAGAAAGTAATACTATTTCTTAAGGAAATCGTTTACTAAGTCTGGTGCCATAATTGATTCAACAAACATGTAAGCTCCTGTTTTTGGAGATTTCACCATTTTTATCGCTTTAGATAAACGCTTTGATCCTGTTTGTAACGATGCTACTGATTTCTTTGCCATAATACTATATATTTGATATTCTCACTAAAGTGACAATCTCTAATTACTTAATTTCTTTGTGAACAGTCATTTTCTTTAAGATTGGATTAAATTTCTTTATTTCCATTCTGTCCGGAGTGTTCTTTTTATTTTTTGTTGTAATATAACGAGATGTTCCTGGCTTTCCCGTTGCTTTGTGCTCAGTGCACTCTAATATTACTTGTATTCTGTTTCCTTTCTTTGCCATCTCTTTATTTCTTTAAGCGCGTGTTGGCTATTATTTTAAAAATCCTTTAGATTTAGCGTCTTTGATTGCTGCAGCAATACCAATCTTATTGATTGTTTTTAAAGCTGATGTAGATACCTTTAAAGTTACCCATTTGTCTTCTTCAGCAATGAAGAAACGCTTTTTTATTAAGTTCACGTTGAATTTACGCTTCGTTCTATTCTTTGCGTGAGATACGTTGTTTCCAACCATTGCTACCTTCCCTGTAAGTTCACAAACTCTTGACATTACTTCTACTTTAAATGTTATTAAAAATCGAGGTGCAAATATATGAAATCTTTAAGTTATGACAACCTATTTTTTATCAATTTTTAAAAATTTCTTTTTGTAAGGTCTCTAAAGCCTTGTTTACCGCTTTATTTATAACCCTAACGCGATGATTTCCTAATTCGAATTTATATGAAATAACACCATTTTTTGTTGCCAAAGCTATAAAAACGGTTCCTACTTCTGCTTCAGAATCTCCTTTTTCGGGTCCAGCGTTACCTGTTGTTGCTATTCCGAAATCTGAATTATATAATACTCTTACCTTTTTTGCCATAGCTTCTGCTACTGGTGCACTAACTACAGAATGTGTTTTTATAATAGCTTCTGGTACACCTAGCACGTCTATTTTAGATTGTGTGGCATAAGTGACTAAACCACCTTTAAAAAAAGCAGAGGCTCCTGCGTTTGCAGTAAAGACTTCTGCTATTTTGCCTCCAGTACAACTTTCGGCTGTTGCTAACGTGAGGTTACGTTTTGTTAATTCGGCTCCTAATACGGCTTCTAGTGTTTGATTACTGTCTTCGTAACCTACAAATACGTCTTTTATTAATGGTAAAACGGTTTCTATTTGGCGTTCTACTTCTGCTTTTACTTCTTCTTCATTAAATTCTTTTGCAGATAAACGCAAGCGTACTTTACCTAAATTGGGCAGATAAGCTAATTTTATAAAGTCTGGTAAATTATCTTCCCAGTCACTTATACGTTCTGCTAATACACTTTCTCCTAATCCGTAGGTTAATAGTGTTTTGTGCAATATATAAGGGCGTTTATATTTTTCTTTTAGTTTTGGAAGCACAGCATCTTCCATTAATTTTTTCATTTCGAAAGGGACTCCAGGCATAGAGATAAAGACTTTATTGTCTTTTTCTATCCACATTCCTGGTGCGCTTCCTACAGTGTTCATTAATGCTACAGACTTACTTGGTATTAAAGCTTGGTCTTTATTAACTTGTTGTAAAGGCTTTTTTAAATAGGTTTTCCAAAGCCACTCGATATTTTTTAATACGGCATCGTCTCTAACTAATGTATCGTTAAAGTATTCTGCTATTGTATGTTTTGTAATATCGTCTTTGGTTGGCCCTAATCCGCCAGTTACAATAATAATATCTGCATTAGCTTCTGCTTCTGCTAAAGCTTTTAGTATATGTTCCTTTTCGTCTTGTATGGAAGTTATTTGGTATACTGAAACACCTATATTATTAAGTGCTTTACCTATATATGCTGAATTTGTATCTACTATTTGCCCTATGAGAATTTCATCGCCAATAGTAATTATTTCTGCTTGCATTATTATATATTGAAATCAGATTTTAGTTCTTGTGAAGCATTTTCTATAGCTATAAGTACTGTTTTTAATTGCTCTGAAACATTTTCTCCTTTCTTTTCGAACTTACCCCAGTCTTGCACTTCTATTAATAAGTCTAAAACTCCTAACTCGAACATATCTATAGTAGGTTTCATTTTATGTGCTGTCTGGTAGGTTTCTAGATAGTTCTCGTTTGCAACAGCCTGTTTAAGTACTTCTGCATCTGCTGGGACTTCTTCTAAAAATGTTTGCGCTAATGCTAGAATAAAATCTTCATCATTATCTGCAAGTTCTCTTAGTCTGTGTAGTTTATAGTGTTGTTCCATTATTTTACTGTAATCGAAAATAGCTCTTTATCTTCGATATATCCTTTTAGTTTATCATTGGGGGACACTTTACCAACTCCGGCTGGTGTCCCTGTAAAGATAATATCTCCAATCTTTAAAGTAAAATATTTTGACACATATTCGATTAACTCATCAATTTTCCACAACATTAAATTAGTATTACCTTGTTGTACTAGCGTCTCATTTTTTTGTAATGAGAAATTAATATTATTAATATCTTCTATGTCGGTTTTAGGAAGCCAATCACCTATAACGGCAGCACCATCAAAGGCTTTTGCTTTTTCCCAAGGTAAACCTTTTTGTTTTAGTTTTGCTTGTAAATCTCTTGCTGTAAAGTCAATTCCTAACCCAATTTCGTTGTAGTATTTATGAGCAAATTTTTTATCTATATACTTCCCTACTCTATTTATTTTTACCAAAATTTCTACTTCATGATGGACATCATTAGAGAATTCTGGTATAAAAAAGGGTTGTTTTTTAAGTAAAATCGCTGTATCTGGTTTTAAAAATACTACAGGATCTGTTGGTTTTTCGTTTTCTAGTTCTTTAATGTGTTCGGTATAATTTCTACCTATGCAAATTAATTTCATATTTACAGCTTATTATTAAAGGCTCTTAATTTTATTCCTGTTAATACTTTTTTAGTGTATAATGGAAAATCTGCATTTAGTAGCCAGCCAAAATATCCAGGTTCTTTATCTAACACATCTACTACACGCTTGCCTTTATGCTTACCGAAAGCGAAACATTCTTCTCCTTCTTTATTAAAGTTTATAAAGCCTGCAAAATCGGCAAACTTTCTATGCGAACTAAATTCTGCTAAAAACTTAGCATCATTTTCTACCTCATCATATCGGTCTATTTGTGCTTTTAACACTTCGTAAGTTGCTAATGTATCTGCTTCTGCTGTATGTGCGTTTTCTAATTCTTTATCGCAATAAAACTTGTAGGCAGCTCCTAATGTTCGCTTTTCCATTTTATGAAAAATAGTTTGTACATCTATGGCAACTCTGTTTTTCATATCGAAATCCATATCAGCGCGAAGCATTTCTTCTGCTAATAAAGGAATATCGAATCTATTAGAATTAAATCCTGCAAGGTCCGAATCTTTTATCATAGCATTAATATCTTTAGAAAGTTCTTTAAACGTCGGTTCGTTTGCTACTCTTTCATCTGTTACGCCATGTATTAAAGATACTTCAGGTGGGATTGGCATTTCTGGGTTTACCAACCATGTTTTACTTTCTTTATTACCGTTAGGGTAGACTTTTAGTATTGATATTTCTACAACTCTGTCTTTAGATATATTAACTCCTGTTGTTTCTAAATCGAAAAAGCAAACGGGTTTCCTTAAATTTAATTCCATGTAATTAATGTATGTGTTATGCAAATATAATTCTATTATGTTATTTTTACTTTCAAAATAACACATTAATAGGATAAACTGATGACTAATATGAAATCCCTTTTTTTATTTGCTACCCTTCTTTTTTTATCTCTTATTGGTTATGCACAAAACGACCATAAATTTGTTAAGTTAAAGGAAGTAAAAAAAGGAAAACGCGTTAGCCTTTATGCAGAAAATACCGATTCTATTTCTTACGATGTGTTTTTAAAAGTAGAGACCAAAGATTTTAGACGCAGTAGTAATCGTCCTATTATTAGAACTATTGCTCCTAAAACAAAAGTAAAGCTGTTAACTTTAATTCAATTAGCAAATACAGATGGCAAGTATAATTCTATGTTTGTAGTTAATGAAGTCGCTTATGCTTTAGAGGTTGACAAAGATAAAGAGGGTTTAAGTTTTAAGTTAGATAAAGCTATTAAGGATAAAAAAGTAATTTTATATACTAAGGACGATTGTCTTATTTGTCCAGATGCTAAACGCATTTTAGAGAATAATAAGATTAGTTTTACTGAATATAATATTGATAAGGATAGCACTAATTATCTAAAAATTATAAAAGAATTTCAAGACGACAAGGATAACAGACGTAAAAACAGAATTCCTATGTTGAAGGTTGAAAACCAAGTATTCAATACTATTAAATCGCTTGATGATTTTGTTGCAGCTTTACGACAGGCTTTTAATTAAGTAATAAGCTTCAAACCTCTTATATTTGCGCTTCACTTTTATTTAGCCTTTTAAATGTCAGCTTTCCCTGTTACCAAATCCACACTTTCTGCAAACGCATTACAAACTTTTGTTGCAGAACATTATAATTTAAGTGATCATACCTCTTGCAAACTTTTTAGAACAGGAATAAATGACACTTATTTTATAACAGATATTACAACAAAATATGTGTTAAGAATATACGCCTATAATTGGAGAACTAAAGCCGAAATACAGGAAGAGTTACAACTACTTAATGCATTAAAAACTAACAATATTAGTATTTCTTTTCCTATAAAAAATTCCAAAAATGAATTTATAAACACCATACAAGCTCCCGAAGGCGAACGCTATGCTGTTTTATTTTCTTTTGCTGAAGGTGAGAAAGTTCGCTTTAAAGATACTAATACTTGTTTTGCTATTGGTAAATTAATGGCTACTATTCATAATACAACATTAAACAAAACCATAAACAGAACACATTATAATATAGATACTTTAGTACACAAACCTTATAACGCAATAAACACTTTCTTTCCCGAAACATTAGATAGTATGAAATATTTAAAAATGTTGGGTAAACAATCTATGGAAGCTTTTAATACTATAGATTTAAAACATTTTAATCAAGGGGTTATTCATGCTGATTTATGGTATGATAATATGAACATTACCAAGGATAACGCTATTACCATTTTCGATTTTGATTTCTGTGGTAATGGTTTACAAATTATTGATGTTGCTTATTTCTGTAAACAATTATTCCATATAGAAACCGATAAAGACATTTACGAATTAAAGTTTAAAAGTTTTATAGAGGGGTACCAAAGTGTAAAACCACTATCTAAAGAAGAATTAGCATTTATTCCCAATGCTGGTGCTGCTATTTGGGTATTCTATCTAGGTGTACAAGCTAGACGTTTCGATTGGTCTAACATCTTTTTAACAAAAAACTATTTAGATTTTTTTGTCGGGAGGATTAAGTCTTGGTTGGAATATTATAATTTTTAAATTAATTTGATTTTATTTAAATTATAAAAAACTTAACGTACTCTAAAGTATAAAAAAGATAAATTCGAATAAATATTATTTAAATAATGATTCGAAGAATAATTTTTATAGCGTCTTTATTTGTATACCTATCTGGTCATTCACAAACTGATAGTTTAAAAATTCAATCTATAAAAATTGAATCTAATTATATAGACATAGAATCAAAGGTACCAATTGAATATAAAGAGTTATCAATAGATACAATTAAATTAAAAATAAAGCGCTTTAAAAACAAAATTGAAATAGTAAGTCATTTTAATACTAGTAAAAGCGAATTAAAAACGGAATTTTATTTTAAAGATTATAATTTAATTTTAGTAACACTTTCAGAAATTGGCAAATTATATAAAAAAGACCCTGCAATAAATTACACAGAATATTATTATAACTGCGGGGAGATAATTGAAGAAGTTTTTTATACAATACTACCTAGCACCGCAATTTGTATGCCTATTCCGCTTGACACAAACTGGAATTTACTTTATGGGTTTAATAAAGCATTTACATATATATTTTTACGTTCGTACATCAAATTATTATTAGCGAAAACATATATTAATAACTAAAAAATCACAGTCTTAAAACTGTGATTTTTCTATGGCATCTTAAAATCTCTCATTCTAATAATTTATTTATTTTTTTATTTCCTCAATTAAATTAATTATTTTCATGTAACATATAAATGAAAATTGACACTTATATTAAAGTAGAGAACCTGTTTTCAATACTGCAATTTAAATTTACCCTTTCGAATAACATAAATGTAAAAATGATAAAAAAAATTATTTTAATATTTTCAATACTAAGTTTCTCTTTAAGTTACGGACAGTACGATTGGACTCCTGGGAAAATAGTTTTAAAAAACGGAAAAACATTTAAAGGTTTATTAAAAATCCCAATGTCTTCTGATAAATTAATTACAATTGGAGCTATTAAAGTCCAATATAAAAAAGATAAAAAAGGAAAGAAAAAGAAGTTTAGTAGTGAGCAAGTCGATAAAATCTTTTTTGGAACAAATAACTCAAACACTATTGGATATTATGAATATATATCGATTCCTAATAAAAAAAATGTGTTATTTAAGCTAATTCGTAACGGAAAAGTTAAACTATATACAAGAACAATAAAAAGTTTAGAGAGTACAAGTTTTTCTTCTAGTGATAATAATTCAATTCACAATAGGAGTGTTAAATCAAAAAAAGTTAAAGTGTACTACATTGTTAGAGAAAATGAAGTTTTAGCAACATTTGCATTCAACGAATCGATGAAAGATATAAAAACATTTAAAAAGACTATGAAAGATTACTTCTCCGATTGTGAAGATGTTTCTTCTTTTATAGATAATGATTTATATCAAGATTTTGATATACGAAAAATAGTGGAAGATTATAATCTTCTATGTAAATAAAACAAAAAAAGCACAGTCCTAAAACTGTGCTTTTGCTTTTCTATTCTGAGATTCCTGTTCGAGTCTATCTTGAGCGTAGACGAAAGGCAAGAATGTGTTACAATTCTCTATTGCTATCCCAAGCTTCTAAATACTCTTTAACTGCTTTTACAAATTGTCCTCCAAGTGCGCCGTTTACAACGCGGTGGTCGTAAGAGTGAGATAAGAACATTTTGTAACGAATACCTATAAAATCACCTTCTGGTGTTTCTATAACGGCTGGTACTTTACGTATTGCACCTAAAGCTAAGATTCCAACTTGCGGTTGGTTAATAATCGGTGTTCCCATAATACTACCAAATGTACCAACATTGGTAACAGTGTATGTTCCACCTTGTATATCGTCTGGCTTTAATTTATTGTCACGAGCTCTGCTTGCTAAATCATTAACAGCTTTTGTCATACCAACTAAATTAAGTTGGTCTGCATTTTTAATAACAGGAACAATTAAATTTCCATCTGGTAAAGCCGCAGCCATACCAAGGTTAATATTTTTCTTTTTAACAATGGTATTACCTTGTAAAGAAATATTCATCATTGGGAAATCGCGTAATGCTTTAGCAATCGCTTCCATAAATATTGGCGTAAAGGTTAAGTTTTCACCTTCACGTTTTGCGAAATCTGCTTTTACTTTCTTTCTCCAATTCCAGATTTTAGTAACATCTGCTTCTATAAAACTTTGTACGTGTGCACTTGTTTGTACAGATTCTACCATATGGTGTGCAATTAATTTGCCCATTCTGGTCATTTCTATAATCTCATCATCTCCACTTGCTATAACTGGAGCTATTTCTGTTTTTGTTTGTTTAGGTGCTGCAGATTTGGCAGTAACAGCTGGAGTTGCAGGTTGCACAGCAACAGGTTGGCTTCCTCTGTTCTTTAAATACGCTTGCATATCTGCTTTAGTTACACGACCGTCTTTCCCCGTTCCAGGAATAGCATCTAACTCTGCTTGACCAATACCTTCTTGTTTAGCCATATTTTTAACTAATGGCGAGTAAAAACGATCACCACTAGATACAACTGCTGCAACAGTTTCTTTAGCAACACTTACTGCTTTTTCTACTTCTTGTACTGCAGCTACAGGAGCAGCTTCTGCTTTAGGTGCTTCTGTGGTTGCATTACCTTCTCCTTCAGTTTCTATAACAGCAATAGTTTGCCCTACTTGTACAACATCGTCTACATTAAATAGCACTTCTACTAAAACACCATCTACTTCACTTGGTACTTCGCTATCTACTTTATCTGTAGCAATCTCTAAGACTGCTTCGTCTGCTTCAATAGTCTCTCCAACTTCTTTTAACCAAGAGGTAATCGTCGCTTCTGCAACGCTCTCTCCCATTTTAGGTAATTTAAGTTCAAATCTTGCCATATTAATAATCTAAAGCTATTTTTTATATTTCAGATTGCAAAATTAATAAAAAATAGCTTATTTTTTTAACTATTCAATATAATTTTGAATCTCTCTATTTTAATAAAATGATTTTTAAAAGGTTATCACTTCTCCTCTACTTTTAGAGGAATGACTTCCAAGGATAAAATTACTACTTTTTGGAAGTATTTTAAATGTGATGCCTTTATTTTTTTCTGAATTTGTTATTCGCTCAATTATAGTCTTGTAACTCATCGTATCCGCATTAAAGATTACTTGTGTGTTTTCTGTAATCGGTGTTTCAACTGAAGCTAAAATTATTGGTTTTAATACTTTAGATTCTAATGCTTCATTATTTGTATTAGAGATATAAGCATATTGTTCTACAACGGGAGACTCTTCAACTATAGTATTCTTTATAAACCGTGCCGATTGTATGCCTAACCAAACCAAAGTATCAAACAGGATATTGCTTTTAAAATGTTTCTTATAAAAAATCTGCATCGCTCCATAAAAGCGTTTCGCATAGGTTTTATCTTTTAACGTACTTTCTCCTTTATAATGTATTACTGTGGTCTCACCATAATAATAACTATTGTAACCTGCTTTTATAATTTTATACGATAAATCGATATCCTCACCATACATAAAGTAATCTTCATCAAGACCATTTACTTCTTTATATACTGCAGTTTTAATTAGCATAAAAGCACCGACAAAAATATCAGTTAATCCAATAGTATTCTCATCAACTGTATTTACATAATACTGCTTAGCATTTCCTAATATTTTTTTAATGGCTATACTTGGCGTAGGGATGTTTCGTTTACTTTCTGGTAAAAAATCACCGTTACCATCTACTAATTTACAGCCTACAATACCTACATTAGTTTTACTATCGGCAAAATCTAATACTTTTTTAAAAGTATCTTCTGCTACTACTGTATCTGGATTTAAAATACATAAATACTCGCCTTTGGCTTTTGCTATACCAATGTTATTTCCTTTTGAAAAACCTGGATTTTCTTTATTCTCTATAAGCTTTACATTAGGAAACTTAGATTTTACCATACTACAACTCTCGTCCTTAGAGTTGTTATCTACTACTATAATTTCTGCATCTAAACCTATTATAGCAGCTTCTACACTTTGCAAGCACAGCTCTAAAAAGTAGCGTACGTTATAATTGAGTATGATTACCGAAAGTTTCAAAAAATAGAAGTTAAGATTTAGTAAGGTTTAATGTTTCAAAGAAGCTTCAAACGGAATACGATTTAAAATGCTTCGTCCTAGCGTAATTTCATCTGCATATTCTAATTCATCACCTACCGAAATTCCTCTAGCTATTGTAGACGTTTTTACTTCTAAACCTTGTATTTGTTTATAGATGTAAAAATTGGTTGTATCCCCTTCCATAGTTGGGCTTAATGCAAAAATAAGCTCTTTTACTTCTCCTCTTTTTACTTTCTCTACCAAGCTAACAATATTTAAATCGTGCGGACCAACGCCATCTATAGGCGATATTTTACCTCCTAAAACGTGATATAATCCTTTATGAGATGCTGTATTTTCAATAGCCATAACATCTCTTATATCTTCCACTACACAAATAATGTCTTTTTTACGTAGCGGATTCGAACATATTTCGCATACTTCCACATCACTAAGATTGTAACAGGATTTACAGAATTTTAAATCGTTACGCATGTGTTGTAATGCGCCTGTTAAAGCTGCTGTTTGTTCTTTTGGCTGACGTAATAAATGTAATACCAAACGCAAAGCCGTACGTTTACCAATACCTGGCAATTGTGAGACTTCGTTTACTGCATTTGCTAATAACTTAGATGAAAATTCCATAGTTGCGAAATTACAATATTTTGAGCAGTATTAATACCAAAAAAAAGCCCAAAACTAGAACCTAGTTTGGGCTTGATTTTTATTTATGGTTTAAAAATAATTATTCAATAATTATTTTCTTCGTGATTAATCCTTTCACCGTATTAACGTTAACAAAATATAAGCCTGCTGAATAGTTAGAAGTGTTTATTTTTAAACGTTCTGTTAAATCTTGATTTTTAGCAAAATACACTAACTTACCTAGAGTATTGTATATTTTAACAGATACACTCTCGTTTTTATCCCAGAATAAATTAATCTCATTTGTTGCTGGATTAGGATAAACAGATAGCGTGTTTAAAGCTGAAAACTCTTCCACACTTAATTGCGCTTCATATAAATCTGTTCTCCATAATCCACGTCCATAAGTTCCTGCATATAATTTATTGTTTGCCGTATTTATTTCTAGTTCACTAACTTCTACATTAGGTAAATTGTTACTAAACGATAGCCAATCTGCTAAATCGTCTGACGTATCTATATAAAACACACCATAGTTCATACCTACATACAATCCTTCTTGTAAATAGTCTGTCCAAACTAAAGCTAATGCGCTAAAATCTGGTAAGTTTTTTAAGTAAGAAGTCCAAGTTGCACCTCCATCTGTACTTATATATACTTTTTCGTCTCCTGTTGTTGCTATTGCAATTTTATTAGCATCGGTTGGGTGTATAGCTATTGAATTTATACTTCCTGTAAATCCGCCTAAAGTTGCCCAGTCTGTAGCGCCACCATCACTTGTTTTGTATAAATTACTACCTATAGCGGCAAACATAATATTGTTATTAGATGGTGCTATTTTAAGGTGATTTAAATTGGTTGGATTAGTTCCTGGAATAAACACTTGCGAGATTGGTTGCCAAGCTCCTCCTCCATTCATGGATTTATATACTTGATCATACCCCGAATATATTACATCTTGTAATGTAGGATCTTGCTCAAAAGGTGTAATCCAGTTTCCAGATTTACCATCAGGAGATGGCAAGCCAAATCGACTTTGTCCTTGATTTGTTGATTTATTAAGTGATCCAAACTGAACTGTTCCGTATAAAATATCGTTATCATTCTTATCTACAAAACATTCCATCCCGTCTGCTCCTAACCAATCTACCCAATTCCCCGAATCATTATAAGCAGATGTTCCATTATCTTGAGAACCACCTACTACGACCTCTGGGTCAGTTTGGCTAACTCCTATTTTATAGAATTGTCTAATACCTAAACCAGGCGTAAGATCTCGGTAATAACTACTACTTACTACTAATGGATTATCTGCTACAAATATTCCACCATCACTTCCTACGTATAATTTATCCCCAACATATTCTAAAAGATCTATATCTGCATGGCAATAGCCTATATTTTGGTCTGCTGCATTTCCTGGAACCCATTGCGATGTAATATTAAAACTAACACCTCCATTTGTAGATCTCCAAGATAAAACACCTGCAATATGTACATCGTCTACATCATTAGGGTTTACTGCAACATCCATATCTCTTGGTGCTTGCCCACTAGTATCGTTTGCTGTAGAACTGTATCCAAAATAATTATTTGTCCCGTGATCTAATTTTACAAAAGTCTCACCACTATCTACAGATTTATAAAACCCTCCAAAAATCCCTTGAGAAGCTTCTAAAATATATACTACATTAGTATCGTTAGGAGATACTCCCATCATTTTTGGTCCACTGCTTAAAGGAGAGTTAGAAGTAGATTCGAATCCGTTTTCGAATAGAACACCTAAAGTAGCATCTTCAACACTAACATCATCTAATGTTAATCCTCTTCCATAATTAGATGTAGCTTCAAAAGCAACATAATATTCTGCTGAAGCATTTGGTAAATCTATTGTTACATCTTCCCATGCATTTTTTTCTGCAGTATAATTAGCCAATTCTGTCCAAGTGCCAGTTGCAGATGTTTTGTATACTATTTTTAACTCATCTATATCTCCAGCCCAATTAACATTAGTGTAAGAAAACTTAAGTTGTGGATTTGTAGCACTAGACAAATCTTGTACTGGTACTACTAATCGTGTTACAGGTTGGCTAAAATTACTAATATAAAAGATACCTAAACTATTCCCTGTTCTGGCAGTTACAGTTCCATTTTGGTTTGCTGCTGCTGCACTCCAATTTGTAGTTCCAGAAACATATTCCTGTGTATAAACATTTAATGGATCATCTGTTGTAAATGTAGCACCTCCATCTACTGATTTAAAAAACTTATTACCAGTAGCATAAACCGTATTAGATGTTCCGGGTTTAAATTCTACATCATAACCATTTGTTGCCAAAGGGTGTATTATATTCCAACTTACTCCAGAATCTGTAGATTTATAAATGCCTCCACCTTGAACACTACAATACATTTTAGTGGCGTCTGTTGGATCAATTAAAATTTTATTTACGTTTCCATCTCCTGTATCAGATAATAAATTCCATGTGTTTCCAGAATCTGTTGAACTAAAAATAGTACCACCAGATGATCCCCAAAAATAATTAGTATTGTCTAATGGGTTTATAGTTAGCGCAGATACTATTAAATTAGATAGGTTATCTGTTAATACTACCCAAGTTGCACCACCATCTATAGTTTTCCATACACCACCAGAAGCACCACCTACAATAATATGATTTGTATTTGCAGTTTCTATACTAATCGATGTTACTCGACCTACTCCCGGATTCCATCCACTTGTTCCATTCCAATAGGTAGGTCCTAACTGTTCCCAAGCACCTTCTGTTGTTATAGCAGCAGTTCTAGACTCGTGGTTTTTATTTTTATTATAATTTTCTAATGCATTAAAATAAAAATCAGCAGATTTAAGGTATCCGTTTTTATCCATATTTCTTAAAGCATTATACTCCCATCTTTTATATGGTTTATAGCCTTTACCTCTTTCTTTTCCAACTTTAGCGAAATGCGCTTCTGCTTTAGCTTGAATGTCTTGAACGGTGTAGGTTCCTTTTAAAATCATGTCTTTATATTCTTGCGACCAAGACGCAGATATAAAAAAAATAGAGAAGAGTAATGTAGCGAAGTGTTTCATTTTTGAAATAGTAATTAATTTGGGGTTAATAAATCTTTTTCTCTTAATAATCTGAATTATAAAGGAAACAGCCAAATATTAGTTTACCCTAAGTTTTTGAAAACTCTATTAATATTAATCCAATAGGTTTCATAAAAAAGTAAACTATTTAGAATGTAAAAATACTATTTTAGCATTGAAAAATAAAAGATTACATGAAACCATTATACATAATACTTTTAATAGCTTCTTATTTCGGAGTGCTTGTTTTAATTTCTTACTTTACTGGAAAAGAAGATTCTAATGCTTCCTTTTTTAAAGCAGAAAGGCAATCTCCTTGGTATATTGTCGCTTTTGGAATGATTGGTGCTTCATTGTCTGGTGTTACTTTTATATCTGTTCCAGGTTGGGTAGAAAGTGCTCAATTTAGTTATATGCAAGTCGTTTTTGGATACCTTGTTGGTTATATTGTTATCGCTTATTTACTAATGCCCATTTACTATAAATTAAATGTAACCTCTATTTATCAATATCTAGAACAGCGTTTAGGTATAGTAAGTTATAAAACAGGTGCTTTCTTTTTCTTTATTTCTCGCGTTTTAGGTGCTAGTTTTAGGTTGTATTTAGTTGCTATTGTATTACAAAAATTTGTATTCGATGCTTTAGGTGTTCCCTTTTGGATAACCGTTACCATTTCAATATTATTAATTTGGATGTACACGTTTAAGGGTGGTATTAAAACTATTGTTTGGACAGATACGCTACAAACATTATTCATGATTATTGCTTTAATTGTTGCTATTGTCTTAATTACAGATAAATTGGGTTGGAGTTTTACAGAGTTTTTAGCTTCTGAAGAATTAACAAAATATAATAAAATGGTCTTTACTGAATCTTTTCTAGTAAAAAACCATTTTATTAAATCCTTTTTAGGAGGTATGTTTATAGCCATTTGTATGACAGGTTTAGACCAAGATATGATGCAAAAAAACCTAACATGCAAAACCTTAAAAGATGCTCAAAAAAACATGATGTCTTTTAGCGTTGTCATTATAATAGTAAACTTTGTATTCCTATTACTAGGTGCTTTATTATTTATTTATGCAGATCGTTTTGGCATTGCAATACCTTTATTAGATGGTAAAGTAAAAACCGATTTATTATTCCCAGAAATTGCATTAAACGGAGGGTTAGGTATTACACTCTCCATTGTATTTTTATTAGGGTTAATAGCAGCAGCGTACAGTAGTGCCGATTCGGCATTAACATCTCTAACGACTTCATTCTGTATAGATTTTCTTGGTATTGAAAAACGAGAAGAGCGTCTACAAAAAAAACTACGTAAACAAGTTCATATTGGAATGAGTATACTTCTAATATTAGTTATTGTTGTTTTTAAATATATATTAGACAGCAACGTTATAGATAATTTATTAAAAATAGCGGGTTATACTTATGGGCCTTTACTAGGTTTATTCGCCTTTGGGATATTTACCAAGTATAGCATAAAAGATAAGTATGCTTGGATGGTTGCTATCGTTTCTGTCCTACTTAGTTATTCTATTGGAAAAATCCCTTCCGAAAGTATTGGTGGTTATGTTATTGGTTATGAATTACTCATCATTAATGGTTTACTTACCTTTATTGGTTTGTTATTTATTTCTAAACGGCAAACAGTTAATATTGATTAGTAGATAACAATACTAAGGTACAAGCCACTTCAAATGCAATATCATTTTCTTTTAAAATAGCATATAAGTCTGGATTCTCTGTTCCCGGATTAAAAACAACACGCTTAGGGTTTAAGGACACTATATAGTTATAGTATTCTTCTTGACGCTTGGGGTTTAAATATAATGTTATTGTATCTATAGCTTCATAATCTTTCAATTCTGTATCTATTACTACACCTGCTTCTTCGCCTGCTTTCATACCAAAAGCGACGACCTCATGGTTATAATTAACCAGTTTACGTAAAGCAATATTGGAATATCGATTAGGTTTTAATGAAGCTCCTATTACTAATGTTTTTTTACTCATACCAATTATCATTTAAAATGAGACGTAAATAATTTGAATTATATTTTCTTCAGATGGGATAGAAAATTCAAGCATAGCTGTAGTTATGGTTTAATTTTATATTAAAATATGAATAAAATAGAAACAAATTATACGGTTTAGTTTGATTGATAAATGGTATCATATTATGTTAAAAAGTGTTAAGTATTGTTAAAACGAGTAACAGAACTAAAATTTAAGCGTCTTTACTACAATACTAAGTTACATCAATCAATCAAAAAAATCAATCAATACAATGAAAAACACATCATATTCAATTTTCTCCATTTATATATAAAATAATACAATAAAATCTGAAAGTAGATTTCTTTAAAATATAATAGTCGCTATTATTTTTTACAACACAACACATTTACTAACAGATAATATTTAATAGCCTACATAATAGTTGATGGTTAGTGTTAAGTCAGGTTATTAAATTAAGAGAGCCCAAAGTGTACACTTTGGGCTTTTATTTTATTATCATTTTTAAATTAAAGTTTCAATTTGTCGAAAACTTCACACGAACTTAACAAAATAACTTCTATTTGTTAATTTTTTATTAAATATTGATAATCAGTGTAATAAAACGCAAAATATATCGTCTTATAAGTAGAACAACAACAGAATACGATATATTTTATTTGAATTAGTCTTCCTAAAAAAGCATTCGTAAACAAAAGTTTAGTTTATATTGGTTAATTAGTTAAAAAGTCCTAAAACACTCGTTTTAGGACTTTTTTTATACTATAAATTTACTGTAGTATTACTACTCTCCAATACTATCTATACTCTCTATTTTTTTAGGTTTTGTTTTATTAGATACCCATTTAAAACCAAATTTGAATAGAAAAAATGCTACAAGTGCCATTAAAATGGCGCCCACAATGGTACCAACAATATATCCTGAACCATAATCATTAGAAGTGCTATTAACTTTTTTTATTCGCAAGATGGTCATTGGTATTTGTGCCAATAAACCTAATGATAAAAACCCGCCGATTAAAATAAATATAACGCCTAAAACTTTCTTTAAAATAACTTTCACTTAAACGATTTTATTAATGAGAGTCCTGTCTTCACAGGAATTCTTTACCATTTTATAATAATACTTCCCCAAGTAAAACCACTACCAAAAGCAGCCAACACAACCGTATCGCCTTCTTTTATTTTACCTTCTTCCCAAGCTTCTGTTAATGCAATAGGAATAGATGCTGCGGTAGTATTACCATATCGTTGTATATTATTATAAACTTGGCTGTCTTCTAATTGAAATTTACGTTGTATAAATTGAGAGATTCTTAAATTCGCTTGGTGTGGAATAAGCATATCCACATCGGAAACTTCTAATTTATTTTTATTAAGTCCTTCCATAATTACTTCGCTAAAACGTACCACTGCATTTTTAAATACAAATTGTCCGTTCATGTGAGGAAAGTAACTCTCATCGTCTGCATTGTTCTCTTCCATAATATCGGTAACCCAACGCGTTCCCATTCCCGGAGCTTCTAATACTAACTCTTTAGCATGTGCACCTTGCGAATGTAAATGTGTAGACAAAATACCTTTTGTAGTATCTTCTTCTCTAGTTAATACAGCAGCTCCTGCTCCATCTCCAAAAATAACAGAAACACCACGACCTCTTGTAGTTTTATCTAATCCATGAGAATGTAACTCCGAACCAATAACTAAAACGTTTTTATACATACCCGTTTTAATAAACTGGTCTGCCACAGAAATAGCATACACAAAACCAGAACACTGGTTACGAACATCTAAAGCTCCAATCGTTTTTATATCTAAAGCCTCTTGTACCTGTACACCAGGCCCCGGAAAATACATATCTGGACTTAAGGTTGCAAAAATTATAAAATCTATATCGTCCTTATCTAATCCGGAACGTTCTATTGCAATTTTAGCCGCTTTAACACCCATTGTTGCTGTGGTGTCTCCAGAATCTTTAACCCAACGTCTTTCTTTTATTCCTGTACGTTCTTGTATCCAAGCATCATTTGTATCCATCATTGTGGATAACTCGTCGTTAGTAACTACATTTTCTGGAACAAAACGCCCTAGACCTATTATTTTAGAATTATACATAAAAAAGTTATGTTTTTTTACTTCCTCGAAAAAGGAAATCTTATTTATCTTATTGTTATCCTTTTTACTTCGTTAAGTAGAAGTAAAAGGTATCGCAATTTAAAGTATTTCAACTATAATAACTTCAACATTAACAGCTATTAATTATGCATGCATAGTATTGAAGCGCCTACAGATTATAATTGAATTAAGTATGAAGTGTCAGTTTGTCATATTTTGGGAATTGGCATTTTTGTTGACTACCTATTACACAGACAATAAAACATAATATAAACCGATTCTTATTTCAATTAATTTAGACTATAGATTTAGAAATGAGAATGACAAATAAAAAACATAATCAATTATGGCAAAAGGAAGTATTAACGTATCCGTTGAAAACATTTTCCCGCTTATTAAAAAATTCTTGTATAGCGATCACGAAATCTTTTTACGTGAGTTAATTAGTAATGCAACAGATGCAACTTTAAAACTAAAACACCTAACTAACATTGGGGAATCTAAAGTTGAATATGGGGATCCAAAAATTGAAATTAAAATTGATAAAGAAGGTAAAAAGCTTCATATTATCGATCAAGGTTTAGGTATGACTTCAGAAGAAGTTGAAAAATACATTAACCAAGTGGCTTTTTCTGGAGCTGAAGAGTTTTTAGATAAATATAAAGATTCTGCTAAAGATTCTGGTATTATAGGACACTTTGGTTTAGGATTCTATTCTGCATTTATGGTGGCAGAAAAAGTAGAGATCATTACTAAATCTCATAAAGACGAACCAGCTGCACATTGGACGTGCGATGGCTCTCCAGAATTTACTTTAGAGGCACACGATAAAACAGACAGAGGTTCTGAAATTATTCTACACATCGCCGAGGATTCTACAGAATTCTTAGAAGAGTCTAGAATTAGCTCTTTATTAAACAAGTATAACAAATTTATGCCTGTTGCTATTAAATTTGGAACTAAAGAAATAGACGATCCAGAGCACACACCAGAAACTACTACAGATGCAGAAGGTAAAGAAACGACTGAGCCACAACGCAAAATTACTGTAGACTCTATAATTAACAACCCTAATCCTGCTTGGACAAAACAACCAACAGAATTAGAAGATGCAGATTACAAAGGCTTTTACAGAGAGTTATATCCTGCACAATTCGAAGAGCCGTTATTCCACATTCACTTAAATGTAGATTATCCGTTTAACTTAACAGGTATCTTATATTTCCCAAAAATGTCTCAAGATATGAGCATGCAGAAGGATAAAATTCAGTTATACCAAAACCAAGTATTTGTAACGGATAATGTAGAAGGTATTGTACCAGAATTTTTAACAATGCTTCGTGGAGTTATCGATTCGCCAGACATTCCATTAAATGTATCACGTTCATACTTACAAGCAGATGGCGCTGTAAAAAAGATATCGTCTTACATTACACGTAAAGTTGCCGATAAATTAAAATCGTTATTTAACAATAGCCGTGAGGATTTTGAAGCCAAATGGAACGATATTAAAATTGTTATTGAATATGGTATGCTGTCTGAAGAAAAATTCTTCGAAAAAGCAGATGCATTCGCATTATACCCAACAGTAGATGGCACTTTCCATACGTACCAAGAATTATACGATAAAATTAAAGCGAACCAAACGGATAAAGATGATAAATTAGTCATTCTTTATGCGTCTAATAAAGACGAGCAGCACAGTTATATTGAAGCTGCAAAAGCTAAAGGTTACGAAGTATTATTATTAGACTCTCCTATTGTATCGCACTTAATTCAGAAATTAGAAAGTACAAAAGAAAACATCACGTTTGTACGTGTAGATTCTGATCACGTAGATAATTTAATTAAGAAAGACGATACAACGATTTCTAAATTAGATGAAGATCAAACAAAAGCTTTAGACGAATTATTAAAAGAGGTTGTTCCATCTGAAAAATTCACAGTACAATTAGAAGCTATGGACAGTTCGGCTTCTCCGTTTATGATTACCCAACCAGAATTTATGCGCCGCATGAAAGAAATGCAAGCAACTGGCGGTGGTGGTATGAATATGTTTGGTAATATGCCAGAAATATACAACCTAGTTGTTAATACAAACTCTGACCTTGTTGGAGAAATCATTAACACGAAAACGAAAAAGAAACAAGAACGTTTAATAAATCAAAGTTTAGACTTAGCGCGTTTATCTCAAGGCCTTTTAAAAGGAGAAGAGTTAACCAACTTTATTAAGCGTAGTTACGAGATGATTAAATAAATTCCCGCGGAGGCGGGAATCTCATAAATTGAGGTTACAAACTTCATGACAACTAAACCACTTTGCGAAAGCAAGGTGGTTTTTTATTAAAGAAAATTAACTCAAGATAAACTTTGGCAGGAATCTCACAAAAAGAAGTTATAAACTTCATGATTACTAAGAGGCAGTCTAAAAAAGTGTAGTTCGATGTCATATTGAGCTTGTCTAAATATTTTATCCTATTAGATAATAATATCAGTTTCGACAAGCTCAACTTGACAAAGTGAATTATAATAACTTTTTAGACAGCCTCTTTTTTATTAAATAAACGTAACATAGTTTTTGTAACAAATCCCAAACAAAAGCTACCAATCTAGTATCATGAAAAAACTTCAAACCATAATTTTAGCATGTTCTGCTATAATAGCGGTAATTACTATTATAGATTTTAGCTTTACAGGACAAACCATTACAGAAACAGCTTTAAGTTCTAAAGCAAAGTTTGAACGTTATTATAATGCTGGTGGCAATTCGCATACGTCGCATAGCATACATACTAAAAGTTACGATTTTTATGCTTCCGAAGAATTTCAATACGAAGTAAAAGAGCATGACACTTTACAATTAAAAACCTCTCTTATATTTAATGAAGTTAATAGTGCCACCATTGTAAAATCGAATACTAAGGAAACCTATTCACTTCGCCTCTATTCCGGATTAATTTTACCATTACTATTGTTGATAGCCATTGGTGTAAACTATAAGTTCCCTGATAAAATTACGATTATTACTTTTGTATTAGCTGTGCTTAACATTGGAAATTTGGTTTATTTGTGGTTCTAAGTGGTGGTTTGAATAGAATGGTATTTAGGAAGAGACATTAAATATGTGTAATATTTTCAAACTATCACTAGCAAAATCCAAATTTTATATTTTTGTATAAAGAGCCTTATGAGAACTTCGATTGAGTGTTACCTGCCTTAAAGTTATTGTTTCACCCTCAGTTTCATTATCATTTATCATGAAAATTATTCTTTTTGTAGATAATATTTCTAAAAGCATGTGTAAAATATGATCTACAGCTTTCTCTCTATTTTTTCTAAAAAAGCTATACGTTAAAATTTCTTTTTTATGTTTACGAATAAAGTTTTTGTGTTCTTTTCTTACTAGTGAAGTTTTACCCGACGCCATAGTATCGAAGTCTTCATATTTTCTATAATTAAATTCTACAGTAGAACTATCCTTTAATTTAAAATTATAATTAATTATTTGATGTCCTTTATGATCTAAATAACTAAATACATTTATGTTTTTATTGTCTTTTATGTAAATATATAGTGTATCTGTGTCAGCGTATTTCTGTACTGATTTTTCTTTTTTTAATACATCGTAATCAAATGCACTAGGGTTTGCTTCTTCATCGGGCAAATGTATTGATTGAGAAAAAGAGCTAAATGAAATTAAAACTATGAATCTTACAAAGATTCTTATATAACTATTAGTTCTCTTCATATTTTATAATTTCTTTTCTTGATGATTGATATTCTGAAGGAATATTAAGTCTAACTTTTTTTAAAACAACCATTTTATTATTTATTTCATCTTTATCTATTAGAAAAATGGTTTTGGCTTTGGATAACAAATTATAAGATTCATAATAACCAATTTTATGCATAAACTTCCTATCAATAATAATGTCCTTATTCTTTTTTAAAAAACTCTTATTTATTTTAAAAGAAAGTGTATGATTTCCTTTTTCTAACTCATCGAAATCTAAATAATTACTATAAGACAACTTTATTTTATTAACTACGCTTTTGGGACCATCTGTAAAAACATAATTATAATTTATAGTCTTAATTTGCGAATTATCATTATTCTCTTTTTTAGTTTCGAAATTACCATTTTTACCACCATGCACTATAAAGAATACATCACTCTGTTTTATTTTCTCTATATCTTGACTATAAATATTAAATGTTAACAATGTAAAAAGCAATATCAAATATCTCATGTTTTTTATTATTTTAATCAATACAAGTTTTTCTAAAAGAGTTTCTACCATGGTTAACATATGTTGAAAAGTTTTGATATTTAACAGAACTCTCTGGTAGCATTTCAAATTCAAATGCATCTGAATTTTGCAGTCCATCCATACTTAAGTATTTATAAAAATCATCCCAATTCCAAGGGGTCTGCTCATTTGGATTTGATTCATTTATAAATAAAATATCCGCAACTCCTTCTTGATGACTTAAAGGTATTAAATCGTCTTTAATATCTTCTAATATTTCTGACATAGTTGGTAATAAGTAGTCAAACATAAATTCATGATCAGATTGGTTGGGACAAGCTGTTGAATAGTATTGATTTAATATTTCGCTTAACTCAACGTCATCATATTCATCAAACTCCGTACCTTGATTACAACCATACTGTTTTATTGTTAGAAAAGCATGGATACATTCATGCATTATAGTTTTTGCAACTGATATAGCAGAAGTAGCTTCCATGTAGGCACTACTAATGTATATTGTACCATTATAAGCACCTAGCGGATTAGTAGAATTTAAATCTAGCCTTACAGAAGTTTTAGCATTAGGAGTTGTAGTAGAAGGTGGAACTGGAGCAATACTAGGTACTACTTTAAATATTACATTTAAATCTACACTCTCTCCAAAAGTATCTATAAATAAATCCTTAAATTTAGGTGAATTCGTTAGTTTTTTATAAATACATAAAAACTTCTTATTTTCTGGTGGATCTATAGTATCGCATTTTCTTCTAACCTCTCCTAAATCCACATTAAAAGGTGAATTTGCACTAAAGGGAGCATTAAAATCTTCGTCAGATAAAAAACATTTATCATCTTCATCTGCACAATCTTGTGTACAAAATACAATGGCTGTATCTGGATTTTCACCACCATTACCACCTCCTTCACTTCCATAACCACTACTCTGGTTATTATTATTATTATTATTATTATTATCATCATATTCATAACCCGAATTAGAGCCATCTGTACAATCAATCTCATTAGACGTTAAAACATAACCACCACTAGTAGCCATAAAATCAGGATTACCCCAAGCCCTACAACCCGTTGGGTTCGTTTCACTATATCCGCCATCTTCAAATGTGTGGTTACCACCTGCTCCACAAGTACTAGCTTCTTGCCATTCATATGAAAATACCGTACACGTTTCAGCAGTACTATTTACTTTATCGAAAACTGAACTAGAAATATCTTCTAAAGGTACATACGTAATTTTATTTTCCATATTAACTATTTCTTGATTAGCTAACGTGCTGCGTTCTGTTTCACTTACATCATACTGTACTAAGTACACTAAAAAAGTACCATCTATTTGCTCCTTTAATAATAAGTTTTCTAACAACCCATTATCCTCTTCTCTGTAAACACCAAAAGTGTAATTATTTGTACCGTTAGCATTAGTTATTACTTTTGCATAATCTGTATTAATAGTAAAGTCGTACTGTGCATTATACACCGTTTTATTTGCTCTACTGTCTTGTTTTTTTGCTTCGGCATTATCTAAAACTCGCATTAAACTTTTATCATTTTCTAATGCTGTATCTCTAAGCATAGAAATTTTAGTACTGTTTTTGGCTGTTTGTTTTTGAGAGTTTTGGTTAATATTCTCTTTTTGGCAACTATTTAAAATATAGGTTAGTAAGATAAAGGAACCTAAAATTAGGCTACTTACTTTTTTATAATATTGCATTGGTTAAATGGTTTTGATTAATAGTTAAATGATTTATTACATAACTTAGTCTAAATGTTAGAATAAAGAACTCTTTATATGTTACAGTTATTGAGTTGTAAAAAGTACTCTCTTTGATGTTATAATTAGATATTCTAAAGTTCCAACTTTCCCCACAACTACACAATACGTACATCTACGTATATTTTAATGCTTTTAGAACACCCACAATATAAAGTGTCCATTCATATTAAACTTACGGTAATCCGCAAATCAAAAAAAAATCAAAACCAATAAAAATAATTCACATTTATTTTGAATACATTTTAATAAAATGTATATTTACAATATGTATAGTAAAGAATTAACAAAAGGCACACTACAACCTATTATTTTAAAGCTATTAAGTGAGAGCGATAAAATGTACGGTTACGAGATTACACAAAAGGTAAAAGCACTCACCAAAGGAAAAATAGACATTTCGGAAGGTGCGCTCTACCCTATTCTACACCGATTGGAACATCAAGGCGTACTAGACACCGAAAAAGTGTATATAGGAAAACGTGTGCGGAAATACTATTCTGTTACGTCCTCTGGAAAAGAAGTGATTACAGAAAAAACCAATGAGATTAATGATTTTATTGAGACATTAACCTTAATTTTTAACCCTAACGCATTAGCAAAATGAACATAACAGACAAACAAATAGATTATATTTCGGAGACCTTAACAAGAAACGGCATCCAATCTAAAGATTTAAAAGAAACCATTGTAGATCATATTTGCTCAGCTATTGAAGCAGACCATTCTCAAGATTTCGAAACGGTATACAACAAAGTCATTGCACAATTTGGAGGCTATAGTAGCATGAAACAAATTCAAAAAGAAACAAACTATACTGTACGTGCTAAAAAAATGCTACAAGCAAGAAAAGCCTATCTAATAGCATATAGTGCTACTGCTGCTATGGTAATAGTAAGTGCGTTATTTAGAATTATGCATTGGCCATTTGAAAGTTGGCTTTGGCTTACAACTTTTGCTTTGGTGGGACTATTCTGTATACCATTATATTGTTATGTTAAATACATGAGACATACATTAAAAATACAACGCTAAACCATGGCAACCACTGTAGATGCATCTGTTATTAAACTATGGGACGCTTTTACCAAAGCGCACCCAAAACACAACACAAAACCATTACCAGAATCTTGGCATTTTTGTGATAATAAAAAAGATGCAGATTATTGTATTAATCTAGTTTTAGAAGGTGTTAAAAGAGCCACTGCGACGTCTTTATGGTGGTTTAAAAAAAATAATGAACCCTTACCAAAACAGGGAGACTTATTTATTGTAACCGACTGGGAAGGCATAGCTAAAGCTGTTATAGAAACCACACAAGTAGACCTAGTGCCTTATAATGAAGTTACTCCCGAATTTGCTGCTATAGAAGGCGAAGGAGACAAATCGTTAGCCTATTGGAAACGCGTACATTGGGACTATTATACAAGAGAAATGGAACCAGAAGGCGAAGCACCAACTCAAGATATGGTTATTGTTTGCGAGCAATTTAAAGCCATTTGGAAATAAATTTTAAAATTATTTTCTACCCCTGACATATTCCGACACTTCGGCTTTTAATTTTGCATTATGTTAAACAAATAAAAACATAAATAACAATGACAAATGCAATAAACTGGTTCGAAATTCCAGTAACAAATTACGAAAGAGCAAAACAATTTTACAGTTCAGTTTTAGGATCTGAAATTACAGATCACCACATGCCAGAACAAAACACAAAATATGGTGTGTTTACACATAAAGAAGATAAAAACGGAACTGGAGGTGCTATTATTGAAGCCGAAGGACAGATTCCATCTAAAGAAGGTAGTACTATTTATTTAAATGGTGGCGATAATTTAAGCGAACCTTTAAACCGTGTAGAAACTGCAGGTGGTAAAATACTAATGCCAAAAACCGATATTGGGCAAGACGGATTTATTGCTCAATTTATAGACACCGAAGGCAATCGTGTTGCGTTACACTCTATGGAATAATCTAAAATAACGTGAACTCTTTATATAGGATTTAGCTATAAAAAGCCGTCAAATTGAGTGATTTTTCGTAATAAAACGAAGAAAAATTACTCAGACTGTCGTCAATTCTTCTTATGTCACGTTCCTGTTAAAACTAAAAGCGATAGTGAACTTTTAAACGGTTCACTATCTTTGTTATACTATGTCGCAATTATCCAGACTCATATCTATTTTAACCCTATTAAAGTCTAAACGACTATTAACAGCGACTGCTCTTGCCGAAAAGTTTGATGTTAGTGTACGTACCATTTATAGAGATATTAGAAAACTGGAAGAAGCAGGAGTACCAGTTGTAACTATAGAAGGGAAAGGCTATTCGTTAATGGAAGGTTATACCGTTGCACCTGTACAATTTACCGAGAAAGAAGCCAATGCTTTAATCACTGCTCAAAATTTGGTAAACCAAAGTAACGACTCTTCATTTTCAAAAGATTTTAATGATGCGTTTACCAAAATAAAATCAGTCTTTAAATCTTACATTCAAGAGAAAAGCGAACGTTTAGATAATAATATTTTTGTGTTTGGCAGCGATTTTCAAAATTTTCAAAGTAATGCGTTGTCCGAAATTCAAATTGCTATTACAAACCTTAACTACACCGAAATAAAATATAAAAAAGTAAACGATACCGCAATTACATCTAGAACTATAGAGCCTTACGCATTATATTCAACAGAAAATAAATGGATTTTAATTGCTTGGTGTCATTTACGAAACAGTTATAGAGCCTTTAGAATAGACAGAATACAACAGTTTAAGATACTTGAAAAACAATTTGAGGATCGTAAATTCGACCTTCAAACCTACTTCCAAGATTGTCCGTATTAACACAAAACAGATGTTAACACTTTCTTAAAGCGTGTTATTCTATTGAAAGTATTGTAAAAAACCATTAACTTTCCCTTCAAACTATAATATTTTTTATGATAACATCTTTAAAATCAGCTTTTAGCACTGTAGTCTTAACAGCGTTAATAACAAGTGTTTCGGCACAGGACGCTACTAAAAGTGTACCAGTATTCGAAAACGGAGAAGCACAAATTGTAGAAGGGTTTAGTGACCCAAAAGAATGGATAAGGCATGATCTTTGGGTTGAAACTACTTTCGATTCTGATGAAGACGGCAAACCAGACCGTATGCACGTTGCAGTAACACGACCTAAACAAACCGATACCGAAGGTTTAAAATTACCTGTAGTTTATGGATCTAGTCCTTATTTTGCAGGTGTTGCAGGTGATCTACCAGGCGTTATGTGGAATGTAGAGCATGAACTTGGAGATATTGGAGAAGAACGTACACACCCAGAAGTAAAGAGAAGAGGTAAACGTCCTATTATATCGAATTCGCATACAAGACAATGGGTACCTAGAGGTTATATTGTAGTACACTCGTCGTCTCCAGGAACAGGATTATCAGACGGCGCACCAACTATTGGGGGTGCCAACGAAGCTTTAGCTCCAAAAACAGTAATCGATTGGTTGTGCGGGCGTGCTAAAGGTTATACTGAAAGAGAGGGTGGTGAACCTGTAACTGCGTTTTGGTCTACTGGAAAAGTAGGTATGACGGGAACCTCTTATGAAGGGACATTACCACTTGCAGCCGCTACAACAGGCGTAGAAGGTTTAGAAGCTATTATTCCTATTGCACCAAATACATCGTACTATCACTATTACCGTTCTAACGGATTAGTGCGTTCTCCAGGCGGTTATTTAGGCGAAGATATTGATGTATTATACGATTTTGTACATAGTGGAGACGAAGCAAAACGTCCAGGAAATAATAAAAGAGTTCGTGATACCGAAATGAAAAACGGTATGGACAGACAAACGGGTGACCTTAATGATTTTTGGGCAAAACGTGATTACTTAACACAAATGAAACCTATGAAAGCGGCATTATTAATGTCTCATGGTTTTAACGATTGGAACGTGATGCCAGAGCATAGTAACCGTATATACCAACAAGCAAAAAAGCAAGGTATACCGTCGCAAATATATTATCACCAACACGGACACGGTGGACCGCCACCAATGTCGCTAATGAACCGTTGGTTTACACATTACTTACATGGTGTAGATAATAATGTAGAAGCAGATGCACGTGCATGGATTGTTAGAGAAAGTGATAATATGAGAAACCCAACGGCTTATGCAGATTACCCAAACCCAGATGCTAAAGACGTGACTTTATACTTAAAGAAAGGCGGACAAACCGAAGGTACTTTACATACTAAAAAAACATCTAAACAAGGTGAGGAAACTTTAGTAGATGATTTTTCTATCTCTGGAAAAGAGTTAGCTAAAGCAGAAAACTCTAATCACCGTTTAATATATGCGACACCAACACTTACCGAAGATTTACATTTATCTGGAATTACTAAAGTAAGTATTACACTATCTAGCAGTAAACCTGCAGCAAACTTATCGGTTTGGATGGTAGCATTACCTTGGACAGATGGAAAAATTAATGAAGATATTATTACTCGTGGTTGGGCAGATCCACAAAACTATAAATCGCTTACAGATAGCGAACCACTTAAAAAAGGTGAGTTTTATACTGTTAACTTCGATTTAAATCCAGACGATCAAATTATTCCTAAAGGACAAAAAATAGGATTTATGGTATTCTCTAGTGATAAAGATTTTACACTACACCCAGAACCTGGAACAGAGTTGACTTTAAAGTTAGATCAAACAAACATTACATTACCAGTTGTTGGTGGTATGGATGCTTACAAAGCAGCTACCAAGAATTAAGTTTTAGACTAAGCAAAATAGTAAGAGAGCTACATAAATATTATGTTTATGTAGCTCTCTTGTATTAACAGATGACGTTATTCTATATAATAAAATTAGGGTTCATTTAAAAGTTTTAAAAGACAACAAAAAAAGTTTTAATGAGTTTATAAAAAAATACGTAATTTAATCGTGCTAAAAATCAATATATTAAGTTATGGAATGTTCTAATTTTATAGAAGCAGCAGTAAAAAAAGGAGATATTAGTAGATCTTTATTTGTAAAATCACCAGATAAAATTTTGGTTACCGACTTACAGCGTACCTTGTTTGAACTTGGTTTTAGAAAAGAACTAAAATGGGATAATTACCAAGCCGATGGAGACTATGGTAAAGCAACAAAAGCTGCAGTAGCCGCCTTTGCAAAACGTAACAATAATGCAAGCAATGGTATATCGGTATCTAATACACTTGCCAAACTTATATTACAACGCCATGATTTTCTACCAGAAATGTATGTGTTGTGGTCTATACATAAATCAGATTTAAGAACACGCAAATACATTTCTAAAGGGACACGCATGAGTATTAGCGCCATACAAGTACTATTAAATACCATTGGTTATGGTAAAGAGCTTAATTTCTTAAAATTTGGAGCCAATGGACTTTACGGAAATAGTACACGTAAAGCAGTAGTTACTTATGCAAAAGATAATAATATTGTTTCCGATGGGGATTGGTTATCTAGACCATTAATAAACCTATTTTTAAAAGACATTAATCAATTTTATGGAAGTAGATGGAGTGACCAAGCCACAAAAAATTTGCCAAGTAAAAAGTCACCATTAGTATTATATCAAGGTGATAGATTTATAGGCAAACCGTGTCGTGCAGATATAGAATTTGTTCCTGCATTAGATAAGGTAAATGCATATGCAAAAGCTGCAGATGTATTTATTTACATAACCAGTTCTTTTAGAACCACAACAAACGTACAAGGCGCTATTGTAAAACCTGCTACTTTCTCTAACCATTTAGCAGGACATGGCATAGATATGAATGTAAAATATGGAAACAAATTAGCCAACTCTACCGTATTACGAAAATACCCTAATGTACCAGCACCAGTAAAACAATTTTTAACATCTATTATAAACGATAGTGCTCTGCGTTGGGGAGGTAAATTTAATACCAAAGATCCTGTGCACATAGATGACCATTTAAACAAAGACAAGGTTAAATGGGAAAAACGTTATAAAGTGATGCAAGAAGCAGTGCAATTGGGAAAAGTGTAAAATTAACTTAAGAGCTAACAAATAATTTATTCCTTTTGCTTCTCTATTTGTTTTATTGCCCAACCTCTCACTTGCCCAATAAAAGGAATAAGTGCTTTACCAGTTTCAGTTAAACGGTACTCTACTCTTGGAGGAACTTCTAAATAAACTTTTCTAGAGACTAATTCGTCGGCTTCTAATTCTCGTAAAGATTGTGTTAGCATTTTGGGAGTAACCCCAACTATAGCACGCTTTAATTCACCATAACGCATAAAACCATCTCTAAGCACCCATAAAAGTCGTCCTTTATACTTCCCTCCTATTCTTTGGAAGGCATAATCGACAGGGCAATGTGCTATTCGCTTTTTTTTATTCACTTTTTTAAATTTTTAAAACACTAGAAATCAGTATTAGTATCTTTTTAGTATGTAGCTTACTAAAAAGTGCATACTTGACACAAATATATTATTTAGTTTTCTTTGTATAGAATATTATAAGCACCAATTATGAACAGTTATTTAAAGCATTCTTTCAAGCATCCAATCATAACAATAATTATGGGTATCGCTTGTTGTTTAACTGCTGTAGTTGCTGTTAAACAATATATTTCGGAACCTATATTATATGCCTTATTAGACAATAAAAATATTGCTGATGTTATAAAAAACTGCATTTCTTTTTTGGTCTTACTAATAGCCTATTTCTTTTTTTCAAAATACTACGAAAAAAGAACACCAACAGAAATCTCAACACGTAAACTCCCTAAAGTATTAATTGGTGGATTTGCATTGGGTTTCATTGCTATTTCTATAGCAATAGCTATTCTATATGCATTTAATTATTACGAGGTTATTTCTATTTCTACCATTAATTATTCTTTAAAATTATTCACACTTTTAATGGTAGCGGCTTTAATTGAAGATTTATTAATTCGCGGATTAATTATCAGAAAATTAGAACACTGGTTAGGATCTTATATCACTTTAGGTATTGCTATGTGTATAGAATTATTACATGTATTTAATGATAATGCAACAGTATTTAGTGCAGTTTCCGATTTAGCTTGGGGTTTTACATTAGCAATACTATACATTTATTCTAAACGCATTTGGTTACCCTTTTTCTTTCATCTAGGATGGAATTTTGCGCAACCTTTTTATGGTTCTAACTTAACAGGCGTAGACGATATGGGTAAAATTATAAATGCAACATTTTCTGGTCCAGAATTAATAACCGGAGGAAACATTGGTATAGAAGGTTCAATATTTACGTTAATACTTTTATTAAGTATCGGCATTGGTTATTTCTACCTTGCAAAGCGCAAAAACAGACTTATTAAAAGCCCGTTAGACTCACGTAAATAATAACTATTTGGCTAGTTTTAAAACAATTATAATTCATTTTTTAATACATTCAAGAAGAAAACACAGAATAATGATTTGTTTCTAATTTAATATAGAACCAAGTTCAAAAAAGATAAATACTATAATAATGAAGTTCTTATGCTACACTCACATTATTTAAGCAACTGATCCAAAGCCATATTTAAATTATAATATTTAAAATTAAACCCTTCATCTTCAATTTTTTTTGCACTTACGCGTTGGCTTTGAAATAGAATAGCGTGCATATCTCCTAGGGCCAATGCCATAACAAACTTTGGAATATTAGGTAAAAACAATGGTCGTTTTACATGTTTTGCTATTGCTTTAGTGACTTCTTTATTAGTTGAAGGATTAGGTGCTACTCCATTATAAACACCTTCTAATTTATGTTCAAGTACAAACATAAAAAGATTAGTTAAATCATCTATATGTATCCAAGACATCCATTGTTTACCGGTTCCCATAGCTGCTCCTACTCCATATTTAACAGGTTTAGATAACTGCGGAAATGCACCGCCTTGAGAAGAGAATACAATACCAATTCTTATTTTAGAAAGTTTTATGTTTAAACTTTTAAAAGTATCTACCGCTATCTCCCATTTTTGCACAACCTCTCCTAAAAAAGAGCTATTAACTTCGGTATCTTCCTCTGTGTAGTATTTAGTTAAAGAGTCTGGATAATAACCAATAGCGCTTGCTGCTATTATTTGTGAAACAGTGTGCGTATTATTCTTTAATATGTCGTGTAGTAATGCTGTTGTTTTTATTCGGCTATCTAAAATAGCTTGCTTTTGTTTCGCTGTCCAACGTTTAGAGATACTTGCACCTACTAAATGTATAATAACATCAACACCTTTAATACAATCGGTATCTATTTCGTTTGCATTAATATTCCAATAAAAGCCTTTGTAATTCTCTGTATTAGAAATTTTACTTTTATTAGTTGTTAAATAGTTAACTGCTATACCTTTATCATGGCATCGTTTAACAATTTCTGTTCCTATTAATCCTGTTGCTCCTGTTATTAAAACACGCATCTCTTTTTTATATAAATTTACGAAATAGTAAAGCGCTTATTCATCGCTTTAAGTAAGCTTTAACACTATTATTCTTTTACAGCACGTAACATGTGTCGTTTTCCTGGTGGGCCTTGTAATTTCTCCACGGTAAACCCTGCACTTATCATAGCACGTCTAGCATGCCCTTGTGCACAATATGTTACCAAAACACCTTTAGACTTTAATGCTTTATACATACTGTTAAATATAGCCTCCGTCCAAAGTTCTGGTTGTACTCTTGGGCCAAAAGCATCAAAATAAATAACATTAAACATATTCTCATTTGTTATTTCTGAAAATAGTTTTTGTTCTTTTTTTAAATTGAAGTGTTCCGAAATTTGATGTTGTGTTTCCCAAGAACAAGAATGTAATGTTTTAAATATTTCAGTCTTATCTTGTTCGTTTAATGCTTCAACATAATTTAAAGCCTGCAATTCTTCCGAAGCTATCGGATACCCTTCAACGCCCACATATTCTATAGTAGCATTTTGTTTTTCGGCTTGTAACAACGTTAAAAAAGCATTCAAACCTGTACCGAATCCTATTTCTAGAATCGATACGTTTTGAATGCTTTTCTGTTCATTTTCAGTTATAAAATACTGCAATCCTTTATCTAAATACACGTAATTGGCTTCTTGTATTGCCCCATGCTTAGAATGGTATTGCTCGTTCCATTCTGTAATTTGAATGGTTTTAGAACCGTCTTGAGTCGTTATTATTTCGCGTTTCAAACTATTCTTTTAACAATACGCCATCTGCTTCAAAAGAATACGTACGCTTTGGTTCTGTAATAGCAGCTATTGCTTCTTTACTTTCGCCTCCATCTTCTGCGTAATGACGTTGCTCATCTACAGATACTTCTTTAACATAAGCTTTACCATTTACTATTACTTCTTTACCAGCAATGTCTTTTGGCATGAAGAAACCGTAATCTTTAAACTTAACCATTACTTGCTCTCCGTTGTCTAAATTTAGCTTCATCCAGCAACCTTTTGCTTTACAAACATCGTCTACTTTTGCTATCATTTTAGTATCGATACTATCACCAGCTTTCATACCTTCATAATGCTGTACCATAGATTTTGCTTCTACAGCATCGTCTGCAATAATTTCTTTCCCAAAAGATTTATACTCTACTTTTGCAATTAGTTCTGTCTCTGTCGTTTCTGGTGCTTTGCTCTCTTCATTCTTACACGATATAAGTCCTAAGACCATAACCATTAATATTCCGTATTTTCTCATTGTTTTGTTTTTTATTAGTTGGATTTTTATTACCACAAAGATAGTATTTTAAGCTTAATTTAGCATTTAATCGTTCTTTATTATGTACTTTTGCAGCCTGAAAGAGAAACTAAATAAATGGGGACAATTATAGACATCACAAAAGCTGAAAATTCTAAAATTAACAGCGTAGATTTCGACAACTTAGATTTCGGAAAAATTTTTACAGACCACATGTTTTCGTGTGAATTTAAAAATGGAAAATGGCAGACTCCTAAGATTATGCCATACGGACCTTTAACAATTGATCCTTCGGCAAGAGTGTTCCATTACGGGCAAGCTGTTTTTGAAGGTATGAAGGCTTTTAAAGACCAACAAAATGATGTTTGGTTATTTAGACCGGAAGACAATTTAGAACGTATTAATATTTCTTCGGAAAGACTAGCAATGCCTGCTTTCCCAAAAGACTACTTTTTTGAAGGTTTAAAAGCACTTTTAAAGTTAGATGATGCTTGGATAAAAAATACTGAAGGAAGCTCTTTATATATTAGACCTTTTATAATAGCAACAGAGCCTGCTATTTCTGCGTCGCCTGCCGCAGAATATAAATTTATGATTATTCTATCGCCTGCAAAAGCTTATTATGCTGGCGAGGTTCGTGTTAAAATTGCAGAAAACTTTAGTCGTGCTTCTAGTGGCGGTGTTGGTTATGCAAAAGCTGCTGGTAATTATGCCGCGCAGTTTTATCCAACGGCTTTAGCAAACGAAGAAGGCTACCAACAAATTATCTGGACTGACGCAAGTACGCATGAGTATTTAGAAGAAGCCGGTACTATGAATATTTTCTTTAGAATTAACGATACTTTAATTACTGCTCCTACTAGCGATAGAATTTTAGATGGTATTACGCGTAAAAGTATTATTCAGTTAGCTAAAGACAACAATATAGAAGTAGAGGTTAGACCAATTAAAGTTGGTGAACTTGTTGAAGCTGCTAAAAATGGTAGTTTAAAAGAAATTTTTGGATCTGGTACTGCTGCGGTAGTTAACCCTATTCTAGGATTTAAACATAAAGATTTTAAACACGAATTACCAAAGTTAGAAGATACTTATGCTACGATGTTTAAAACGAAGTTAAACGCTATACAATACAATACTACTGAAGATCCTCATGGATGGAGATATAAAATATAGCTGTTAGCTGTTAGCTGTTAGCTGTTAGCTGTTAGCTGTTAGCTGTTAGCAAAACTAAAAAAGCAACCGACTAAGGTTGCTTTTTTAGTTTTGTTATTCTTCTAGAATACTTGCAATATTGGGTTTAAAGTAGTTCGGTCCTTTTAATACTTTACCATCTTCTCTGTAAATAGGCTCTCCATCTTCTCCTAACTTACTCATATTACTACGTTGTATCTCGTTAAAGACTTCCTCTATTTTATGTTGCATACCATGTTCTATAATAGTTCCACATAAAATATATAACATATCGCCTAAAGCATCGGCAACTTCTACTAAGTCATTATTATTAGCTGCTTCATAATACTCTTCGTTTTCCTCTTTCATTAAGTTAAAACGTAGTGTGTTTTTATCGCTTCCTAAATCGGCTTTTGGTGTTTCCCTGTGTCCTATTTTAAAGGCAGTGTGAAATGCTTTTACGGCTTCTATTTTGTTTTTCATAATATTTTTCCCGTGAAAACGGGAATCTCATATTTTATATTAATAAATCTATCTTGTTAGGTCAATCGCTGCTGAAACCTCTTTTACATTTATTTCGTAACCCTCAAATTTACATTACTTTTTTAATTAACCAAGACGGGACTACTTTTAAAACCCATGCAATTAAAATCCAACGTCTAGAAATATACACTTTTCGTTTTTTACGTTTAATCGCTTTATAGATTTGTCTAGTCGCTTTTTCTAGTGAAGCCATCCAAAAAATCTCATCACCCAACGCCATTTTAGTATCTACAAAGCCCGGGCGAATATCAGTTACATATACCTTACCGCCTTTTATTTCTTTTGTTTTAAAATATAAAGACTCTAAATAATTAACTTGATAAGCTTTTGATGCAAAGTAAGCTGGCGATGCTCTATTTCCACGTAATGAGGCTATAGAAGATATTGCAGCTAAATGTCCGAAACCTTGGGCTATAAATTGATTAAAGACTAAATCGTAAATTCTAGTAGTACCTAATACATTAGTCTTAACGGTATCGTATTCCTTTTGCCAATCTAAATCTGGGTTTTCATAACCAACTCCCGAACTATGTACTACTAAGTCTACGGTTTTAAATTCTGACACAATACTACTAAACACTTTTACAGAGGCTTCTACATCTTGTACATCGTGTTTGTATATGGATATCTTATCTGGATGCATCTTTTGTATGGCTTCTAACAATTCTTGTCTACGTCCTGTAATGGCTATTTTATAACCATCTTTTATAAGGTGTTCTATTAATTGTTTTCCTATTCCAGATGTGGCTCCAAAAATTATGGCATTAGGCATATTATACTTATTTTTGTCGAGGTTATAAAAAGTATGATTTTATGTCATATTGACAAGTATAATTATTGTAACTTTTTATATAACCTTATTATATTAGATTCTAAAAATAGGTATATGTTTTCTACAGGACAATTAGTTTTTGCCGTTTTATTTGCTATTGCTTTTATAGCAGTGATGATTTATACTTATAGAAAAGATTTAAAACTTCACAAACAGAACTATAAAGGTGTCCTTTGGGTACTTCTAGCTTTTTTAGCCTTTATTGGTTTTATCGTTGCTATAAAATTGATTTTCAAATAACATATACTCTCAAATAGCAGATTTTTCTTAACTTTCTATCAGAAATTTCAACATTTTAGTAGATATACCTAGTATTGGGTATTTTCCTACTATTGTTTTTTGTTGAGTTTTGGGCTATTAACCAATGACTATTTTATGAATCAATTTAAATATCATTCCAAAGCTGAAGCTGATAAAGCTTTAGAATATTGGGGACACTTCCTACTCGAAAACATAAAAAACTCTCGCTATGTTGCAGTTGTAGAAAATAACGATTTAGAATATAAATATAAATTAGAATTAGGACAACTTAATGAAAATGAATCAATCTCTCCTGAAAATTGTGCCCCCAAGATACTCTCTAATTCAAATATAAATAATGATATTATCCGAAAATTAAATAATGATGATTTCAAATTTAACATATCAAAAAGACAAATTTCTGAGTTTTTTTTAGGTTATGATGATGAATCAAGATATGAGAATAAAGATTTCAATGATGACATACTTAGAGCTGGAAGTTTAATTGGTAATAATTCTATCTTACCTGGTACTTTAGGAGGAATATTCCAACTTGAAGAGTTTCCTGAAGAATATTTTGGTATTACTAATTGGCATGTAATAGGGATTGGTATAGAATTAGGAGACCCTATATATTTACATACAACTGATAATGATAATGAGTCATTTAATTGTGGTAAATTATTTTGGAAAAATATTGATCCCCAAAAAGAAATAGCAATTGTACATTTTGACAAATCAAAATTTCAATCTATAGAACCTATTAATATCTGTGGTTATTCATTTAGTGGAAAAATTAGCTCTCCAATTGTAAATACTGATGTAAAAAAATGTGGAGCCTCATCATCATGTGGGAATGAAATAAATAATTGTGAGTTAAAAAAAATTCATTCTAGTAATGCAATAGTTAAAATTTACACTTATACAGGATATTCGATATTTGAGAACCAAATACTAATTGACGAATTTACTGTAAATGGGGATTCAGGTTCCTTAATAGTAAATAAAACTAATGATGTTGTAGGGTTATTTTTTGCAACAACAGAAGATAAAAAGGGCTTCAGTGTAGCCAATAATATAACTAATATTTTTAACCATGAATTTATCAATAGCCAAATAGTAATGATAAATGGTACTAAGATTAAGCTTAAAAAATTAAATCTAAAAAAATTTATTTAATAAAACCTAATAGCCATGAGCAAATTTTACACTAGCACAATAGAACTAAATGATTCAAACGAATTCGATTTTTTCGTAGATAATGACTTAACTATCAAATCTAAAATCACATGGGTTTCTAATAAAGTGAATAAGATAGATTTTGTATGTCATACAAATAATTCCAAAATTAAATTTGAAATACTAAATATCACCCCATGTCCTACTCCTCCTAATAAGCCCAAATTTTACATGGTACTTATCTATGCTAATTCAAATGCTATTGATAAAAGTAGATATACTGCAAATGTAAGTAATGAAATAAAATCGTTAAACCTTAGTGAAGAAAATGATATGGCTTTATTTCGATTTAATATTTCTCCCATAAAAATAGACCCAACAAATCCTGACTTCATGCCTTGTAAATTTTTTGAACCAGACCCAAAAACAAAAAATGGGGCAATAATAGTAGGAATCTAATGAGTAGAAAAAGCACTATTTCTAATATACTTTTCCCAGTAATGCTTTTCATTACTGGTTTTTGCTTTTCTCAAAACTCTGTCTATAAAGAAATTAATTACTACTTGAATGAATCTAACTTAGATTCTGCTAAGATTAAACTAGAGAAAGCAAAAAAATCAAAGAAATCAATTTTTGAAAAAGGCTTATTTTCCTATTACTCAGGAGTCTTATTAAAAAAAATTGACAATCATGATTTAGGCTATAAAGCTCTTAAAAGTTCTATTAGCATATTTAAAGAAGTAGATAGTTTAGAATATTGGGCTAATGCTAACTATGAAATATATGACTTACTTGAGCATCAAAACAATCTCAAAATCAATTCGAAACCTTATCTAGATAATTACATGTTTTTTGCAAAATTAAGTCAAAATCCTTTAATGATGGCTAGAGCTTATTCAAAAATCGCAGGAATCCACTCAGATAAAGATGATTTTGAAAATACTCTCTTATATTACAATAAGACTATAAAAGAACTTAAAAAAAATGAAGATACTTTACGTATTGCAATTATAGAAATGAATATCGGTACTGAATATTATAGTGTTAAAAAAGATCCCGACTCTGCTCTTTATTTTTACAAAAAAGCACTTCCAATATTTAAGAAGTATAAAAAGTCTAGACTAATCTCTAATAACTACAACAATCAAGCTCAAGCATATTCTTTAATTGGAAATTATAAAAGAGTTATAGAGTTATATGAAAAAACAGATACTATTAAACTAATTGATTACGATAAAAAAACAAGAGCTGTTTATTATAAAAATAAAGTAAAAGCTTATAAGAAAGTGAATGACTTTAGAAATGCTTTTATTTTTTCCGAAAAACTTATTTCTATTAGTGATTCTATCAACGATACTAAACAAAACATAGCTATTTCAGAAATAAAAGAAAAGTATGATAATGCCACACTTCGTGCTGAAAAAGCTGAGGGAGAAAAACAAATCTTGATAGAGCAAAAAAATAGAGCAAAGAATAAAAATATCGCTATTGTTCTTGGCATTTTATTATTATTTGGAACCATAATATTTCTTCTAATCCAAAAAAACACCAAAAGAAAACAACTACTAGCCGAACAAGATAAGGAACTTGAAAAACAAAAAGTAGCGACTCTATTAAAAGACCAAGAAATTAATAGTATTAATGCTATGATAGAAGGTCAAGAAAAAGAACGCCAACGTATTGCTAACGATTTACATGACGATTTAGGCGGGTTAATGGCTACTGTAAAATTGCAATTTAATGTTTTAAAAGAACAACAAACACCTGAATTATTTAATAAAACCAATAATCTGCTTGACCAAGCGTACAATAAAGTACGCTCTATTGCACATGCTAAAAACTCTGGTGTCATTGCGAAACAAGGTCTATTAAAAGCGGTTAAAAATATGGCACACAATGTGTCTTCTGCTAGCACTATTGATATTGAGGTTACCGATTACGGTTTAGAAAGCAGACTAGAAAATAGTTTAGAACTTTCTATTTTCAGAATAATACAAGAACTCACCACCAATATTATAAAACATGCCGAAGCCACTCACGCGACTATTAGTTTGACCAATCATGAAGACAGTTTAAACATTATGATAGAGGATAATGGTAAAGGCTTTAATACTAACAAAGTGGTACAAAATAACGGTATGGGATTACATAGTATTGAAAAACGTGTAGAGCATTTAGAGGGCGAATTTAAAATAGAATCGCAACCCAACCAAGGAACCACCATAATAATAGACATTCCATTATGATACGACTAGCCATTGCCGAAGATCATCAATCCTTAATTGATGGTATTAAATTATTGTTAGAATACGAAGACGGTTTTTCTATTGTTGGGTCAGCCAATAATGGAGAAGAGCTATTAGACATTGTACGCTTAAAACGCCCTAATATTGTGATTACCGATATTAGAATGCCAAAAATGGATGGTATTACAGCGACCAAACATATTAAAAAAGAATTTCCAGAAATTAAGGTTTTAGCTTTTACTATGTTTGACCAAATAGATGCTATCGAACAAATGATAGCTGCTGGTGCTTCTGGCTATTTATTAAAGAACTCTTCGCTTAACGAAGTAAAAGCAGCAATAGAAGCTGTTAAAAGAGGAGAAACCTATTACGATGCCAACATAGATACTAACGCTTTACAAACCGATGCTAAATCCGCAAAAAAAGGTATTTTAACCAAACGACAAACTCAAATTCTTGGGTTAATTGCACAAGGTAAAACCTCTCGAGAAATTGCAGAACAGCTCTTTATTGGTGTACACACTGTAGATACGCATAGAAAAAATATGGTGCGCATTTTAGGATTGAAAGGTAAAGGTGAACTCATGCGTTATGCTTTAGAAAAGAAGTACACATTTACCTAGTAGTGGGTATGTTTTCACTTTAAGTGTATAACTAGTTTTGATTAACTAAAAACACTACAACCATGAAAGCAATTATATCCTTTTTCTTATTATTAAATTCATTAATCTTAATCGCTCAAGACATTGACGTATCATCTAATGTTATGTCTAAACAAGTTCCTTTAGCTGCTGGTAATTATACATTTAAGATGACCAATATTGATACCAATTCTACATATGCTATAGAAGTAGAAAAAAAAGACTTAGACATAAATCAATTAGTCACACCTGCTGGCTTTGCAGCTTTAGCACTTGCTGCTCCAATCACAGATTATACTATCGGAAGTTTTCCTTTATCTAAAGGAGAAGAAATTAAAATAACGATTAAAGCAACAGATACAGCTGGTTCAATAAAAACGTATATATATGTGTACCAAACAGAAAAAAGAGGAGAATGGCGAAGTACTTTTGGGTTTAACTTTGTCTACTTAACTAATAATAACACCTACTTTTCTGATCCTAATGGAGACAATACTTTTACAATAAATGAGAGTAATAATAAAGAGAATTTTGTTTATTACCCTACATTAATGTTCTCTTGGGTTAGTAATAATCATATAGATAAATGGAAAAACTGGAAAGCTGGCTTTTCTGGTGGTATTGGATATGATTTTAAAACTAGTCTATCTGTTTTTGCTGGTGGTTCTTTAATCTATAATGAAAACATAACAATAACTGCAGGTTTAACTTTTCATAACCAAAAAAGATTATCTTCAAATTACTCAGAAAATGATATTATAAATGAAAACTTAACTTTTGACCAATTACACACAGATTATATAAGAGTAAATCCTTTCGTTTCTATTTCTTTTAGATTAGACAGGAATCCTTTTGAAACTAGTAATTAACTTAATCACATAAAAAAGCCTTAATCCAATACAGGATTAAGGCTTTTTAAATACAAAATATATTCTACATTAGTTTACTTCTGGTAAAAAGTTGTAATGTTTACTGTAGTTTAACATTTGCTCATCGAAAGCATCTGGTTGTGTAACTTTAATTTTAGTAATCTCTCCAGCGTCATTAGTTTCTGGAACTAATACAGGGTTTACAAAACCACTATAAGGTGGCGATGGAAACTGCTTGTTACGCTCTAAAACTTCTGCATGAATGGCTTGATCTACTTTCACACCATAGCCTTCTACTAAGTCTTCAACGGCTTTAAAATCACCTTCAGATTTTATACGCTGTGTTTCGCGTAATAATTGACCAAATAACTCATGTAATTTATCGTAATCGTTAATATTAAAATAAGTTTTTCCGTCTCTAGTTACTTTTTCAATAACATTGTCTGCCTGTCCTTTTTCAAAAGCCCAAGCACTCACCCACTGTCTGTTACGCATGTGTGCTTCTTCTACATCATCTCCTAAATTTAATCTTATTAACTGCGTCATTAATCCGTTACGGATATAACCATCGTATGCAGCCATTCCTACTTTTTTCCAATCTTTTACTAAACCTAAATCTTGTAATTTAGAATCGTATAAATAGTATAATCCTACTAAATCTGCACGGCCTTCTTCTAAAGTAGAAGCATAATTTTTAAGTGTTTCTTTTGTTTCTCCTACTCCTGGGTTTAATTGTCCAGAGGCGTGCCCAATTACTTCGTGTAAAGCAGTATGTAATTTATCGGCTAATTGTCCAAATTCTTCTTCTAGTTTTAATTCGTCTTCATCGTGTACAAACTCTTTTAAGCGACCTGTACTTCCAGCATTATTGTAGGCATGAATAATGTTTCCTAAAGATACCGATTTACTTCCCACTGCTGCACGAATCCAGTTTGCATTTGGTAAGTTTACACCTATTGGCGTACTTGGTGATGCATCTCCAGCTTCTCCTGCCACATTAACCACTTTGTAAGTTACCCCTACTACATTTTTCTTTTTATGTGCATCTAATAAAGGTGAGTTATCTTCAAACCATTGTGCATTTTCCGATAATACTGCCATTTTTTGAGACATATCGAAATCTTTTATTTGTACTATCGTTTCGTAAGACCCTCTGTAACCTAATGGATCATTATACACTTCTATAAAACTATTTATGTAATCGATATTACCATCTGTAGCTGCCGTCCAAGCAACATTATAATCATCCCAAGTCTGTAAGTCTCCTGTTTGGTAATATTTAATTAATAAGCCTAATGCATTACCTTGCGCTTCATTTTCTGCTACCCCCTTAGCTAGTTCTAACCACTTGATAATTTCATCTATAGCAGCACCATATAACCCTCCAGATTTATAAACACGTTCTTTTAAAACACCATCTTCTTTAACTAGTTGTGAGTTTAATCCGTATGATAATGGTTTTTCAGGATTAGGAGATGTCATTTTTTTATAAAACGACTCCACATCTTTATTAGTAACATTAGGTCCGTAAAAGTTTATAGCAGATAGCGCTACATTATCTACACCTTTTGCCTGATTCACTTTTTTAGAGTCTTCATCGCTAAAAATAGCGTCGAAGGCTTCTTGATCTAATTCGGTATTCGTTCTTTTTAATAATTCACTTAATTGTATTTTGGTGAATTCTGGCTTAATTTTATCGTTAGAATAATGATGGTGGATACCATTAGAAAACCACACACGCTTTAAATATGTGGTAAACGCTCCCCAATTATCTAGTTCCTCATTGCCTTTATAATTTTTATAATTAGTGTAAACGTTTTCTAAAGCTTTTCTAATTTTTAAATTATGTCTGTAGTTTTGGTCCCACATAATATCTCTTCCCGCTAAACCTGCTTGTGTTAAGTAATATACTAGCTTTTGCTCTTTTAATGTTAGATTTTTCCATCCTGGAATTTGATAGCGTAATACTTTAATATCTGCGAATTCTTCTACGTTGTAACTAAAGGGTTTTGCTTCTGCAACTTCTGTTTTGTCTTCTGTTTTGGGGTTTATATTTTTAATAGAATTCCCACAAGAAAACAAGACGGTTGTCATTAAAGCAATCCCTAATATGGATTTAAGTTTCATAATTGATAGTGTTATATTTTAGTTTGTAACAAAAATAAGATTATTTACGAGATTTTAAATTTTGATTATCTTTGAAGTAATTAGCCCAACAAAACCAACTAAATCTTATTAATACTTACTATTATGAAAGCTGTAAAATACATTTTCTTTTTACTATTAATTGCAATAATAGCTTTAGCTGTTTATATTGCTGTACAACCCAACGAATTTAATGTAACCCGAACACGAACAATACAAGCACCTGCTGCTGTTATTTATAATAATGTTTCCGATTTTAAAAACTGGGAAGCGTGGTCCTCTTGGGCTGAAAAAGATCCAGATATGATTATTACTTTACCTGAACAAACTAAAGGTAAAGGTGGAAGCTACTCTTGGGAAGATAAAGACGGTGTTGGTACTATGAAAATAGTAGATACTAAACCTAATGAAAGTATTGCACAAGTGATGCAATTTGCAGAATTCCCATCGTCTGATGTGTCATGGGCATTTAAACAAAATGCAGACGGTTCTACAGATGTTACTTGGGATATTTCTGGAAAAGACTTGCCTTTTGGATTTAAAGCTTTTGCTGCTTTTATGGGAGGTATGGAAAAACAAATTGGACCAGAATACGAACGTAGTCTTGAAAAACTAGACAGTATTGTTGTAAATAGCATGAAAGCTTACTCTATTAACATTGACGGCATTACAGAATACGGCGGTGGCTTTTACATGTATAAAACAACAGCTGCTACTGGAGCAAATATTAGCCAAGTTATGGGCAAACAATATGGAGAGATTATGGGATATATGGCCAAAAACTCAATTGTTCAACACGGTATGCCTTTTACTATTTATGATGATGTAGCATCTAAAGACGGTAACATTATTATGAGTAATGCCATACCTGTAAAAGAAAAGATTGAAGTTGAAAAAGAAAGTCAAGTATTATGTGGCTACATACCAAAAACGAAAGCTTTAAAAGTTAGCTTAAAAGGAAATTATACTAACTTACCAAAAGCTTGGGAAGCTGCAATGACACATATTGCGAAGAACAACTTAAAACAATCTGGAACTATAAAACCTTTTGAAATTTATACTAATGATCCTGGTAATGTTCCAAATCCTGCAAATTGGGTAACGGAAGTTTATATTCCTATTGAAGAATAAATGAAGCAATTACTACTTGTTTTTATTGGTGGCGGTTTTGGTAGTGTATTGCGATACATTATTGGAAAGTATTTAAATAATCCTGATACTGGAATTCCCTATGGCACTTTTATAGCTAATATTTTAGGAAGTTTATTAATAGGTATTATACTAGGCTTAGCTGCCAAAAACAATACACTTTCACAAAATCAAACGCTATTATTAGCTACAGGGTTTTGTGGTGGTTTCACAACCTTTTCTAGTTTTGCATACGAAAATCACATGTTTTTAAAAGGTGGAGATTTTACAAGTTTTGCTATTTACACCATTGCCAGTTTTATTGTTGGTTTTATAGCTGTGTTTTTAGGTATGTATTTAACGAAGTAAAAACATCTATTCAAGTATTTCCTGTAATATAATAAAGATAAAATGTATCGAGAATAGTTCGTATAACTATACTAACTATTCTCGATACACTATTCGTACTTTATCGCACTCAAATTGACGAACTCTTATTAAAAAACTCGATTTGTCATTATTTTATTCCTTTTTATCACGCTTGTAATAAGCAACAATACTTGATTTTGCTATAGTATTATTCCAAAGGTAATATCCAACTACTGCCGGATTCGTATTTGCATTTAACCCTAATGTATCTGTTTTTAAGGCATAAACTGTAATAACATATTCGTGTATACCATGACCTTCTGGCGGGCAAGGTCCGCCGTAGCCAGTTGCACCATAATCGGTTATACTTTGTATAACTCCTTTTGGGGTTAGGTTTAGCTTTACATCTCCAGCTCCAGCAACTAATGTGTTTGTATTTGCAGGAATATCGAACACTAGCCAATGCCACCATCCGCTTCCAGTAGGAGCGTCTGGATCGTACATAGTTATGGCAAAACTTTTAGTTCCTTCGGGTGCATTCTCCCATGATAACTGAGGTGATTCATTTTTTCCTACACAGCCAAAGCCATTAAATTCTTCATTAATTGTTGCTTGTCCTCCTAAGCTTTTACTAGATAGTGTAAATGTATTTTGAGCGAACAAAGCTCCAGACACGACTAAAAATAGTCCTAAAATAAAATTTGATTTCTTCATAATATTTGTATTTTAATTATGACGACAAATTTAGTCTCAGGTTGAAGATAATTGGTATTCAATTCGGCTCAAAAAGTATTTCTAAAAGCTCAAAAACACATTAATACTGTTTTGGAGTCACTCCAAACTTCGCTTTAAACGCTTGTATAAAGTTAGATAGGCTTTCGTAACCAACGTCTTCAAATATATCCGAAGGTCTTTTTGCTTGTTGCCGCAATAAATAAGCAGCATGTTCTAATCGCTTATCCTGAAACCACTTGCTTGGTGAGGCTTCAAACTGTTTTTTAAATTCTCGTTTAAATGTAGACACACTCATGTTTGCTAAAAATGATAGTTCTTTTAAGCTTAATTTATTTAATGTATTAGAATGTACTATATCTATAAAGTGTTCATGTTGGCTATCTACAGTTGTAATTAAAGAAAACAGAAAATCGTTTCCTTTGGCCTCTTTTAAATACAGCATTAATTCTTCAAATTTAAGTTCTAATAGCGTTTCTTGTAAGTCAGGTTTTAATTGGCTAATCTTAATTAATCCGTCGACAAAAGTTTTCAAGAAATCATCATATTTAAAGGCATAAATAGAATGTTTCTTTTCATGTTTCGGTTTAGTTATTTTATATTTATTAATAAACTTTAAAACAGATTCGTCCGAAAAAAACAATAAAATACTTCTGTAATTAGTAATGGTGTTCGATAACTTTTCAGTCATTAAACAATTTCCAGATTTCATTAGCAAAAAGCTAGAGTTTTCTATAGCAATAGATGTTTTATCTGCAAAAACTTCTTTATTGCCATCCATTAAAAAACTAAACGTATTTTGCTGTAACGCTACCATTTGCTTAGAGCACTCTTGCGACGTTTTATAATCGTACACTTTAAAAGCGCCAGAGGTTTCAATTTGTAAATACTCGGGTAGCGTGTAAATATTCATTATGTATACTAGTGTTTATGGAATGCTTTTACTCCTGCTTCTATTGCCATATCTAAATAATTTTCTCTTGGTACAATTGGGCAAGAAAACTTATCGTTATATGCGCAATAAGGATTGTAAGCCGTATTAAAATCTATAACCATAGTGTTACCTTCTGGAATACGTAAATCTATGTAACGACCACCTCCATAACTTTGTTCACCATTAGTATCGTCCAAAAATGGTAGAAACAGATAGTCTTTATACTCTTCTTTTTGCATTAAAGCTTTATCTTGATACACATTTAATTTTAAGTCTTTCCCTTTTATTTTAAAAGTTAGAATTCCAAAAACTCTTTTTTGCGTTAATCTAGTTGTTGTTGTTTTCATAGTAGAAAACTTGGTATCTGGAGTTAACTCTAATGTAGCTGTAACAACATAAGACTCATCGAACTTAAAAAAATCTAAGCCCTTAAAGGTTTTTAAATCTTTAGCTTTTAATGGCGATTTACTAGCGTCTTTGTATTCTGAGTTTATAGTACGTTGAAATTCTGTTTCGCCTTGTATTGGTGTTTTATCTTGTGCACAACTTAATATAGAACTAAAAAGTAAGGCGTATAATATTGTTTGTATTTTCATTAAAAATGGTTTTTGTATTTCCTCTTAACGAGAAACTAGTATTAATGTTATTTTACGGGTTTAAAAGTAATTTTTAAAGGGTCTGGAAACATTGTAAACTCGAAACATTCTTTCACGTCTTCTGGAGCAACGTTTAATTCAAAATCGAAATGTTTACATAGCGTAGATATTAAAACAGTCATCTCTGTTTTTGCCAAATGCATGCCTGGGCAATATCTAGACCCACCGCCAAAAGCTCTCATAACATTTGGTGTATGTTTTTTGTGCATAGGACAACGACTTACCATCCAACGATCTGGCTCGAATGCATTAGGATTAGAGAAATAAGCCTCTTGGGTTTGCGCTACTTTATTTTGTAATATTATACTTGTTCCTTTTGGTATAGCAACATTTTCTATTACGGTATCTTTATTTGCTTCAAAATATAATTGCGGTGTTGTTGGTTTTAAACGCATGGCCTCTTGTACTACTGCGTTAGCATATTTTAAATGCTCCACAGTTTCGTATGTACTAGGTAAATCTTCATCTTTATAAACAGCCTCTGCTTCTACCCTAACTTTAGCAACTGCTTCTGGATGTTGTGCTAAATAGAAAAGCGTCCATGATAACGAATTAGAAGTTGTGTCTTCTCCTGCCAACAATATTGTAAATACATTACCATAAATTTCTTTATTAGTAAAATTAGCAGTTTCATTTTCTACCAATAATGCTTCTAAAAAATTAGACGGATATGCTTTTAATTCTGGGTTTTTATCTAATTTTTCTTTGGTACGATCTATAAATGTATAGACTAATTCTTCAATAGCTTTTAAAGCTACATCTAGTGTTTTATCTTTTTTTCTTTTGAAATATCTCCAGATAGGGATTGGTGCAGTAACACGCTCGTTTATCATAGGAAAAACGACTTCTAAATCATTCTGAAAGCTATTAGACACCTCATTTATGGTATCTAATTTATGCCCAAAAGCAATTTCGGTTGTAATGTCTATAGTAAACGACATAAACTCTTTTTGCACATTTACTATTGTTTTTTCTTCTGAATATATCTTGAATTTTTGAAGCAATGTATTCGTTTTATCTACAATTATTGGATAAAAGAACTTTACATTTTTTACACTTAGCACTTCGGCTATTGGTTTTCTGTGACGTTTCCAGGTATCTCCTTCGGCATTAAAAACACCATCAACTCCCATTTCTTTTAAAATCTCATCAATCTTAGAAAATCGTTTGAAAGTTTCTGGACGAGACCGCAATAACTTATTATTAAAATCGGGGTTAGCAGAGACTACAAACTCCTTTCCTACAAAGTTAATTTTAAACAGTTCTCCGCTTTCTTCTACCCAGCGTTCTAGTACTTGATGCTTGTTATAGGTATTAAACTGAGGTAAATGCCCTAATAAAAAAGCGCCTTTTGGAGATTTTAAATTTTTAATGCTAATCAATTCATTTTTAGACATATAAATTAACTTTTTTAACTACTAATACTGTTGCTATTTTTAGGGATTTTAAAATATTTTCTATTCAAAAATACAACTTAATACTTTTTTTGTTTAGTTTTGGGGTATCAAAATTTAGAAAATGAACGCAGTCATCAGAAATTATAAACAATGTACTTCTCGTTACTTAGCGAGTTGGCCTGATTATATTTTATGATGATGTAGATATCAATTAATACAATATTAAAAGTCCAACTTCGAAGTTGGACTTTTTTATTTTTAGTCCATAACGAATTAAACTTTTTAATATGACTTAAACCAGTAACAATCAAAAAAAACAAACCAATGAAAACGTTATTCAACAATTATTTAGATTCTTTTAAAGGGCTCTCTAGCGAAGTATGGTGGCTTTCTTTTATTACTTTAATAAATAGAGCTGGAACCATGGTAATCCCTTTTTTATCTATTTATTTAACCGAAGATTTAGGCTTATCATTGTCTAATGTCGCTTGGATTATGACGTGTTTTGGTTTAGGTTCTGTAGTAGGTACATGGCTTGGCGGTAAACTAACAGATACTCTTGGATACTATAAAATAATGGTATTTAGTTTATTACTCACTGGCTTTTTATTTATAGGGTTACAATATTTAACCACTTTTAAAGACTTATGCATTGGTGTTTTTATACTCACACTTTTTGCAGATATGTTTAGGCCTGCTATGTTTGTAGCCTTAAGTGCTTACAGTAAACCAGAAAATAAAACTAGAAGCGTTACTTTAATTCGTTTAGCAATAAATCTAGGGTTTTCTGCGGGACCGGCATTAGGTGGTTTAATTATTGTATCGCTGGGCTATGCTGGATTATTTTGGGTAGATGGCATTACTTGTATTGCTGCAACAGTATTATTAATAAAGGTTTTAAACCCTAAAAAAGCAAAAGTACAAGACGATATTATAAATAATAATCCGGAATCTGCTTATAAAGATATTCCGTTTATAATATTCTGTTTTGCACTTATATTATTCGGATTAGTATTTTTTCAGTACTTCTCTGCAATGCCTATATACTATAGACAAGTACATGTACTTACCGAAATTGAAGTAGGTTTATTATTAGGAAGCAATGGCTTATTAATTTTTCTATTTGAAATGCCTTTAATTAAATGGTTAGAGACTAAATCGTTTTCAAAAATTGGACTTATTCTGTTCGGAGCTATTTTAACAGGCTTAAGCTTTTTAGTTCTTATTTTAAGTAACTGGGTAGGTGTTATTATTATTGGTATGTTTTTAGCGACTTTAGGAGAAATGATAGCTTTCCCGTTTGCAAATGCTTTTGCTATGGAACGTGCTAAAAAAGGAAATCAAGGTGAGTTTATGGCGTTGTATGCTATGTCTTTTTCTGTTGCCAGTATATTTGCCCACAACGCAGGTTTACAATTCGCAGAGGGTATTGGTTTTAACAATACTTGGGGTATTATGACTGCTCTAAGTACCCTGTGCGTTGTTTTACTTTTAGGATTAAAGCTATATATGAAAGCTAAAAAATAATACATGAATTTAAACCAAATAACCATAGCATCTATTAATGTTGAAAAGGCTACAGCGTTTTACACCATTCTTGGATTGAAACTAATTGTTGATGCTTTACCTAGGTATGTACGTTTTGAATGTCCAGATGGTGATGCCACCTTCTCAATTCATGAAGCTGAAACTATTACTAGAAACAATAACGTTACTATTTATTTTCAGGATGAAAATTTAGACGAACTAGTAGAAAGCCTATTAAAGAAAGGCATTGAATTTACTCAAATGCCTGAAGACAAACCTTGGTTATGGCGGGAAGCACATTTACAAGATTTAGATGGCAATACTATTATTTTATACAAGGCTGGAAAGAATAGAAAAAATCCACCTTGGCGAATTAATGATTAGTTTATTATAATCAGATTGTCCAAAGTATTATAAAAAAGAAAGCCCCAACTGATTTTAAAAATCTGTCGGGGCTATTATTTCATCTTGTATCTATCCTATTTTAAAACAGAAAACTCAATATTAGAATCGTTAAATATGGTATGTGTTTGATTTTTAAAATCACTTTCCTTTGCTTTATATATATTAGACACAAAGGTTTGTGGGTTTAAATCTATAAGCGGAAACCATGTACTTTGTACTTGTATTTGCAGTTTATGCCCAGCTTTAATCGTATGGAATACATCTTGTAACTTAATAGTAACATCTGTTTTTGTATTAGGTTTAAATGGTTCTGGAGTTTCAAAACTATTTCTAAAACGTCCTCGCATAACCTCACTTCTTACCATCATGTGATAATTGCTTAATTTTAAATGGTCTTGCATCCCATCTTCTTGTTCTTTAATATTACCTGGATGTACATCTATTACTTTTACAACCCAATCGGCATCTGTTCCTGTAGTTGCTACTTTTAAGTTTGCTAGAATGTCTCCGGCTAAGGTTAAATCTTCTTCTAACACATCGGTTTCAAACACTAACACATCTGGACGTCTTGCTGCAAAACGTTGATCATCTGTCATATATTTTCTCGGTGTAAATACGGTTTTAATATCTTCTGAATACGGAACAGGGCGTTCTAAATCGCTTACAAATGTTTCTTTAGTTATTCCGTTTTGTGTTGCTGTTAGTGCTTCTTTATCGTTAAGATATAATTTCTGTTTTGATGTTGCTTTTGGAGGCCAAGCATCGAAACTGCTCCATTCTTTTTTACCTGAATCGAATACATAAGCTTCTGGTAATCCTGAATTTTTACTACCATCTCCTTTTAAGAAATGATTAAAAAACTTAGTTTCTATATCTTTTTGAAAGTTTAATGAAATAGAATCGCCAAAATAATAATTCCCTACAAAGTTTTTAGATTGCGTACTTGCCCAACGGCCGTGATCCCATGGTCCAAAAACAATGGTATTATAATTATCTGGCTTTTCTCTTTCAATAGTTTTATAGGTTTCTAATGGTCCGTATAAATCTTCTGCATCAAAGAAACCGCCTACAATCATAGTTGCAACAGACGATTTTACATTTTTTAAATTCTGAATTAATCCTTTTGGTTTCCAAACGCTATCATAATTTGGATGATCTACAATTTCTTTCCAAAAAACATCATCAATTTTATCTGATTTATTAGAGGACTTATCATCTGGTTTTTCATATTGAAAATAGCTATTTAGATTACTTAACGGTCCTGCATCTAAAAAGAACTGGTATTGGTCTTGTGTTTCTAATTCTGGTAACTTGTACCATGTAGAGTCTGTTGGTTTGTCTTTGGTTGTTCCGAATAAAGATATAGCTCTAAAGTAACTCAATAGAAAAGCGCCATTATGGTGAAAATCGTCGAAAAAGAAATCCCCAATACATGCTTGTGGTGATGCTGCTTTTAAAGCTGGGTGTGCATCTATTGTAGAATAGGTTGCGTAAAATCCTGGATACGATATTCCCCAAGTTCCTACTCTACCATTATTATTATCTACATTATTTACTAGCCACTCAATGGTGTCATAAGTATCAGACGATTCATCAATGTCGTTATTATCTTTCTTATTTGGTATATAAGCTCTCATGTTATCGTAAACACCTTCACTCATCCAACGCCCTCGAACATCTTGGTACACTACTATATTTCCTTCCTTCATTAAATGTGTATTAGGACCTATTTTAGTTTTATATTTCCCCTCTCCATATGGCTTGCTGCTATATGGTGTACGTTGCATTAATATTGGGTATTCTTTACTGGTATCTTTTGGAGAATAAATAGTAGTATGCAATTTTATACCATCTCGCATTTCGATATCTACTTCTTGTTTGTTGTAGTTATCTTCTACATAAGTATCTACTACAGGAGTAGCTGTTGCTTCTAAAGTTTCGCTCTGCTTCTCATTACAAGAAAAAAAGAGTAGCGTTACTATTAAGGAGTGTTTAAAAACGTGTTTCATCTATTAATTTAATTTTAAGATTGATTAGATTGTGGTTATATGGCTCCATTTTAATTCGCATAACTTTATAAGAAAATGCATTTGCAAATAGGCTTAGTTTTTTTGATTGACTAAATTTACAAAAACAATTGTTTATTTTACCAATATGAGATATATAGCGACATTTTTAACAGTTTTACTCCTTTTAGTAAGCTGCAAGAAAAAGGAACAAAACACTACTAAACCGGTTACAGAAACTGTAAAAAAACAATTTCCAAAACTAGAAGCTAATCGTTATAATGTTGCTTTTTTAATAATGGATGGCACTTATAATACAGAGTTAACTGCTCCTTACGACATTTTTCAACATACCATTTTTAGGGATAATATTAAAGCTATGAATGTATTTACTGTTGCCAATACAGACCAAGCAATAACATCTTTTGAAGGTATGCGTATTCTCCCAGATTTTAACTATATAAAAGATACGCTACCCAAAATCGATATTTTGGTAATACCAAGTGCAGAGCATCATTTAGATAGCGATTTAAAAGACAAAGTGATGTTAAATTTTGTAAAACGTATAGACAAAGAGGCACTATTTGTAACTTCTCATTGCGATGGCGCTTTTGTTTTGGCAGAAGCAGGTTTGTTAAACCAAGCTGTTTCTACAACTTTTCCTAGCGATATTAATGCTATGCGAGCTATGTTTCCTAAGTTAGATATTAGGAACGATGTTTTATTTGTTCACGATGGTAAATACATAACATCTGCCGGTGGTGCTAAAAGTTTTGAAGCTGCTTTATATTTATGCGAGCATTTGTATGGAAAAAAAGTAGCGCAACAATTAGCTGGAGGTTTAGTTATAGATTGGAATGTAGATACTGTTCCTCATTTAATTGTTAAATAACAGCTTAATTGGTACTTCTGTACCCAAAAGTACGATTACAAACTATGTTTATTACTATTTTAGTAAGAAAAAAGAAATGCCACTTTCATTTATAGATTTAGTACTTATTGTAGGAATTAGCCAAGGTTTTTTTTTGGCTTTAGCGGTACAACTACTTCCTAATAAAAATAAAATTGCAAATAAAACCTTATCACTTATTTTAATTATTGCTGCATTAGTCCTTTTAGGTAGGGTCGCTGGTGTTCGTATTAAAAGTAATTATTTACTAAAAGTTGGTGTTCTCGCAGATGCAACTATATATATCTTTGGCCCATTACTGTATTGTTATATAAGACGCCTTACATTTAATGAAACACCTAAATACAGATTGTCTTGGCTTCATTATTCGCCTATTTTATTAAATGTTATCTATTTTGTTTGGGCTTTAAGCTACAGTAATTCAGAATTAATGAGAATGGTAAATTCTGGCAAACTATACAGTCTCTTTTTAATAGTAGAACTCGGAGGGCTAATATCTTTAACATTTTACTGGTATAAATCTATTCGCCTTTTTGTAAATTTCAAACGTATTCAAAAACAAGAATTGTCTTATAATCAAAGTGTGTCTCGTTATTTAACTGTTATATTAATTACACTAGGATTACTTTTAGTATTATGGTTATTCAGTTTTATAGGTCTTTATGTATTCCATTTTTATTCTCAATATATTAATTATAATGTAATGTGGATTGTAGCTTGCTTATTTATTTACGTTATCGGTTTTTTTAGCTTAACACAACCCGAAATACTTAGATTACCATTAATTACTAAAACAAAACCTAAAGAGAAAAACAGGCTATCTGAAGCAGAAATTGAACATTTAAAAACAAAACTGAATCATTTATTAATTAATGAACAGATTTTTACAACTCCAGATTTAAGTTTAAAGTCGCTATCTGATGCTTTAGAAACCTCTTCCAACAATGTCTCTTGGTTATTAAATAAAATTTATAAAAAAACGTTTTACGAATATATTAATGAGTTTAGAGTAGAAGCTTTTTTAAAAAAGATAGAAGCGAAAGAGCATCAATCGCAAACCTTACTTGCTATTGCTTTAGATGTAGGTTTTAATTCTAAGTCTACATTTAATAAAGCGTTTAAAACGATAACAAATAATACGCCTAGCAATTATATTAAACAAATGAACACTTCGATTTAATAGTATTGGATTAGTACAATAGTATACACGCGGTCGATTACCTTTTGCATTACACATAGTTTTGATGTTATTAATTAAAACAGAAAAACAATGCACAAAACAATTACTTTTATTAGTCTATTATTCTTTAATTTCTTTATTTATGCACAAACAGTTACTACTGTTACAGATGGTGCTTTTAGCGATGGATTGGCTAAGGATTCTCAAGGCAATATTTATGGATCAGACTGGAGCGGCAATACCGTATATAAATTAGACACTGATGGTACTGTAACCGTTTTTAAGAATGGATTTTCTAATCCAAATGGTATAGGCATTAATACTGTTGATGAAATTTTTATTTGCGACCACACTGCCAATGTTATAAGAAAATATGATACTAATGGCACATTAATTACAACCTATTCTACAGGTTTAACAACTCCTGCAGGAATAAAAAGTATTCCTAATTCTACAGACATGTTAATTGTAGAATATGGCACACCAAGCTCTAATAGTACAATAAAACGACTTACTACAGATGGAACGATTACTACCATTTTTTCTGGCACGCCTTTAAATGGCCCTGCCGGCATTGCTTTTATTGGAGACACAGCCTACATAGCAAACTTTAATGACAGAAAAATTCTGAAATTAGAAAATGGGATGCTTACACTAGTAGCACAACTTCCCAATAGTGCTCCTAATTCCAATTTCTTAGGTTTTTTAAGCGCTGTTGGTAATACATTAGTGGCAACACAAATAGGTGAAAATAAAATATATGCCATTACACCAAGTACTGGTGCTGTTAATGTTTATGCAGGTTCTACTGCTGGAAACCTTGATGGTGATATAAATGCTGCTACATTTAGCGCACCAAATGGTATTTTAGGAGATACCGCTAATAATCGTATTTATGTTTCGGATGCTACACCTAAAAATCTTCGTATTATAGATAATGCTTTATTAAGTGTTAATGAGTTTGCTTTGTCAAACTTTAAAGTACAATTATTTCCAAATCCAACTGTAGACACTTTAAATATTAAAATTAAAAATGCTAAAATTGAAACGCTAAACATTAGTATTTATAACACTCTTGGAAAAACTGTATTAGAAAAAGAATATTCTGTAAGCAGTACTAACTTTCAGATAAAACTAAATACAAATAACTTAACGTCTGGTCTCTATCATGTTGTTATTGCTTCTAAAGATTATAGTATTACTAAGAAAATTATTTTTTAAAAATAGAAAAGTTAAGAGGTAACATTTTATAAGTGTTATTTCTTAACTACACTTTTATAATTGAGTTATTCTTTACAACATGCGAGAGTACGATTTGTGTTTTTGTTTCTCCGTAAACAATTAACTCGTCTATAAAGGACTCTAGGTGCTTTTGATTTTTTAAAACCACTTCCATTACTATATTTTCATTCCCAGTAATTCTATAACAATTAATAACTTCATTATACGTTTTTACTTTTTCTAAAAAGGGCTTTAACATGCCCATAAATGCTCTTAATGTAATAATCGCTTTTAATTGGTAACCAGCTTCTAAGGAAGATACAAATGTGTTATAACTTTCTATAATACCAAGGTCTTCCATTTTTTTTATACGTTCAGAAACTGCTGGCGAACTTATACCAACTTGCCGTCCAATTTCTGCATTAGAAAGTCTTGCATTTTGTTGTAAACACTTTAAAATTTTCCAATTTAGTGTATCTATACTCATTTTAAAGAAATATTAAATAAAATAATTAATTATTAAACCAAATATACTCTTTTACTTTAAATTTGAAATTAAATTCCTGAATCTTGTGAGTATTTTTGTATATAACTATGAAAAATTAAACATGTTAGCAAATACTCCTTCTCATCTTTCAGATTTACCTATATATAGGAAGGCAATGGATATTTTCTTGCTTTCAAGACATATATCGTCTTATATGAATGCTGACTTAGCGCCTTTAAAAGAAGACGGTACAGAAAATGACACTATTTATTTTTCGGGAGATATTATACAGCAGTCTGAATCTTTAGCACCTGAAATTGCAAAAGCAGAATTAGAACGCTATTCAGAAAAGAAACATAGACATATTATGTCTGTGAAACTACTTACCAATAGATTATATAAAAATTGTAAGCGCTTAGAGCAATCCAATAGTAATGGCGTAGACTTTTTACCAATCCTTAGAAAAGAGCTTATTAAGTTTAAGAAACTCCAACATACTTGGGTTTTAAAATTTTAAACAGTATTAGCTATTTTTTATATTTTTAAGTGTTAATTCAAAATAAAAAGGGCTTTCAAATTAATGAAAGCCCTTTTATTATTTTTAAGATTAAATCTTATCTAATCCTTATGATCTTTTTACTACAATTTTCTTTGTAGCAGAGATGTTTTCAGAAGACACTTTTAATAAGTAAATACCTTCATTTAAGCTACTCACATTTATTTTTTGTTCTTCTACTGAAGAGTTTAATGTTTCATTAATTACTCTTCTTCCTAGCATATCGTGTAACTCAATCTTAGCTCCTGCATTTAATATATTATTTACAGATTGTATTGTAATTTCGCTATCTGCTGGATTTGGATAAATAGCAAATACTCTATCTGCTTCAAACTCTTGTACACTTAATACGTTATCAAGAAACTGATCTTCTATAACATCTACCCAAGCTTGAGATCTATCTGTTTGACCTTCAGTTAACATAAACATGCAAGCATCATTTACATAATCCATAAAGTTCATAGTTAAAGATGTATTTCCACACATAGTTACTCCTCCTACTACTGGGCATCCGTAACTTGGTTGATCTATATTTGGCGTATCTGCAACTGCATCATCTGTACCACAAGACCCTGAAAATGTATGTCCTAAATTTAAGAAGTGTCCTAACTCATGAGTTAAAGTACGACCTAAGTTATAAGGTGCTCCAGGTACAACACCCGGGCAACCTGCACCTGCACCAAAAGCTGAAGTAGTCATTACAACAGTTGCTCCTGTTGCTGGAGTACCACCTAATGGTGAATATCCTAAGATACCTCCTCCAATGTTTCTTATAACAAAATTCATGTAACCTGCAAAACTAGCATCATTATCTGCTGGTGTTGCTCCACCACCAAAATTATATCCAATAGTCACCGCTGGCTCTCCTTCTACTAGGTCTGGATCTGTTCCAGTTGGGTGATTTTGCGTAGCTAAAACAAATTGCACATCTAGAAAACCTGTATTAACCCCTGGATATGAAGCACTTGCTGCTGGCCATTGGTTTATATCTGCATTAGTTCCTCTAAAATCATTATTTAAAATATCTATTTGACTTTGTGCTAAAGCTACTAAACAATCTCTGTCTGCCTCATTTCCTGATTCGTAATGTACTGCAACAGGAATAATAACAGTATCCATCATTGCTGATGATCTATTACTAACACCAGATGCTATTAATTGCATTCTTTGCTCAAATTTAGCCTGTAATGCTTCATGATTAGCTCTAAACTCATCATTTTGTAATTGTTCCTGCATAAAAGCATCTGTACCACAAGTACGTTGCTGTTGTGCAAAACTAGCTAATCCTAAAGAAAGAAAAGCTAATAAAAAAGTAGTTTTCAAATTCATATGTAATGGTTTTTAATAATTAATATTTATTATAATAGAACAGCTAATATACAACTTACCCTACTCTTTTTTTAAAAAATAATCTAAAAATAATTTTGTTAAAAAAAGCCTATTTACCCAATAGGAGTTACATATTTCTGCGATATTGTCCACCAACTTCAAATAATGCTGAAGTTATTTCACCTAGAGAACATACTTTACAAACATCCATTAAGGCTTCAAAAATATTCTCATTATTTACAGCTTTATGTTGTAAACCTTTTAAGAGTGCTTTTGTATCATTTGCTTTATGTAAATTTTCTAATGTTTTTATCTGGAATAATTTCTCTTCCTCTGTAGCACGAATTACTTCTTTAGGAACTACTGTTGGAGACCCTTTACTACTTAAAAATGTATTTACACCTACTATTGGAAAATCGCCATTATGCTTTAAAGTTTCATAGTACAAACTCTCTTCTTGTATTTTAGAGCGTTGGTACATGGTTTCCATAGCACCTAAAACACCTCCTCTTTCTGTAATACGATCAAATTCTAATAATACAGCTTCTTCTACTAAGTCTGTTAATTCTTCTATAATAAACGATCCTTGTATTGGGTTTTCGTTTTTAGCTAATCCTAATTCTTTATTTATAATTAACTGAATGGCCATGGCACGACGTACAGATTCTTCTGTAGGTGTTGTAATGGCTTCATCGTATGCATTAGTGTGTAACGAGTTACAATTATCGTAAATAGCATATAATGCTTGTAGCGTTGTACGTATGTCGTTAAAGTCTATTTCTTGTGCGTGTAAACTACGTCCTGAAGTTTGTATATGGTATTTAAGCATTTGCGCTCTTGCATTTGCACCATATTTATGTTTTAATGCTTTAGACCATATTTTACGTGCTACTCTACCAATAACAGCATATTCTGGATCTATACCATTAGAGAAAAAGAACGATAAGTTTGGTCCAAACTTATTAATATCCATACCTCTAGATAAATAGTATTCTACATAAGTAAATCCGTTAGATAGTGTTAATGCTAATTGCGTAATTGGATTTGCTCCTGCTTCTGCAATGTGGTATCCAGAGATAGATACAGAATAGAAATTACGTACATTATTGTCTATAAAATATTCTTGTACGTCTCCCATTAATCGCAACGCGAATTCTGTAGAGAATATACAAGTATTTTGTGCTTGATCTTCTTTTAAAATATCGGCTTGTACAGTTCCACGTACTTGCGCTATTGTTTTCGTTTTTATATCTAAATAAACGTCTTTTGGTAATACTTGATCTCCGGTAACACCCAATAGCATTAAACCTAAACCATCATTACTTTCTGGTAAGTCTCCATTATATACTGGACGTTCTTTGTCTTTATATAGTTTAGCTATTTTAGTTTCTACTTCTTTTTCTAATCCGTTCTCTTTAATATAGATTTCACATTGTTGATCTATGGCAGCATTCATAAAGAACCCTAATAGCATTGGTGCAGGTCCATTAATCGTCATACTTACTGAAGTCATAACATGTGCTAAATTAAATCCTGAGTATAATTTTTTAGCATCGTCTAAACAACATATAGAAACTCCTGCATTACCAATTTTACCATATATATCTGGTCTATGATCTGGATCATTACCATATAATGTTACACTATCGAAAGCTGTAGACAAACGTTTTGCTGGCAATCCTGCACTTACATAATGAAAACGCCTATTTGTTCGTTCTGGCCCACCTTCTCCTGCAAACATTCTTGCTGGATCTTCTCCTGTACGTTTAAAAGGGTATAACCCCGAAGTATATGGGAATTCTCCTGGTACGTTTTCTTGTAAACACCACTTTAAGATATCTCCCCAAGCTTGGTATTTTGGTAATGCTACTTTTGGAATATCTGTCTGAGATAACGATTTGGTATGCGTTTCTATTTTTATTTCCTTGTCTCTTACTTTAAAAGTATAAATAGGATTTTTATATGTATTTACTTTCTCGTCCCAACCTGTAATAACTTCCCAATTGTAAGGGTCTAAGTTTAATTTTACACGGTCGAATTGCGCTACTAATAATTTTACGAAATCTTTATTCTCTTCAGAAACTGCACTAACAGATTCTGAATCTATTCCTGCTTTATCTAATTTAGGTGTCGTCTCTAATACAGATTCTAATGTTTTGTATATACCGTATAATTTTTGTGCCACCTCAACTTGTGCATTTGCTGTTTTATCGTACGCACGATTATTTTCAGCTATTTCAGATAAGTAACGTGTTCTACTTGGCGGAATCACAAAAATCTTTTCGCTCATCTCGTCCGAGATATGGAAACTCGACTTTAATACAGAATCTGCCTTTTCAACTAATTTATCCATAATAGCTTTGTAAAGCGTATTCATTCCTGGATCATTAAATTGTGATGCTATTGTTCCGTAAATTGGTAATTCGTCTTGAGGTGTGTCCCAAAGATTATTGTTACGCATGTATTGTTTTTTAACATCGCGTAAGGCATCTAGAGAACCTCTTTTATCAAATTTGTTAATGGCTACTAAATCGGCAAAATCTAACATATCGATTTTCTCCAACTGTGTTGCTGCACCAAATTCTGGTGTCATTACATATAATGCCACATCACTGTGTTCCATTATTTCTGTATCTGACTGTCCTATTCCTGAAGTTTCTAAAATAATTAAATCGAATTCTGCCGCTTTTAAAACCTGTACAGCTTCGTTTACATATTTAGATAGTGCTAAGTTAGATTGACGTGTTGCTAAACTACGCATATATACTCGAGGCGAGTTAATAGCATTCATACGAATACGGTCTCCTAATAGAGCTCCTCCTGTTTTACGCTTTGACGGATCTACAGATACTAAACCTATTGTTTTTTCTGGAAAATCTATTAAAAAACGACGAACTAATTCGTCTACTAAAGACGATTTACCTGCTCCTCCTGTTCCTGTTATTCCTAAAACTGGTGTTTTAGAGTTTGTATTTTTAACATGTATTTTATCTAAAGCGTCTTTGGCAACTTCTGGGAAATTTTCTGCTGAAGAAATAACTCTTGCTATAGCTTTTGGGTTTTTCTCAGATAAATGTTCTACTTCTCCATTTAATTTATCTCCAATAGCAAAATCCGATTTTTCAACTAAATCGTTTATCATGCCTTGTAATCCCATTTCACGTCCGTCGTCTGGCGAATAGATTCGTGAAATACCATAATCCATTAAATCTTTAATTTCCGAAGGTAAAATCACACCACCTCCACCTCCAAAAATCTGGATGTGTCCTGCTCCTTTTTCTTTTAGCAAATCGTACATATATTTAAAGTACTCATTGTGCCCTCCTTGATAAGAGGTTAAGCAAATAGCATTTGCATCTTCTTGAATGGCTGTATTTACAACTTCTTCTACACTTCTATCATGCCCTAAATGTATTACTTCTACTCCTGTAGATTGAATAATTCTACGCATTATATTAATTGAGGCATCGTGTCCATCAAAAAGTGCTGCAGCTGTAACAATTCTTACTTTGTACTTTGGCTTATATGGTGTTGCTTGTATCATTCGTGATTTTTAATCCGTTTTAGGGTTGCAATTTACGAAATATTCAAAAAAATAGACGAATTATATGTAATTATCTAATAATTGAAATTTCACAACTAGCACTTGTTTTTTAGTCTACTGACTATTAAATGTATACTTGATATTATATTTCATTTAAAATAACTGAATAAAACACCCTTTTTTCCTTTCTACTTCAATAGAAAAAGAAACTACAACTTATGCTATGCTTTATTTTTATGTTTCAGTAATTCCAAATATGAAATGATATTAAATTAATTCGAACTAAATTTTTGGTATACATTTTGAAAATAGTTTAGTTATAAAATATATCTTTGATAAACATATAAATCTCAAATTATGATACGTAAATTTTTAGCCTTCTTTTTAATTATGAATTTAACTGCCTGTGCAGAATTGCAACAAGTAGTAAACCAGTTACCTCAAGGAGGCGGCGTTTTAAGTAATGCTGATATTGCTTCTGGACTTCGTGAAGCTTTAGACTTTGGTATAGATAAACAAGTAAGTAAATTAACTTTAAAAGATGGGTTCTATAAAAATGAATTAGTGAAAATTTTACTTCCTGCTGAATTACAAAAAGTAGACAAAGCTTTAAGAGATATAGGTTTAGGCAGTTTAGCAGACGATGGTTTAAAGGTATTAAATCGCGCTGCCGAAGATGCCGTTAAAGAAGCGACTCCTATTTTTGTAAATGCAGTAAAGGATATTACATTTGCAGATGCAAAAAATATTTTATTAGGTAGTGACGATGCTGCAACGCAATACTTAACAGGTAAAACACAAACAGCATTATATGCTAAATTTAATCCTGTTATTAAAAACTCTTTTGGCAAAGTTGGTGCAGACCAAATTTGGGAAAACTTAATTAATAAATACAATGCGATTCCTTTTACTAATAATGTAAATCCTGATTTAACAGATTATGTTACTACTGAAGCTTTAATTGGTGTTTATAAAATGATTGCTGTAGAGGAAGGACAAATTCGTAATAAAATAGATTCTCGTACTACAACACTACTTAAAAAAGTATTTGCTTTACAGGATTAGAGCAAATAGATAATATACTCTTAAGAAGAGATTGATTAAAAGCCTTTATATTTTTTCAAATTATTGATATTTAATATCGCTTTTAATCGGTCTTTTTTTCGTTGTGCTATTGGCAAATTACTGCCATCACTCATTAACACATACCCACCGTCTTTTTTTATATACGATTTTAAATAGGCTAAGTTTATTAAATGAGATTGATGTATACGCTCAAATCCATGAGCACTTAACAATTCTTCATACTCTTTTAGTGTTTTAGAGATTAGAAGTGGTTTTTGATTTTTAAAATGAAATTGTGTATAGTTGTCTTTGCTTTCGCATCTTATAATATCTCTTATTTCGAAAAGATGAATACCGTTGGAAGTGGATAATGCAATACGCTCGAAAGCATTAGCGTTACTACTTAAATTTTCTAACAATAGTTTAATATTCGAGTAGTCTGAAGTAAAAGCAATTTGCTTTTTTAGTTTCTTTACAACACCTTTTAATTCGTCTGGATCTATTGGTTTCAATAAAAAATCTAGTGCACTAAAGCGAAAGGCTTTTATTGCATATTTTTCGTGTGCTGTAACAAAGACTATATTTGTTTTTATTTCTCCTTGTAATTCGGTAAGTTTCTCTAAAATATCGAAGCCTGTTCCTTTTGTTAATTGTATATCTAAAAATACTACTGTGGGTTTCTTATCTATAATTTCTTTCACACCATTCTCAACCTTATCTGCTTCTCCTATTATTGCTATCTCAGGAGCGTAACGCGTTAACAAGCCTCGCATACTTTTGCGTAGGTTAATATCGTCGTCTATTATTACTGCGGTAATCATAATTAGCTTTTGTATTGAATTGGTAATATTACTAATACCTTAGTGCCTTTACTTCGTTTAGCTTCGTCGTTAATTTGATAGATTTCTAATTTAGCTATTTTTTTAGTTTCTTTAGCTATTACTGCTAATCGTTGTTTAATAATACCCAAAGCCATTGACTTATGAATAGTAACTGATGTTTTTTTATTGGCCATAGAATCATTAATTCCAACACCATTATCTAATATTTCACAAACTATTTTATTATCATTATCTATAGCAAAACAGATATCTATTTTCCCTTCTTTCTCTTGTGGTATTACACCATGATTAATAGCATTTTCTATTAATGGCTGAATCAGTAATGGTGGTATAGCAATGTCATCTTCTATATTTTGCGATTTTGTTATAGTAAAATCGAATTTATTATCGAATCTCAATCTTTCCAATTCTAAATAATTTTCAAGACTTTCTATTTCTTTTTCTAAAGGTATTAAAGACTCTTGTGAATATTCTAAAGTTAAACGCATTAGTTTTGAAAATTTTGCTAAATACTTAACTCCTAAATCGGTTTCTTTATTGATCATAAAACCAGAAATAGCACCTAAACAATTAAAAATAAAATGAGGGTTCATTTGTAAGTGCAACGCCTTTTGTTTATAAATCATTAATTCATTAGTCATTCTTAATTTATCATTGTGATGCTTTAAAAGAGAGAGAGCAAGAAGAATTAAAATAGTAATAAGTGCAATAGATAGAATTGTGGTTAATTGATTAAAGGTAGTGAGCCCTCTTTTTATAGTTTCGTCTTTAATCTCATTAAATTTTCTATTAATTTTATTTTCTTCAGCTACTAAATTTAAAATAGAATCGCTTCTAAGTAATTGCTCAAGTGAATCTATTTTTTGTACTATTGTTTCTTTATCTATTTCTTGAGATTGTGAGACGTGTAAAGAAAGTAATAATAGTATTGAATATATTTTTAGATATTTCATTTTTTCAATTTTGATACACAAATGTAGTATTTAGTTTACCGAAATATTACCCTAAATGAGTATTCACCTATTATGAATTAGAATTCGAAAGCCGAACTAGATTTTTCAAATAAAAAGACCGTTGAAAAATTTCAACGGCCTTTATTATTTAGAGTAAATGTTTACAAAATTAGTTTTATTATTGTCCTTTCTTGCTGAGAATTTTAACTAAGAATGCAATTATCATTAACCCCAATAATATGTATTGGGCTATACGATACTCTCCATTCTTATCATAAAATTGGATAATTAATATTAACACTAGCGGTATGTATATTAAGTATTTTTTCATCTTAAATCCTTTTAATTCCCTTGTTGTTCTTCTAAACAATCATAATAGGCTTGATTAACTGCAGTCCAACACCTTAAAAACTGGATTCCTGCTACTCCGCCACCAATAAAAGTTCCTATCCCAAAAGTAAAAAATGCGCTTATTATAACAGCTCCTCCTGAAATGGCAAGATTTTCTAGACATACATCATGCCCTGCATGAAAAGCATCTCCGCAAGGTTCTCCCCAAGGATCAACTTTAGCAAACTGATTATTAACTTCATCAGCTAAAATTCTCTTTACTTCTTCTTTATCTAGATTCTCAAAATACGGGTTATTTTTTGCAAATTCTATACTATTCTCATTAAATTCTGTTATCAAACTTGTTATTTCTTTAAATTGCTCAAAACCAACAGTATTTAAAAGATTCTCTAAAGCTTCTGGTGTTTCTATTTCGTCTATCAAACTTTCAATTGACAAATTTATATTTTGTTCGTTTTTTAACAAGGCTTGAAGTTCCTGCCCTATATCAATACTCTTACTTATATAACTTGATAAATTTCTTGGAGTACTTAGCTTTGACTGTTTTTGATTACTCCTTTCATATAAATTTACATCTTCTATATTACTATCATATTGGCTACAAGATATTACTAACATTAAAGAAGCTAAAAGCATTGAAAAAAAAGGTAATCTAATTGTTTTTAAAACATTCATTTTTTTATTTTATTAATGTTTCATTTTTTATTTATCAACATAGCACATTAACACTTAAAAAGCTCACCTATTCCTATCATTTAATGGGCAGTCTTTTTCAAGGTCGATAATAGAGGTAATGTTTTCACCCATATTTAAATCTTCGGCTGTACAAGACCTAAATAAAAAAGACAAAAACACAAGCATTAAAAATGCGCGAAATAATTGTTTCCGTTTGGTTGATTATTGTAATTATTTATTCTCCATATCATTACCATACATCGATTTGTGCGGCCTCGAATTTAAGTTTTTTCAATAATAAACCGATAAGGATTTCCCTTAGTATTTATAAGGATTATCTTAAAAACTCAAACAACAAAAAAGCCTCTAACACATTGGCTAGAGACTTTTCAAAAAAAACAATCAATCAATTATTTCTTTATAATTTTTTCTATTTCAATGCCTTGATCTGTGGTCATTTTTACAAAATAAACGCCTTGCGTCTGCTCTGGTATATTTAAAACAGCTTCTGTACTATTTATCTTTTCTGAAAATACAACACGTCCTTGCACGTCGTAAATTTCAACATCCCTTATAATGTCTTTTGCTTTTATTGTCAGGACTTCATTAAAAGGGTTTGGATAGACTGCAATGGTAGTATTTGCAGTAAATTCTGGTGTACTTAACACTGCAAATGTTGTACTTGCGGTATTAGTAATAACAGGAAAATTGAAGTCGAAAAATATCTCGGCATGTTGTGTTACTGTATCACCTACTTGTAGTGCTTCTTGAGATTTCATTTTAAAAACTAAATGCCCTTTCCCTAAAGCTTCTAAAAATATAGACTCGAAAATAAATTCTACCTTATTCCCATTTATTCTTATTTCGCTAGCATGAGAACTATTTAATAATTCTAAGCTATTAAGATTGTATAACGTTGTATCTACATGCATCGCTACTACTATGTTTTCTGCTGGTGCATTTCCTGTGTTTTCAAAATTTATAAGGTAATGTAAATATTTCCCTATGTAGCTTGGCTCTAAAACAGCACCTTCTAAACAGGTGATATCGTTAGGATCATAAGCACCTATAACCACTTGCTCTAAACTAAATTGATTGTCTTCTGGTAAATCGTCTATATCTACTGGGGTTATTGTTGCTGAGAAGTTTAAAACATCATCAATGTTTATAGCTGGAATTTCCATAGGGCTGTTTACGTTTAAAGTAACCGCTACGTTTCTACTCTCAAAAGGTAATAAGTCTACATAGGTCCAACCTAAAACTCCTTCGGTTTGCGTTGTTGGCATTTCTGTACTTGAGATATAATCTAATACATCTTCATTATAAGTAAAACTTACATCACCAGATAAGGTTTGGTTTCCTTTGTTTTTATAAACTAATAGATACTCTGCATCAAAACCTGGTCTTGCTGGTACTGTTGAGGCTAATACAATCTCTAAATCATTATGTATACCATTAGGTGTAATGCAGAAATCTTGTATTTCTGTAAGGCCGTCTTCTGTTGGAAAAATTACAGAGGCTTCCAATGGATTAACATTAAAGTATGATGGGTTTTCAAAAGATGGAGTAATTGTATAATTACCGGCTCCAACAGAAAAAGAATATTCATTCTCATTATTAGTATATGCAATCCCTTCTTCCACACCATCATTTATATTAATTTTATTAAATAATGAATTATTAGCAATTACTGTACATCCATTTCCTTCAAAATCGTGAGTTATTGCTCCTTCTATGTTATTATAATTCCCACTAGGCATAAATGAGCAATATGAATTTACATTAACGGTCATTTCGTTTTCTGAAAAATATTGAGCAAATGCCTCTACCCTATATTCATCTGTACATACATATTCAAGATTAGGACAGTTAAATCCAAAAAGAGATATCGTTGTTAATTCACTAGAAACAGCATCTCCATTTTTATGATAAACAATTTCTAATTGCGGATTATCTCTATAATCTAAATAGAATAATTGAGAATTATCATTTACATCTAATAAAGTGAATAAGTTATCACTACAGACTAACGTGTTTAGGTTTAAATTATTACTTAAATCCAATTCGGTTAATGCATTACTTTTACAATTTAAAACACTCAGGTTTTCATTGTTATTAATATCTAATTGAGACAAGTCATTATTATTAATTGATAAATGTTCTAATAATATATTTGCATTAAAATCTAATTCGACTAGTTCATTTAATTCACAAAACAAATGTTTTAAATTAGTATTTACATCTAAATTTAAAGCTGTTAATTGGTTATTAGAACAATGTAGATACTCTAGAGCAATATTATTACTAATATCCAAAATCGTTAACTCATTATTATTACAGTTTAATGTTTTTAGTGCAGTATTATTACTAAGGTCTAAAGTAGACATCGGATTGTTTTTACAATCAAAATAATTTAAATTAGTAATACCATTTAGATTTACATTGGTTAGTTCATTGTTCTCACAAAAAACACTTGTTAAATTAGGTTTTACACCTATAAGTAAAGATGTTAAATCATTACTCTCACATTTTAAAAACTCTAGATTAATATTACTTTCTACATTAAGAGTTACTAAGTTATTATTATCGCAATCTACTTCTAAAAGATTTAGGTTATTTTCTAAATTTAGAGTTTGTATAAGGTTATTTCTACAACTAAGATCTATTAAATTAACATTAGAATTTAAGTTTAAAGTTGTTAAATCATTATACCCACAACTCAAAACCTTTAAATTCGTATTTCCAGCTAAATTAAGACTGGTTAAGTCATTTATTTCACAATGTAGTCTTTCTAGGTTAATATTCTCTGTAAGGTCAAGAGTTACGATGTCATTAACACTACAATTAAGGTTGTTTAAATTAATAAAAGCTCCTATACCCTCCAAATTTTCAATATTTGAAAAAGTCAGTCCCAAGACACTAACTTGTAGCGCTTCACTCTCTTGTATTTCTCCATCATCGTTAGCATCAATTTTAAAAAAATTATCTAATAGGTCTTTAGCAATTTGGTTAGTAGCATCTGCCTCCAGTAATTTAGCCTTAAAATTGGCATCTGGAATATTTACAATTTGTGCTTGAGATAAGGCAATAGTTAGTAGGCAAACTAACAAAAGTAGTTTGTTTTTCATAGCAATGTTTTTTTGGTTAGTTTTTCTTTTCTTTTTCTAACTAAAAGATGCTATAAGTCTGTAAAGGTTGCGTAAGAATTTACTCTTTTTTATATAAACCGTCGAAAGCTATAGCTATTTCCGTGCCATTTGTAATGGTCTCCCATAATTGACGAACTGTACCATTTTCGTTTACTGTCCAAGTCACACGATGTATAAATGGTTGCCCTTTTGGGTTTTTAGCTTCGTCTGTTTGTAGTATCATTTGGTTTCCTTTTCTATTCCCTTTTAAATGCAAACTACCGCCTTGATTGTCTATCCAGATTTGTTCCCATTGTTTTTTTGTAGTGTTATAGAAATTATTGCTAGTTCCTGTGTAACCAGCTTTAGCACTTGTCCAATTTTCCCTAAGAATACATTTATCTTGAATTTTATCTATAACATTTTTACCAGCTGGAGAACCATCTGGATTTGTAACCGTCCATGTTCCAATCCAGAAATCGAAAGCTTTATGGTTTTCGGTACAACATTTACATTGATCTTGTGCATTAGCAACAATTACAGATAAACATAGGACTAGAGTTATAGCTATAGATTTCATAAATTCTTGTTTTTAATTAGTTTGTTGGAAACTAAAATATTACAAAAGACATAACATAAGTCTAACATTAACATAACATTATAAAAATAGAAGTATTATACATTTGTGTATCAAGTAGATATCCTCATACACTTTGCTTGAGTTAGTTAGTTTAGTAGCATAAAACCAATTCTACCAAGAATTGGTTTTACTTTTAAATTATAACGCCTTTAAAGTGTTAAAAGCAAACATAAATAAGAAAAAACAATCCGCTAACTTTTTAATTATCAATAATTAACGTATATTTAATACAATATAACCAACTATAGAAATGAAGCGAAAAGACCTTTTAAAACAGCATCAGCAAAAACTTAACAAGCGTTACAAACAGCTTGTTGAGCAGGCTTATAATTTAAGACAAACGGATCATGCTTTAAGCGATGACTCTGAGTATAAAGCAATGAAACTACTTAATAAATTAAATAAACTTAAGTATTTATCTAGAGAAAACTCACAACCTATTTCTTAAGGCTTTAAAATAGTCGAAAGCTTTTACTAATCTAGAACCATACCAAGAGAAATACTCCCCGTCTACAAATATTGTTTTAGCATGATGAGATACACGACCAACTTCAAAGGCATGTTCATCTTTAAATGGGTAAGGTTCGCTCGACAATAATACTAATTCTGGATCGCCTTCTAATTGAATGTTATTTATATCCACCTCTGGATAACGTTCCAGGTTACTATAGATATTTTCGAACTTATTAAGTTCTAACAAATAATTAATAAATGTCGTATTCCCTGCTGCCATCCATGGGTTTCGCCATATAAAATAGGCGACTTTAAATACAGGCTTGTCTTTAATAAAACTATTAAAATCGTTTAAATTAAATTCTATCTTGTTTGAAATTTTGTTGGCCTCTGTCCTTTTATTAAATAACAAACCATATTGTGTAATTAATTCTAGACAGTCTTTAATGGTAAATATATCTGAAACATGAACAGCACAAACAGCTTCACAAGCTTCAACAATCTCCTTTGTATTTTCTTCTTTATTACATAAAATAATATCTGGATGAAGCGCTTTTATCTTATCTATCTTAATAGTTTTAGTGCCTCCAACAATAGTTTTAGTACTTTTTAAATGATAAGGATGTACACAAAACTTTGTAATACCAACTATTTCGGCTTCTAATCCTAAATCAAAAAGCAACTCGGTTTGAGACGGCACTAAACTTATTATACGTTTTGGTGTATTTTGCAGCACAACTTCTCGTTGTATTTGATCTATTATTTTTAAAGCTCTAGCCATTAATAAATTGGGATTGTCACTTTATCTATTAATCTGTTTTTAAAATAAGCGCCATTTGTTCTTGTAGATTTTTCGCTTTCTCTGCAGCAGCTTCAGCAAAATCAGTTCCATTTGAAGCATAAATAATACCGCGAGAAGAATTTATTAACAGACCTACATTTTTAGTCATTCCATATTTACAAACATCTTGCAAATTACCGCCTTGAGCTCCTACTCCAGGCACTAATAAAAAGGCTTCTGGAATAATCTCTCGTATATCTTTAAAATATTCTGCTTTAGTTGCACCTACAACATACATTAGATTTTCGGCATTTTGCCATGTTTTTGAGGTTTCTAAAACCTGTTTATATACTTCTTCTTTCCCTTCAATAGTTTTGGTTTGAAAATCGAAAGCTCCCTTATTAGAAGTAAGCGCCAACATAATAGTATGCTTATCTTTAAACGCTAAAAAGGGTTCTACGGAATCTTGCCCCATGTATGGTGCTACTGTAACACTATCGAATTCTAAATCCTCGAAAAAAGCTTTAGCATACATTGTACTGGTGTTACCTATATCTCCACGTTTAGCATCGGCTATTGTAAATTGCTCTGGATAAACCTCATTAAGATACTTAATAGTTTTCTCTAAGGCTTGCCATCCTTTTATACCATAAGCTTCATAAAAAGCTGTATTTGGCTTATAGCCTACACATAAATGGTGTGTAGCATCTATAATTGCTTTGTTAAATGCAAATATTGGATCGTCTTCTTTTAAAAGGTGTTCTGGTATTTTGTTTAAATCGACATCTAATCCAATACAAAGGAAAGATTTCTTTTTTTGAATTTGATTAACTAAATCTGCAGTATTCATGTTAGCACTTCTATAAAATGATTCTGTTACTAAAATTTATCGAAACAAATATACTAGTATTAAATAAGGTATCATATTATAATATACTTCTTAAGTACGAAACATTTTTTTTTAATTAAAGAACTCTAAAGCTATTTATTTCTAATAGTAGATATTAATATTATTTTTATGTTAAAACTTACTAATTGTCAGATAACTAACATTCTATTAAATAAAAAAGTGCATGCTCAATCTATTCGATAAAACGCAATATTAAACGATTAAAAACAAAGTGGGTTCTGTAAATTTGGTCTCGTAATATTGCAGATAAAGCTGTTTAAGTTTTTCTAGATAAAACTTTAAATGTGAGCTAGACACATTTTTCGAACAACTGAATAAGCAATCTTACACTTCAACATATTTGTATTATCTGTTTTAGCTACTCAGAGTAATATGTAATATTTTGATTTTATTAGTACTAAAATTGGAAATCCCTCTAACCAATTAATTGTATGTCGTACAACATACAATTATATCTCTATCCCTAACTATAGGGGACTTCCTTATTATTTATAACGACATCAATATTATTTATAGTTGTATTTACGCTAAATACAATCATATCTCCTTTTTTAAGGTTCCTGTCGTTGATTAAACATTAATTTAAAACATAAAAACAATGAAAACTTTTATAAAAAGAGCAGCTCTTTTAGCTGTCGCTATAACATTAACAGTATTTTACTCATTTAAAACAGTATCAACAAACCAAACTATAGAGGTTGTATACAAAAACTCTATAGTAAGCTATTATGGTTCTAAAACTGTATCTGAAAAAGAATTAATAAAAAATGCAAAGCTTATAGATATTGCAGACAGGCGTTTTGAAACCAAATGGAAAAACAAAGATGCTAAAGGCATTTCTGAAGAATACACCACTAAAGGTGCTGTATTTATGAAACCAGGAAAGAAGCCTAGATTAGGCAGAACGGAAATTGAAAACGAATTTTCCGAAAGCGTAAAAGGTGTAGATAGAGTTGAATTCTTTCAGGATGAATTAGAATTTTTTGGAGATCTAGATGTTGCATTTCAACGCTGCCATATGCTTGGCTATGTAAATTCTAAAACCGAACACATATTCGAAGGCTCTTATGTTATTCTTTGGAAAAAAGAAGGCAATAACTGGCTTATTGAGTACGACATGTTTAATTCTGATAAATAAAAAGACTTAATATAATAGATAACACGCCAGTTTTAAGCTAAAATATTAGCTATTAAATAAACATTGTGCTTTGTTTTACAAACGAAGTATAGCCATACCTATGCTTTTTTTTAAACAAAAAAACAGATGCATTTAATATTAATTCCCTTAACTGGCATAAAAAAACAATATGAATACAAAACATTCAAATATAGTTGCAGCTGCCAGAAAATATGGCACTCCTGCATACATTTATGATGGAGAAGAACTCGTAAGTAACTATCATAAATTAAAAAATGCTTTACCAAGCTGCGTAGATGTTTTCTATGCTTTAAAGGTAAACCCTAATATGTCTTTAGTAAAATTATTACGATCTAAAGGCGCTTGTACAGAAGTTTGCTCTGTAACAGAAATGGAAATAGCTTTAAAAGCAGGTTCTACCCCACAAGACATTATTTATTTAGGGCCTTGCAAAAAAGACTACGAGCTAAAAAGAGCTATAGAACTTAACATTTTTGCTATTGTTATAGAGTCGGAAAACGAGCTATCTCGTGTTTCTAAATTTGCGGAAGAAGCTGGCACTACAGTTAATGTAGCTATACGTATAAATCCAGATTTTTCTGCAGAAGGTTCTCCGTGGAAAATGGGAGGCAGACCTACACAATTTGGTATAGACGAAAAACATGCTATTGAAAATTTTGGCTCTTATTTAAAGGTCCCACATATTAATATTAGAGGCATTCATGTCTATAATGGCACAAGCATACTTGATGCTAAATCTGTATATGAAAACACAAAATATATTTTGGGATTATTTAGAACTATTAGCACACGTTACAACGCTCAATTTACTATGGTAGATGTTGGCGGCGGTATGGGTATTCCATACTTTCAAAATCAAACCGCATTAGATATTAATGAGTTTGCTAATTTAATGCAACCGCTTTGTAATGCTTTCCATGAAGAGTTTCCAGAGACGCGAATTATTATGGAATCTGGTCGTTTTATAATTGGTACAGCTGGACGAATGGCTGTAGAAGTCAACAATATTAAAATAAATCATGACAAAACTTTTGTGGTTACAGATGGTGGCACAAACTGCCATTCGGCAGCTGCAGGTTCTGGGCGTGTAGTAAAACGTAACTTCCCAATGTTAAACCTAACAGCTTCAAAACATGCTACAGAAAAGGAATATCAAGTAGCAGGTCCTTTATGCAGTCCAGATGATATTATAGGTAGAAATATTAAGCTTAAAGAAGTAAAAGTTTCAGATATTTTAATTGTAGAATCTTCTGGTGCCTATGGCCCAACGTCTTCTCCTGGTCTTTTTCATAGTCATGGATATCCTTCCGAAGTATTACTCTATAAAGGAGAAACGCATTTAATACGTAGAAAAGATACTGCTAAGGATATTATGGACATGCAAATACTCGTAGACTTTAAAGCCCCAAAACCAATTTTAAATTAATTACACTATGGAAACAATAATTTTAAATGTTATAAAAGATGGATTAATGGATAGTATTCCTAATCTAAACAGAGATACTATTAGTTTAGAATCTCACTTAAAAAATGATTTAGGAATCGACTCATTATCCTCTATGTTTTTTTTAACATACTTGGAAGACAATATTAATGGGTTTGAAGTGAATGCCGATACTATTGAAGCTAAACACTTTAATACATTACAAACAATTTATAATTATGTGCAATCTGAAATTAAACAGTTAACATAATTATTATCTAAACACATGAGTGCGCTTGTTAAATGTTTTATGAATTTAACAAGCCACTCTTAAATATTCATTTAACAAAAACAACTTTAGTTTATGTAATAGGTTTCTAACGTTTTTAAATAAAACTCTACAATAACTACTAGATATTTTCAACATACAGAAAAGCACTCATTTCTATGTAGTCTAGAAATCTATTGTCTAAACCGAAATTAAAAAACAAATAATAATGATAACTCAAATGCAACAATTGCTAACCCAAAGTGTTAGTAAATACCCCGATAAAATTGCAGTTAGTTTTTCTAATAAAAACTATTCGTTTAAAGCAATAGAACAGCAATCAAATAGGCTCGCAACATACTTTCAAACCAACGGTATACAACGAGGTGACCGTATTGTTATTATACTAGGCAATACCATTGAAACTATTGTCTCTTTCTGGGCTATTTTAAAAATAGGAGCTATTGTAATTCCTGTAGGAACAGAAATGAAAGCCAATAAAATAGATTACATTTTAAAAGATTCTGGCGCTTCTGTTTTAATTACAAACGAAATCATTGCTTTGAAAAACAAAGACATGTTACAAGCTCAACAATTAAAGAAAATACTAATCCCTAACCCGTCGGTATTATTAACAGAAACTTGGATAGACCCTTTCGAGACTGCTTTAACTCGCAACTCAAATACCCTAACATCTTCTGGAAGTATAAGTATAGATCTTGCAGCCATAATATATACTTCGGGATCTACTGGAGAGCCTAAAGGTGTTATGCACACACATGACAGTATGCTTGCTGCAACGCACTCATTAAACACTTATTTAGGTTATAATGATAGAGACAAGGTACTTTGCGCACTTCCCCTATCGTTCGATTATGGGTTATACCAAATGATAATGAGTATTTCTGTAGGTGCTACTTTATTATTAGAAAAAGAGTTTACATGGCCAATTTTTCTTTTGAAGAAAATAGCCACCGAAAAGGCAACAATTTTACCGGGAGTTCCAACCATGATTATGCTTTTACATGAGCAAAACAAAATTAAAAACTTCGATTTATCTAGCATTAGAGCTGTTACCAATACTGGGGCTGCTTTAACACGAACCAACATTGAAATGATAAAAACGCTATTTCCAAATACAGCAATTTTTTCAATGTATGGGCTTACAGAATGTAAACGTTGTACTTACTTGCCGCCCAAAGAAATTGATACTAAAATAGATTGCGTTGGTATTGCCATACCTAATACAGAGCTATGGCTTGTTGATGACAACGATAATAAAATAACAACACCTCACCAAATAGGACAATTGGTAATTAGAGGTGCAACTGTTATGAAAGGCTATTGGAATAAACCTAAAAAAACAGCAGAAAAATTAAAACCGGGTACACATCCTGGAGAGCAAGTGTTATATACTGGAGATTATTGCTCTTTAGACGAAGACGGCTATCTTTATTTTAAAGGGCGTATGGATCACATGATTAATTCCAGAGGCATTAAAGTAAGCCCAAAAGAAGTTGAAGATTTCATTGGCACACTTCCAGAGGTTAACGCTGTTGTTATTACAGGAGTACCACATAAAGATTATGGAGAAGCTTTGTTTGCTTTTATTGTTTTAAAGGAAGGCGAAAATAGCGATGAAACTTCTATTATTCTTGAGTGTAAAAAAGAACTTGAAACTTATAAAGTTCCCGAATATATTTCCATTATTCCAGCTATGCCAAAAACCCCAAATGGAAAATTTAATGTTATTGCTTTAAAAGCTATGGCTTTAGAAAGCATTAATAATAACACTAAAGCATTAGTTTAATTATGGAAACTTTAATTTCTAACACATTAGAACTCTCTATTAATGGGTTTTCTATAAAGGCAAAAACTTGGGGAGACCCAAATGGTAAACCCGTTCTTGCTATTCACGGTTGGTTAGACAATGCTAATTCGTTCGACAAAGTAGCGCCTTTAGTAGATGATAACATACATATAGTTGCTATAGATTTAGCTGGTCATGGCCTATCAAGCCATCGCGAAAACAATGGTAATTATTATTTATGGGACTATGCCACAGATGTATTGAATTGCATGGATGTTTTAGGCTGGAAAACCTGCTCTATATTAGCTCATTCTTTAGGTACTGGAGTTGCTTCTATAATTGCTGGAGCGTTTCCTAATCGTATAGAACAACTTGTTTTTATAGATGGACTAGGTGCGCCTTTTGTTTCTAAAGAAGATAAAATTGTTTTCGATTTTAAAACTGCTTTTCAACAATTAAAAATGGCTAAGAAAACTCAACTCTATGGTTTTTCATCTAAAACCGTTGCAACCTTTAAAACAAAGGAAGAAGCTATTAGAAACAGAATGGACAACATTATTAGTCCTATTTCTTATAATGCATCTCAGACACTAATTAATCGTGGATTAATAGAAGTCTCTGGTGGTTACCGCTGGTCTCATGACCCTAAAATAGCGTTACCAAAGTTTCATAACATAACAGAAATACAAGCGCAACAATTTATTAAGCATATACATTGCGACACACTTCTTATACTAGGCAATCAAGGTCTTTTTGCTAACAATCTATTCCATTCTAGATTAAGCTTTTTTAAAAAAGCAACTACGCATTGGATAGATGGCAATCATCATCTGCATTTAGAAGAAGCTCATGAAACTATTGCCAAATTAATAAATCAATTTTTTAAATATTAAAATATACATTACAATGAAAAAATTAATTATAATACTATTAGTACTTATACTTCCTGTAAGCTTTGCTTATAGTCAAGATACAGAAACTGAAAAAGAAGAAAAAGAGAAAAAAGCCACTTTTGCTACTAAAATAGTACAAAATACTGCTGCAGGTTTTTTTCCTATTTTCTTTGGAAACTTTGAAACCAACAAAAACTTTGATATTACAATGTACAGCATTTTTTGGACCAATGGTGCCTTTGGTAATGGGGATGGAAATGACCTTTTATTTGAAGTAGCTGCTGGTCTAGGATTTAAATTATTGGATAACAAACTGTACGTAAACCCTTCTATTGGATTTGCCTCTGGTAAATGGCTATCTAATGATACAGGAACAAAAGTAGGCGAAGGTTTTATACCCAGTCTTTATGTAAATTATAACGATGCTACTTTTGATATTGAAGGTTTTTTAGAATATTATAAATCGATTAGAGATAATAATGATATACAAACTAGAGATTTTATATTAAACTGGTTCGCTCCTGGTATTAAAACGGGAAAGCGTGTGGTTATTGGTGCGTACTATGAAACTTTAGATATTACTAGAAGTGAAGGTACTTCTGATAAATTACAAATTTATCAATGGTTAGGAGGATCCATTAAATTGAAATTCGATAAAGGTATCGCCTTTAGAATTTCTGCCGGCAGAAACTTAAATACAGATGTGGGGCTATCTGATGAGTTTTATAGAGTGTCTGCTTTTATTCCTTTTTAATTATTTGTTTTTGTGGAAAGGGCTTGAGAATTTAATTATTCTCAAGCTTTTCTTTTTAATAAAAAAGCCTCTTAAAAAGAGGCTCATATTTTATATTACATCATTATTTGCTTTTAGCTTTTCTGTATTTTCAGCTAGCATTAATTCATCTATAATTTTCTGTACGTCTCCATTTATAATATTAGATAAATCGTAAAGTGTTAACCCAATTCTGTGATCGGTAACACGTCCTTGCGGATAATTATAAGTTCTAATTTTCGCACTACGATCTCCAGATGTTACCATAGATCCTCTTTTTGCAGCATCTTCAGCATTTTTCTTAGCTAATTCTAATTCGTATAAACGAGAACGTAATACCTTGAAGGCTTTTTCTTTATTTTTATGTTGCGATTTCTGATCTTGACATTGTGCAACTAATCCTGTTGGTATGTGCGTTAAACGTACTGCTGAATAGGTTGTATTTACAGATTGTCCTCCAGGTCCAGATGAACAGAAAAAATCTACTCTTACTTCTTTAGGGTTTATTTCTACATCAAACTCTTCTGCTTCTGGAAACACCATTACTGTTGCTGCACTGGTATGCACACGTCCTTGCGTTTCTGTTTGCGGTACACGTTGTACACGGTGTACTCCTGCTTCAAATTTTAATGTTCCGTACACGTCCTCTCCACTAACTTCAAATTGGATTTCTTTAAATCCGCCGTTAGTTCCTTCACTATAATCTACTGTACTAACTTTCCAGCCTTTACCTTCACAGTATTTAGTGTACATTCTAAATAAATCTCCTGCAAAAATACTAGCTTCATCTCCTCCTGTTCCAGCACGTAATTCTACTACGGCATTCTTAGCATCTTCAGGGTCTTTTGGTATTAAGAGCACTCTTATTTCTTCTTCTAATCTAGGAATACCTTCTTTAGCTTCTTCTAATTGCATTTTAGCCATATCTACCATTTCGGCATCACTTCCATCGGCAATTATTTCTTCGGCTTCTTCTATATTATTGATAAACTCTATATAATCTTTACGTTTATCCATAAGGATACGTAAGTCTTTGTACTCTCTATTTAGCTCAACATATCGCTTTTGATCTGTAATAACATCTGGTTGAATTATTAAATCACTAACCTCATCAAAACGTTGTTTAACTATTTGTAATTTTTCTAACATCTAAATATAAAATTGTAAAAACAAAAGTACGATAATTTATCAAAATGTAAGCATTTATAATATGTTATGCTCATGCGAAAAATATTCTTTATTATTTTCCGTTATATACTATATGCTAAACCGATTTCGCGCCATATTATATTACTATCGACCTATTGCTTTATGGTCTTTTTTAGTTACTATTATGCTAACCATAATGGGACACAAGATTATGCTTGCGCTTATAACTAAGCTATTTTTAATGGTCTTATTCTGGTTTTTAATTAATGATACTAGAGTCCGTAAAAAATTAAAGTTTTATAAAATGGTAGGTGTTTCTAATTTTAAACTTATCTCGGCTTTATACATTTTAGATTGTTTTATCACTTGCACATTTTTAGCTCTAATTAAAGGCTTCATTTAATCCTCTAACGGTATAACTTCATCTTTTTCATGAGCTACGGTAACATAATTCACTACAAAAAAGAAAGCAAATACATAAAGAAACCTGCTTAAAACAAAAAATATACTAGTATCATAGTAATATGCCAAAAAAGCTGTTAAGTTAGAAAAGGCAAACGCAAACGAGAAGTACATAAAATACATAGATTTATTAGTATTGTATACAAAGTTATAGTTTGCTGCAACAGCACAGAGGGCAATAATAACGATACCGTGTGTATAAAATATTATTTGCTGTAAACTGTCGTAAAACCTATATTCTAAACTTTTTAAAACTTCATACAGCGCGTAACTATTTAAAAGAATTAAGATTGCAAAAAAAGCAAGAAGGTATTTATTAATCTTTTTTAATTGCACTCTTTTAAAGACATGACCTATTAAAATAATATAACCAATAATTATTATTAATGATGTTAGTTTATTGGATGATAATTTTTCATAATAAATTAAAAATATATCTGAAACCAAAAAACAAGAGATTGCTAAGAGTATCGATTTATTTTTAAATCCTTTGTAAAATAAAAACAGAATAAAATAAATAACTGCGCTTATTAACTTCATCATTCTACTTTCAATAAGTGTATATGATAGTGTTACATATGCATTTATTAAAAACAAAATAATTGAAATAATTAGCAGTGTCTTTTTATTAAAGCGCATTAAATTGTGTTATTTCTACACAAAAATGCTTGAATTTTATTAAAAAAAAGAAGATATCTCAATAAATAACACAAATTTTAGACAAAATACACACTTATAACCAGTCATTCGTGTTTATTTAGTATTCAAAAACTCCAAACTCACTTTTTATTGTTAATTTTTTAGTTTCCGAAGTTGCTACTTTACCAATTATTTGAGCGTTAACATTATAGCTTTTAGATATAGATATAATATCTTCTGCTATTTCTGGAGACACATATAATTCCATTCTATGTCCACAATTAAAGACTTGATACATTTCTTTCCAATCTGTTTTAGATTGTTCTTGTATTAATTTAAATAATGGTGGTACTGGAAATAAATTATCTTTTACAATATGTAGGTTATCCACAAAGTGTAATATTTTTGTTTGCGCTCCTCCAGAACAGTGTACCATTCCGTGAATAACATCACTATTATATTTAGATAGTATGTCTTTTATTATTGGCGCATAGGTTCTTGTTGGTGATAATACTAGTTTACCTGCATCTAAAGGAGAATCCTCTACTGCATCGGTAAGTTTCACACCTCCAGAATATACTAAATCTTCCGGTACTGCTGCATCAAAACTTTCCGGGTATTTTTTTGCTAAATAGTTATTAAACACATCGTGGCGTGCAGAAGTTAATCCATTACTTCCCATACCTCCGTTATATTCTTTTTCGTAGGTTGCTTGACCAAAACTTTCTAATCCTACAATAACGTCTCCTGCTTTTATATTAGCATTATCTATAACATCACTACGTTTCATTCGTGCAGTAACTGTAGAATCTACAATTATTGTTCTTACCAAATCTCCTACATCTGCCGTTTCTCCTCCTGTAGAGTGTATGGTAACACCAAAGTTTTTAAGTTCTTCTATTAGTTCTTCTGTTCCATTAATTATAGCAGATAGTACTTCTCCAGTAATTAAGTTTTTATTTCGCCCTATTGTAGAGGATAACATAATATTATCTGTAGCACCAACGCAAAGCAAATCGTCTATATTCATTATTAACGCATCTTGCGCAATACCTTTCCATACAGAAACATCTCCTGTTTCTTTCCAATACATATAAGCTAAAGCACTTTTTGTTCCAGCGCCATCGGCATGCATAATTAAGCAGTAATCCTCATCATTTGTTAAATAGTCTGGAACTATTTTACAAAATGCCTTAGGAAACAAACCTTTGTCTATATTTTTAATTGCATTGTGTACATCTTCTTTAGATGCAGATACACCTCTTTGACTATACCTTTTACTTACTTCTGAGCTCATAATGTTGTGTTGTTGTGCAAATATATTTATAAAAAAAAAGCACACAAATTAATTGCATGCTTTTACTCTTATTTTATAGTCTTTAATCTAAAATAGCTTAAGCTATTTCCAATCGGGCATTTTTGCATCGTCTATAATTGTTTCTCTGGTATCTATAACATCTATTTCTAAAACCTGTACATTTTTTTGAGAGATACCGTCGTTAGAGGTATTTACAAAAATAACTTTTGCTTCGTTGGGCGAAAAACGAGCATCTAAATCGTTAGTTCCTCCTGGCTTGTTTAATGAGATATTGGCATTTACAGTAGTTGTTAAATTATAAATAAACATATCTGTATTTAATTGCCTGTATTGCGGGTTTTCATTTTCTGAAAGATCTCGTGTATACAATAAGGTATTACCATCGAAAGAAAAATCTAATCCGCCTGCTGCTCCTAATACTCCTGTTAATACAGTATCTTGAATAACTCCTGATGTATTTATAGTATAGATTTCTACATTATAGCCATCATTATTATTTGTTTTTAAAGCTATTTTTGAAGTGTTTTCATTCCAGTCCACTTCAGATATAAAGTTTCCATTAGTTGTTTGATGCACTTCGGAAAGGGACGCTCCAGATGTTGTTATTTGATATAATTTATCGAAGTTTGGATATAAAATCTGAGTATCGTTACTTTTCCATGCAAAATCTATTTCTTCCAAATTAAAACCTGTCACGCTAATTGTATTTGTAACTTGAAACACATTACTACCATCTAAATCCATGGTATAAATATGTGTTTCTCCTCCATTAGATCTTAAAAAGGCAATTTTATCTATAGTACTTGCCCGTCTCGGCCTCCAACTGTTAGAGGTTTCTGATGTTAATTGAAACTCGTTTCCAATACCGTCTGTAGAAAAGATAACATTATTACCATTAACTTTTCTTGTAAAAAAGATTCTATTATCAGGATAATCTAATGTTTCAAAATTATAAATCTCACTTAATGTAGCATTATTAATACCGTCTGAAGCAGATACTTGCCAAAAGTATTTAGTTCCATATTGTAAGCCTGTTACAGTATAGGTTTCCTCAGTAATATCTGTAAATTCTAATACGTCTGAGTTTTGATCATTTAATAGTTTTAACCCATAGGTTAAAGTATCGTTATCTGGATCACTACCAGACCATGTTAGAGTTACTGCAATTTCTGCATCTACAGTATTATTTGCAGGACTTACTAAAGTTGGGGCATTTGGCGCATCGTTATTAGCGGTTTCTACATCTAACTCAAAAATAACTGTAGCATTACTTTCTTCAATTATTGTTACGGCTTCAAAAATGGTTAAAAACCCTTGTTTTTCTGCTTGTACCGAATAACTTCCTGTGTTTATATTAGGTATAGAAAAATTTCCATTGACATCTGTAAATACAATACTTGAACTCGGGCTGGTACTTATCTTTACATTATTTAATGGTTCATTATTCCCTACTGTTACGGCTTTTCCCGAAAGTCCTCCTTTTCCTGTTATTTCTATTTTGTCTTCACTACAATTAAAGCATAGCAGTAGAAATAGAGACAGACAAATGTATGTTATAGTGGTTTTCATCGTTTTCAATTTTTGTTGGCTTATCCTTTAATTGGAAGCGTTACGTTTTTTTCTATTAGCTCTATTTTTCTTTTTCAAGGCTTTTAATGCGCGCTTTGCTTCTAGTTCTTTTAATTTACCTTCATCTAATTTTTTATTTTTCCGCTTTGCGAAATAATAATTAATACCTAAACCAGCTCTATAAAAGGTATCGTCTCGTTTCCCTGCATCTACAAAATCTAGTTCGTCACTAAACACATAATTATAGTCTACAAATAATTGTATCCCTAGGTTATTAGCTACTAAATACTCTAAACCTATTCCTGCTTGTACTTTTGGATCTACAGATGTAAAATAATTTGCTGCATTTATACCGCCTCCAGCATAAATAAAAGGTGTAAACTCATCGTAAGGCAAAATGTTATATTCTAGATTAAAATCGAAAGACATAAAGCCTTCATTTAATAACTCTTTGTTTTCTAGATTGTATTTATAATAAGTGAAATTAGTATTCAATGCTGGTGTTAAAAAATATTTTAAGCCTACTCTACTATTAAATTCTGGTTGCGGATTTGGCAAATCCCCATCTATTAAGGTCATACCTAATGCTCCTGTTGCTGCAACAGTACCTCTTCGCTCTGTTAAATAGCGATCGTACAATGCTGTTGCGTTTGCTTCTTCTTGTTCTTCTTTATAAGATTCAACAAGCGCTTTGGTTTCTTGTTCGTTTAATTGAGGTTTCCACAGATTGTCTTCTATACCTTCTATAATAAGCGATTCTACAGCTTTTTCTATAGATTCTTTTAATGCCAATTGTACAGGTTCGTTTTTAGTGAATCCTACTTCGGCTTCTAATAACCTCTGGAAATTAACATATTTAAACAGGTTTGCAGATACGGCTTGAGACAGTATTGTTTTAGAAACATATACTGTTTTTAGTATTTTACCGCTAGATGTAGACACTGCTCTTAAATAAACAGTTATACGATCTTGTCTATATTGTGTAGCTGTTCCTATACCAAAATACCTAGCGCCTGCTCCTCCAGTAAGTATATTCGTATCGTAAGAGATAACACCTCCTTCTAATAAAATACCTGCATATAATAATGGTGGTAGTTGCGGCTCGTTAGGGTTTTTATTTTTTCTATACTCGTCTCTTGTAGAACGAATAATATTTCTTTCGTTTAAAAGATTACCTAAGTTTTCTCGTTCTATTGGTGTAAACCATTTAGAATCTTCTAATGCTTTTATTAATATTGTTGTAGCGCCTTGAGAAACTGCTGTACTAAATGTACTTCCATTTTCTACAGCTTTATATTGTCCAGTTTGGTCTTTAAAATTATATACCCCAGCGACTACTGGTTTTTGTGGTAAAGGAAACTCTTTTAAGGTTTTTGTTACCTCTGTATTTTCCCCTAATCTTGCTTTTTGTTGTGTTATTGGTTGATTAAAATAGGTACCACAACTTGTTAGAATAAAAAACAAAACAACCGCGTAAACAGATTTACGAGTAGATTTCATATTACGTTTTAAGTATTAATTAGTTAGGGACTATTATTTGTGTTTGTTCACCTGTATTGGTATCTAGAATATTTACGACTAAACCTTCTGCAGATTCAAATATTTCTAATGATAGTGTACCAAAGGTAAATGTTCCTTCTTCTAAACCTTCCCCCAATTGAGTGTTAAATAATGTTCTAGAAAGTTGCCCTAATAATTGTCTATTTAGGTTTTCGGAAAATTGTTCTAGTTCTGATTCATCATTATTACGGGAGGCTGCGTCTGGATCTGTAAAACTATTTTGTGCATTTGCAGAGTTTAAAAGCCATGTGTAATTAAATGTATCACCACCAAATGCTGGGTTTATTGGTTCGTAAGTTAATTGCTGACTAAAGCCATAATAGCTAGTCAATACAAATACAAGTGATAACAGTTTTTTCATTTTTATATAGTTGTTTAGTTGGTAAATTTAATAGCGTTTAATTGTTTTAGATTCCTTTTCTAATGTTTTAAAATGCATGTATACTTTTGTTATAGCGACATCATTCATTTCTACTAGATAATTATTTCTTGGTCTAACAAAAAATGAAAATATAATTTGGTCGCCAACTATAACTTCTATTTTAGTGTTAGATCCAATAGCTAACACTTCCTTAATGGTTACAATTTTATTTCCATTAATTTTATTTCTTGAATACAATGCATAGAATAACTTATAAAAATCTCGCCCTGGTTTTGTTTTGGTATCTTCAACTACAATACCTCTAAGTTCTACACCATCTCGAGACTGGCTATCTACATCTTGAGATTCTAATGCTTTTATTATTTTTTGTTTTGATGCTATGGCATCTACCAATTCGTTTAATACTACTCTATCTTGCCCAATAATCTTATCATCTAAATTATAGATTAACAATAGTAAAATTATTTTATCCTTTTCATTAGTATTTATTGTTGTCGTTGACAACTCTTTCTTTTCATTAGGATTTAATACTATACGTCCGTTTTGGTCATTTTTAGATCGGTTTGAATTTTCTGGATTCGTTTTTATTACAGACAATCTATAACGTAAACTTTTATTTAGTTCTGTTTTATTAAAAGCGGTTCCTGTAATTTTTATAAATTCATTATTCTTATCAAGTACTATCTTTGCTTCCACATCTTCGTTATACCGCTTTTGTGAATATCCATATATTGAAAATAAAAACAGACTGAGAAAAACGACCAATCTTTTAAAAAACAATAGCGCAACGTTGTTTTTCATTTTTAATTAAAGTTTCTTACAATTATGGTTTGATTTTGACCTTGCATTGATACTTTTAATTTTTCTGAAATAGAGTTACTTCCAAACAGTGTTAGGTTTTGATTATTCCCACTTTGATTAACTTGAATGTTATGTGATGCATTTTTAAAAACATTAATATCTAATACAGAGTGGTTATTTCCTAATTGAAAAATAGACTCTTTTATAACATCGCTTCTAAGGTCTACAGTTGCAACGTTAGAATTTCCTATTTGCAAAAAGTTAATCTCACTTTCGTTTGATGTGGTATTAGAATTAACAGCATTATTATCTCCTATTTGTGAAATAAAAACAGCATTTTCATTTAAAGTTGTTTCTGTAATTACTGTCGTTTCCTGATTGGATAAAAAATTCTGTTGCGCTGCTTTATCTTTAAAACCAGATAATGTAGCTGCTTTAGTTTCATCTTTAAAGGTCTGAGCTGTTGTATAATGACTTATTGAAACAAATAATATTGCTAAAACTATTTTAAGTGCAGTTTTCATGTTTTAATATTTTTGTTCTATTATATAGACTTAAACATAAGTAATTAAAAATAAAATATTTAACACATTAAAGCATCATTTTTTAATCACTTCTTAAAATAGCATAAGAGCATTTTAAAATGCTCTTACACTAATTTTATAAATTAAAACTTATAAATATTAATTTATAGTTTTAGTCATTTTGAGTTACAGTAGACATATTGTTATTACCAATTTGGTTTACCGTACTTGTATGCGATGTTCCATTTTGGTCTACTGTACTAATATTACTGTTTCCTACTTGATTCACTAAACTAGTATGGCCAACACCATCTTGATCTACTGTACTAACATTTAAATTTCCTGTTTGTGTTACTGTAGATAAATGTAATGTTCCTGTTTGCGTTACAGCACTTGTATTAAAGTCTCCTGTTTGTGCTACAGTAGATTCATTTGTATCTCCTGTTTGCGTTACAGTACTACCATTAAAACTTCCTGTTTGGTCTACATCGCTAATATTAGAGTCTCCAACTTGAGTTGTATTACTGTTGTTTAAATCTCCAATCTGATCTACAAAAGAATCATTATCGTTACCTGTTTGGCTAGTAAACTGCCCATTACCGCTCCCTATTTGCGAAACATAAGATTCATTATCGTTTCCTTGTTGTATAGTAGTCGATCCGTTAGCATTACCTTCTTGGTATGTTGTAGCTATGTTACTATCTCCTGTTTGAGAAACACCACTTCCATTAAGGTTTCCCTCTTGATCTGTATCACTATTGTTTAAATTTCCATCTTGAATAGTAACACTAAAATTAGTATCTCCTGTTTGATCTACATCTGAAACGTTATCGTCTCCTAATTGACCAGTACCAGCAAAGTTTCCGTTTCCTGTTTGTGTTTCGTCTGCATCATTACGGTTTCCATCTTGCCCTATTCCTGCAAAGTTATCATCTCCAAATTGATCAATATCTGCATCATTTTCGTCTCCTAATTGAATTACTATTGCTTCGTTAGTATTTCCTCTTTGGTTTACATCATTAATGTTTAAGTTTCCAGTTTGTGATACATCTGATACGTTACCATCTCCATTTCTTTGATCAACATCTGAGAAGTTATCGTCTCCAACTTGTACAACAGAACTTATGTGGTCCATTCCAGACCCGTCATAACCTTGTCTTACATCTGAGTAGTTATCATTTCCTTGTTGATCTGTAATACTAGAGTTTTGGTGTCCCCACTGATCTACATAAGAGTAGTTATCGTCTCCTGTTTGATCCAAATCTGCAGCATTATCGTCTCCATCTTGCCAAGCAAAAGAGAAGTTTTCGTTTCCTGTTTGATCTACATCACTTACGTTATTATCACCAGTAGTTCCTTGTCTCACTTCAGAATCGTTATCGTTTCCTGTTTGCGTAACATTAGAATCGTTATTATTACCAACTTGTCTTACAATAGATTCGTTACCATCTCCTACTTGAAAAGTATCAGAATCATTATCATTTCCTATTTGATCTTCGTTAGAATCGTTACCGTCTCCATACTGCCCAACAAAAGAATCATTATTGTTTCCTGTTTGATCTACATCTGAAACGTTATTGTCTCCAATTTGATCTACAAACGAATCATTATCGTTTCCTGTTTGAGATATACTAGAAACGTTATCATCTGATCCTCCAGCATCCCCATACTGATCATTATGAGCATCGTTGTTGTTTCCTGTTTGATCTACAGTACTTACATTTCCGTCGTTAGGTCCTGCCCCCGTTCCAAATCCTTGATGGATATCAGATTCGTTGTTATTTCCAGTTTGCGTTGCTACAGATGTATTGTTGTCCCCTCGTGAATCTACATCTGAATCATTACTAACGCCATCTTGCGTTACTGTGTTTGTGTTTGAATCTCCCCATTGGTCCACATCGGAGTCATTGGTCATTCCTGTTTGGGAAACACTCGAAGCGTTCATGTTTCCGTTTTGTGTTACATCGCTGTTGTTCATTTGTGCAAACATTACTGCTCCACACATTAGCGCTGCTGCGCTTAAGATTAGTTTTTTCATTACTTGAATTGGATTAATTAATAGAACTCAAATATATTCAGAACAATGAAAGCCGAATGCACTTCATCGATGTTTTCGATGATTCTGAATCAAACATCGACGAAATGCATTATTTTGTAGTATTTTTACTATAACACTATCTTAAGCAATAAAAAAGCCGATAAAAAGATTTTTTTATCGGCTTAAGTGTTATTTAGTGAATAATATTTCTCGATACTTGATTAACGGCCATAGCTCGTCATCTACTAGTAACTCTAGTTTATCACAATGATATCGAATGTCTTCGAATAACGGCTTTACTTTTTCGCAATACTCTCTCGCTTTGACACTTACATCTTTTATTAAGTTTGCTTCTTTACGATTATTAGTCATTTTTGTAACCATATCATTAATGTTTACAATATGTAAGGAGATATCTTCTATTAAATCTAATTGTGCTTTTGCTACCTTTTTAAAGTCCTTTTCGTAAATTTCTTTAAGGCCTTTTACATTTTCTATTAAAACATTTTGATACTTAATAGCAGTAGGTACTACATGGTTTCTTGCTATATCACCCAATACTCGCCCTTCAATTTGTACACGCATAATGTACTCTTCCATTTCTATTTCGTATCGTGCTTGTATTTCTACAGCATTCATTACGCCTAACTCTTCATACAAAGCAATAGCTTTTTTAGAGGTTTTTACTTGTAATGCTTCAGGTGTATTTTTATTGTTACTTAAGCCTCGTTTTTTTGCTTCTTTTTCCCATGCTTCACCATAACCATTTCCTTCAAATAAAATAGTTTTAGATTTTTTAATGTACTCTCTTAAAACATTAAAGACAGCATCATCTTTTTTCATGTCTTTTTTGTCTATAAGTGCGTCAACTTCAGCTTTAAATTCAATTAACTGTTTAGCGACTATAGAGTTTAACATCGTCATTGGGTTGGCACAATTTGCCTTAGAACCTACAGCTCTAAATTCAAATTTATTTCCTGTAAAGGCAAAAGGAGATGTTCTATTACGATCTGTATTATCTAATAGTATTTCAGGTATTTTACCTACTACATTTAATTTTAAATCTGTTTTTTCTTTAGGTGATAATTTTCCCGTTGTTACGTTTTCTAATTCGTTTAACACTTTAGTCAATTGGTCTCCTATAAATACAGACATTATAGCTGGTGGCGCTTCATTTGCTCCTAACCTATAATCGTTACTAGCTGATGCTATTGTTGCTCTTAGCAACTCTTCATTATCGTTTACAGCTTTAATTGTATTAATAAAAAAGGTTAAAAACTGAAGGTTACTCATTGGTGTCTTTCCAGGGCTTAATAGATTAACTCCTGTATCTGTGCTTAAACTCCAATTATTATGTTTACCAGATCCATTAATACCTTTAAATGGTTTTTCATGAAATAACACTTTAAAATTATGGCGCTCTGCTATTTTATCCATAACATCCATTAATAAGGCATTATGATCTACTGCTAAATTTGCTTCTTCATATATTGGAGCCAATTCAAATTGATTTGGAGCAACTTCATTGTGCCTTGTTTTAACAGGAATTCCTAATAACATACATTCTGTTTCTAAATCTCTCATGTATGCCATAGCGCGATTAGGTATTGTTCCAAAATAGTGATCATCTAATTGCTGACCTTTTGCTGAAGCATGCCCTAATAGGGTACGTCCAGTTAATAAAATATCTGGTCTAGAAGATACTAAAGCACTATCTATTAAAAAGTACTCTTGTTCCCAACCTAATGAAGCATTTACCTTTTTTACATTTTTATCGAAGTACTTACAAACAGCAACTGCTGCCGTATCTATAGCTTGTAATGCTCTTAATAATGGTGTTTTATAATCTAACGCTTCTCCTGTATACGATACAAATACTGTAGGTATACATAATGTTGTACCATATATAAAAGCCGGAGATGTAGGGTCCCAAGCGGTGTAGCCTCTGGCTTCAAATGTATTTCTTATACCTCCATGAGGAAAACTTGATGCATCTGGTTCTTGCTGTACTAATTGACTACCTCCAAACCGTTCTATAGCTTGACCTTCTCCCATCGTTTCAAAAAAGGCATCATGCTTTTCTGCCGTTGCTCCTGTTAAAGGCTGAAACCAATGTGTATAATGGGTTACACCTTTAGATAATGCCCAATCTTTCATAGAAGATGCTATTTGATTGGCTACACTACGGTCTATTTTTGTTCCTTTTTCTATAGCGCTTGTAACACTTTCAAAAGCATCTTTTGTTAGTGTTTGCTGCATTTTAGCTTTATTGTATACGTTAGCTCCAAATAATTCGGAACGTCGTTTCGTTTCAGATATCTTTAATGGTGTCCTATTTAATGTTTCCTTAATGGCAAAAAATCGTAGTGTAGACATAAATTCTCTCTTATTTTTTTACAAATATAGCATTTTACAATCATTTTTAATTAAAATATAGTTGCACCCCTAAAAAAATAGGGGTGTAAAATAAAAAATTAATAAAATTTATTTTTTTGCCTTCATTTTTAATAGGGTGTCTAAAATATATTTATATTTGCACCGTATTAATTAACATTTTTTACAGTAATTATGAGTAAGTCTAAATTAGAGTACATTTGGTTGGATGGTTACAAACCAACACAAAACATGAGAAGTAAGACTAAGGTTGAAGAAAACTTTAGCGGAAAATTAGAAGACTGTCCTATATGGTCTTTCGATGGAAGTTCTACTCGACAAGCCGAAGGTGGAGATTCTGATTGTTTATTAAAGCCTGTTGCTATTTACCCAGATCCAGCAAGAAGAGATGGTTATTTAGTAATGACTGAGGTTTTAAATGCAGATGGTACGCCACATGCTTCAAATGGAAGAGCTACTATAGATGATAATGATAATGACTTCTGGTTTGGTTTTGAACAAGAGTACTTTATAATGGACAGAAAAACATTACTACCTTTAGGTTTCCCTGTTGGTGGTTATCCTGCTCCACAAGGTATGTATTACTGTTCTGTTGGAGGTAGAAATACACATGGTAGAAATTTAGTTGAGGAACATGCTGACTTATGTATTGATGCTGGATTAAACTTTGAAGGTATAAACCAAGAGGTTGCTTCTGGGCAATGGGAGTTTCAATTATTTGCTAAAGGCGCAAAAAGAGCTGGAGACGAAATTTGGATTGCACGTTACTTACTAGACCGTTTAACTGAAAAATATGGTTACTACATAGAATACCACCCAAAACCACTAGGAGATACAGACTGGAATGGTTCTGGTATGCATGCAAACTTCTCGAATACAATATTACGTACTTGTGGAAGCCAAGAGACTTACGAAAAAATATGTGAAGCTTTTAGACCTGTAGTTAAAGAACATATAGAAGTATATGGTGAATTTAATGATCAACGTTTAACTGGTAAACATGAAACTGCATCTATAAACGATTTTAGTTATGGTATTTCAGATAGAGGTGCTTCTATTCGTATTCCTATTATTACAGTAGAGAAAGGTTGGAAAGGCTGGTTAGAAGATCGTAGACCAGCATCTAACGCTGATCCATATAAAGTAGCAGGGCGTATTATTACAACTGTTAAATCTGCAAATATTAGTTAAACCTAATACTTGTTAAATCTATAAAAAAAGCGTTATCAAAATTTGATAACGCTTTTTTGTGTTTATATGTAAAGGATATAAAATTACTTAATGGTTATATAAACAAAAGCTGCGTAACCTAATAATAAAATTATTCCGTCTTTCCAGTTTAAACGCATACGGCTAGGCACAAATACTAATGGTAGTATTATAAAGGACACTCCTAGCATCCAGAAAATATCGTTAGTTAATAAACCACCACCGTTTGGTCCTACTTCTATTGGCGTAATCATAGCCGTAATTCCTAAAACCGCAAGAATATTAAAAATATTAGAGCCTAATAAATTACCTAAAGAGATTCCTTTTTCTTTTTTAACAATAGCAATTACAGAGGCTGCTAATTCTGGAATACTAGTTCCTATAGACACAACGGTAACGCCAATAATACGTTCGCTAATTCCAAAGTCTTGAGCCATAGACACCGCTCCTTTTATTAGCAATTCTGATCCTCCCCATAAACTTACCCCTCCTAAAACTAAGAATAAAACAATTTTATATAACGGTAATGGTTCATCGTCTTCTGGCATCTCATCTACTACTGCCGTTTTTTGAAATCTTAATAAATAAATTAAGAAAACCACAAGTAATACAAATAGTATTAATCCTTCGTATGCTACAATTGCTTTATCTCCTATTATAAAAAAGTAAAGCGCTAGAGAAGCAATCATCATTACTGGCCAATCTGTTTTATAAAAACTCTTTTCTACATCTATTTTAGATAATAATAATGTAATCCCTAATACTAAACCTAAATTAGCAATATTAGATCCTATTACATTTCCCAATGCTAAGTCTGAAGCCCCACTTAAAGCGGCATTAACACTAACTATAAGCTCGGGTGCAGAGGTTGCAAAAGAGACTACCGTCATACCAATTACAATTTTTGGTATCTCTAATTTTAACGATAATGCCACAGCAGATTTCAAGAGCCAGTTTCCTCCTAAAATCAATGTCACCAAACCTCCTATTATTAATAAAAAATTCATTCTCTATATTTTTGAGCGAATATACTACAACATTTCAAATTAATGTTTTTAGTCTTTCCTTTTTTAAACCTAAAACTATTTTTTTAGTTAAAAAACTGCAAAAATAGTTGTATAACTAAAAAAGCAGTTATACATTTGTATCATGATACTTTAAAAGCATTAAATTTTAATCCATGCAAAAGTTAACAAATAAAGAAGAAGAGGTTATGCACATTTTATGGAAGCTAGAACAGGCTTTTGTAAAAGATGTTATGGCAGAAATAAAAGAAGATAAACCACATTATAATACATTATCTACTATGATTAGAAATCTTGTAGACAAAGGTTTTGTAAGTTATAATGCTTATGGAAAAACGCACCAGTATTATCCTGTGATAGAAAAAGAAGCCTACAGAAAACGATTTATGACTAATGCTATTGAGCACTATTTTAATAACTCGTATAAAAATATGGTTTCCTTTTTTGCTAAAGAAGAAAAAATTAGTGTGGATGAACTTAAAGAGATTATTAATTTAATTGAAAAGAAAAAGTAGTTATGGAATATTTATTAAAGGCAAATGCAATAATTATATTGTTCTACCTATGCTACAAATTATTTTTACAGGGCGAAACTTTTTTCGAATCTAATCGTTATTTCTTACTTACTGGTTTAGCTATCGCTTCTATTATTCCGTTTATAGTAATACCTATATATGTAACAGTTACCCCTGTTTTAAATGATTTTAATTTTGCTACTACAGAACATGCAATGCAAGTTAATGAGATTGAACATTCATTTAACTTTATTCAGTTACTACAATGGTTTTATCTTACAGGTATTGTTGTTTTCACAATTAAATTTTTAATAGAATTTTCTGGTTTGCTTCTTATTTTAATGCAAAATAATAGGACTAAAAAAGGACGCTATACATATGTAGAAACCAAAAAAGACCACTCCCCTTTTTCTTTCTTTAAATATATAGTTTACAATCCTAGCCATTTTAATGTAATGGAGTTAGAGCATATTATTTTACACGAAAAAGTACATGCAAAACAATATCATTCTATAGATATTATAATTACCAAAATAACGGCTATACTATTCTGGTTCAATCCATTTATATGGCTATACAATAAATCTCTGCAACAAAACTTAGAGTTTATTGCAGATAGTAATACACAACAAAAAATAACAGATGCTAAGAGTTATCAAACACTACTGTTAAAAACGGTATTATCTACTAAACAGATAACATTAGTTAACAATTTTTACAATTCATTAATCAAAAAACGAATCATTATGTTACACAAATCAAAATCAAAACAATTAAATCTATGGAAGTATACATTAATACTACCATTACTTGCTCTTTTTTTAATGAGCTTTAATACTAAAGAGGTTTATATTGCTGAGGAAATTAAAACAAGTAAAAGTTCCCCTATTGCAGAACCTAAAGAAGATATTGAAGCTGTAATTATTACTAAGAACTCTAGTAAACAAGATCTTGAAAATGCAAAAGAACAATTTTCTAAACTTGATGTTAACCTAAAATTTAAAGGTATAAAAAGAAATAGTAATGGGGAAATTACAGCAATAAAAGCTTCTTTTAAAAGTCCTGAGGGTAATAAAGGAAATTATAATGTTTTTAGAGATAGCGGTATTAATGCTTTTAAATTTTATTATAATTCAACTAATGGTGAAGTTGGTTTTAGTAAGGTTGCAGACAATACATTTATTGTAAAAGGTGAGCCTAATGAAAATGTATACATATACTCTACAGACGATAATAAAAAAGGAACTTACAAAATAAAAAAGAGTAGCAAAACAACTAAAGGCTACAGTTACTCTAAAGGTGGTAATACTGAAGACGTAAAAGTTACTGTTAAAGGTAAACCTACTAAAATAGTAAAAGGTGAAAATGTATTTATCTACTCTACAGACGATAAGGATGACGAAGAAGGTGAAGAACTAGAAGTTATTGTAAAAAGAAAGCCAAGTATAGGTACTATTTCATTTAATACAGATATAGACTCAAAGAATTATAAACTAAGAAAGAGTTCTAATAAAAATAGTGTTTACATATACTCTACAGACGACAAGGATATTGAAGAGGAAGAAATCATTGTAAAAGAAAAACCTATTAAAGAAAAAAAGGGAACTGTTTATATCTACAAAGACAGCGACGAAGATAATGATGATGACACCGAAGATGTTTTTATCATTAAAGAAGGTAAAACAAAAGTAGTTAAAGGTTCTAATATTATTAACACATGGAAAGAAGAAAATGATGATGAAAACCATATTATTGACTTAAAACAAGATGGTCATAAAATAGTACTTAGAACATCTAAAGGCTCTAAGAAACCTATCTACATTAAAGATGGTAAAATAATATCTCACGAAGAGTTAAATAATATGACACCTAATAGTATTAAAAGTGTGAATGTTTTAAAAGGAGATAATGCTGTAAATCTATATGGCGCAAAAGCTGAAGATGGAGCAATTGTAATTTCTACAAAAGACATAGGTAATACCAAAGATTTAATTCTTGTTGAAAAGGTTGAAAATATTAATAAAGGAGAGGTTGAAAAGCTTGTATTTAAAGGAAATATTGATGGTAAAGAACCTCTATATATTTTAGATGGTAAAGAAATTTCTAAATCTGAACTAGACAAAATATATTCTGTAAATACCGTAGCTGGCATGAATGTTTTAAAAGGTAAAAAAGCTACTAAAAAATATGGTAAAAAAGGTGAAAATGGAGTAGTAGAGATTACTACTAAGAAATAACATTTCATTTTAAAAATTCACCTGTAACTCATGCAAAAATTAACAAATAAAGAAGAAGAAGTTATGCATATTTTGTGGAAGCTTGAAAAAGCTTTTGTAAAAGATGTATTAGCTGAAATAAAAGACGACAAACCACACTATAATACTTTATCTACAATGATTCGTAATCTTGTAGACAAAGGCTATGTTAGCTATAATGCTTATGGTAAAACACACCAATATTATCCTAAGGTAGAAAAAGAAACATACCGAAAGCGGTTTATGTCTTCAGCAATAGAGCATTATTTTAATAACTCGTATAAGAACATGGTTTCCTTTTTTGCGAAGGAAGAAAAAATTAGTGTGGACGAGCTTAAAGAAATTATAAATTTAATTGAGAAAAAAAAGTAATTATGGAGTATTTATTAAAGGCAAATGCCATAGTTATATTATTCTACCTATGCTATAAGTTATTTTTACAAAAAGACACTTTTTTTAAATCTAATCGCTATTTTTTACTTATTGGTTTAATAATAGCTTGCTTAATACCTTTAATTACAATACCAATTTATATTGAGGCTAGCTCACAATTAGAAGCTGTAAATTTTAGAGCTGCAGAGAAAGTAGCAGCGAGAGAACTTATTATAGAAAAGTCATTTAGCAATTCTCTAGTATTAAAATGGGGATATCTTATAGGCATAATTTTGCTCTCTATTAAATTTACAATTGAGTGTTTTAGCTTATCTATCCTTTTAACGCAAAATAAAAAAACTAAAAAAGAGGGATATACATATATAGAAACTAAAAAACATCATTCGCCTTTTTCTTTCTTTAAATACATAGTATATAATCCTAGCCATTTTAGTATTAACGAACTAGAGCATATTATTTTGCACGAAAAAGTACACGCTAGACAATACCATTCTTTAGATGTGATTTTCTCTAAAATAGCATCAATACTTTTCTGGTTTAATCCTTTTATATGGTTTTACAATAAAGCGTTACATCAAAACTTAGAATTTATTGTTGATAATACTATTCAACAAAAAATAACCAATACAAAAAGCTATCAAACATTATTATTAAAAACAGCTGTTCAGCAACAACAAATAGCTTTAGTAAACAATTTCAATAATTCATTAATCAAAAAACGAATCATCATGTTAAACAAATCAAAATCTAAACCATTAAATCTATGGAAATACACTTTAATGCTACCGGTATTAGCTTTATTTCTAATGAGTTTTAATACTACAGAAGTTTATGCCCAAAAAACTAATAAAAAAAATATTACTTTAAATAACCTTGAAGATACTATTGAAGTTGTTTTAATCACAAAAGATTTTACAACAGAAGATTTCGAGAATGCAAAAAAGAAATCTCTTAAATATAAGTTTGACTTAGTTATTAGAGACCTTAAGAGAAATAGTAAAGGCGAAATTGTATATATAAGTATAATTTATAACCCATATAATGAACAACGTGCAGAGAGAATGACTATTGCCATAAATGAAGGAGACGAAATGCCCTCAGTTCCTATAATTTATAACAAAACTACTAAGCTAATAAGCTTTGGTGACTTTAAATAAATAACACTATTATTTTTCTGAAGTAAGCGTATTTTTAGAATTCATTCATAAATCAAAAAACAAATCATTATGTCAAACAAGTTAAATCTATTAAAACCCACTCTAATCCTTCCAATATTTGCATTCCTTTTAATGAGTTTTAGTACTAAAGAAAACAAGACTAAAATTACTAATAAAATGACAATAGAAACAATCGATAAAGACATTGAAGTTATTGTTATAACTAAAGATTTTAGTAAAAAAGATTTTGAAAATGCTAAAAAAGAGTGTGCTAAATACAATATAAAATTCACGCTTTATGATTTAAAAAGAAATATTCAAGGAGAGATAATAACTATTATCGCTCACTATGAAACACCAGACGGGCAGGAAAACACCATGACTGTTGATTGTGCATTTGGTATAGGCACAATACACCCTTTGGCAATAGTATATAATGAAAAAAGTGGTAAAGTTAGTTTTGGAGACATTCTATATTATATGGATTATCCCCATTCTAAAAAGGAATAATATAAAATTCTATTAAAAAATAAAGCCCAAACAAAATATGTTTGGGCTTACTTTTTTATTTCACTATAATCTTTCTGGTTAGTATTTTGCCTTCAGTTTCAATACTTACCAAATACAATCCACTAGATAGGTTTAATGTTAAAGTGGCATTATTCTCGAATGTTTCCGTTTGTAACAGTCTACCTTCAGAAGACAAAACAGATAATTTATAAGTACCGTTAATTCCAGAAACATATAATTGGTCATTTACAGGATTAGGATAAAGCCTTATATTTTCATTTTGAAAACTTTCAGTAGACAACGAATTATTCCAGGTATCCCCAACATTATTCCCCCAAATATATTCTACTAAATCTGGTTGATCTATAAACGGGTTTCTATTAAATTGCCAGTTATAAACTACATTATTTCTATTCATTTCATAATCGTCTGGTGGATCGTTTCTGTGCCAATCTAGCAAAGTTGCTAAATCGCCTAATTCACCATTTCCAGTTGTGGTAGTAAATCCGTTTACAATATCTAATCCATTATATCTAACGTCTAAAAACAGAACACCTCTAGCAACATCGCCTTTAAAACTTCCTAGTGTTCCTGTTGGACCGTTATATTGTGTTCCTCCATAATGTTGATTACTTCTATTACTATTCTCTGGTCCATCTGCGGCTCTTAATGCATGCGCATCTGAGTTTGCATGACGAAGAGAATCTGCCTTTGTTGTCCAAAAGGTATTAATGCCATCTGCAATTTCATCGCCGTCTATATCATTAAAGCCACCTCGTGATCTTGGAAATGTGTGTTCTCTATTCCATTTTCCAAAATTATTACTCGTTGTTTGTACATCTAACTTGGCTCTCCCTTGCTCTGTATACACTAACCATACTTGATTACTATTTTCTGGGTTAACATCTGCATCCTTTAAAATATTAATAACATCTGCATAAGTTTGTGCCCTAACCGTTGCCGGATCTGCTATTATACCTTGTAACGCATTTCGTAAATTCGTACCAGACAAGCCATCTATTGCATCATAATACCCACTAGGTTGCGTACTACTAACTAAACCATATGTAGGGTTTAGTGGCGTACCATAAGCTTCTACAATAAAATCATTATCTACAGCACGTATTTTTATAAAGTTATTATTTGCAATATTTGGAGAGGTTAAATTAGAAAATTTAATTAACAACTCTTCATCGCCTTCGTTGAGAGCATCGTCCACAAGCGTTATAGTTGTTGTTACAGAATTCTGTCCATTTAAAATGGTTACAGTAGTATCTCCTGTATAATCTGCTGTAGTAAAACCAAAATTATTAAGTGTAAAGCTAAAAGTTGTATCTGCTGTTACATTGTTATCTGCAGTAAATGTAATATCGAAGGTTTCCCCTTCTCCGTATTGCGTTTCTAAAGTAGAAATAGTAATAGGGTTAAAAATAACACCCGAACCATCATTTAATTGCCTAGGTGTCGGTGTCGTTACTGTATAATTAATACCGTCGTTATCTAACTGTATAGATTCCGTCGTTTTATTACCATTTAAATTCTCATCTATTTGAAACGTTTCTCCCAACAAACTTTGTAATGTAGCATCTTCAGGATCTCCAGTCTCGTACACTAACGCATCAATTAAATTTGTTGTAGTTGCTAGAGTACCATCTGGAAAGTCTGTATCGTCTGCTTGATATATAGCAACAGCATCTGCTCCCTGTTGTATTAAATTACTTGGTATAATTACTTGTGGAAACGGAATTAACGTTGTACTACCTAATACAAGTAATCCATTTTCATCGGTTGTAGTGCCGTCTAAATCTTTAGCATAATAACTAGAATCCATTCCACTAGATGAACCATTAAACAATACTAAAACATAACCATCTAGGCTTGTATTAGGCGATGGTGTCTTTAATTCTATAAATTCTAATGTATCGGTTCCTGGTGTATCACAATCTAATTCATTAATAACCACCTGGGCATAAGTAAATTGAATAGAAATTAATGTTATTAAAATAATAAGTATTGCTCTCATAATATTTATATTTTTTGCAAATGTACGCAACATTAATAAAGCATTTCTTTTTATTCTTAATTAACCTATTTTTTTAACAGTCGTTTTTTTCAAAAGAGTACATTCAAAAAAATGAAAAACCGTTTTTCATGGGTTTTTTAAACAAAATTCCCCTTGTAAAATAAAAACACCTTAAAAAAGCCCCTACAATTGTTTAAATATGAAACAATAAACATGATTTAAAATTTCATTTAAAAACATTATTAAAGACATAATGTTTAAAATTAAAACCTTTTATATTTATTTAGTTACAAATGTAAATTTAAATTCATTAATTCTAATGTTTTTGTTTGGAGAATAGATTCCCAAAAATATATATTGGCTGAACAATCATTTAAAATGGTTGCTAGCTATTATTAACTTTTAAACTTTAAAACTATGATTGAACTTGCCAAACTTATTATTGATGTTATCTTATGGATACTTCTTTAAAATCATTCCAAAATGTAAAACTTAGTCTAGAATAAGTTTTATCATTTTAAAAACTCTAAACACTATTTGGCAAACCGGTAATTAAATAATAGTTTTGAGAAAAGAATAAATAATAAACACTTAATTGTACAATAAGCGTTTTTATTATTTACAGAATACAAACATGAAAAAGCAGTTATTTAAAATTTTAGCTAAATTAAACAAGGTTGTTCTACCTAGCTACACTAAACAACGCTTAGACTTAAGTAAAGCCAGTAAACTACAAATGGCTATTTTTGGTTGGAAACTATTTGTTACCAAAAATGCTTTAGATTAATATTACAAATATCTCTATACTCATTTTTAAGTGTCTAACTTAATTTAATATATACACACTAAAAAAAACGAAATAAATTTTTCATTTTATTTGGTACATTAAATAAAAAAGAAATATATTTGCACCCACAAAAAAAGGCCTCGTGGCGCAACTGAATAGCGCACTTGATTACGGCTCAAGAGGTTATAGGTTTGAATCCTATCGAGGTCACTAAAGGAGATGAATATTTAATTCATCTCCTTTTATTTTACCTGAAAGGTTTAGGTTATAAATCTTTATTCTCATACAAAGAACAATTTCATTAAATTTCCTTAAAAAAGCTATTCACAATATTTTGTTAATTATTTACCGACCGTTTGGTAAATAATTATTTTTTATTACATTTGTGCTATGAGACCGCAAAAAATTTCAGACACAGACTTAATAGCTGCTTTAACGGCAACCTTTCGTTCAAAAGGATACGAAGGTACCAGCTTAAATGAGATAGCGGAAGCAACAGGTTTAAAAAAAGCCAGTCTGTATCATCGTTTTCCTAAAGGAAAAAAAGAAATGGCAGAATGTGTTTTTAACTATATAAATACTTGGATAGAAGAGCATTTATTTTATGCACTTGCAGATAATAACTTTCCTCCTAAACAAAGATTAATTAATGGATTAGCACACATTAGAACGCTATACGATGAAGGAAATGAGACCTGTATATTTAGAGCTTTTTCTATGCAAACTGGATTAGAGTTATTTGAACACCATATTAATAGTGGAATGACAGCATGGATTAATGCTTTTACCGAATTAGGTGTTGCACTTAATTTATCTCCCACAGAAGCTAATAAAAAAGCTATTGAAACTTTAATACAAATTCAAGGAGCCCTTATTGTAACTAAAGGCTTAAATGACATATCTGTATTTAACAATGCCATAAAATATATTGAAAAGCAATATTTAGAATAAAAAAATTTAACATTATATTTTACCGAATGTTCGGTAATTTTAAAATTTACAATTATGAACAAAAAACATCCCTTACCTCCTTTTACAGAAGAAACAGCAATACAAAAAATTCAAATGGCAGAAGATGCTTGGAATAGTAAAGATCCTATTGCTATATCTATGGCCTACAGTGAAGATACTGAGTGGCGTAATCGAAATCAATTTATTAATGGACGAGAAGAAGTTCAAAATTTTCTAAAAAATAAATGGACAAAAGAACTCGATTATAAACTTAAAAAACAATTATGGACATATCAAGATAATAGAATTGCTGTACGGTTTGAATATGAATATAGAAACGAAAATAACCAATGGTTTAGAGCCTATGGTAATGAGAATTGGGAATTTGATGACAACGGATTAATGAAAAAAAGATATGCCAGTATCAATGATTTGGAGATAAAAGTATCAGACAGAAGATTATAACCTAAAACAAAAATAAAATGAAAAAAATAATACCACTATACTTAATACTACTAACACTAGTATTTGGGTGTCAAGAGACAGAAAATAAAATAGTAACAAGTCATTTAAATATGAAAACAGAAAACATACTAAAAGCAACTAACACCAAATATAAAAGCCTTGAAATAGAAGGTGTAAATATAGCCTACCGAGAAGCTGGAAATCCCGAAAACCCTACAATAGTATTATTACATGGTTTTCCGTCCTCATCTCATCAATATAGAAAGATTTTAAATGCACTTTCTAATGACTACCACCTAATTGCACCAGACTACCCAGGATTTGGGAATAGTGATTTCCCATCGCCAGATGACTATGACTATACATTTGATAACATTTCTAGAACAATCGATCTCTTTTTAGAGAAAAAAAATCTAGACACATTCACTTTAATGATTCAAGATTATGGTGCTCCAGTAGGCTTTAGAATTGCTACTGCACACCCAGAAAAAATTACTGGAATTATAAACCAAAACGGAAATGCTTACGAAGAAGGTTTAGGGTCAGCTTGGGCTGGTATTCAAGCGCTTTGGAAAAATAGAAATGAGCAAACTGAAAAGGCACTATTACCAGCTTTTTCGTTAGAAGGACTAGAATGGCAATATACACACGGTACAAGAAACAAAGAAAACATAAACCCAGATACTTGGCATTTAGATTATTTAAGACTTTCTAGACCTAATGCACATAAAGTAAACATTGATTTATTTTACGATTATAAAAACAATGTAAAGTTATATCCAGAATGGCAACAATATTTAAGAGACAATCAACCACCTTTATTAATTGTATGGGGCAAAAACGATGCGTTTTTTCCAGAAAATGGAGCTGAAGCTTTTAAAAAAGATGTTAAAGTTATTGATTACAACATATACGATACAGGGCATTTTGTATTAGAAGAAGACAGTAAAGCTGTGATAGAAAAAATTAAATCCTTCATGCAGCGTATATAAATAGGATTCTGCAATACAATAATCATAAAACTAAATAAATTTTGCATTTTAAAACATTTAATTACTACATTTGTACTGTAATTAAAAAAATTACAGTATTAAATGGTAAAAAGTAAATTCTCCATATCACTTCATATAATGACACTATTAGCCTACTATCCAGGAGAATGGCATTCGTCTGCTATAATAGCCGAAAGCCTTAACATAAACCCTGTTCTAGTACGTAAAGAACTAAAAGCTCTTAAAAGTGGTGGTTTAGTTGAAAGTAAAGAAGGTAAAAATGGAGGTGTAAGATTAGGGAAATCTGCTAAAAACATATCTTTAGCAGATATCTTTGAAGCCATAAAAGGAGATAGTCATGTACTAAATCTTTCTAATAATCTACCAGATGTAAATTGTAAAATAGGAAGCCAGATTAATGAAAAATTATTATCAATATTTGATAACGTTGACAACGCTATTGTAGATATTTTAAAAATTCAAACTCTAGAAAAATTTAAAAATCAGTTTTAGTTTTTTTTGATTAAAACTGTAACAAAAAAAGTAACAGTAAAAATATTATGAATAAAACTATAGAAATAAACGGTCTGTCCATTTTTTACAGAGAAGCTGGACAAGAAAACAAAGAAACAATATTGCTTTTACACGGAAATCCTACTTCATCGCACATGTACAAGGATTTAATGAACCTATTAAAAGACAAATATCATGTTATTGCTCCAGACTACCCGGGATACGGATTTAGCTCTAGACCTTCAACTACTGAGTATGAATATTCTTTTGAGAATATTAGTAATACAATAAATCAATTTATAGATAAATTAAAACTCAAACATTTTTATCTATTTGTACAAGATTATGGAGGCCCAATAGGATTTCGTATTGCTACAAAAAGGCCAAATTTAATTAAAGGATTAATAATCCAAAATGCAAATGCCTATGTAGAAGGTTTTGGAGAATGGGCTATGCAAATTGGTAGCTATGTTAAAAACAACGATATAGAAAAAATGAATGCCTATAAAAAGCATTTGGTAAGTCTAGAAGGCTTAAAAGAACAGTATGTAACAGGAGCTAAAGATTCTAGTTTAATAGACCCTTCCTCATATTATTTAGACTATGCGTTTCTACAAAGACCAGGAGTAGAAGAATTATTTCTAACACTTTTTGATAATTACGGTTCTAACTTCGAAAAATATGAAGAATGGCAAAATTATCTAAAACACCACCAACCTCCTACTCTAGTTGTTTGGGGTACAAATGATAAATTTTTCAGTAAACCCGGAGGAGAAGCTTATGCTAAAGACTTAAAAGAGGTAGAACTTCATTTTTTCAATGGGGGTCATTTTATACTAGAAGAGTATAGCTTAGAAGTTGCTCAATTAATAAAACAATTCATCTCAAAATAAATAAAGTTAAACATTAAAAAAACAAATAAAAATGAAAGTATTTGTAACAGGAGCCACAGGGTTTCAAGGCGGAAATATCGCAAAAGCATTATTAAATAAAGGACATCAAGTAACAACCGTTAAAAGAGATACTAATACTAATAAATCTGCAATAGGGAACATTGATGTTATTAAAGGCGGATTAGAAAATAAAGAAGCTTTAGCAAAAGCAATGCAAGGCGCAAAGGCAGCTGTCTATTCTTTTCCTCTTATTTTCGATATAGAACTAGCAAAATCGTATACACAAAATTTTATCGCAGCAGCGAAACAAGAAAACATTAATTTAATTGTATTTAATACTACGTTCCATTTATCGGAAAAAGAAACTGGGTATTTAGCTCTAGACATTAAAGTAGCAATGAAAAAGCTATTTAAAGAGTCTAATCTAAATGTAATTACTCTAGCTCCAGACATTTATCTAGATAACATTTCTGCACCTTGGTCTATTCCTGTTATTTTAGAACATAAAATTGTGCCCTACCCATTAGCGTCAGATAAAAAAATACCATGGATAAGTCATTCCGATTTAGCACAATATGTAGTTAAAGCTATATCTAAACCAGAATTAGCAGGTCAAACATTACCTATTGGGGGAAACTTAGTAACAGGTAATGAAATAGCAGAAAGTATCTCATCAAAAATAGGACAAGACATCAATTTTGTATCAGTGCCTATAAATGAATTCGAAGAGCAGTTAAAGCCCGGATTTGGTGAATTAGCAGCCAAAGAAATCTCCAATCTATATAGATATGTTGAACTTAATTATAATGATTTCACCAATAAAGATTATGCAAAAACTAATGCTCTTTTGGGTATAGAACCTCAGCCATTAAACGAATGGGTGAATTCTGTAAATTGGAATATATCTTAAACCTTTAACTTAAAAATAAAATACAAAATGAATACAAATTCAATACAAGAAGTTAGAGTTGCTTTAGAGCAATGGCTCAATGCATTTAATAATAATGATATAGAAGCGTTAATGAGTATTTATGATTCTGAAATTGTTTATGCTAATAGTGCAAAACCTATTGAAATAGGGATTCCCACTGTAAAAGAAGGGTTTATAAATAGTTTTAACATTAAACCAAAAGTATTATTTAAAGAAGAACAAGTTATTGCCACCAACGAATTAGGCTATATAGCAGGACAATTTAGAGTTGAAGGTACCAATCCCGAAAACGGTGAAAGTGTTGGAGAATCTGGTCGCGTTGTTGTTATTTTCAGGAAAAATAATGCAGGAGAATGGAAATTAATATTCGATATGGACAATCGTCCACCAGACGTAACCCTTTAAAATAAATAAAATGACAATAAAAAAGGCAATGCACCCAAGAGATGTCGCTAATTTAATTAGTGAATGTATAACAGAAGGCAATATGGAGAATATATTAGATTTTTTTCATCCAGACTACCGTATGTCATTTCCTCCATCGGAACCTCTTAAATCGGGTTTAGAAACAATCAGATTAAGCTTTCAACCTTTCATAGACAATAAAGCTAAATTAACAAGTACAGTTACAGGTGAAGTTATTAATGGAGATATAGCAATGCTACAAGCCAATTGGAACATTACAGATTTTGAAGGAAATGTAATGGGAGAAGGGCATTCTTCAGAAGTACTAAAACAAAGAAAAGATGGCTCTTGGCAATATTTTATAGATTGCCCTTTAGGCTTACCATTTTTAGATTAAAAAAACAGTAAATACCAGTATGTAAAGTCAGACAATTCAATCTGCTTACTCTTATACTATAAAAAAACTCATTAAAATTTTTAATGAGTTTTTTTACACCCTTTATTTTGTAAGGTTACAGCCATAAAGTAAGACTCATTATGTAACGCTTTACTAACAAACTAAAATTCTAATATTCATTATCTTAGTTAAGATAAATACTATACCAATATATGTCTAAATCGTTACTTTTTATTCCTGATATTTCTGGCTTTACAAACTTTGTACAAACTACCGAAGTAGAACATAGTCAGCATGTAATAGCTGAGTTATTAGAAATACTTATTGCCTCCAATACTCAAAATTTACAACTAGCAGAAGTAGAAGGTGATGCTTTATTCTTTTATAAAGAAAATAGTATTCCGTCTCAAGAAAAACTATTAGCTCAGATAGAAACCATGTATACCGCTTTCTATGGACACCTTAAACTTTTAGAAAAAAATAGAATCTGTCCATGTAACGCCTGTGCCATGGCACCGCAACTAGAACTTAAAATAGTAGCACACTCAGGAGATTTACAATCTTTAAATGTACAAGGAAAAAAGAAACCTTTTGGACAAGCCGTAATAGAAGCACATCGTTTATTAAAAAACAAAATTGAAAGTGATAATTATGTTATTATAAGTAAAAACTTAGCAGATTTATTAATGATGCCTCTAAATTATAATAGTAAACTCTTTTCTTTTATTAAAAGCAGTGAACATTATGACAATAAAGAAATTAAATTCATTTATTCAGAAATAGACAATTCACTTTTAAAGATTCTACCTTTTGAAACCCCAGAGTTAATTGAATTTAAAAGAGAGCCCAATCTTTCTTTTAATATAAACATTAATGCAAATATTAATACGGTCTTAGAAATCATTACCAATTATAAATACAGAAAATATTGGGTTGAGCATGTAGATAAATTTGATTACAACGAAGCAGAAGTAACACGCTTAGGAAGTGAGCATCTCTGCGTTATTAATGGAAAACACTTAAACTTCACTACTGTAACAAAAGAAGGCAAACCAAACGAAATAGTTTATGGTGAATTAACAGAAAGTCCTCAACCTATAGATCAACTATATCAATTCTTTATTCTAAAACCAATTAATGAGACTACTTGTAAGGTAACTATTGAATTATTCTGGTTTGCTAAATCTCCTATAAAGAAACTGATACTGAATCTACTAGTTAAAAAACAATTTAAAAAAAATATCCAAAAGGCAATAAACAACTTAAAAGCCTTTGCTGAAAAAAAATAAAGGTATAAGTATAAAAAATGCTTTTAAGTTAATCTTTTTAATTTCGGAAAGATTACAGAGATTTAGTATCTTGTAGGCAATTATTTTCTTGATTGAAAATAATTACAAATTAAATGTAACGAACCCCTTATAAATTTCATTTTTTCAAAGTCTATTAAACACACCACATTTTGGAAACTAAACAACAGAATAAAGCATTTACACTTATACTGTACTTTGCTATACCATTCGTATTGGTATTATTGTATAAGTATTTTAACCAAAATACAGCATCTAATTACACAGCAACAGAAGCAAGTACCTCTGGAGATATAGCCTTAGTACAAGAAGTTCCAGATACTGTAGATTATATTTTCGATGTAAAACCTATTTTGTCAGACCGATGTTATCTATGTCATGGTCCAGATGAAGGGACTCGAGAAGCAAATTTACGTTTAGATACTAAAGCAGGAGCCTATGCAGCAATAGGCGCGAATTTAGATTATTTCGCTATTGTACCCGGAGATACCATAGCAAGCGTTATGGCAAACAGAATTAACACAACAGATCTTGTAAAAATAATGCCCCCAGTAGATTCTAATCTATCACTTAACGCTTACGAAAAAAAGGTGTTAACCAAATGGATTGCACAAGGCGCTACTTGGAAAGACCACTGGGCATTTATAGTTCCCGAAAAAAGTAACATCCCTAAAGTAGCTAATGCAAGTCTTCCTGTAAATGAAATAGATAACTTTATTCTAATAAAATTAAAACAGCAAAACTTAACACCTTCCGAGCGTGCAAGTAAAGAAAAACTAATTAGACGCGTTTATTTCGACCTTACAGGCTTACCTCCTACTTTAGAAGCTGTAGATGCATTTTTAAACGATAATAATCCTAATGCATACGAAACTGTTGTCGATCAACTTTTAGCATCTAAAAGCTATGGTGAGCACATGACGACCAATTGGTTGGATATAGCAAGATACTCAGACACGCACGGCTATCAAGACGATTTAGAGCGTGTTATGTGGCCTTGGCGAGATTGGGTAATAAGTGCCTTTAATAGAAACATGCCGTATGACCAATTTGTAAAATGGCAGCTCGCAGGCGATTTAATGCCAGATGCAACTTTAGAGCAAATAGTAGCCACTGGCTTTAACAGAAATCATAAAATAACACAAGAAGGCGGCGTTATAGACGAGGAATACCGTGTAGAATATGTTTTAGACAGAACCAATACCGTATCTAAATCCTTATTAGGTTTAACTATGGAATGTGCGCAGTGCCATGATCATAAATACGATCCTATTTCTCAAAAAGAATACTTTAGTTTTTATGGCTTTTTTAATAAAGTAAAAGAAAAAGGCCGAATGGATTATGGAGAAATTCCAGAACCCAATATTAAAATTACCAAAGCTCAAACTAAGGAACTGCTTAACTTTATAAATATGCCAGACTCGATACCTGAAGTTAATTTAATGGTTATGAGAGACGATGCGCCAAACCGTAAAACCTTTGTTTTAAAACGAGGCGCATACGATGCGCATGGCGATGAAGTAAATGTAGGCACACCAGCGGCTGTTTTACCTTTCGATAATTTCGAAAAAAACAGATTAGGATTAGCCAACTGGTTATTCGACGATAAAAATACGCTAACAGCTAGAGTAGCTGTTAATAGACTATGGCAACAAATTTTTGGAACAGGTATAGTAGCCTCTACTTCCGATTTTGGAAATCAAGGTGCTTTGCCTTCTCATCCAGAATTATTAGACTGGCTAGCCATTACTTTTAGAGAAGAGGGTTGGGATATGAAAAAAATGATAAAACGCATGGTCCTATCTAATACCTATCAACAAACTACAAAAACAACACCAGAACAATTAGAAATAGATCCTTACAACAAATGGTTAGCAAGAAGCTCTCGCCACAAACTAACCGCGGAAATGATACGCGACAATGCACTTGCGGTTAGCGGACTACTAATAGATAAAATAGGAGGACCAAGTGTAAAACCCTATCAACCTAAAGGACTTTGGGCAGAAACAACCTCTGGACAAGGGCTTACAGAATATATTATGGACACTGGAGACAATCTTTACAGAAGAAGTTTATATACCTTTTGGAAAAGAACCGTACCTCCTCCAGCAATGCTAACCTTTGATGCAGCGACAAGAAACTTTTGTATGGTAGAACGACAAAAAACGAGTACACCTTTGCAGGCCTTAGTTATGCTTAACGACCCTCAATTAATTGAAGCGGCAAGCACACTAGCAGCAGATGTTTTACAAGGTGAAACGATTTCGGACGAAGCACGAGTAGAAACCATTTTCAGAAAAATAACATCGCGCCTACCAGATGCTTCAGAATTAGAAAACTTAGTTCGTTTTTTAAACACTTCAAAAGCAGAATATGACGAGACTAAAATCATTGTATTAGAGAATAAAGACGCTCTAATAGCTAAAGGTATTACAGAAGATAACCTATACGGCTATAGCGTTTTAACTAGCCTAATTTTTAATTTGGATGAAGCCATTGTAAAAGGATAATAGCATGGAAGAAATTACTAAACACTTTTTAAACAATAATAGAAGACAGTTCCTTAAAAAATTAGGATTAGGTATCGGCGGATTAGCGGCAGCTTCTATGTTAGACCCATTTTCTTCGATAGTAGAAGCAGCAGACTCCCCTCTAGCAGGCATGAATTTACCTCATTTTGCACCAAAGGCAAAACGCGTTATTTACCTCTTTCAAAGTGGTGGTCCTTCTCAATTAGAACTATTCGACTATAAACCTTTATTGACTAAAATGAGAGGTCAAGAATTACCCGATTCGGTAAGAAAAGGACAACGTTTAACAGGAATGACATCTGGGCAAGATAGTTTCCCTTTAGTTGGGAGTCATTTCAACTTTAAACAATACGGAGAATCTAGAGCTTGGGTAAGTGACTTAATGCCATTTACTGCAAAAATTGTAGACGAATTATGCTTTGTAAAATCAATGCATACCGAAGCCATTAATCATGACCCCGCAATTACTTTTTTTCAAACGGGTTCGCAACAAGCCGGTAGACCAAGTATAGGCTCTTGGATGAGTTACGGTTTAGGCAGTTTAAACGAAAACCTACCCACATTTACCGTATTATTATCTAGAGGAACAGGACGCGCTTTAGCACAACCTTTATATTCGAGACTTTGGGGTAATGGTTTTTTAAGTTCATTACATCAAGGCGTGCAATTCCGTTCTGGAAAAGACCCTGTATTATATTTAAAAGATCCAGAAGGTATGACACGGTCTGAACGTAGAAAAATGCTAGACCATATTAGCGAATTAAATGCGAAACAAGAACAAGAGTTTGGAGACCCAGAAATAAATAGTAGAATTGCACAATACGAAATGGCATATAGAATGCAAACCTCTGTACCTGATACAATGGATATTGAAGGCGAGCCAGACCATATTTTACAAATGTATGGATCGGATGCTGCCATACCTGGAACCTATGCTGCCAATTGTTTACTAGCAAGACGTTTGGTAGAAAAGGATGTTCGCTTTGTTCAATTATACCACATGGGTTGGGATCAACATGATAACTTACCCGCACATATAAAGAAACAAGCCAAAGATATAGATCAAGCTACAGCTGCTTTGATTATGGATTTAAAACAGCGTGGCTTATTAGAAGATACTTTAGTGGTTTGGGGAGGCGAATTTGGCAGAACTAATTATAGCCAAGGCACACTTACCGATACTAATTACGGTAGAGACCATCACCCAAAATGCTTTACTATGTTTATGGCCGGTGGAGGCGTAAAACCTGGATTTACTTATGGAGAAACCGACGATTTTGGTTATAACATTGTAAAAGACCCCGTGCATGTTCACGATTTACAGGCTACGATGATGCACTTAATGGGTGTAGACCACACCAAATTTACATACAAACACCAAGGACGACGTTTTAGATTAACCGATGTTGCTGGACATGTTGTTAACGATCTTATAAGTTAACTATAGAATGAGTAGAAGACAATTTTTAAAACAATCGTCATGTCTTGCTGTAGGATTGTTAACCTATCCTATGTACGGCAGTGCGTTTTCATTTAATGACTCTAAAGATATTATTGTTGGACATAACTCCCACAAGTATAAAGTAGATTTAAACTGGGGAAACCTTAACCCACTACAAACGCCTGTAAAAGATTGCCACGAAATGGTTCAAGATTCTAAAGGGCGTATTGTTCTATTAACCAATCACACTAAAAACAATGTGATTATTTATGATAAATCTGGAAAGTTATTAGAGACTTGGGGAACTGAATATCCTGGAGCACATGGTTTAACATTAGTAAAAGAAAATGGTACAGATTTCCTGTTAATTACCGATTACGAACGCCATCAAATTATTAAAACAACCATAGATGGCAAAGTAGTCTTTACAATAGATTTCCCTTCAGAAACTGGAAAATATAATACAAAAGGAGATTTTAAACCTACAGAAACCACAGTAGTCGATAACGGCGATATTTACGTTGCAGATGGCTATGGGAAACAACATATTGTACATTACAATCATAAAGGAGAATTACTAAATATTTTTGGGGGTCAAGGAGATACCAATGATACCTTTTTAAACGCTCATGGTATTTGTTATGATAATAGAGATAAAGACAATCCGTCGCTATTAGTTTCTGCCAGAGAACTAAATCAATTAAAACGGTTTAGTTTGGCTGGAGATTATATAGAAACTATAAATGTACCAGGTGCATTAATCTGTAGGCCAGTTATACATAAAAAAGAGATTTACTTTGCAGTATTACGTTCTAAAAACGCAGAACATTCAGAATCTGGTTTTGTACTTATTATGAACGAGAATAACGAAGTCGTCTCTTGCCCAGGAGCAACAGCGCCTTCATACAAGGAAAATGAATTGAGCGAATTATATCAAACCATTCGTTTATTCCAACATCCACATGATGTGTGTATAGATGATGATGATAACATGTATGTAGCACAATGGAACTCTGGACAAACCTACCCTATAAAACTAACACGCGTATGAAATTAATTATAGTAGTATTAATATTGCTTAGTTTTAGTTGTGCTAAAAAGGAAGATACAAGCCACTACCTTAAACAAAAAGAAATAGCATTGGTAGCCCCAAGAGTAGAAGCTAATAGTACAATTATAGATTCTATGGTTACCATACAAGCAGAATTACGATTAGAAGGTACAAAACTATATTATACAACAAATAACACAGAACCAACGGAACAATCTACGCTATACAGTAAACCATTAACAACAAAAAATGCTGCTACTTATACATTTAAAGCTTTTCATAACGATTGGAAACCAAGTAACAGCACAACATTAAAACTATATAAAAAAGGCATTCCTTTAAATAACGTTTTATGGCATACACAAGCACATAATAGTTATCCCGGGTTAGGAGAAACCACACTAACTAATAATAAAAAAGCAAGTAGACAATTTAGAGACTCGCAATGGTTAGGTTTCGATTCTATTGCTAAAGCAACTATTAACTTTGAGAAAGAAACCTTTATAAAAACACTAATTATTGGCTATTTAATAGATACAAAATCTTGGATTTTCCCACCTAAAGACATTACTATATTAGTGAATAAAAAAGACACTATAGCTGTTACGCTTAATAAACACTTAGAGATTGGAATGGTTGCATTAGAAGATGTTCCTATAACAATAAACAAAGATGTTAAAACAATAACTGTAGCGGTAAATAACACAAAACAACTTCCCGAATGGCATCCTGGAAAAGGACTCAAAGCATGGCTATTTATGGATGAATGGATTTTTAATTAATGAAAGACAATAATCAAACTTATAAAAGCTTATTTCTAATATTAATACTCATATTAGGAGTTGCAACATTATATGCTGTAAAAACAGATGAAGCACCTCGATTCATCTTATTTCTAGGGCGTTTCCATCCTTTATTATTACACTTACCTATTGGAGCTTTAGTTGTTACTTTTTTTATAGATATTCTAGGTCGTATTCAAAAAAGCTACCCAGCAACTATTATTAAAAACTTATTAGGTTTTACAGCCGTTTTTTCAATAATAACCTGCTTTTTTGGTTACTTTTTATCTTTAGAAGGCGGCTACACAAAAGAGATTTTAGATTTACATTTATATTCAGGTATTATCACTGCAGTAGTAGTAACACTATTATTTATATTAAGTCTTAAATCCAACTTAAAAAGTAACAAACTATTTTTATCGCTATTTGTAATCACATTAATTGCTATTAGTGTTGCAGGGCATTACGGAAGTGTTTTAACGCACGGTGATCAATTTTTAACAGAATATGCAGGATTAGAAAAAGAAGAAAAAACAATTGAAGTTGTAGACAGTTTAAAGTTATATAATGATGTGGTTACTAAAATACTCGATAAGAAGTGTATTCAATGCCATAACAGTACTAAACAAAAGGGGGAACTGTCTTTAATTTCTGAAGCCAGTATACTTAAAGGTGGTGTAAATGGTACAAGTGCAGTTGCAGGAAATGCTGCTGCAAGTTTATTGTATTCCAGATTATTATTACCAATAACAGATGAAGAACACATGCCTCCTGAAGGTAAAGCACAATTAACTAAAGATGAAATTTGGTTATTAAAACATTGGATAGACGAAGGCTTAGATTTTAAAAATTATGCTACAGCAATTACTAAAAATGACACTTTAAAAACGAAGCTAAAAAAGTACCTTATCTTTAATAAAATTGAAATCCCTAAGGCTTCACAAGATGCTATAGAAACTATTAGAACTGCTGGTTTTAGAGTATTAGAATTAGTTCCTGAAAAAGCAGAATTAAATGTAAAATCACTTCAAAAAACACTCACAAAAGAAACTATAGATAAATTAGCACTTTTAGAGGAACAAATTATAGAATTAGATTTAAGTTATTCGGAAATAACAGATGACATGACTGCTGTTATTAAGTCTTTTAAAAACTTGAAAACATTACGAATAAATAGTAACACAATAACGGATGCTTCTATAAAAAATTTAAAAACATTACAACAATTAGAAGTCCTAAATATTTATAACACGTCTATTTCTAATGAAGGGCTTTCGGAGCTATTAAAAAGTATACAACCAAAACAATTATACACTTGGCAAACTAAAGTAGAAGAAGCTACAGCGAAGCAATTAGAAACAGAATACAAAGTAAACATCCAGAATAGTATTGTATCTGGATTTATTGAAGATAGCCAATTAGAACAGCCTGTAATTAGCCCTGCAAAAACATTATTTATAGACACCATTCATGTAGCGAGTAGAAGTCGTATTAAAGATGTAACACTTCGCTATACTTTAAATGGTAATACTCCAGATAGCACATCGGCAATATTTAAGGATAAGATTATTTTAGAAAACTCTAAAACATTAAAAGTCGCTGCCTTTAAAAAAGGCTGGGAACCTAGCGACATTTTAGTTCGCGATTACCATAAGGTAAAACAAAAGATAACGGCCTTTACCATAAAAGAGAAACCAGATGAACGTTATCCTGATGCTAAAAAACTATTCGATTTAGATGAAGGCTCTTTATCCTTTCAAGATAAAAAATGGGTAGGGTATTTTGGTAACGATATTAATACCACAATAGATTTAGGTAGTATACAACCAGTAGAGCATATTTCTTTTAGCTGTATTGAAGATGTTGGGAGTTGGATTTTATATCCTACAAAATTAACGGTTTATGCTTCTAATACTAAAAACGGACATTTTAATAAAGTAGGAGAACTTAGTATTTCTAGACAAGGAGAAGGCGGAGAAGTTGAAAAGAAAAAAGTAACGTTATCACTTACCGAAACTAAAGCACGTTACTTTAAAATACATATAAAAAACTACAAAACATTACCCGAATGGCACCCAAGTGCAGGGAACCCGTCTTGGTTATTTGTAGATGAGATTTATGTTTGGTAAATAAAATAGTTAAACTTTGTAACAATTCTTAATTAATAGTTACAGATATACAAAAGCAAATTATGAAAAAAATACTTTTTTTAATACTATTATTATCAGGACTTACAAATGCTCAAATTAATAAAGATAAATTTCATAACGCCACTCTAAATTTAAGAGATGGTACCGTTTTAAAAGGACAAGCAAAAACATTTGCTAGTGGAATTATTAAATTCCGAAAGAATAAAAGAGATAAAAAAACAGTTTACAATTATAAAACAGCTAAATCGGTTATTTTAGAATTAGAAGATACTACCGAAGTATACACCTATAAAATTCTTTCAGGAAAAAAGCCTAGATTAATGCAAATAGTAAAAGAGTATCCTGGAAAAGTAAATTTATATATGGTAAAGCTACATTCAATTAATATGAGGGAATCTGGTTTTTCAAATGAAGATATATCCTCAACGTACTATATAAATAAGGGCAAAGGAGACGTCGTTATTAAAATAGCTTTACAATTCTTTATATATGGCAATAGACACTTTAAAAAAACTGCTTTAGATTTTTTTAAAGATTGTCCTGCGCTTATAGAAAAAATTAAAAATAAAGAGTTTAAAAAACGAGATATCGAAGCTATCGTTGATTACTATAATAAAGATTGTTCAAAGTCATAAACTAATAGTAATGGTCTTAATTATTTTTTCTAATTCTATTTATAGATACTTAACTTCAATATTTTCGTATCATTAAATCATCTTGACTATATAAATAATTCCTCGTCTTAGTTATTTGTAAACGAGACTTATTTATGATAGTATATTCTATAATATACCAGAAGCTATATTAAAAAATATAGCTTTTGGTTTTATTTTAATGCCAACTTAAATAGATAGGACCGTCCTTTATTGCTTTACGTCTTAAAAGTCGCTCCTCCTCTGCTTTAAGTTTTTCGTGCAGTTCTAATCTTATAGACTCATACTCTGGATCATATGCTAGGTTTGTCATTTCATTATCTGGATTATCATTTAAACGGTACAACTCATACACTGTAGGATAGCTTCCCAAAGTATGGAAATAATAAGCATATTTCCAATCTTTTGTTCTAATACAACGAATGCGATTAGCTGCAAATACTGCTGAAGCATAATCTGCAGAACTAGCTTTAGTATCATCGAAAGTAAACATAATAGACTCTTGAACAGGTTTCCCTTCTGTTATTATTGGTAATAAGCTGTTTCCTTGTAATACTTTTAATGGCTTTTTAATATTAGCAATATCAGCTAAAGTTGGCATTATATCTATTAAAGAGGCTAAATAATCAGATGTACGATTTGCGACTGCTTCACCTTCATCTGTTTCACTTGAAAATAATATAGGATTGGAAAATACCATTGGTACTCTTAGTGTTTCTTCGTACACATTAAAAGCTTTTTGCCTCATACCTCCATGAGCTAATCCCATTTCTCCATGATCCGAGATACGAATAACTAAAGCATCATCAGCTAATCTTTTATTGGTATCAGGAGAAACATGGTATAGTTCCTTTATAAATTCTCCTATTTGATGGTCTATTTTTTTTAATGTATGGGCGTAAAAATTAATGTAATTAAGTTTTTCTTCTCGTGTTGGTAAATCACCTAAAAGTACATTTGCTGATTTCATTATTTGAAATTGTGCCATAGGCTTTTTATTTTTCAGTAAATCTTCATCTACAGAATATGGTAGCGAAACTTCTCTAGACGACCAATCACTTTCCGAATATCCAAAACCAACACCATCTGGATATGCTAATACATCATGTGGATTTACCAGTGACAAAACTAAACAGAAAGGCACATGCTTTCCACCATTTTCTCTTGCTTCACGTACTTGTTTTAAATAATCTATACCTTGTTGTATATACATTTCATCATGATTAGCGTAACCACCTCCAAAATTTTCTGGTTTCACATCTTCGCCTGCATCTGGTGCAATCCAACCTTTAAAACCAGTTACTGCTATGTCTGATGCCGTTAATCCGTTTTCGGTATCGCCTTTACTTAAATGCCACTTTCCTCTATATTGCACATCATAGCCTTCGCTACCTAACATTCTAGCCATGTTAAAAATACTAGGATCTAAAGTAGTTTCCGCACCAGAATAACGGCCTCCCCATGTTAGTGTTTGTGTTACACCATGTTGTGCTGGATATACTCCTGTAAATAAAGTTGTTCTACTAGGTGAGCACATACACGAATTACAAAACGCTTTATTAAAAGTAAAGCCATTATCTTTTAGAAAAGTCATTGTTTTTAAATTCTCTTCTTCCCAATTAGGTGGAAAATTTTGAGTTGCTCTTTCTTGATCTGTTATGATTAAAATTAAATCTGGTTGATCAGGTAACTGTTGTCGTTGCTTTTCATAATTCATAATATTAATTGTTTAAATTGTTCTTTTCAAATATGTCATAAATATGAATTTTATAATACCGTATTATTACCCTTTATTAATCAACGTATTACTACTTATATTTTTTTAAGTGTAACGTAAGTTTTTTTACAAAAAACAGACTTAACTTTGAGTAACCTTATTTTGACATTAAATAACAAATGAAACATATTATATCTGTTGTAATTCTTTTAGTATTAGTAACATCTTGTAAAAACAACGATAGCAAGCCTATAGATACTAAAGAATCAACTATAAGCACTACACAAGAAGACAATTCTCAACAAAAAAAACCAGTTATTAGTAAGGCTGAGCAATTGATTAATAAAGCTATAAAAGCACATGGCGGCACTTTATATGATAAAGCTGCATTCACTTTTATTTTTAGAACAAAAGAGTACTCTTTTACTAATAATGGAGATTACTACAAATATGAAGTAAGAGACGAAACTAAAGGCGACTTAGTAACGGATATTATAGAAAATGGAACTTTTACGAGATTTGTAAATGATAAACAGAAGACCTTAAATGAGAAACAAATTAAAGCATATTCGGGCGCTTTAAATTCTGTTATTTATTTTGCGACATTACCCCACAAGTTAAATGACCCTGCCGTTAATAAAAGTTTTAAAGGTACTACTTCTATTAAAGGCGAAGATTATAATATTGTAGAAATCACCTTTAATAAAGAAGGTGGCGGACAGGATCATGATGATGAATTCCATTACTGGATAAATACTAAAACAAATACTGTAGATTACCTAGCATATAATTATCGTGTTAATGGTGGTGGTGTTCGTTTTAGAAGCGCTTACAATATTCGTGTTATAGATGGTTTACGTTTTCAGGATTATATAAACTTTAAAGCACCTTTAAATACGCCTTTAAAAGATCTACCTCAGCTTTATGAAAAAGGGGAATTAAAAGAACTGTCAAGAATAGAAACCGAAAACATAATTAATTTAAATAAATAGATAATGAAAAACATAGTACTAATTATTGCTTTTGCTTTGCTAAGTGTAAGTTTACAAGCACAAAAATTTCAAAAAATCGACAAAAGTGTTGTAGATATTGCTTATTATCCAGCTGAAGCTCCAATACGTATATTTAAAAAGAATGCGACTAAAAGAGCAGCTTTAGAACCAAAAATTAGAGTCATCTACTCTAGGCCTTTAAAAAAAGGAAGAACTATTTTTGGCGAATTATTAAAGTTTAACGAACCATGGAGAATTGGCGCAAACGAGTCTACCGAAGTATTATTTATGACGGATGTTACTTTTGGAGATACTTTAGTAAAAGCTGGTCGTTATTCACTTATTATTATTCCTACTGAAACGGAATGGACTTTAAAATTAAATACAGATTTAGACGGATGGGGTAATTATTCGTACGACCCATCTAAGGATATAGCTAGTATTACTGCACCTATACAAAAGAGTAAAAAAGAAATTGAAGCTCTATCTATTGCTTTATATGAAAACAGTGAAAACATAATACACTTAAAAATAGGATGGGATAAAACTATTGCTGAGTTCCCAATTAGGATTAATGAATAAAATAGATATCATTCTATAACAATCATAAAAAAAAAACGACTCTAAAATTAGAGTCGTGTTTTTTTTTTTTTTTTTTTATTTTTTTTTTAAAAATTTGTGGAGGGAATTCAGGGGGGGGTTTGTTTGTAAAAAGTTGGGTTTAATATTTTTTATTAGAGTTTGTT
>CANLUH010000004.1 GCA_947494205.1 uncultured Flavobacteriaceae bacterium | reverse complement strand
TAAATAAATTTGAACCTTTTTTATTGAAAAAATGATTCACTTAAACAACCGGTAGATAGACCTACGGATTTAAGGTTATAACTAGTGGCGGTAAGAGTAAGCAAATAAAAAGAAGAACCACATTATGATTAGTTATAATGTGGTTTTTTTATTATTTTCAAACGACTACAAACGTTTACAAACGAAATTAAATATGTTACAACCGAATAAAATTTGTGTGTTGTCTCACCTTTGCAGTGTTGAATCAATGAAGGTTCAATAGCATTAACTGTTTAACGCATAAAATTTAGAACACATGAACACATTAAGAAACAAAGTACAGTTGATTGGTAACTTAGGAAACGATCCAGAGATTATTAATTTAGAATCGGGAAACACGATTGCAAAGTTTTCTATAGCCACTAACGAAAGCTATAAAAATGCTTCAGGAGAAAAGGTAGTAGATACTCAATGGCATAATATTGTAGCTTTTGGAAAAGTTGCAGAGATTATTGAAAAGTATGTTGTAAAAGGTAAAGAAATTGCTGTAGAAGGCAAATTAACAACGCGAACTTGGGAAGATAAAGACGGTATGAAACGTTACACTACAGAGGTTGTATGTAACGAATTGTTAATGTTAGGCAAGTAAAACATTTAAATAAAAAAGATCGCATATTTGCGATCTTTTTTATTAGTTTTTATTTGTTGTAAGACACCCATTTTCTAGGTACCCTCCTCAGGTAAGTCTCTGTAAAAATATTATCAGGAATCCCTACATTGTATTTTACATCTGAAAAAGTAATATAAGTAGATTCTCCTGTTTGTATATTTGTCATAGAAAATTCTACAATAGTCTTTTCTCCTTGAATATCCTCTACTTTTCCCGCTCTGTATTCTCTTTGCTTTTCACCATTTTTATCGTAAAACACACGTTTTTTAGGAATAAAAGTTTCTTTGTCTATCCATGTATAAAAATAAGAGAATTCTGCTGCAGAAGGATCTACAGGAGTACTTTTTACCTCATAATAGTTGTCAGAAGTTTTTATTAATTGGTGAGTATCTAGTTTTGGCAGTCGTCCAGTAACATCTTCATATACAAATTGAGACCCAACAAAACTACTACGCTTATCTGAACCCGCTAGTCTTTTAACTAAATCCATTGCAGGTAAATAAATCCAACGATCATCGTCCTTATTTGTGTTTTTCCATACCATAAATACCATTTTCCTAATGTCTGCCGGTTTTTTAAAATAGGCATACCATTTTTGCTTTAAGTTGTCGCCATCATTTTTTCTAATAAGAACAAGCTCTCTATTCATGGTAGTTTTACCCTTATTGTTTTTAATATCCATATTTACAATGCAAATTCTGTCATCTCCAGAATATTTGTAAACCTTATTAGCTTTATTAACAATAATATTTACGTCTGTTTCCTGTGACCAGGTATTTTGTAGGGCAAACCCATTTATGAAAAGTAATACAAGAAATGTTTTATAAAATGTCATATCTTTTTATTTAAGTTAAATACTAATTTAATTTTTAGGGGTAAAAAAGCGTTCTAATGTGTTAATTAAAGCTGGTAGTAATATAAGAGTAATTAACCCTGAAAGTGCCAAAATACTAGCCAGTAAGACGCCTACGGTTTTATATGGAATTAAATTGGAGAACAATAATGGTAAAAAACCGATAGCAATAACAATAACGTTTCTTGTTATAGCTCGTGAGGGCTCTCCAAACATAATTACAGAAGCCTCTTTCCAATTTCCTGCTTTTTTTATTGAGGCTCTGGATCGTACTAAAAAATGTATTGAAAAATCTATGGCTAAACCTAAGGCTAAAGATGATAATACCGCTACAGGCATATCGTAATCTTTTCCTATAAAGCCTATAACACCATATATAATAGCAATAGTTAAACTAAGCGGAAGCATACATAATAAAGCCCATTTTACAGATCTAAACAAAATAGCCATCATAATGAAAACAATAATAAAGCTTCCTAAAAAGGCCTTAAGCATACCATTAACCATTCTCTGCTGCCAGACAACATTTATATAGGTTAAGCCAAACCATTCATATTTTAAGCTAGCTGGAGGAGGTGTGTTTTTAAAATATGTCTCTACAGCTGCTATCGTTTTCTCCATGTCTTTATTATCCCCACTTTTTAATTGTAACCATAGGTTTAATCCTTGAAAATTACTGTCTACACAATGTCTTAATCGTTCAGGTAAATGACTATTTTGATAAGATATAATACATTGCCCCACTCCAGAGAAACTTTCTGGCAATTTATAAGACTCTTCCTTTCCTTCATGTAATTCTTTGTTGATTTTTTTAATTAACTGAGTTAAACTATTTATTTTACCAACACCTCCTTCTTCTAAAAGATATGTTTCTAGATTAGAAACATAGTTAAGAACTTCTGGTTGCTTAAAAATTTGAGTTTTAGCTAATGCAGTAAGTTCAATTTTACCAGTTAGTTCTTCCCAAACTTCCATTTCTTCATCAGTTTCACTATAATCTATTATATCAAAGAGCTGATTTGTAATTTGTGAGTATATAACCGTTTCTTCAGCATTTGTGTCAATTTTTTGTATTAGGGAGTCCATTTTTATTTTATAACTAGCGTCGTATGTACCAGCATTAAAAAAAGTATGACTTAGGTTTTTAATTTCTGTTTGGACTTCTTTTCCTGTTTTTGCTTGTTCGGTATCATTAGTAAGGCTTAAGTAGGCCATATAAGTTCCTCCAAAATGCTTATTTAATTCTCTGTCAGCTTCTCTAATTGGGTGGCTAGAGGTAAACCATTTTACTGGGTTATCATTTATTGTAATTAAAGAAATACCATATATAGAAATAGCAAATAGTACAATAGACCCCAGAAGAATTTTTTTGGAGTGAGACCTAGTAAAGTAACTTAGAGATTGCAATCCTTGAATTAAAGTGTTTTTTTTGTTTTCTTTTTTTACTCCAAAATTTTCTAATGACTTTTTAGACATTAACATAATGTATGCTGGTATAAAGCAAATGGTTAATAACCAGGCAAAAAGAATACCAAAAGCAACAAAAACACCAAAGACTTGAACAGGAGGTATAGGTGTAAGTGCTAATGACGCAAATCCAGCAGCAGAAGTTAATGAGGTAAATAGCATAGGCTTAAATAACTCCTTCATTACTATCTCTAATGTACGTTCTCTATCTTTAATTTCTTGGTATTTGTCGAAAAATTCTGAAAGGATATGAATGGAGTCAAGTACGGCTATTGGCATGATAAAAATAGGAATCATTGAGCTCATTATATGCACTGTGTTTCCTGTAGCAATAAGTAATCCCATTGTACAGATAACAGAAACCAAAGCTACAATCATTGGACTTAAGATTAACCTTAGTTTTTTAAAGAAAAGTAACATGAGTAAAAATATACACAACATGGCTATTGGTGCAGTAATAGCCATTTGAACAAACATCTCTGTTCCAAAAGTATCTTCGGCAACAGGTAATCCTGTGATGTAAAAAGTATCATCCCCATTATAAGTAGCTACTTTTTCCTGTAGTTTTGAGGATATTTCGTATGAAATGTCTTTTGAGCTAATAGGTATGTATAAACAGATTGCTTTACCATCTTCAGAAACAATAGTGTTTTTAAACATGTCGTTACTTAGCAGTTTATCTTTTATTCCCAAAGCTTCTGCGTCTGTTTTAGGAGGGGAAGACATTAGCCAATCAAATTTTAATGTGCCTGGACCTATAGGCTCAATATGATCGATGTTGGAAGGAGACATTACATCTCTTTTAATAACCCCAGTGTAGGATACAACGTTTTCTTTAGACAGTTCGTTTTTTTCTTTTTTAATGCTGTCAGTCTGTTTTACAGCTTCCTGAAGACTATAAGCAAAGGTAGATAATTCGTAAATTCTTGTTAGAGATGCTTTATTGAATACACCATCGGGATGCTTTTCATTTACAATACCCATAACAATAATATCATGCATATTATAGCGCTCCTTCAGTTGATTATGAATAATCCTAACGGGTTCTTTTTCAGATAGCATGTTCTCTGGATCCGTGTCTATTTTTATTTGCGGAATAAACAGAAGCAGAATAGTTGTAATCGCCAACATTATAAAAATAATGGCTTTTGGTTTTTTAGTTGAAAATGATAATAAGTTCATGGATTATGTTTTAGATATCCCTATGTTTTTTATAGTTAAAAGCTCCTTTTTAGGCCAGCATAGATGTTGTTGTTATTTTGAAACTGACTCCAGAATGTGGTGTCTTGTTTTCCCATAAATAGATTTCCTCCCGTTTCTATTTTCCAGCCGTCGCTTAGTTTATATGCTATATTAGGCCTTAAATATGCATCACTGTCTGATAATGAGTAATAGCCAAAAAAGGAGAGGTTTAATTTTTGGTTAACTAATAGTTTGGTTAATCGTAACGTAAACATATCGTGTATTCTCTTTGGTTTTGCAGCTCCAGAAGGTAAGTTGTTTACCATATTGTTATAATTAGTCATAACTTCTGTGTAATATTGAGCACCTATAGAAAAGTCATTTTTTAAATCGCGTGTGTAGCCTAATAAAAAGACCCATTGGCTATTTCTAATAGTAAAGTCTTTACCATTTGGGTCATTTATTGATTTATAATAGCCAGCTTCAAAACTAGTAATACCCTTAAACAGGTTCCCTTCAAAACTCAAACCATGTACACTTAATCTAGGAAAAGTTACATTTCCATTTTGAACATTTACTCCCGCTGGGCTTTTCCAGTATCCATAATAGCCGTACAAGGCTAAATCGTAGCCTTTAACATTTTTTCTAGCTCTCCAGTGGTATTCAGAATTTTTAAACCATGTATTTGGTTTGTCGGCCTGTATTGGGGTTTTATCCCCTGTAAAAGAACCTTGAAAAGGGTTAAAAAATGATAAACGTTCACCGTTTGGGAAAATATCACTGTTAAATGCTGGAACATAAATTGTATTTAATTCAAACCATGGAAGGTAAAACGTTAATTTAACGGCATCTGAATAGGATTTTAAATATTCTAGTTCTCTTCCAATAAAAAAGGATTGCCAGTCTTTAGGAAATAAATCATTAACAAATAGCATGTCACCTTTTCCCCAAGTAAGGATTTGCCTTCCAATTTTAAAATCAAACCATGATGAAGGTGTTAAAAATAAATTAACTTCTCTTAAGTTAACTAAAAATTTCCCCTGCTGAGAGTCGTAAATAAAATCTGTTTTTATTTTTATTTCAGAGATATCTGTCCAATAATCTAATTGTAATTGTAAACGAGTTTCACTTAAACTAAAGTCCTTATTTTGATAAGGATCATTTTTTATTCTTGGTCCATGTCTGGAATCTATAAACCCTTGCCATTCTATAGGAAGATCAGAAAATTTAAACTTACTCTTAATCGTATCCTGTTTTTTTTGAGCATGTAATTGTATACATATCATGGCTGTAAATAGGAGTGATAAATAAGTAGATAAATGTACTTTCATAAAATGAATAGTCTGGTGGTTTACTAGGGTTTTAGGGCTCTTAGAGCATTATTTTAACAAATATATCTAAATTTATATAACCCAATAAAAAAATATTTTTTTCTTTCTTATAGAACAAATAATACTGTTAGAAACTATTTAAAGTAATAGTTCTTTTTGGAGCATTAAAAACCTTTGTTATGTATAATATTCATAAACCATTAGGAGAACAGGTAAACGGAAAACATGTTTTTAATAATGAATATTTAGTAATAATATAAAGCTACTAGAGTTGTCTCTTGCTATTTTATTACACTCGTTATTAGATAAATTGTTTCATGTTTTAGAAATTAATAATACGTACTTGAGAAGGTAAATAAGAGAGGAAATGTTACATAACAGAAGTGCTGTGTAATGAATTGTTAACGTTAGGAGGTAGATAAAATAAATATTCAATAAAATATAAAAAGCAAGATTTAGAGAACTCTAAATCTTGCTTTTTATGTGATGTTTAAGGGTGATAATACTTTACATACCGTATACAAACTCACCATCTATTCTGTAAATAGGATCTAATTGAGGGCCTCCGCCTACAATTTTACTTAATGTATCTTCAGATAAAATAGCTTTCTCTTTAAAAGTGTTTAAAAGTGATGTTTTCATAAATTTATAATGTTTAGAAATAAAAGTCTACTCTTTAAGCTTTTCGACAACCGCTTTGTTTCAATGAAAGTAATATTTAAGTCTAAAACTATTTGTATACACTTTTTGAAATGCGGTTTTCAACTTCTAAACGGTAGTTTTTAACCTATCTAATAAATCTACTAGGATTCTCTCTAGCTATTTTATTAAACTCTGCATCACTTAAATTACTTAATGTTTTAGATACTAAGCCTTTTTCTGAAGCATGATTACGTACTACAAAAAAGTCTGTTCCAAACAATACCTTATCTCCAAGGTTAGGATGATTAATGGTTTCTTTTAACAACGGAAAAATGTCTTCATTATATAAAATGTAACTAATGTCTGCATAGACATTTTCATGCTGTAACATTATACTACATATAATAGAATACCAATCGACGTATTTCCATGAGTCTTCTAGTTTTTTCCAACTAAATTTTCCAGTACTAGTGTGTATAAAGTTTACACCTTGTAAAGGATTTGTTTTTAGTTTTGCAGCATAATCATATCTGTCGGATTCTAAATAACGATACCATTGGTCTTCTCCTCCAAAATGAGCAAGGCATAGTTTTAAGTGTGATAAGTCCCATTTTAACTTGGTGTCGTCATCTGTGTATCCAAAAATATTTTTAGTCTCTTGCGAGCATTTACCAACCCAAATGCGAAGCAATTCTTCTTTTAAAAGGACTAAATAGTTTAATGGATGCGTAAAGTTTAGAGAGAAATCCATGTTTTTATGCTCAGGAAGCAACAATGGACCTAATTCATTTCTCTCCAAATTAATGTACTCTTTAAAAACTGGGTGAGCGTCCCATTCCTTTTTCTTTTTACCCCTGTAAAATATAGTTCCTTTTATACAATGCGTCATAATTGGGATTTGGTTATCTGCAGCATATTTCCATAATGGCAATAGGGTTTCATCAAAGACATAATAACCTAACGCAGGGTATATTTTAAATCCACTAAATTGTTCGTCCTCTATATAGCGTTTTATAAAACAATCTTGTAAGGTTACTTTTCCTGTATTAGTATCTAGGTTATATTGTAGCTGTGTTTTATCTTCTCTAATGCGTCTAGGCTCTACAAACACAAAAGGCAGAATAGCATCTTTATTTGTGCTCTTATTTTTAATATCTACTAACTCTTGCATTTGGTCTTTATACTCAAAGCCTTTTTTTAGTTTTCCAGCGCCCATGTATTCCATATCCATAGGTAATACTATAAATTTAGCCCCTTCATCGTACTGTTGTACTAGCTTAGAGAATGTTGTACTCTGGCTTTTGTATATTGTAAAACGGCCTAGTAATAAATAACGATCAATTAAATCGCGAGTCATTTTACCAGGTAATAGTGATAATAGTTTTATAGATTTCTTTACTATAAACCATAACAAGTTTCGTCCAGATTTAACAAATAAAACCACTAATGCAACAATTAAAATATCTAGAATTAAATGGTTAAAAGGAATTAATAAATAATGTTCTGTTAACCATTGTTGCACTTTATAAATTAGGTTATTATTAGTGTTAAGCTCTAGCCAATTACAAACAATAAATACAGCTTGTATAGTAATGGCAGTTTTTAAAAACATTATTAATGCTTTAAGAAAACTATTACGTTGAATTTTAATCCTCTTTTTTACTTTATTCCTTTCGCGTTCTATATAGGGGTCTTGATATTTCTTGTTCTTTTTGGTTATAAAACGTTTAAATATCCATAATATAAATGGGATACTTAAAATGTTGTACAATGGCCAAGGCACAAAAGTTTTTGCTAAAAGAGGAGGTACATGTTCTCCCTTAAAAATATGAGTATGACAATTTATTATCGGTTTATCGTGTGATGATGCCATTTGTAATGGTGTTTAGTTTTATACTTTTATCCTGTATTGCTTGTAGAACTTTTCTTCTTTATATGCTTCTTTGTAGGCTTTTTGCTGTTTTTCGTTTAACCTTGAGCGTTCAGATTTAATTCTATCTGCTAGAGGAATCTTTTCATCGAAATCGTAAAAGAGATTTTTTTCGTTCATAATTATTAAACGTCCTTTAGTTTTATTAATTAACTCTTTTAAAATACCTCTATTTGGCATTGTGGTTTTCCAGTTGCTACTTATAGCATCGAAATCTAATGTTGCCATAGATACTAAATCTGGGGAAGTCATCATTTGTAAACCTTTAGCTTTTGCTGTACCATTATGGCTTAAATGATGTGCTACTTTATAAAAAACGGTTCTGTTTAGTAAGTCTTCTGTTAAGTGTTTACCATTATCTGGTTTTTTATCCCAATCTATAGTATGCCAACTTTCCCAACTACCAAACTCTGCATCTCCCGGAAATAGCAAGACTTTTTCAGAATCTTCTAATTCAATAGCCATAGCAAGGCTTAAATTATTAATTCCGGTGTTAACTCTTAAAGCCAAATTACCAGCGCCACTTACTAACCAGTCTAAATCTACAGTTCGCCAAAACGCATCTTCGTTATTGTAGTATGTTTTAATTTTGTTACAATCTGTTTTATATTTAGAATCGAATGGAGATTGCCCTATATTAGTAGTTGTATCTGTTATTACTGCCGAAAACGAATCGCTTCGTTTTAATACTTTATTATGATCGTAAGTGTCGTTAGTTCCTTTTTTACCATGCTCTTTTCGTATAGCTTTAATAGATTGAGGTGGGCCTAGTATATGAAATTTAACACCTGGTAATTTCGAAATAGAGGCTATCTCACCAGGTTTACAATATCTAATATTATCTTTAGCAATGGTATTTTTAATAATGTCCATGCCCTTTAAGCCGCCCTTATATTCACCTGTTTTATCAGCTGAAAAATGAAGTGCTTTAAAATCGTTTAAAGCGTCTGAAAAATGATTAAAACGACCAACTATTTCTTCGCCTTTAAATCCTCTTTTTAGCTGATTGGTTAACGTTGTATCTTTTAACTTAAGGTTTATTTGATCTGAAGCCATAGCTAGTGCTTTTTTCTTCTGGCCAAACTTATCTTTCCATTCTTTTACCAAATCGTCTTGATCATCTTCGCTCCATGCCATCCAAATTTCATCGAAAGTAAAATCGTTTATAAATATATCTGAACAGGCATCAAATAAATACACATGGTCTTTATGCTCATGTGTAATAACCAATAAGTCTATATGTCCGTTTACATAATCTTTTAAATCGTTTACATATTTAGATAAATGTGCTTTAGTACCTTTCCAAGTACCACCATCTATCATCATAGTAAACGTTTTTTCTGTATTATAAAAAAACTTAAGTACAAAACAATCGCCAGTTCCAGTACCATACATTCTAATATCTACATCTGTAATAGTATCGTAATTAATCATAATTGTTTAGTGTTGGTGAAGCAAAGCAAAGGGTTCGAAAGCATTATCATTTATAGCAGCGCTAAAGTATTTTTGAAACTCACTCATAGCGTTTACTGTTACTTCATTTTGGAAGCCCCATTGATCTTTAATTGCTTTTTTATTAAGTTCTATTTCGTCGCCTCTTTTTATTACAATAGGTTTTTTTATTGAATATTTTAATTCTCTAGTATCTAAATCCATGATAAGCGTACAACTTCCTTTGTAGGCAAATAGTTTTTCTTCTTTTTTTAAATTAGGTTTTTTGTTTGAAGAACCGTTATGGTATTTAAGGAATTCGTTGTCTTTAATTATCACATTAGATTTTTGAATAATTGAAAAAATAACCTGGTTTACTTTATTTCCATTAGGTCCAACTCTAGACACTAAACGTAAATTCTGAATAGAGAATGCAGCCATATTCATCCCATAATCGGTTAATGAATCTTTTATACCGTATCTTTTACCTCTTCCTCCAAAAACAAGACCTGTTAATTCTGCAAATTCATTAAAATCATTGAATTTAATAGTTACTCTTTTATGTAAACCGATAATTTTTTCATCGTTTCTCATATCCATAATATTCCTTAAGTCCTTAAGGTGTTTTGAGTAAGCGTGAATTTTGTCGTTATAACTATAATTTATACTTTCTGTTTCGAGAGCACGAATTTTAAAATCATCTTTTTGTCTATTAACTTTTCGTCCATATTCCTCTTCTATTTCTTCGTTTAAAGGAATTCCAGATATTACTGCTTTTGTAATTTCATAAATATGTTCCCTATCGTTATGGTAAGCAATTCTGTTAGCATAACCACGTAAAAAAGAAGCTATAACTTTAATAAGTGAATCGGGATTTTCCGAGACCGTAATTTTAGGATATCTTAAGCTTTCTACACTTAAAGAATTTATACCTACAGGGTAGATACCTCGTTTTTTAAAAGCTTCAATAAAAGCTAATCTATACGCATATGGGTCTGAACTTACTAAATCGCTATCTGCGGTAATTATGGCTCTTAAGTATTCTCCAAAAGTAATATCTGTTGGTGGGCAATAATCTATAGCTCTAATACACATATGTAAAATGTGTTGGGCAGTTTTAGAAGCTTCCGAAGCAAGCCTGTTTACTAAGTCGGGATGCAACTCTCCTTCTGGTAAAATACCAGTTCCATTAGAAGCTATTCTGTTTAAATCTGCAATACGTCTTTGGTAAATAGATAAAAAAGCTTCAAAAACAGCCGAAACCAAAATGCTTCCTCTTTCGTGAGGTTGCATAATTTCGTTATACTCGTTTGGATTTGGTGTTTTAGGCTCCCATTCTCCATTTTCATTTATACCGCCTATGGCATCTCTAAGGTTTCCATAATGCCCTATAGCAACTCCAAATTGTTGTGCTAATTCTCCTAATAAATTTTGTCTAGATAAATCGCCTTTTGTTTTTGCTATTTGATGTTTTAGTACATCTGGAAACGAAAAGTGCTGAAATAAAGCAATAATGTCTGCAAAACCTTCATGAAATGCTAAAACATCTGGATTTGTAGGGTGATTGTAATGGCGTTGTAAACCATCTAAAATAGCATGCGTGGTTTCGTGAGCTATAATATCGTGACTTAAACAAGTGTAAACCAAGGTGCCTGGCATTTGGTCTGCTTGATCTATTGGGTTGGAATGAAAATAGCCAAATAATAAGGCTTTTTTTTGTGGACTATAATAAGCGTTTGCCTCTCTAATTGCATGGGGGTAAATGCGAATTCTATCTATGTATTCTTCGTATTGATCTTTGCCATGCTCGGGGTCGTATTCTAACTTTCTGGTAGACCAAAGTACCTTTCTACCTAAAGCGCGTTCAAAATTTTTAATTGTTGTCATAGCAACGGCATAAACCATTTGCTGATGAAATTTTGGATTACTCTCGCTAGGGGACAAACCATTCTGTGCTAAAAAGGATTCGCTTTTAAAGTTTACTGTTTCGTAAAAGGTTTCTACTGTGGGGTCGTAATCAATGACTTCGATATATTCACCTCTTAATGTACCATCAGAATAATCAATGTCTTCCCACGGAACTTTATATATTATTTCGTTAATACTGTGCGTGTCTAGGCGTATTGACAAAGAGGGATCAAAAGCGTAACCCCTAAGCTTTCTATGCGAAGGTGTATTCATAATATTTAAGTACTTGTTTTATGCTATTAATACAAGAGACCTAGGGAAGTGTTATTTTGAATACTAAAGATACATTAATATTTTAAATAAAAATATTTAGCTATACCAAATCATAATGTGGAGATACTAAAAAAAGCCCATTAAACTAGTTTAATGGGCTTTTTCTAAGTTTTTTAATTATTAATTCGCTAAAAATTCTGTAAAATCAATATTAGATTCTGGATTAGAACAAATAGCTGCAGAACTTGTGTAAGGTCTGGTAATTAAAGGATTAGCGTAGTGGTTGAAATTTGCATTATTAATTACAGTATTACTTAGCGAACAAGGATGTCCGTATGCATCATTAGAGTTACTAGTATTTAAAGGGTGTGCAGAAGATGTAATATTTATAAAGTCGTTTGTTCCTAAAGACCCTATTGGGTTACCTTTAGGTAAATAAAATTCTAGGCAATATAGATGTGTAATAGCTCTTATAAAGTCGCAGTAAAGTTGACTGCTGGTACATGAATCATCTATACCTCCAGATGGTGGTAGTTGTGGGCGACCTTCGCTAGGTCTTCCACAAATATGACCATCATTGGAATGATGCCAGTCGTTTGCTTCGTAAGAAAGAAAAACCTCTTCGAAAGCAGCCATAAATACTGGGTTGTTATCTGAGAAAAGGTCGCTAAGTTTTACTTTTTTTGAAGGGCTTACAAAACTTATAGAAGATAAAGATGCGGTAAATTCATTTCTAGCGGGACCATTATTATATATGGTTTGGGCAGTTAAGAAAGAAATCCATTGCATATCTATTACAAATTGTTGATTTGGATTAGAGCTCGATGCAAATCCTTGCTTTAGTAATATATTATTCTCTTCTATATTTTTATTTAAATCTTCGGTATCCTTTTCGCATGCAAAAAGCACTAATAATAAGGTAGGGAATAAAAGTAATTTTGTGATTCTTTTCATAATTATTGTTTTTAATCTAGTTATTTAAAAATAGTGTGAAATCCATATCTAATTGTTCATATTCGCAAAGGTTTTTACCATCAACATAAGGTCTTACTACTAGTGTGTTTGGGTAAGAGTTTAAATTAAATGGATTAATATTTAAATTATCATCGCAACCTGGATGCGCATAACAATTATTATAAATATTATTATTTAAAGGATGTGCAGAAGATGTAATAGATTGGTTTGAGCCAATAAGAGGAGTGACATAACCGTTGGGTAGATACATTTCTAGGCAATAGTAATTTGTTATAGCGTTTATAAATGTACAAAAGGTATTACAGCCTCCAGAAGGTGGAAGTACTGGGCGACCTTCAGAAGGTCTACCGCAGGATTCATCCCAATGTAACCAATTATTAGACTCATATTCAAAATGTGTTTGTTGAAAAGCAGCCATAAAAGCTGGATTGTCGTAAGAAAATAATTTACTTAAGGTAACTCTTTTAGCCACATTTGAATTTATAACACTAGATATGTTTTGTCTAAATTCTATTTCTGCTTCAGGGCTATCTAGTAACGTTTCTGCTGTTAAAAAAGAAACCCATTGCATTAGGTTTTCTAATCTTACAATTTCTTCTTCTAAATTATCGAGGGTTCCTCCTTTTAAAGTCTTTTTATTTAATGATGTAGTGTTTTCAATATTATTTGTTTCTAATTCTTGTGTGTCTGTTTCGCAAGCAAAAAATACTAATAGTAATGCAGGGAGTAGTCGTTTTAAATTTATTTTCATAGTATATTTTTTTGTTGTTACAAAAATAGGATTAAAAAAGAAGGAAATTCATACAGCTTTCAAAAGCGTTATGTAATATTTCATATTCGTTAGTAACGTTTTGAAATTCGTAATCGCAGGTTATTCGAAAATACGCTTAATAACATAATCTTTTCGTCTACTGGAAACAGGAACTCTAATGTCTAGGTTTACAACAAGTACCCCTTGTTTATTATATTTTAATACATGTTTTTTATTCACTATGTAAGATTGATGACAGCGTATAAAATTATCTTCAGATAAAATTTCAGTAACCTTTTTTATAGATTTAGACACTACTATTTTTTCCATCTGCTGTGTAAAAAAAGTAGTGTAATTACCATCAGACTTACAATAGATAATATCATCTTCATAAACAGCGTAAACGTTATCTGTAGTTTTTAAAATAATACGTTTATTCTGAGCGCCTTTATTAAAATATTCGCTAGAAATTTCTACTAATTTTTCTAAATGGTTTTCTTTTTTATTGTTAGCTATGGCTTTTTCTACAGAAGTAATAAACTCATCTATATCTACAGGTTTTAAAATATAGTCGAGAGCGCCAACTCTTATCGCTTTTATGGCATGATCATCGAATCCTGTTATAAAAATAACATCAAAACCTTTATGTGCAGTTTGTGTTAATAAATCAAAACCAGTACCATCGGTTAAGTGAACATCTAAGAATAGTAACTGAGGTTCATATTTATCTATAGCTATTAAACCTGTTTCTACACTTTCAGCTTCTTCTATAACAATAATATCGTTACTAAAATGGTCTTCTACTTTACTGCGTATATCTTTTCTTATATGCGCTTCATCATCAATTATAAGTGCTCTAATCATATTCGGTTAGTTTGTATGGGATTAAGAATTCTACTATAACTCCAGTTGCATCAATTTCTGTGCCTTTTCTATCATGTAGTTTTACTTTATTTTTGGTAGCTTTTAAAATAAAGTCGGAAATTAAACCAGTAGAGGCAGATGTTTTATTTTTATTATCCCCCTTTTTTAATCCAATACCATTATCTGTAATAGTGCAAAGTATGTATTTGTCCTGTAATGTTAAATTAATAGTAACAAGACCTTTGTAATCTACACCTAAAAAACCATGTTCTATACTGTTTTCTACAAAGGGTTGTATTAACATTGGTGGTATAAATATCAACTCGTCTTCATCTAAGTTATCGAAAGTAATGGAGTAATCGAATTTAGATGGAAAACGTAATAATTGTAAATCCATATATTTTCGTAAGGATTCTATTTCTTTTTCTAATTGTACATAGTTAATCATAGAGTTTTCCAAAATAAGGCGTAATAACCTTGAAAACTTTACTAAATAATTTATAGAACCATCTTGGTCTTCTTTTATTTTATTTTGAATTGCATACAGCGTGTTAAATGTAAAATGCGGACTCATTTGCGAACGTAATAATCGCTGTTGCATCTGTAAGCTTTGTTTTTCGAATTTATATTTTCTATTACGGAAAAACAAGAAGGCCAACAGGCTTAGTAAACTTATTAAAACAATAAGAATTAAAAGTCCAGATTTTAATCTTAGTTTATCTATTTCATTTTGTTTATTCTGAATTTTTAGGTTTTCTTGGTTTTTATTAGCAACCTTTAAAGCAGATAATTCTTCTTGTATTCGTTCTTTATGAATTGTGTTTTGTATATCTATGAGGTCATAATAATCATAAATTACTTCATCGATTTTAGTGCCTTTACCATAACTTAATCTTAATTTAAGTACTCCTAAAAAGCTTATCAGTTCAAAACTGGATTTAGCATCTATATGCAGTGATGCCGAATCTATATATTTAGTTGCAGTTTCATATTTTTCTAATTCTATAAATGCTTCAGAAATGTTAAGATAATTTTCTAGCATATAATCATCATAGAGAATATTTAATGTGTCTTTTTTAGTGTAAAAAATAGATTTTTTATAATTTTTAACAGCCTCAGGGTAATTGTAATCGTAGTAATTAGAAATGGCATAATTTCTAAATACTTGTATGTTGGCGAGGTCTGAGTAGTTTTTGTGGTTTTTAGAAATACTATCTAAAAGTACAAGAGCTTCTTTATTTCTATTTAGTTTGTGAGGAGTTAACAAGGTTGCTTTCGCAGCGCTTGTTATTGAAGAGATTTCTTCGTTATTACAAAACGTAGCTATTTTTTGAGTCTCTTCGTTATAATATAATGCTTCCTTGTGGTTGTTAAGTGTTCTGTGTATATTTTCTAAAATGTTATAGGCATACATTAAATCTGTAGGGTCTTCTCTTTTAGAAACAATATCTACATAGGTGCTAATAGTGTTCATACAATTAGCAGTACGATTGGCTTTTAAATCATTTTCGCAGGTCTCTCTGTAATATGTGCGTTCTCTTTCTGGATGTATTGCTGCATCTTTTGCCAAAGTAATTACCTTATAGAAGTAATGTGTTGCAGAATCCCGTTCTTTAATTTGTGAATAATAATAGCCTTTTCTAAAAATATTTTCAATAATTAAAGAATCTGGAATATTTTCGGTGTTTTTAATTAAACCATTAGCCTTGTTTATGTATAGTAGTGTGGAATCGTTTACATTAGTTTTTGCTTTTTTTTGTAATGCAACAATTTGTCTTATCGTACTCTTTAAATCCTCTTTAGAAGTGGTTTTAGAGCAATTAAAAAATAATAAAAGAAGTAGTAATAAACAAAGGGAACGTTTAATCATAGCTTTCAAACTTAAAAAAAAATAATAAGAGTTACTTATTAAAGTGTCTACTTTTTATAAATTGTCATGTATACAGGGAAGTGATCACTATAGCCGCCCTTGTATCGTTTTCCTACATAAGTCCTGTATGGACTACCTTTATATTTACCATCATAAAGTTTTAAAAAATCTTCATCGAAAATATTGGCTTTTTTAAAACGTAGGCTATTCGATTTACGCTCAAAGAAATTATGAGTAATTAAAATCTGGTCGAATAAATTCCATTGTTTACGATACGTTGTCGTCCCGCGGTCTTGAGATAAAAGTGTGTCCATAGGATTAAATAAACCATTCGTTTTTACTAATGCTTTAATGCTATTACTAGCAGGGTCATCATTAAAATCGCCCATTACAACAATTTTAGCATTATTGTTTTTTGCTTTTATCTGCGAAATTATATAGCTAACCTTTTGCGAAGCTGCCATACGTTTTGGTTCTGTTTCATCATCGCCACTTCGTCGAGAAGGCCAATGGTTTACTATAACATGAAGCTCTAAACCTTCAAATAGACCACTAACTAATAAAATATCTCTGGTATAATCTATGGTACCATCGTCTTCAATAAGTTCTACAGAAAATGTTTCGGAATAGGCTACCTTAAAAACAGATTCGTCATAAAGTAAAGCAACGTCTATACCGCGCTCATCGCTAGAATCGTAATGCACAAACTTATAATTAACCGCTTCTATATGTTTAGATTGTACTAAATCTTTTAAAACATCTGCATTTTCTATTTCAGCTAGACCAACTATTACAGGATGCTTTTGGGTTTCTTTTTTTCCAATATTAGAAATAGCATAACCTATTTTCTTTAACTTATTCTTGTAACGTTTTACTGTCCAGCGTTTTTCTGAGGTAGGCTGAAAATCATCATCGCGAGTGAGTTCATCATCATAGATATCGAAAAGGTTTTCAATATTATAAAAAGCTATGGTGTGCTTTTTGGCTTTCGATTTAAAGAAGTTTAGCATCAATTAAGTTTGAAAGGCTAAAAATAGCAAATTTAATCTGCTTTCAATTGCGTAACTTTGTCCTTTAATTTTATTTATGTTAGAAAAGAAGGATATAGCCTTAGAAAAAGCAGTATTAATTGGAGCGATTACAAGAGAACAAAATGAAGTGAAGTCTAAAGAATATTTAGATGAACTTGAGTTTTTAACGTACACCGCAGGAGGAGAGGTTTTAAAACGATTTACTCAAAAAATGGATATGCCCAATTCTAAAACCTATTTAGGAAGTGGTAGAATGGAAGATGTACGCCAATTTATTGAAGATAATAAAGTAGGTACTGCTATTTTCGATGATGAATTATCGGCCTCGCAAGAACGAAACATAAGTAAAATATTAAACTGTAAAGTACTTGATAGAACCAATTTAATATTAGACATTTTTGCGCAACGTGCGCAAACTAGTTATGCAAGAACCCAAGTAGAATTAGCTCAATGCCAATATTTACTACCAAGATTACGAGGAATGTGGACGCACCTTGAAAGACAAAAAGGGGGAATTGGAATGCGTGGACCTGGTGAAACAGAGATTGAAACCGATAGACGTATTGTTCGCGACCGTATCTCACAATTAAAAGACAAGATTAAAGCGATAGACAAACAAATGTCTGTACAACGTGGTAACCGTGGTAAAATGGTACGTGTAGCACTTGTTGGGTATACCAACGTTGGGAAATCTACTTTAATGAATACTGTTAGTAAAAGTGAAGTGTTTGCAGAAAATAAGCTGTTTGCTACATTAGATACTACGGTTAGGAAAGTAGTGATTCAGAATTTGCCGTTTTTATTATCAGACACCGTTGGGTTTATACGTAAGCTACCAACACAATTAGTCGATTCGTTTAAAAGTACTTTAGATGAGGTTCGTGAAGCCGATTTATTATTACATGTTGTAGATATTTCGCATCCTAATTTTGAAGATCATATTGCCTCTGTAAATAAAATTCTAGGTGAAATAAAAAGTGCAGATAAGCCAACCATTATGGTATTTAATAAAATTGATGCTTACGAAGCGGAACCGTTTGATGAAACCGATTTAATAGCAGAACGTACCGAGAAACATTACAGTTTAGATGAGTGGCGCAAAACCTGGATGAATAAAATAGGGAATAACGCGCTGTTTATTTCGGCTATAAACAAACAAAATTTAGAAGACTTTAAAAAGCGTGTGTACGATGAGGTTAGAGATATCCACATTACACGTTTTCCATACAATCACTTTTTATATCCAGATTATAATTACGAGGATATGGGAAATGAAGAAGAATAAAATAAATTTATTTTAGATTTAATGTCTCTATTTTTGAGCCTATAGAAAATGCTTTCATTTCTTGTTCTAGGGTCTTAAAATCGGCCTTAACAACCGTTTTTGTTATGCTACCATTTTTAAGTAAATGTATTGTATCGCAAGTGTCTTCTAAGGTTGAAAAAATATGAGAAGAGATTACTACTATTTTATTTAAGGACTTTAGCTTATGTATAATTTCTGTAATAATAATATTGCTTTGTATATCTACGCCATTAAAAGGTTCGTCTAGAATAAAACAATCATTATCCTGAAGTAAAATAGCCGTTAATGCCAACTTCTTTTTCATTCCTGTAGAATAAGTAGAAGCATATTTATTTAAAGGAAGATTAAAAATATTTTTAGATTCGATATCTTCAACTGTTTTGTGTCTAGCATTAGTAAGTAATTTAATATACTCTTTGCCAGTTAGTTTTTCAAAAAAGAAAGGATTAGTTAATAATAAACCTAAATGTTGTTTTAATAGTTTATGTTGTGAGTTTATAGAGCCTTCATATTTCTCTAAACCTGCAATACAACGAAACAAAGTTGTTTTGCCAGCACCATTTTCTCCAACAATACCATAAACATGACCCTTTTTTAAGTTTATATTAATGTCTTTAAGTACACTTAATTTTCCATAAGATTTATAAAGCTTTTCAATGTGTATCATTCTAAAATAAGTTGTAGTTGTTTTATAGCTCGTTTATAAAAATAAGGTAAAATTACAATTAATAAAGGTGGGAAAAACACACAAAATACAATCATAATACCTTCAGGAATATGCATAGATTTGGGGTAAATAGAGTATTTAGCAAGTAGCATAGTAATAATAAAGATATAGCCTAAGATTACAAAAAATAGTATTACAAAAAAGTGATGATAAAAGTTACAGCATAATATAATTATAGGCAATAAAACTAATAGAGACGAATGGTAAATAGCCGTTTTAATTTTTGTGTTTAAAAAGGCTACTGCCGATAGATTAAAACTCCATACATAAAAATCTTTTTCGGGTTTAGAATAATACGATATACATATTAACAGCACAAAAATAATTGAAGCAATACCTAAGTTAAAATTATCTACTGCTATCGAAATAAAAGCAAGTGCATAGGCTATTGGAAATAAAAAAAAAGTTTTTCTAAACCCTGTAATAAATTCAAAAGGTGTTTTGTAAAATGGAGTAGGAATCGTGTAATTAACATTTGTATTAAAATTAATAATTGTCATTATTAATACTATAGCTACAATAATTAAAATAGGAATAAAAGCTAACCTATAGATTAAAAAGCCAATAAAAGGTAATGCAATGACTAGGTTTTCTAGCAAGCGTAGTTTAAAATAAACATTACCCTTATAGCATAATTTTAAAAAGTCATTACGCTCGCGGTCACTTAATTTTGAAAGAGTGCTAAATACTAAAAAGTAATATAGGTAAACTGCATATTCTGTTTTTGTAAATAAAGCATTAGAAACTGTAACAAAAAGAATAGATAAAAGCAGATAGGCAATAATAGGAGGTAATCCGAAATCTGAAAACCGTCTATTTAGTATTTTAAATTGTATGTTAAAATGTAGAAGCACCTTTTTTAGTTATATTACTAAACTATTTATAAGTCACCTATTAAAAGAGTAATTAACAAGATATTATAACTAAAATGGGTTATCGTAACGGAAACCCTTTACCAACCCACCAAGGATGTAATTCTATTTCTAATCTTCCAGCTTTAACAGCGGGATCAGAATTTGCTAAGCTATCTGCTAGTTTTAAAGTAGGTACGTTGTAAATAGTAATCCCTCTAATATCGCCATCGTCTCCCATTGGGCCAGAAATATCTGCATAACCTAGATCGTACATTTTACCTAAATGTGCTTGATGTTGCTCTTGTATTTTTGCAGCTTCCTTTTCGTCTTGTGTTCGGTTTTTTCCACGCTTTAAAAACGCAATAAAATACTGTTGCATTACCACGGTGTCTTTTAAAGTCTCGTCGTAATAACTAAAGGTTTTAAAACCTTTGGCTTTTAGTGCTTCTAAAAGCTGTTTAGTGGTCTGTTGTTGTTCTATTACCTCTTCTTTTATTTCGGTAATAGTGGTTTCTTTTTCAGATTCTGTTTTGCAACTTGTAAAGCATAATACACTTAATAGAGCAATTATAAAGTATTTATTTAGTCCCATAATTTAAACGGATTTAGGCTTAATTGCGAATTATAATATTTAATATCTCCTGTTACTTCTTTACCTAGCCAATTGGGTTTGGTAAACGTTTCTGTTTCTGTGTTTAGCTCTACTTCCGCAACGATTAAACCTTCATTATCGCCAAAGAATTCATCGACTTCAAAAATATGATTATCCACTTTTATTTCATATCGTATTTTATCGATAATACCTTTTAAACACAATTTTAATAATGCTTCTGCTTCGTCTTTTGGTAGTTCTTTTTCCCATTCAAAACGCGATAAACCATCGTTTGTAGATTTACCTTTTATGGTTAAAAAACCAACATCGCCTTTTAGGCGTACACGTACTGTTCGTGCTTTATCTGTACTTAAAAAACCTTGTATTATGCATGTGCTTTTAAAAGCTTCGTCTTTAAAAGCTGTAGAGTTTACCAGGAATTTACGTTCTATTTCTATCATGTTTACCTTCCGTGAAAACGGAAGTCTTTTAAATTAGTCTCTAAATCTATAAATTTTATTTTACCTTTTAAACAATTGTAAGATGTTAATTGTTTTAGACACTATATTAGTAATATTGTAAATTTACACCATGCAAAGCGATTTACCAATTAGAAAAATTATTCATGTAGATATGGATGCCTTTTATGCATCTGTAGAACAGATGGATAATCCTGAACTAAAAGGAAAGCCGTTAGCTGTTGGAGGGAGTGGTACACGTGGTGTAGTTAGTGCTGCAAGTTACGAAGCACGCGTATTTGGAGTGCGTAGTGCTATGAGCGGTGTAAAAGCAAGACGTTTGTGTCCAGATTTGTTGTTTGTACGCCCACGGTATGAGCGTTACAATGAAATCTCTAAAAAAATACGTGCTATTTTCCATGATTATACAGATTTGGTAGAACCGCTATCTCTAGATGAAGCCTATTTAGACGTTACCGAAAACAAAAAAGGAAACCCCAGTGCGTCTATGCTTGCCGAAGAGATACGCACTCGTATTTTTAATGAAGTCGGTTTAACAGCATCGGCAGGGATTTCTATAAATAAGTTTATTGCTAAAGTAGCCAGCGATTATAACAAACCTAACGGACAAAAAACAGTAAACCCAGAAGAGGTTCTCGATTTTTTAGAAGCTTTAGATATTAGAAAATTTTACGGTATTGGTAAAGTAACTGCCGAAAAAATGTACCAAAAAGGCATTTTTACAGGTGTGGATTTAAAAGCAAAATCTATAGAGTTTTTAGAATCTAACTTCGGGAAATCTGGGAAGTACTATTATTACATAGTTCGTGGTATACAGAATAGTGAAGTAAAACCCAATCGCATTAGAAAATCGTTAGCGGCAGAGCGTACGTTTAATGAGAATTTGTCTTCAGAGATTTTTATGCTAGAAAAACTAGACCATATTGCCGAAGAAGTTGCTAGACGCTTAAACAAAAGTAAAGTAGCTGGAAAAACAGTAACTTTAAAAATTAAGTACAGCGATTTTACATTACAAACACGTAGTAAAACGCTGCCTTACTTTATTAGCGATAAGTCTTTAATTTTAGAAACAGCAAAAGATTTACTCTACCAAGATAAATTGAATAATTCTGTACGTTTATTAGGCATTTCGTTATCTAATTTAAATACAGAGAAAGTCGTTAAAAAAGAAAAACCCAAAGCCGTAACTGTGCAGTTGAGGTTTGAGTTTTAATAATTGTTAATCAACTTCTGTTTTTTGTAAAGTAAGTATTCCCAAACGTGCATAAATAAATACTCGTTTGGGAATATAGTTGATTTTGCTTTTAAGGACCAACAGGGTCACAAAGAAATGTAGATCCGTTAGAATCTATAGTGAGTGTTGTTGTTACTATGCAAGGCATAGTCGAAGTAATTCCAGTGCCAGTTAGCTCGGTAGTGGTAGCTGTATTGCCAGTACCTCCATTAATGCGATGTAATTGATCGTTATTTAGTTCTATAATTCCACTTTTTTTAAATTCTAAAATACGCTTTGCTTGAGTTTTCATACTTTGTTATTTTGTTTTGGACAAATATGCTTAATTTTGTCTGATAATTTAAAAGAACATAACCCAATATTTATAAATATTGGGTTATGTTTTACTGTCTAATAGCTTTATTAACAATATCTTATTTTTTAATTTCAATGTCTCTTAAAAGAATTGTATTTATTTTATTAGTTGCTACCTTTATTCTTAATGTTTCTGCCCAAGAATCTATAAGAACAATTGGAGACTCTATAAAAAAGCATATTTATAGTAATCCAGAAAAGGCAATAACATTTTGTCATAAATATATAAAGTTAAACGAAGAGGCTAACAATGTAAGTAATCTGTCTATGGCTTATGCAGCTATGGCTATTGCTCAAGAAAATAAAGGAGATTTGGATAGTATCCCTTACTATTATTTTAAAAGATCTAGTTTATTTAACAAACCAGTAGATTCTATAGTAAACATATATTTCATCGCTAGAATTTATGACAATAATTATAAATACAATAAGGCATTAAAATCTTATAGAAAGTTATTGGAGCTGGCTAGAAAACAAAAAGAGGGGTATTCTACAGATTATATTGATTTTGCAATCGAAATAATTAAAAGTAAGGTGGAATCTCATAAAGCTGTGCCAGAAAATGTAATTTTTTCGTTAGAAGAGTTGTATGAAGACGCTTTAAAAGCAAAAGATTCTAAACGAGAACGTTTTACTAGAAAAAAGCTAATAGATGCTTACTTACAATCTAATAAAACAGATAAAGCATTGCCTCTTGTGGAAAAAGGGATTGCACAAGCGAAAGCTAAAAATAATTTAAAATTTATGTATTATATGCTTAGCTCAAGAGCAAAAATACATGTTGTGAAAAATAATAAAGCATTAGCTATAGCCGATTTTGAAGACGCTTTAACTTGTGCAAATACATTAAAAAATATAACATTTATTAAGCAAGCAAAATATGAACTAGCTAGTATTGCTTATAAACAAGAAGATTACAATAAGACTATTACATATTTAAAAGAAATAGAAAATTCAGACTCTAAAGCAACAGCCTTTCAATTGCATAAAAATTATAAATTATTTGCAGAGGCTTATAAAAAGATTGGAGCTGTTGAACTATCTAATGAATACTTTTCAAGACATAGTATAGCTAAAGAAGTTTACTTTAAAGACTATTTTAACATTATAGATAAAATATATGAAATTACTTTAAATGAAAACGTTCAATATTTAAAGAAGAACCATCAATCTGATTTAGAAAAAGAGATTTTAGAAAAAGAAGGAGAGAAAAAAACAAAATGGTTTTGGGCAGGACTTAGTTTTATCTTACTTATTATAATATTTGCTATTACTGTTTATTTAAAAAAGAAGACAAGAGAAAACCAAAAACGCTTTAATGAGTTAATGGTTAAAGTAAAGACTTTAGAAGAAAATAAATTGAATAAAGCTAATAATGCATTGACAAGTACTAAAGTTAAAGAAGGTACAGCAGAAGGGATTAAAAACTCGCAATATAAGCTGGATTCAGACAAAGTTAAGGCTTTATTAGATAAGCTTCAAAAATTAGAAAGTACTAACTATTTTTTACGTAAAGATTGCTCCTTACACACTACAGCTAAAAAATTAAAAACGAACACGTCTTATTTATCTAAAATAGTTAATACACATTTAGAAAAATCTTTTAGCACCTATATTAATGAGCTAAGAATAAATTATGCTATTGTAGAATTAAAGAACAATAAACGTTTAAGAGCATATTCTATAAAAGCTATAGCCGAAGAGATAGGTTATAAAAATTCTGATGCTTTTGGTAGATATTTTAAAGCAGAAACAGGATTAACGCCTTCAGTTTACATTAAAAAAATTCAAAACGAGAATTTATAGTGCTTTATTAAAAATCTTTTTTACTCCTTCATTCCCGCGTTTTTATAAATAGTCGGTGTTTGTACCTTATGTTATGCCTTCTTAGAGTACAATTAATATTTTGCTTTTAAATAATTGAAAATCAAATAATTATGTTTTTAATTATTGCCTTATCTTTTATAAATATTAGGTGACTATGCCTTGTATTACACTTTTTTTTACGATTATTTTGACCCCAACAAATAAGTGTTTAAACATATTGTTACAATCTAATTTAAGCTTAAATGGATTTCTACTTAGTTGTTCTTTTAGCATTTGTATATGCTAATAACGTAACAAGAAATATTAATAATTAAACATAATCACGATGAAAAAAGACAAAACAAAATTAGTATTTACAAAAGAAACTGTGACAGAACTTACAGATGTTGAAATAAGAAAAGTTAACGGAGGTTGCCAATGGGGAGACTCATCTGGTGGTGAAACTTTAGTGAGCGTTTTATCTGCTAATATACCAACAGTAAGTTTTATTTCTTTTCAAAATCCAACTACTGGTACACAGGAAGGTACAATAGTATAAAAAAATATAGTATCACAGTATAGTATTACACTATTAAAAATAGGAAGAGATTATCTTTTATTACATAAGGAGTATTGGCATAGATTCCTACAATAATTAATTATGCCTTAAATAAAACATTAAAAAATGAAACATTTATCGAAAATTACAATTGCATTAATACTTAGTTTAACATTTTTTGCATGCAATGAAGATCAATTAGCAGAGCAACAAAATTTAGTAGATAATTCTGAAAACATTAGTAAGCTTATAAAATCATTTGATTTAACATTAAAAAAATCAATAGAAAATACTAATCTAAACGAGACAGAACTTGGAGATATATTTATTAATGAATCTAAAAAACAAGGTTTGAAGATTGTAGATATGAGTTTAAATAATCATTTAGCAAAAACAGATGAAGAAGTCTCTTTTTCTAATGAGTTTATTGAATATTCAAATACTATAGCGCAGACCAATTCTTATGGAACAAAGGAAGAGTATAAAAACTATTTAATGGATCTTAATAATGAGGTGTTAAATTCAAATATTGCAGTTTTAGAACAGCAAATATTAGTAGATAGCATAGGTATTATGATTGCTTTTGTAGATTGGATGGGTACTTTAGATGAAGCTAATTCTGAAGAAAGGTTATTATTAAGAAGTGAATGTGAAGGTTGGTGGGACTGTTGGGGAAAATGTGTTGCAGGTACTCTTGGAGGAGGTGTAACAGGTAGTGTAGCTGGTTGCGGTGTAGGAGCTGCTGTTGGTGCTGCTGTTGGTACTGTAGCAGCTCCTGGCCCTGGTACTGCAGCAGGTGCAGTAGGAGGATGTGCAGCTGGAGGCATTCTTGGAGCAATTGGAGGAGCTTTATCTGGTGCTGCCGATCATTGTTAAATTTTATTTTTGTATTGTAAAAGAAGAAATAACAAATTACTGAAAGATAATAGTTAAGTATTTAACTATTATCTTTTTTTAAGTAGTATAAGTATCCTCTAGATTTTATTGAATTTTAAAAAGAATTTTTACAAAAAATAATAAAAACAATAATGTGATACCGAAAATAAATGATGTGACTATTTTTTTTATAGAGGTTTTTTGGGGCAAAATTATATATTTATAAAGGTTACTGAGGTTATTTAAAAAATCTCATAGATAATTAAGACACCCACAAAATACGTTCTAAAGGAATTATTGTAGATTCTTTTAATATTACCGATTTGTCGGTGACACCCCAAACGGTGGTTTCTACTTTTTTAAAGCCATCGTTATCCATAAATAAGATACCTACTTTTCCATGTTCTAAATTACCTAAGGCTAAAGCTCTTCTTAACGTTACGGTTCTTTCTGCTTTTTCGGTTTTAGAACTTAACACTTCTTCTTTAGGGAATTTTAAAAATTTTATTTGCTCTTTTTCTATGGTTTGTATTCTTGTATCTGTCATCATAATCTTCAGGTTTTAATTTTACTTATTTCATTAATCGAAGCTTTAGTGTGATTTATATGTGAATAATTACACGTAAAACTGTTAATTATGTGAATATTGTTATTAATTTAACAGTTTTGAGGTAAAAAACCCTAAAAAATGGAATGCTTGAGCTATTTTATTTATAATGAAAGGTTCTAGATGTACTAACTTAGAAGGGTTAAAACACATTTTAATTTATATGAAATTTCGATGGTGTTCGATTTTACATTTTAAACAAAGACGATAATGGAGCAATCTTTATTGAAGGTATTGTGTAAAATATATTCTATAGTTTTTATATAAAATAAGAAGACCTGCTATACTATTATAACAGGTCTTCTTTTATATGTAATGTTCTTTTGCGTTAACAATTAAACACTTCGTCTGCGCTAAGTAGAGGTTTTTTGTTGGAACTCCTCGCAGAGAGTTACTGCTGAAAGGGCGACCCTTTTAGTAACTCCCTATTTATTTTTATTGTAGAGTTACGAGTAAGCACAGCTTACTATATTTCCGTTACTCTAAGCGTGTTTACCATCCCTTTGTCTTGTATTGGCATGGCAGCTAGACTTACTAGCATGTCTCCCTTTTCTAAATAGCCCTTGTCTTGCGCTATTTGGTTTACATCTTCTATGGTTTCGTCAGTGCTTACAAACTTATCGTAGAAGAAAGCTTTTACACCCCAAAGTAGGTTTAATTGTGTTAGTATACGTTTGTTAGACGTAAATACTAATATATGCGATTTTGGTCTCCATGCCGATATTTGAAAGGCGGTATAACCACTATTGGTTAATGTAGAAATCCCTTTTGCATCTATTTCGTTTGCCATGTGTGCGGCATGGTAACAGATGGATTTTGTAATGTAACGTTTGGTACGTATGTGTGGTGGCTCTTGCGGTACTTGTATTAAGTCTGAGTCTTCTACACTGCGAATTATACTTGCCATTTGTTGTATTACTTGTACTGGATATTGCCCTACACTGGTTTCGCCAGATAGCATTACGGCATCGGCACCATCCATTACAGAATTAGCAACATCGTTTACTTCTGCTCGTGTTGGTGTTAAACTATTAATCATAGTTTCCATCATTTGCGTGGCAATTATTACTGGTATTCTAGCCTTTTTAGCGCGTAATACTAATTGCTTTTGTACTAATGGTACTTCTTCTGCAGGTATTTCTACTCCTAGATCTCCACGTGCTACCATTAAACCATCGCAATACGCCACAATTTTATCTATGTTGGCTACACCTTCTGGTTTTTCAATCTTTGCAATGATTGGTATTTTATGTTCGCTATGTTCCTTTATTAATTCTTGTAATACCATTAAATCTTCAGCATGACGTACAAAAGATAATGCCATCCAATCCACTTGCAGTTCGCAAGCAAATTTAGCATCTTCTATATCTTTTTCTGTTAATGCAGGTTGCGAGATATTGGTATTTGGTAGATTTACTCCTTTTTTAGATTTTAGTGGGCCACCTTGTATTACTTTGGCTTTTACTTCGCTCTTTTGGTCTGTAGAAACAACTTCGAATATTAATTTACCATCATCTAAAAGAATACGTTCTCCTGGTTTTGCATCTTGTGGAAAGTTATCGTAGGTCATGTAAACACGTTGCTTAGTGCCTTCAAAACGTTCTCCTGTTGCAAAAATAATCTCGTCTCCTGGGTTTACAATAACTTCTCCTTTCATTACCCCAACTCGAAGTTTAGGACCTTGTAAATCGGCTAAAATAGAAGCATTATAGCCAAACTCTTCGTTTAGTTCGCGTATCATTTGTACACGTTCTTTTACATCTTCGTAATCGGCATGAGAAAAGTTAATTCTAAATACGTTAGCACCTTCTTCAAGCATTGCTTTCAATACTCTTTTAGTGCTTGTAGCTGGACCTAACGTTGCTACTATTTTGGTTTTTTTTCTTTTTAACATTAGTAAAATATTAAATTGTCTTTCGATTTAAGTTGTTCTGCGTCTATAGTATAGGCGGTTACAACTTGTGGTATGTTTAGTATATTGTTTAAAATGAGTTTTTCTCTATTGCTACTTAACTCATTTTCTATTTTTAATAAATAGTTTACTTTTTTGTATTCTGGTACCAAATGGTATACTTTGGTACTAGCTTGCTGCGCATTAAATAGCGAATTTAAAGTATTAGTGTCTGGGTCACTTTTTACCTTACAACTGTTAGCTACTAAATTCCATGTGGCTAATTGTGCTGGGTTTTCCCACTCGTAAATTGGATACGTAGTTTTAAGGTTACAGTTGTCTAAATCTTTTGGTTTTCTGCTAAGGTTTATTTGTAATGCCTTATTTAAAAGATATGCTAATCTGTAGTCTTCTATAGTGCAATGTATACCAATTAAAGTATATACTTCTGTTTCTAAAAAGTCATCTAAAACGAGTTTACGAATCGCCATTTATTGCTAGAATTAATTGTAAATATAGCACATAAAAGCCTTACTATTACACAATTTTGCACGAAATAGTTACGCAAACGTTATAGTATTGTTAGCTTTTTAAGTAATACTATAAATAGTTTATATATTACATTAAAAGGGTTTTAGATATCTGATTTTGAAAGACAAAGAAGGCGCGTTTAGAGGCTTTTTCTTCGGCTTTCTTTTTTGAAGTAGCTCTCGCCTTAGATACTATTTTTTCGTTTATAGATAATTTTACAGAAAAATGACGGGTATTGTCGTTTCCCGTGTCTTCATAAACATTGTAGTTGAAGGTTTTTTTCTCCTTTTGGCACCATTCTATTAATAAACTTTTATAGCTTATTACTTTACCTTCTAGTTTTTCTATATCTACATAGGGTGTGATGACGCGCTTATAGATAAATTTTTCGCAGTATTTATAGTCTCTATCTAAGTAAATAGCACCCACAAGAGCTTCAAACAGATTACCATGTATATTATCTCCAAATTGACCTTTTGGGATTTTACTTTGTACTAAGTCTATAAGTCCTAAACCACGACCTAACTCGTTTAAATGTTCTCTACTCACTACTTTAGATCGCATTTTTGTTAAATAGCCTTCGTCTCCGCTAGGAACTTCTAAGTATAAATGGTTTGCTATTACTGCACTTAGCATGGCATCGCCCAAAAATTCTAGTCGTTCATAATTAACAGTATGTCCTTGACTGTTTTTTATGTTCATAGAACGATGTGTAAACGCAGTTTCGAAATGTTTTAAATTTTTAGGTTTGAAGCCTAAAATTTTAGAAATGGCCATAAAGAAGTCCCCGTTGTCTTTAGAACGAGTACCGAATATGTTTCGAATGCGTTTCATTCGAGCTTTAATCTAGTTTTTTGAATAATACACAAGCGTTATGTCCTCCAAATCCAAAAGTATTACTCATGGCGACTTTAACATCTCTTTTTTGTGCTTTGTTAAGTGTTAAATTTAATTCTGGGTCTATGTTTTCGTCTATAGTTGTATGGTTTATTGTTGGTGGCACTATACCGTGCTCCATAGCTAATATAGAGGCAATAGACTCTATAGCTCCTGCAGCTCCCAACAAATGCCCCGTCATAGACTTTGTAGAATTAATATTTATGTTTTTGGCGTGATCTCCAAAAACTTGCGAAATAGCTTTTAACTCGGCAACGTCTCCTAATGGTGTAGAAGTACCGTGTGTGTTAATGTGATCTACATCTTCTGGTTTTAAACCAGCATTTTGTAGACAGTTTTGCATTACTGCAACAACACCAATACCTTCTGGGTGTGGTGCAGTCATGTGGTGCGCATCAGATGATAATCCGCCACCTAAAACTTCTGCATAAATTTTAGCGCCTCTAGCTTTTGCGTGCTCATATTCTTCTAGAATAATTGCTCCAGCACCTTCTCCTAATACAAAACCATCTCTGGTTCCATCAAAAGGTCTCGAGGCTGTTTCTGGACTTTCATTTCTAGTAGATAAGGCATGCATAGCATTAAAACCTCCCATTCCTGCAATAGTAACTGCTGCTTCACTTCCTCCTGTTACAATAACGTCACAATGTCCTAAACGAATATAGTTTAAGGCATCTATCATGGCGTTAGCAGAAGAGGCACATGCAGATACGGTTGTATAGTTAGGTCCCATGAAACCATTTTTTATAGAAATGTTTCCTGGAGCGATATCTGCAATCATTTTTGGGATAAAGAATGGATTAAATCTAGGTGTTCCATCTCCTTCTGCAAAGTTTAATACTTCGTTTTGAAATGTTTCTAAACCTCCAATTCCTGCTCCCCAGATAACGCCAACTCGTAGTTTGTTAACGGTATCTAAATCTAGGTTAGAGTCCGCAATAGCCTCATCGGATGCGACCATTGCGTACTGTGTAAACCTGTCCATTTTACGTGCGTCTTTCCTATGAATGAAATCGGTCACGTTAAAGTTTTTTAACTCACAAGCGAATTTAGTTTTGAACTTTTCAGTATCAAAATAAGTTATAGGCGCAGCGCCACTTCTTCCATTAATTAGAGCATCCCAGTATTCATCCTTGGTGTTTCCAATTGGCGTAAGTGCTCCTAGTCCTGTAACTACAACTCGCTTAAGTTCCATAAATTTTAGTGCTTATTTTTTTGCAGTATCAATATAAGAAACTGCTTGACCTACTGTTGCAATGTTTTCTGCTTGGTCATCTGGAATTTGAATATCGAATTCTTTTTCGAATTCCATAATTAACTCTACAGTATCTAATGAATCTGCTCCTAAGTCGTTTGTGAAGCTTGCTTCAGTTACAACTTCGTTTTCATCCACTCCTAATTTGTCTACGATTATCGCTTTTACTCTTGATGCAATGTCTGACATAATTTTAATTTTTTAGTTTTAATTAAGACGCAAAAATAAAAAACTTTATTTTAAAACAACAGTTTACTGTGAAAATGTGTTTCTAAATTACTAAATAAAGTTTAAGTTATTGGCTTTTACCCCGTAATTGTTAATAATTATTCTTTTTTTTGTTCGAAGAATTTTAACATTATAGTCTGTAAAATGAAACGTATTGTAATTTTTGCTTCCGGAGGTGGAACTAATGCTGAAAATTTAATTAAGTTTTTTCACAACAGAGATAATGCTTCTGTCATTCAAGTTCTTACTAACAATCCTCATGCCAAAGTATTGGATAGGTGTAAAAAACTGAAAGTTAGCGCATTATCTTTTAATAGAACAGCTTTTACAGGTACAGAAGATGTACTTAATATTTTAAAGTTAGCAAAGCCAGATTTAATTATTCTTGCTGGGTTTTTATGGAAGTTTCCTGAACATATTATTAACGAATTCCCTAATAAAGTGATAAATGTACATCCTGCATTGCTTCCTAAATTTGGTGGAAAAGGGATGTATGGGATGCATGTTCATGAAGCTGTTGTGGCACAAAAAGAAAAAGAAACAGGGATAACAATTCATTACGTAAATGAGCATTATGATGAAGGTGCAATCATTTTTCAAGCAAAATGTGACGTGTCATCTACAGATTCTGCCCAAGATGTAGCTGCAAAAATCCACAAATTGGAAATGGAACACTTTCCAAAGGTGGTTGAGGAGCTACTTAAATAGTCAATATTATGAACAATATTAAAGTTTCTGAATTGAAGTTTTTATTTAGCCGAGTTATCGATAAACATGAAGCTGAAAAAAAGGTAAAGAAGGAGCTATTAATATTAAAACAAGTGCTTACAGATTAATATCTACTGAAAAATGGAATACATTTAGTACTCCTGAAGACTGGTTTTCTGCTTCGGAAATTGATTTAGGGGATTTGGGAGATGATTTAAATGAGTTGAGGAAATTAATCGCAGATGAAGAAAGACCTTGTACTTATGTTGATTTTGATAGATTGGCAAGTCTTTTAAGAGAAATTAGTCAAGTAGAAAATCCTATATAAAAAGAATTTTAAATATATAAATTAAAAGATTACCGCCTTCGCGGAAATGACAAAGAATGTCTAAAAAGAAAAAATACTATACGGTTTGGAAAGGACACAAAACTGGTGTTTTTGAAAAATGGAATATTTGTAAGAAGCAAATTAAAGATTTTCAAGGCGCACAATACAAGTCTTTCGATTCTTTAGAAGCTGCTAAAAAAGCTTTAGAGGGGAATTATTTTGATTATATAGGAAAGAATAAAAGCTTTAAAAGTGAGTTAACAGCACAACAACTTCAAAAAATAGGACAACCTAATTATAATTCTATTGCTGTTGATGCCGCTTCTAGTGGAAATCCTGGTATTATGGAATATCGTGGCGTAGATACTAAAAGTAAGAAACAGCTATTTATTCAAGGACCTTTTGATCAAGGTACCAATAATATTGGTGAATTTTTAGCTTTAGTACATGGATTAAGTTTTCTTAAAAAGCATAAAAGCGAACGTATTATCTACACAGATTCTAGAACAGCAATGAGTTGGGTACGTAAAAAAAAGTGCAACTCTAAATTAGAGCGTAATGCTAAAAACAAACCTGTTTACGATTTAGTAGACCGTGCCGAAATTTGGCTTAAAAATAATACTTATACCACAACTATTGTAAAGTGGGAAACAAAAGCTTGGGGCGAAATTCCTGCCGATTTTGGTAGGAAATAAGCTATTTGTCTAACCACTCTTTAAATGCTTTAGTACGTTCTCTGCTTACAATAATATCTAACTCACTATAATTATTTAATGTTACTTTAAGCCTATTATTAGTATACGAGACTATGTTTTTTATGGCTGTCATATTAATAATGAATTTTCGATTAACTTGAAAAAACACATCAGGATTTAATTCTTCTTCAAGTAGCGTTAAAGCTGAATTAATAATATAGCTAGAGGTGTCTGTTCTTAAATAGGTAGCATTATCTAAGCTAAAAAAGCATTCAATAGCTTCAGTATGTATTAGTTTTATTTTTTTACCCACTTTAACCGCAAACTTCGTTTTGTACGAAGCTATTTTTTGGTTTTCTAATGCAGCTTTTAATGCAAATAGTTCTTTTTCGTTATCATGAAATGTTTTTGCTTTTTCTATAGCTTTTTTAAGCTGTGGTTTTTGTATTGGTTTTAATAGGTAAGAAATGCTATTGTAATCGAAAGCTTTTATACTATACTCACTAAAAGCGGTAGTAAATACTATAGGGCTTTTAATATCTACAGCGCTAAAGATTTCAAAACACAACCCATCGGATAATTGAATATCTAAAAACAACAAATCGGGATGTGGTTGTGTTTTAAACCATTTAATTGCAGATTTTACAGAGACGAGTGTTGTTGTAATTTCATAATTAAAATCACTTAGCATACGCTCAAGTTTTCTACTTGATGGTAATTCATCTTCTATAATGACTACTCTCATTAAGCTTCAATTTTTAATAAAGGTAATTTAATAGTATAATTTGTTGTGTCTTTAGTAACAATGACTTTTTTATCTGTAAAAAAGGAATAGCGATTAATAATGTTTTCTAAACCTGTTTGTGAGCTTGCTTGCGGGTTTATTTTTGGGTTAATAGTATTTGTAATAGTAAGATATTCTTTGTCGTTACTTATGTCTATAGTTAAATGCTGTTCTATACTAATTTCATTATGTTTAATAACGTTTTCAAAAACCTGTTGTAATGCCATTGGTAAAATATAATAGTCTTCACTGTTAATAACAATATTGTTTACAGTTAATGCATTTTCGTATCTTACTTTTAAAAGATCTAAATATTTGCGAGCAAAGATCATTTCTTCTTTTAAAGTTACTATATCTTGTTTTTCTTGGTCTAAAAAATATCGGTAGATATTGGATAAATTTTCTGAAAAATGTATAGCTTTCGTTTGGTCTTCTTCTATAAGCCCTGTTAATACACTAATATTATTAAATAGAAAATGAGGACTTAATTGTGCTTTTAATTGCTGGTATTTTAAAGATGCGGTTACTCCTATTTGTTTTAATTTTTCCTTTTCTTGTTTGTTTACTAAGTAGATATAATAGAAATGAATAGCTACGGTTATTGTTAAGTAGTATTGTATAATAATCATTAGATTAATACCTATTGTAAAAGCATGGATTATTTCTAAAACACCTCCTTTTGGACCCTCCAAAGGGTATAAAAAAGAAACTAAATAACGAAATAAGATTGGAATTAAGATAATATTAAAAAGATACGTAATGGTGTATAGCGTTATTTTTGTGTTCTTATTTAAATGTTGGCCTTTACAGTAGTTAATGATAATATATATTGAAAGAGAAGCTAATAATCCTAATAAGATAATTAGGAGATATTGATTGGTGATATTCTCTCTATATATAAAAAACATATATAATAGGCTAATAACAACGTATATGAGTATTACATTTTTAATAGGAAAAACAACCTTTTTAGTTTCTTTGTTTAATAAAGATTTTTCGGCAACTAAATAATAGATTAATGTGCTAAAGATTATTATGATTATGTTAGATATAATTGTACGAAGTGAAAGAAAGTAGAGTTTTGATGGTGCTTGAGAATAAAAATCAAAAGAATGTAAAGAATCGAAGATATAAGTGAAAGCAGAAGAAATCACTATTGATTTTGCGAGAAATATAATTATATTTTTTATACTCGATAAAATTTTTTGTCTATAGAAATAGATGGAAAAAAAACAAGGAATAAAAATTGGAATAGCCTCAAAAAATAGACCTATGTAGTCAGGAGAAGTGTATAAGGGATCTGCTACTAATAGTGCTACTAATTTTTTTACAAGAGTTAGAAATAAGCTAATAATACTGGCATACTTAAATGCTTTTAAAAATGTGTTCATAAGTGATTGTTTTTTGATATTGATGACACAAATATTAGCCAAGTATGTATGCTATAAAAATAAAAAATAGTGAATGGTATTTTTAGCTTAGTGAATTGTAATATAAATATATTATTTCACTAAAACCCCTCTTGCTTCCATTAAAGGAATGGGTTGTAACGCTTTTAAATTAATCGTGTTTTTTCTAAATAAGTACGTTTTATCAAACATTTGATTGCCTTGAAAAAAAGACACTTTAAACTGGTTATTAAGTGCAAATAATTCTTCCTGCATTAATTCTATTTTTGCATAGCTTTTAGCGGGAAGCTTATCTAGTTTTTTACGAAATGTGGACGTAATTTTATCTTCAGAATACCCATTAGTAACTATTATAATAATATCTAAATCCTCTGTTTTGTCATTTATAATATAAGCATTCCAATCCTGTGTTTTATAAATATCATTATACTCATTAACTACTGCAATATATACATCTTCTACTTTTGGAATTTCGATATCTTTTTTCATATTCATCTCCTGTGAAAACAGGAGTCTCATTTAAATTAGTAATACTATAATCATGAATTCAAGGCAAGCTATAGTCGAAAGATTTTATAGAATAATATGTTTCGACTGCGCTCAACCCGACATAAAATATAACGTTTTATGTTTTTATTTATGTTGAACTCATGTTGCAAAAATAAGAAGAAGTTATTTTTTAGAATGAACTCATGTTGACTTTTTATTTTTAACCAAAAATGAGATAAAATGTGTTAAGATGGACTCACAATATATCTTCTATTGATTAAATAGTGTAACATTCAGTTACTTTTTATTACATATATTAGCATAAACTTACAACCAATGACTATTAACAAACACTTTTTCTTAACGAGTTTACTCTTTTTATTTATTTTTTCTTGTGTCGATTCACCTTCAAAAGCACATACAGCAGTTGCAGAAGAAGAGATTCCAGATTGTAAAATAATGATTATTCTTGGAGACGATAGAAGTGGCTCTTCAGAGAGTATTCAGAAATTAAATAAAGAGGATTACGAAAGTATTATAAACGTTATTACAGAGAACGGACATGGTTATTTTGCTTCAACCATAATAGGAAATCCAGCACCAAACTCTAAAGAAATTTTTAGAGTTAAAGTGAGCAAGCAAAAACCTTATAAAAACATTTTAACGTCAGACAATCCTACGCTAACTGAGCAAGGGAAACAAAAGAAGGCAAACGAAAAAGTAAAGCTTAAAAACGATAAGATTAAAAAGAAAAATGCAAGTAGAGTTAATACGTTTTTATCTAAAACATTACAGCAGAGTATTTTAGGATATAAACCTTATAAAGGCAACGATATTACAAATATTGATTTAGCATTCGAGCATATTAATAAGCTATTAAAAGAGCCAAATATCGATGATTACGATAAAATTATGGTGGTTTTATTTACAGATGGTGTAAACGAACCAAAACGTTCTGGTAGAATTGAAAACATTACAAATCAATTAGCGCTTACCGATAATGCAGAGCTGTTTTTAGTAGGATGGAAAGATACTTCGGTATTCGATGGTATGGAGATAAATGAATTTGAAGGTAAAGAAGGCTTTTTTAGCTATGTTGAAGATTTTGAATGCTTATAAAAAAAGATAAATACACTAACCTATGATTATTAACTGGAATAAACCCTCTACAGACGATTCTGAAAACTTATACTCAATTTCAGATGAAGTAGCATCAAGAGCAAACTCGGCTTCTAAACGTGCAAGAGATACGTTTAATATTTTAAAGCCTAATGAAGAAAAACTGATGCAATGGGACAAAATAATGTCTAATGCTTATGTGGTGCCATTTACTATTGCTTTTGTAGTAATCTGTATTTTAGAGTACTATTTTAGTAGAGAAATTTATAGAGACATTTTACCACAAGCGCCATGGGTAATTGGTATAGGAATTATATTTATATCTATTGTTATTGCCGAATTATTGGTAGGTATTTTAAGCTCGCACATAAGAAACAAACGCTTTTTTGAAGAAAAGAAAATTCCAGCAAATAACTCCAGACCAGATTCCGATATTAGAAAAGGGGTTATGAAACATGCCAAAGGGCAAGCCGTTTTTGGCTTTATTCTATTTGTTGCTATTGGTGCAGCAATATTTTACTTCTCTAAAGAAAGAGTCGCAAGAGAAATAGCTGCAGGTATACGTGAGTCTGCTTTTGGAATACAAGATATTTTACCAGTATTGTTTTATGTGTTAGAAGTATTGGCTGGTTTATTTGTATTCTACTTATTTAAACGTTCTGTAGTAGCGATTTCTAATTGGAGAAATAGAAAAAAATACAGTAAAGAAGTAGAGTTTTCTAGATTACATACTAGTGAGTCTTGTAAGTATTTTGATGATGCAGAAAAGAAAGGTTATAATACTTTTTTAGACGATGTATCTAATAATATCCACTTAGGGTTTTACAGAAACAAACATCAAAACACCAATCAACAACATAAAAATTATGTAGACGAACCAGAAAAGATTACTCAGCATTTTAAAGCAAAGTTTATTAGCTTAAAAGGAAACCCTTTAAAAGCAACGGTAGATGTGTTAACCGAATATAAATTTAAAGCCAGTAAAACATCTGACGCTAATGGTGTTATTGCTCTAGATATTAATTCGTATCCAGAAGACCAGATTAAGCAATTTAGAATTACGTATTTTGATGATGCTAACGAAAAGAAAATTGAAGATATCTCTGGTAATTATGCTTTAGATAATACAGAAGTGTATGAGATTACGTTAAGTTAAAAAAAAATATCTTGTTTGTACAGGAGTGAAAAAACAAAACGCCAGATGTAATTACATCTGGCGTTTTTATATTATATAGTATTTGTTACTTTTATAAAGCACTCTTAAACTGCTCTAAGAAACGCACATCGTTTTCACTTAGTAAACGAATATCGCTTATTTGGTGTAATAACATCGCAATACGATCGATACCAACACCAAAAGCAAATCCTGAATATTCGGTAGAGTCTATTTTACAGTTTTCTAAAACGTTAGGGTCTACCATACCACAACCACCAATTTCTAGCCAACCTGTACCTTTTGTAATTTTATAATCGGTTTCGGTTTCTAGTCCCCAATAGACATCTATTTCTGCACTAGGCTCTGTAAATGGAAAGTACGATGGGCGTAATCTAATTTTAGATTTCCCAAACAATTCTGTAGTAAAGTATTGTAGGGTTTGCTTTAAATCTGCAAAGCTTACATCTTTATCTATATATAACCCTTCCACTTGGTGAAAAAAGCAATGAGAACGTGCCGAAATAGCCTCGTTTCTATATACTCTTCCAGGAGATATAGTACGAATAGGCGGTTGGTTATTCTCCATATAACGCACTTGCACAGAACTGGTGTGTGTACGTAATAAAATATCTGGATTTGTTTGAATAAAAAACGTATCCTGCATATCTCTTGCTGGGTGATATTCTGGTAAGTTTAATGCTGTAAAGTTATGCCAGTCGTCTTCAATTTCTGGACCTTCACTAACATTAAATCCTATACGAGAAAATATATCTGTAATTTGGTTTTTTACTAACGATATGGGGTGGCGTGCACCTAAAGCAATAGGTTCTCCAGGGCGTGATAAATCGCCAAATAACCCTTTATCTTCTTCATTAGCTTCCAACTCGTTTTTTAAAGCGGCTACTTTGTCTTCAGCAGTCTTTTTAAGCTTATTAACCGTTTGACCAAATTCTTTCCTTTGTTCTTTAGCTACATTTTTAAATTCAGCAAAAAAGTCATTTAGTAATCCTTTTTTACCTAAGTATTTTATACGGAACGCTTCAACCTCTTCTTTAGATTGTGCTTTAAATGCTTCTGCTTCTGCGATAAGTTCTTTTATCCTGTCTATCATGATGCTCATTATAAAATGAGGGCAAATTTAATCATTTTATGCATAATACCGTTTGCTATTTAAAATATCTCGTATAAAAATATTTTCAATTTAATTACGAGAATGGCTTTTACTTATTGTCTTTTAAACATTTCCTTAGAAGTAATGGTAGAACCCTTTTTTTCATAGCTGTATTCAAAATAAAAGGTATTATTATCTTCAAAAATAAATTTTATGGCTTGTATTTCTTCTTCAAAACTAATATCATAAAAACGCCCTCGTTTTGTCCAAGTTCCAATAATGTTATCGTCTAATTCACAAGCTCCATTGATATCTTTGTAATTAGAGCCCGAAAATACTCCATTTGCGGAAAAAGCCATGGTGGTTTTGTCTTCGCATGGTTTTAAGATATCTTCAACGTTATTTTCAAAAGATTTATAAAATTTCCACGTACCAACTATAGTATTTTGTTTTTTTTGAAATGGAGTATTGCTAGATAAACTTACTAAAAAGATAACTGCAAAAACACTTAATAACACTAGTTTTAATGGTCTCATAGGTTGTTTTTTTAATTATTTTATAAAAAGTCGTGAAACAGAATGCCAAGAATAACTTTTAACTTATAAACTCGGTTTCTAAAAAGTAGTTTACAATGGCTTCTTTCATTAAAACACTTTGTTCTCCTGCTTTTAAATGTGGTAATTCTTCTTTTATTTTATAATGTGGCCAACCGTCTTCGTCTACAAAATCGAATTCGTAATAACCATAAGGTGTTAGTAGTTTGCAAATAGCAATATGCATTAAATCTAACTTATGGTCTTTCTTAAACTTACGTTCTAACTGTCCTAACTCTTGTACGCCTATTAAATAGATAATAGCATCTAAATCTAAGGTATCTCCATCTGCAAATTGGCTAGATAGTTTTTGTACTACCAACTCCCATCGTTCTTTTAATTCGTGATCTCTAGACATATTTATTTACCCTAAAAGGGTATCTTTTTTTTCGTTATAAAAATAATAGTTGCAAAGTTAAGTTATATTTACACATTAAAATATATTATTATGGCTGTTATAGATATTGTTTTGGCTGCGTTATTATTGTTTGGATTAGTTCGTGGTTTTATGAAAGGACTTTTTGTTGAGGTTGCTTCTCTTGTTGCTTTAGTTGGTGGTGTTTATGGCGCGATACATTTTAGTAATTTTGCAGCGTCTTATCTAGAAAGTAAAACGGAGTGGAACGAGCAAACCATTAATATTACAGCTTTTGCTATTACTTTTGTTCTTATTATTGTGGTTATTGCTTTAGCAGGAAAAGCGTTAACTAAATTAGCAGATTTTGCGTCTTTAGGTATTTTAAACAAGTTACTTGGTGGCGTATTTGGAGCGCTTAAAATAGGTCTAATTTTAAGTGTAGTATTAATCGTTTTTAATAAAATGAATAATACGATTACGTTTGTAAATGAGGAAGAGATTAACAATTCTATATTGTACAAACCAGTAAAGTCTTTAGCGCCTATGATTTTTCCTAGTATTATAAATGATGGGGAAACAGAACAAGAGGAAGAGCAAACAGAATCTTAATTAATATTGATTGTTTTTAGAATAGTAACCATTTTATAATATGAAGTCTAAAGAAAATGGAGCTAAACGCATAAAAACACCTTGGCCCACTAAAGCAGCCATGGAGCAAATTTACGATAAGAACCTTTGGGGAAATAATGATTCTAAATTTTACTCGGGAGAAGGCTCTCACCTTCCTGAGATAATAAATCCTTATATAGAAGTTGTAACTGCGTTTTTAAAGTCTTTTAAAGCACCGATTACTGTATGCGATTTAGGTTGTGGTGATTTTAATATAGGGAAGCAGCTGTTACAATACACTAAAAAATATAATGCAGTAGATATAGTAGAAAACCTTATTACGTATAATAAAGAGACTTTTAAAGCTAATCATTTAGAGTTTTATTGCTTAGATATTGCAAAAGATAATTTGCCATCTGGAGATTGTGTTATTTTAAGACAAGTATTGCAACACTTATCGAATGCTGAAGTTGAAGCCGTAGTAAACAAGCTTACCCATTTTAAATATGTTATTTTAACGGAGCATCTTCCTAAAGGCGATTTTTCGCCTAATAAAGATATTATTTCGGGGCAGGGCATTCGATTAAAAAAACAAAGCGGAATAAATGTATTAGTACCACCATTTAATTTAAACATTAAAGAAGAAAAAGAATTATTGTCTATTGATTTGGGTGATGGAAAAGGAATTATAATGACGACACTTTATAAGCTATTTTAAGCAGTATTATTAGGAAAATATATAATTAATTGTAGATGCTATTATACACTGTTCTTGTTATATAACCCAACCCAACCAATTCTTTTGTATCAGTAATGTCTCTTATAAAACCATTTTGTAAGTACATAATATTATCTGCTAGACTAATTACAGTTTCGTAATCATGGTCTGTTATAATAAAACCCTTAGAGGATTTTATTGTTTTAATGTACTTTATTATGTACTCTTTAAGAATAGGACTTAATCCATTAAAAGGTTCGTCTAATAAAACAAAATCAGCTTTAGAGTGCACCATTAGTAAAATTTCAATGATTCTTTTTTCGCCACCAGATAAGTGTTCATTTTTCTTATTTAAAAGCGGTTTTATATAGTCGTTTTCGAAGAGAATAGCTTTGTTGTCTTCATCAAGAAATAAGCTTATTACTATTTTAATAGATACATTATTTGGGAGAAAGTTGTCTTGTGGTAAATAATTAATTAGGCTCCTGCCGTCAGACACATTTTTTATCACTTTATGTCCTATTCTAACGAATTTAGATTCCGCCTTTTCGGTTCCAAAAACAATTTTTAAAAGCGTAGATTTTCCAGAGCCATTACGTCCAATTAATCCTTTAATTTCGCCTTTTTCACAAGACATAAAAACCTCACTTAATACAGTTTTATTTTTATAGGCTTTCCTTATATTTTCTACTTGAAGTTTACTCATATAATTGCTAGGATAATTAAATTTAATATGCCAATTACAATTGTTGAGCTCCATAATGTAGCATTACTTATACCTAAATTATAGTAGTAGTAATATTCGTATTTACTCTTAATGTTATAAAGAAAAAAATGAATAAGTGGAGCTATTAATAAATAGCTAAAGCCAACAATTAGTTTTTCAGTAAATAAAATGCCCAATACTATAGCAATACAGTAAGATATGAGGACTATTTTTTTCTGAAATAGAAGTATAACTTTTAATGTTTTAAAAAAGAGTGTGTTTTTGAATGAGCGAAACATCAAGAATTAAAGTTCCTTAATATCCTTTTCAGAAATCCAACCAGTTTTGCCGTCTGCAATCTTTATTTTTTTCCAATCATTTACTTCATCTAAAATCTGAACTTTAGTCCCTTCGTGCAATGTAAATGCTTCATCGCTTCTAGTATTTGGTTCGCTTTTAACTTGAGTTTCTTGTGTAAATACAATAGCTGCTTGGTCTTTTTGGACTAAGTTATAATTATGAAAGGTAAATGCTAAAGCAATACAAGCTAGAAAAATAGAGGCTAAGCTACCTATAAAATATAAACGTTTTGTTGTTGTTGCGTATGTAAAGTAATAGAGCAGAAATAGAATAACAAAACTAAATACTAAGGCTACAGATAATTTTGCCCAGCCGTCGAAAGTGAAACTGTTAGTTATGTTTCGCATAAACTTTTTAATACCTATTTCTGGTAACGTTTCTATAGCATCAATTTTCATATTATTAGCATAGCTAATGTTGTTTTGTATATCGGTATCATTAGGCGATAGTTTGGCAGCTTTTTCATAATAATAAATACTTGGAGCAATATGGTTTAATTTATAATGCGCATTCGCAATATTATAATAGAGTTCTGCGGAGTGTTTATCACCTTCTAAAATGGTGTTGTATTTATCTAAAGCCTCTGCATATTTACCTTCATTGTATAATGCATTGGCTTGCTCGAAAACAACAGTATTGTTTTGTGCAATAAGCTGTCCGCTAAAAATAAAAAGTAATAGGTATAGTAATGATTTCATTGCTTTTATAATCTTTATGCTAAACAAAACTTATCTAATTTGTTTGTCTATTTTATTAATGGTTTGTGCTGCTTTATCATAATCTTGCTGCATGGTTACCGAAGTAATTGGCGTGTATCTTGCTAATTCACAACTTTCTAAAAGGCTTTCAAAATCTAAAATAACAGAAGATTCTACTTTTCGTTCTGCTAATAATGTTTTAATTCTGTCTTTACTAAACTCGCTAGTTTCTATATTAAGTTTTGCTTTTAAATAGTTATGTAAAGCTTTCTCTAAAGCAATATAAAATGCTTCTTTATTGCCTAACGCTTTTTTAGCTTCTCCTAAATAGCGTTTTGCTAAACGGTCAGCTTTTCTTATTCTGTTACCTGTAACATCTGCATCGCGTTCTGCTTTCTTTCTCCTAAATACAATAGCTAATGGTATTGCTAAAAAAGGAACAAATAAGGTAGTCCAAAAAGTTGTAGATTTAAAGAATGGAGTATCCTCTTTAGGGATTAAATTTGCTTTTGTTTTTATAAACGCAAATTGATTGCTATTTAAAACAACAGCTTGTTTACTAGTATTATTTGCAGTGCTTTCTGTATTATCCGTGTTAGCAATAGTTGGTCCTTCTAAAACATTAATTACGGTTTCGTTAGTAGATAGTCGTTTGTAAGTTTCGGTTTTAAGATCGAAATAAGAAAACGAAATACTAGGAATAGGATATTTACCTTTGTATTGTGGAACAATGGTGTAGGTGTCTGAAATACGTCCCTGCATACCTGAAGCATTGGTTTTAACTGCTTCTTGGTGTTCTGGTTCGTAAACTTCTAATGCGCTTGGTACGTTTAGTTTTGGGAGCTCAAATAATTTTAAATTCCCTTTTCCTGAAACTTCTATTTTGGCTTGTAAAGATTCTGTGGCATTTAATTCTGTTTTAGAGGTCGATAAGTTAAAATTAAACTCACCAACGGCTCCTGTAAAATCTAATGGTTTCCCTTCTTCTGGTAATGGTTTTACATTTATAGTACGTTTGCCTGCCGATACTGTTTTGTGTACTTGTGTCATTAAACGTCCTCCAAAAATATCTCTACGACTAGTAGGAACATCTACAGTTATATCTAGACTTAAAGGTTCTATGTCTAACTTACCAGTTTTTTGAGGGTACAATGTGTATTTATGTAATGTTACATACCTGTAATCTTCTCCTTTGTATGTGCCATTCTTTATTTTTTGTCCTTTACTACTGGTATTTTGACTCCAAAAACCATCGAAGGTAGGATTGTCTATTTCTCGCCAGTTACTAACACCGGTATTCGGTGAAACATATAAGCGGTATTCTACAGTTATAGCTTGGTTTAAATAAGGATTAGAGTTTGAAACGCTAGCGACTAAATGAATATTTTCTGAAGCTATATAATCGGCATTATTACCATCTTTAGGTTTTTCTACAGGTTTAGTAACTGTAACTTTTATAGGTGATGTTTTATAAATTTGATCATTAACGACAATAGTAGCTTGTTTTATTGTAAAGTTTCCGCGTTTTTTTGGAGCTAAGAAAAAGCTATATGTTTTTTTATAGGTGCGTTTACCATTAATCCAAGATGTGCTTACCGATTGGTTTGGTCCTGCAACAATTTTAAAGTTTTCAAAATTAGGAGCGTTAAAGTTATCTCCGTCTTTATCCATTACGAAGTCTACTCTTAAGCGTTCATTTACTCCAAGCTTTTTCTTACTTACTTTAGCTTCAAACTTTACTTGAGCTGAAAGTAAACCAGAAGTGAAAATTAATAATACTAATGTTATGTGTTTTATATGTTTCATTTTGAATTTACGATTTTAGATTTTTGAGTTACGATTTAAAATTTACAATCGTAATTCGTCTATCATCATTCGTTTACCAATCTTTTTCAGTTTGTATTTTAACGCCTTTAGCCTTTTTAGCATTCATTTTCTCTTGAACCTTTTGTTCTTGATTATTCATTGCTTCTAGCAAGTTTTTAATTTGCTGAGGTGATAATTGTCCTGGTTGCTGTTGTGGCTTTTGCTGTTCTTTTTTATTATCTCCTTCTTTCCCTTTATCTTCTTTCTCATCTTTAGGCTTACCGTCTTCGTCTTTTTGGTCGTCTCCTTCTTTTTTGTCTTTATCGCCTTTATCTTCTTGGTCTTTTTGCTCTTTATCCTTGTCTTCTTTATCTTTTTTGTCCTTGTTATCGTCTTTATTCTCGTCTTCTTTTTTATCTTTTTTATTGTCGCCGTCTTTGTCTTCCTCTTGTTGGTCTTCTTGTTGTTGTTTTGCACAGTCTTTAGCAATCCCTAAATTGTATCTAGACTCATCGTCTGTTGGATCATTCCTTAATGCGCTTTTATAAGCTTCTACTGCTTCTTTACATTTCTTATTTTGCATTAAGATATTACCAATGTTATGGAACGCTTTATGTTTTTCGGTTTTACTTGTTGCGTGTTTTGCAGCTTGCTTGTTACGATATAATGCTTCTTCGTAATTGCCTTTTTTATAATAAGAATGTGCTAAATTATAAGTCCCTGAAACACTTGTTGGTTTTTCAGATAGCGCTTTGCGATATTCCATTTCGGCAGAAACAAAATCATTATTTTCTGCTAAATCGTTAGCATCGTACACTAAATTGTTAGCTCTTTTAGAGGCTAATTCTAATGCTTTATCTTCTTCTTGTGCAAAAGAAAATATAGTAGTTAGTAAAAATATGTAGGTTATTATATGTTTCATTTTTTTATACTATAAAGTGCGTCTGTTTAAATTCGTACTTTTCTGACTTTTAAAGATATAAAATCATCTTTCTTTTTCTTGTTAACAATTTTATAAATTATAGATTTTCGTTAAATAAATTTAGTTTTTTAAGCCATGCTGTTTTGCGCTCTAAAAGAAAAATATCTATGAATAATAATGCAATTGCAATACCTAAAAACCATTGAAATTGGTCTTCGAAATCTGCAAATTGCTTGGCTTCAAACTCCGTTTTATCCATTTTGTTTAGTATTTCTTTTATTTCACCTACAACATTCCCTGTAACACGCCCGTTTATGTAGGCGCCATTGGCTTCGTCTGCTATATTTTTTAAAGTATCTTCATTTAAACGTGTAATCACAGTTTCGCCTTGCTTATCTTTTTTATAATTTAGTACAACACCATTTCGTTTTATTGGTATTGGTCCTCCTTTAGTGTCTCCTACACCTATAGTAAAAATACGAATGCCTTCTTTGCTGGCTTCTTCTGCCACACTTGCCGATGATTCTCCATGATCTTCTCCGTCTGATATTATAATTAAAACACGATTAGTTTGTTGGTCGTCATCGTAATACGTTTTTGCTAATGTTATAGCTTCGTCTATAGCTGTTCCTTGAGAAGACAGCATATCGGTATTCATGTTCTGTAAAAACATTTTAGCCGATGCATAATCTGTTGTAATTGGTAGCTGAGGAAAGGCTTTACCTGCATAAGCAATAATACCAACACGATCACTTGCTAGGTTATTAATAATTTGAGTTACTAATTGCTTGGATTTTTCTAAACGATTTGGTGCTACATCTTCTGCAAGCATACTTTTAGAAACATCTACGGCAAAAACAATGTCTACACCTTCACGTTTTACCGTTTCTAGTTTAGAACCGTTTTTTGGGTTAACTAAAGCTATAGATAAAGATGCAAATGCCAAGCATAAAACAATAAGTTTTAATACGGGCTTAAAAACAGATTTGTTTGGGCTTAATCGTTTTATAATAGTGCTATTAGCAAATTTATTTTGTGCACTTCGTTTCCAGAGTTGAAGCACTAAAAATAGTACTACGATTACTGGAATAACCAATATTGTCCAAAACCATATTTTTTCTTCTAATAAATCGAACATATTTATGTTGTTTTAGTGTTCAGTAATAATACTTTGACTAAATGTTTTAATTTTTATTTTCATTGCTTCGGAAATGCTTTCGTTTTCAAGCCACGTATGGATGTGTCCTTTATACAGCATTCCTAAATAGTCTGCACTTTTAATGAAAGGCATTGTAAACCCTTCAAATATCTCGTCTGAACCACTACAGCTTAACGAGGCTAGTTGTTTCCCTCTTAGTTGTCTTCCGAAGTCCTTTTCAATCTTTAAAAAATCGGAAATCCTATCTAAAAACACTTTCAATATACCACTCATGGTGTACCAATATATTGGTGTTGCCAGAATAATGGTGTCGTAATTAGTTACTATATTTTTAAATAACGCATTAAAATCATCGTTTTGATTTTTAAACTCGTAATCGAAATGCCCAATTTGTTTTGTGTTTAAATCAACCACATCAAAATCGGTTAGTTCTTGTAAATAGGAAACCATTGCAAAGGTGTTACCTTTACTTCTTGAACTGGCTTGTATGATGATTCCTTTTTTCAAATTAAACAAAGCTTCTAAAAATGGTGTAACGTAATAATAATTCTAACAATAAAATTAATCCTGCTATCCAAACAAATAAGCGAAATTTTTCTTCGTAATTGTAGAATTTGAATTCTTCTATTTCTGTTTTTTCAAGCTTATTAATTTCATCATAAATAGCTGCTAATTTACTATTGTTAGTAGCTCTAAAATATTTCCCTCCTGTTACTTGTGCTATTTCTTTTAATAGTTTTTCGTCTATTTCTACAGGGACTCTTCCGTATCTAAATTGACCATTAGACATGATGTCTATTGGAGATAGCGCCATACCGTTAGTTCCTATGCCAACAGTGTAGGTTTTTATACCAAATTCTACCGCAAGTTCACTAGCTATTTTTGGGTTTATAGATCCCGAATTATTTACCCCATCTGTTAGTAGAATAATGACTTTACTTTTTGCTTTACTGTCTTTTAATCTGTTTACAGCCGTCGCTAATCCCATACCAATAGCTGTACCGCCTTCTATTATAGAGTTGTATTTAACATCTTTTAAAGAACGTAATACTATCGCTTTATCGCTGGTAATTGGCGTTTTGGTATAACTTTCTCCAGCGTATTCTACTATTCCTATTCTATCGTTGGGTCTTCCTTTTATAAAATCGGCAGCAACAGCTTTTAAAGCTTCCAATCGGTTTGGTTTTAAATCCTTAGCAAGCATACTTGCAGAAAGATCTATAGCCATAACAATGTCTATACCTCTTGTTGTTTTCGTTTTTGTAGAAACATCTACTGTTCGTGGTCTAGCTAATGCTGTTATTAAAAATGCTAGCGCTATTAAACGTAGTGCAAATAGTAAGTGTTTTAATTTTGGTAACCATGATTTGGTAACCTTAAACCCTTTTAAACTAGATATTTTAAGTTCTGCAGTTTGTTTATTCTGCTTAAAAATATACCATACTATAGCTAATGGCAGCAGTGTGAGCAACCAGAAAAAGGGTTTGTTTAAAAATTCTATGCCTTCAAACATTATTCTTCTTTAGGTTTTAATTCTAGTGAGTTAATCATACGTTCTACAATTTGGTCTGCATAGGTATCGTCATCTTTCCATGTTATTACAATTTGTTGTAATACATTTTCCGAAGAAAAACTTAAAAACGTTAGTTTTCCTTTTTCGGTTTTGCCTTCTGTTCCAGTAGGAACATCTGCAGTTCCTATTGTTTTAATACCTTCTGCGCCGTTTGGTGTTTTAAATTTTTCTCTAGTTAGAATAATATTTTTAACACCTTGTTGCTCTAAGGTTTGTATACTACCATCTATAGCTTTATTAAGATCTATAGTTTTGCTGCCACCATCTTCTCCTTGATTTTCCTGCTGTTGCGGCTGTTGTTTAAAGGTTGTTGTGGCTGCTATTACATTAAACTTACCTAATAAAGTACCATAGCCAAATAAACTCATGTTTATTTTATCTTTCATGTCGTCTGGAATAGGGGCTTCCATACGTTTTAATACTTTAGGTGTACTAATGGTTATTGGTGGAATACCATATTCACTATTTACCCAATCGCCTTCCAGTAGCTCTTTGCTTTCGTGACCTAGAATAGTGTCTTTTGCGTAACTAAAACCATTTTTAATACCATAACCTATAAATGATGCAATCATTAAAAATATAACGATACCAACTGTTAGTATTATTTTTTTACGTTTACGTTTGCGTGCTTGCTCTTCTTTGTATTGTTGGTCTAAAAGCTTTTCTTCTTCTGTAGGTTCAGGTAAGGCCTCTTTTACTTGGTCTATTTCTAAATCTATTGTTTTTCTGTCTATTTCTGCTAGTGCAATATCTGGTTCAGATTTGGCAAACTTTACTAAATCGGCACGTTTTAAAATAGTTTCAATATTTCTAATATCTTCCTTGCTTAGTTCTATCTGGTTACCTTCTTTTAAAAGGTTTAATCTAGAGACTAACTCGTCTGTTGTACTTTCCAGAGCGCGATCGTATACTTTTTCGTCTAAATACTTTCTAATAATAAAAGTTAATTCAGAATAGTACTCTTTCATTTCTTCATTTTCAAGATATCCAGAGTTGTCCAGTTTTTGTAAAGCTAATTTTGCTCTATCGTACGGTGGCAGTAATGCTATTTCTTCTTCTTCGGTTAATGGTTTTTTACGCCATATAAACCAATACAGTAAAAAGGCTGCTAAACCAATAATTAATAGTGTTAGTAAAAGATATTTCCACCAATTGCCTGTGCTTTTTTCAACCGCTATAATCGGTTTAATATCGTATAGACCTTGTTTGGTAGTGTCTACTACTATGTTTTTAATTTCAACAAGTAGTGAGTCTGTTAAAAAAGGTTTATTGTCAATAATAACTTTTTGCTTTGGTATTGTATAAGTACCAGAATCGAATTGTGTTAATCCGTATTTTTTAATTAAGTTATATTTAGCATCTTTTTTAGTGGTGTCTATGGTGTAAGACTCTATCATTTCTAGAGGCAGAAAGGTTTGCCCTTCTGGAAATACTACAAAAGAAGTGGTGTCTACTTCTACTTCTATTTTATAAGTAATCTGTTCTCCAATTTTTACTGAAGTAGAGTCTATAGATGTTTTTACTTGTGCGGTTAGCTGTGTAGAGACTAGAGAAAATAATATAGAGAAAACAATAGTTGCTAAAACACTAGACGGTCTAGGCTTAAAGCGTAATCTGTTTTTCATGTTATTTAATTCGTTATGCGTCATTCTTAAATTGTAATTAATTTAATTTCTTCTTTTAAAATAGCCTAAAAGCTTTTTTACATAGCTTTCGTCTACTCGGCAATCTATACTGCCAGCTCCAGATTTGGCAAAACTATCTTTGTAATAGTCTACTTTTTCGTTGTAGAACTTACTGTAATTGGTGCGTATTTTTTTAGAGGCTGTATTTACAAGCATTAACTCTCCAGATTCTTCGTCTTGCATTTGTACCATTCCTAAGTTAGGAATAGATTCTTCGCTTTTATCGTAAATTCTTATACCTGTAACATCGTGTTTTCCTGCCGCTATTTTAAGTGTTTGTTTATAATCGTCTGCAATAAAATCTGAAAGTACAAATACAATGGCTTTCTTTTTCATTACATTACTTAAAAACTTAAAGGCTTCTACAATATTGGTTTGTTTACTTTTTGGTTTAAATTCTATAAGTTCTCTAATAATTCTAAGAACATGCGAACGCCCTTTTTTAGGTGGTATAAAAATCTCAATGTCGTCTGTAAATAGAATTAACCCTATTTTATCGTTATTTTGCGTTGCTGAAAAAGCTAATGTTGCAGCAATCTCTGTAATTACTTCGTTTTTAAATTGCTGTTCTGTCCCAAAAAGTTCAGACCCCGAAATATCTACCATAAGCATCATGGTTAATTCTCGCTCTTCTTCAAAAACTTTTATATAAGGTTCGTTATAACGCGCAGTAACATTCCAATCTATATTACGAACATCGTCTCCAAATTGATATTGCCTTACTTCACTAAACGTCATACCACGACCTTTGAAGGTAGAATGGTATTCTCCTCCAAAAATATGATCAGACAAACGACGTGTCTTAATCTCAATCTTACGTACTTTTTTTAGTAATTCTTTAGTATCCATTTTTTTGAGTCCTCAGTTTGTAGTATTGGTTATGCTATAGGGTTTGAGTAAACAACTGCTTACTGCAAACTGTTTTTACTGTTTACTGATTATGGTACTTCTATTTCGTTTACAATCTTATTTATAATGTCTACAGAAGTAATGTTTTCTGCTTCTGCTTCGTATGTAATACCAATTCTATGGCGTAATACATCGTATACAACAGCACGAACATCTTCTGGTATTACATAACCTCTATGTTTTATAAAAGCATAACATTTAGCAGCAGTTGCTAAATTGATACTTCCACGAGGAGAGGCACCAAAAGAAATTAATGGTTTTAAATCTGCAAGCTTGTATTTTTCTGGATAACGTGTTGCAAAAATAATATCTAAAATATATTTTTCAATCTTTTCGTCCATGTAGACTTCTCTAACGGCTTCTTGTGCTTTTAGTATTTGAGATACAGAAACTACAGGATTTACTTTTTCGAAAGCACCTTTAAGGTTGGCTCTCATAATTAATTGCTCCTCATTTTGTTTAGGGTAATCAATTACTGTTTTTAACATAAAACGGTCTACCTGTGCTTCTGGTAAAGGGTATGTTCCTTCTTGTTCTACAGGGTTCATCGTTGCCATTACTAAAAATGGCTTATCTAATATAAACGTTTCTTCTCCAATAGTTACTTGCTTTTCTTGCATGGCTTCTAATAGAGCAGATTGTACTTTTGCAGGCGCCCTGTTAATTTCATCCGCTAGTACAAAGTTTGCGAAAACAGGTCCTTTTTTAATAGTGAAGTCATTATCCTTCATGTTGTAAATCATGGTTCCAACAACATCGGCAGGTAATAAATCTGGTGTAAACTGAATTCTACTAAAACTACCATCTATTGCTTTAGATAGTGTGTTAATAGCTAATGTTTTTGCTAAACCAGGAACACCTTCTAGTAAAATATGTCCTTGACCTAATAAACCAATAAGTAAGCGTTCTATCATGTGTTTTTGTCCCACAATCACTTTATTCATCTCTAGCGTTAGCAAGTCGACAAATGCGCTTTCTTTTTCAATTTTTTCATTAATCGATTTAATATCAATTGTACCTGTATCTTCCATCATATTTGATTTTTAAAACTCACGAATTTAACATTCCTATTCGTGAAGTGCAAATTGTTAAAATTTTTAATGGAAAGTTGTTAATAATTGGTTAAAAATTCCGCTTGTTAACACTCGTTAACCTTATTTAGTTCCCTATTTTTAAACTTCTAAAACAAAACAATGATTAATAATAAATATTCTAAGGTAATTGCAGGGGCAATGACTTGGGGAAAATGGGGCGCTCAATTTTCGAAAAAAGAGATAATTGATAGAATGCATTGTTGCCTCGAGAATGGTATTACTACCTTTGATCATGCAGATATTTATGGAGATTATACAACAGAGGCAGATTTTGGAAATGCTTTTGCTGAAAGCGGAATTGCTAGAGATAATATTACGTTAATCTCAAAATGTGGCATTCAGTATATTGGAGAAACCAGAAATTATAATAGAGTAAAACATTATAATTATAGTAAGGATTATATTATTTGGTCTGCTGAAGAATCTCTAAAGCATTTAAAAACCGATTATTTAGATTTATTATTATTGCATAGACCAAGTCCGTTAATGCATCCAGAAACTATTGCCGAAGCAGTATCTGTATTAAAAACGCAAGGCAAAATTAGAGATTTTGGAGTATCTAACTTTACACCATCTCAAACAGATTTGGTATCTCAGTTTGCTGAAGTGTCCGTTAACCAGATAGAATTTTCTTTAACACAACATACAGCAATGCATAATGGAACATTAGATCACATGTTACTTAATAATTGTAGGCCCATGGCTTGGTCGCCTTTAGGAACTGTTTTTAAAGAAGACACAGAGCAAACTAGACGCATACATAAACAATTGGGTGCGCTTATGGATAAATACAATGCTACCGAAGATCAATTATTATTAGCATGGATTTTAAAACATCCAGCAGGTATACATCCTGTAATAGGAACAACTAATAAAGAAAGAATTAGTAATGCAAGTAAAGCAGAAGCTATAGATTTAGATTTAGAAGATTGGTTCTTAATATTAGTAGCTTGTCAAGGACATAAAGTACCATAATTTAATTGGTAGTTAGCAGTTTCTAGTAGACGCTGTGTTTCTAAGTTTAAATATAAGTCACTTAGAGATGAAAAAGAATAGAAGTTTAATTAAAAAGGCTTCCACTTTCGTGGAAAATAAATATGAAAAATAAAGTAGCATTAATAACAGGAGCAACTAGTGGAATAGGTAGAGCAACAGCTTATGAATTTGCAAAACACGGTATTAAATTGATTCTTTGTGGAAGACGACAAGAGCGTTTAGATACTATTAAAGATGCGTTATCTAAACAAACAGAAATACATACTTTAAATTTTGATGTAAGAGATAAAGAAGCTGTTTTTAGTGCTATTGAAGGACTGCCTGAAGCATTTAAACAAATAGATATTTTAATAAACAATGCAGGAAATGCACATGGTTTAGACCCAATTGAAACAGGGAATATAGACGATTGGGATGCTATGTTAGATATTAACGTAAAAGGATTGCTTTATGTTAGCAAAGCCATAATACCGCAAATGACTGCACGACAATCTGGACAAATTATAAATATTGGCTCGTCTGCGGGGAAAGAAGTCTATCCTAAAGGTAATGTGTATTGTGCTAGTAAGCATGCAGTGGTAGCAGTAACAGAAGGTATGCGTATAGATTTAAACCCTTATGGAATTAAAGTAGGCTCAGTAAACCCAGGATTAGTCGAAACCGAATTTTCTCAAGTACGTTTTAAAGGAGAGGCCGTAGCAGATGGAGTTTATAAAGGTTATAAAGCATTACAGGCAGAAGATGTTGCAGATGTTATCTATTTTGCTGTATCTAGACCACCTCATGTAAACATTGCAGATGTTTTAATGTTTTGTACAGCGCAAGCAACTGCTACCATTGTTAAAAAAGATATATGATAGATTGGTTAAAAACGGAATGGAATTGTTTGGCTTCAAAATATTGCGAAGACCAACAGCTCATAGACCGTTTTTGGCAAGAGATACTATTAGCGTATACAGGTAAAAAGAGACATTATCATAGCACATCGCATATTTACAATATGTTACTTCAAGCGGAAGATATTAAAGAACGTATTGTAGATTTCGATGTATTACAATTTGCAATTTGGTATCATGATATTGTTTATAAATCTGCTAAGAGTGACAATGAAGAACAAAGTGCAATTGTTGCTAAAAAACGCTTAAAATCTTTCAATATTGAAGAAAAATGTCTAGAAACGATATCGGACTTAATCATTTCAACTAAAAAACATGAAGTGTTACGTTCTCAAAATGGAGATAACGGTTATTTATTAGATATAGATTTATCGATATTAGGTACAGATTGGACTACTTATAAAACCTATTGTGATAATATAAGAAAGGAATATAGTATTTACCCCGATTTTATGTACAATAAAGGGCGTAAAAAAGTATTACAACAGTTTTTAGAACGCGAAACATTATACTTTTCTGAGTATTTTAAAAGTCAATTTGAAGCAAAAGCAAGAGAAAACATAACTAAAGAACTGTATTCGTTATGATAAAAAAAGTAGCTATATATATTACTTTTATAACACTCTCTAGTTTTGTTGTGCTCTGTTCTTGTAAAAAGGAAAGTGAAGTTATTTTAACCGAAAACCCTAATATATTAAGTTACATAGTAAACCCAGAAACCCAAGAATTAAAATGCTACTGGAAACAGGAAAACGATTCCAATTACTCTAATTTTAAACAATTAAAAGAGACGCTTCAAAAAAACGGGAAGCAATTAGTATTTGCTACAAACGGAGGTATGTATAAAAAAAATGGTGCTCCACAAGGTTTGTACATTGAGGATTCTAAAATACTTTCAGAAATTGATAGAACAGAAAAAGGCTATGGTAATTTCTATTTACAACCTAATGGCGTTTTTTATATAACCGATACCAAGGATGCTAAAATAGTTACAACTCCTAGCTTTACATCTAATAATACTATTAAGTATGCCACTCAATCTGGGCCAATGTTAGTAATAGATGGTGTATTGCATTCAAAATTTAATAAAGGTTCAAAGAATTTGAATATTAGAAATGGTGTGGGTGTACTACCAGATGGAAGATTGTTATTTGCTATGTCTAAAAAGAAAATCAATTTTTATGATTTCGCAACATACTTTAAAGATAATGGTTGTAAAAATGCGTTATATTTAGATGGATTTGTATCTAAAACCTATTTGCCATCTAAAGCATGGGAACAATTAGAAGGAGATTTTGGAGTTATTATTGGTGTAACAGAATGAATTAGAATTTAAATGATTAATAAACGTCTTTTAATTAAAAACTTACTTGCTCATAACGACGAGAATAGTTTTTATGATAAAAAACGTAAAATAGATATAGGTCAAAAAGAAGGGAAAGCTAAATTTTTAAAACACGTTTGCGCCTTATCTAATAGTAACCCTAAAAATAATTCGTTTATAGTTATAGGAGTAGAAGATGCAGATAATAGTATAATAGGTGTCGATTTTTTCGACGATAGTAAAATTCAAAATCTTATAAATGCCTATTTAACAAACCCTCCTATAGTTCAATACGAGAATGTGCCCTTTCCGCATTTGCCAGAGCATAAAGTTGTTGGCCTAGTAACTATACGTCCAATAGATCAGTTAACATCTCTTCGTAAAAATATATGGAAATATTATGGTGGGGCTGTGTTTTTTAGAGACGGAAGCATGAGTATGCCTAAGCTATTTGAAAGCGATATAAAGGATGTGAATTCTAAAATAGTTGAAGCGATAGAAAATCATTCGCAGAATAATATAGAATATACTCTAGATGGTGTTTTCGATTTTATGAAAAACAGACAAGATTATAATCCAAAATATAAAGTATTTAAAGAGTATTTTGTAGTCTGTTGGTCTGGACAAAAAAAAGAAGTTAAAGATGAGGTGTTTTATTCTAGAGTAGACATAGAGCTCATTAATGAGCAAGTCCGTTTGTTTTTTTCTGCTTTAGATGAAGTATCAATTACCTTAGATGATAATAGCTTTAAGATTGTTGAATATGTAAAACTAGGATTTCAAAATAACTTTAAATATTATCCGCTAGAAGAAACTTTAATTAGTTTTGGTAATAATGCAAATTATAATATAGAAAGTACTTTAATTTTTCAGCCACCACAGTACGATAAAAAAATGCTGCATCATATTTATAATGCTAATAATGCGCTGTTAGAAAAATTAAAAAAAGGAAAAGACTTAAGCCCTACAGAAGTAAAGGATTTGCAAAACTTACCAGTAACGTATTTAATATGTTACCTTAATTTATTTCATGAAGCTATAGATAAACTGAAAGAAGCAAAACCCTTTTTAAAAGTATACAGTGCAGATGTATACATGCGATATAAAGAAGCGATAAGAATATTAAGAAAGGTAAAGTATAATTAATAGTTTCTATAAAAAAAGACGTTTCAAAAATTTGAAACGCCTTATAGATTTTAATTGTTTGTATTGGGGATTTTATTTTCCGCCATCCAATACATCTTGCCAATCTTTAAGCTCTTGCCATTTCCCTTCGGAAGCTAAAAGTGATTGTTTTGGCCAAGTACCAGGTTTATGGATTTTAAAACGTTCGCCACCACTGTCTAAAACAGATTGGCATTTTTCTACACTACAGTTCGCTAATTCTGCCCACGTTTTTACATCATGATTATGAAATAACTCTTGTATTTTAGGGCCAATTCCCTCTACTACAGTTAAGTCATTTTCCTTAATACGTTTTCCAAAAGCTGCCTTTGCCGCATCTGCATTAAACGTCACAGCGCTAACAGCAGCTGTTGTAGTTGTTGCTGTTAAGTTAGAAGCCATCATGTTAGAGCCGAGTCCGCCGTTTCCAGCTCCAGAAGCTATGCCAGTATTCGTTTGTTTACTTGCTTTACAAGCCTCGAGATCGGCCTCTAGAATGGCAATTCTATTTTTAAAGACATTTATGTCTACATTATTATTTTGGTTATTATTACTAGATAGTTTTCCTATTAAGTAACCTAGTATAGCACTAATAAGTCCTACTAGTAATGGGATTAATATACACCACATAATTTTTTGTTTTTTTTAGTTAATGGTTACAACTACTCTTCTATTTTTGAAGCGACCTTCCTTAGTGCTATTATCAGCAATGGGTTGATCTGGGCCTTTAGAAGACGTTTTAATTTTAGATTCGGAGATGCCATTTTTCATAAAATATTCCTTAATTCCATTGGCTCTATTCTGTCCTAATACAATATTACTAGCCCTATCTCCCTTACTGTCTGTATGCCCAATAATTTGAATAACAGTATTATCTGTTTTATCTACATATCTAGAAATATTAGCAACTTTTTCACGCTGTTCTGGAGATAGGTTTATACTTGTGTTGCCTATTTCGAAATGCATGATTAAAGGGTCTGCTGTAATGGCTTCTTTTAGTGCTGATAAGTTGTCGCTAGCAGAAGTGTCTCCATCCTCCATCGTTTTTAATTGGTAAGTTACAGGTCCAAAAAATACACCTTTATCATTAGGAACTAAACTATCGTTTGCTACTCCAAAAGTGTTAATGGATTTAGACGAAGCACCATTGGTTATAAAATAATTTTTTATAACATTAGCTCTTGCTAATCCTAAAGAAGGAAATGCACTATTATTCTCTTCCGCATTGGTATAAAAACCAGTAATGTCAATTGTTTTATTACTGTTATTGTTTAGATAGTTGGTTAATTTCTTGACTTCAGAATTTAAACCTGCCGATATAGGGTTAAGAATAGAAAATTTAGAGGTATTAAAATTGAAATTACCATTTGTTTTAAAAGACATACCGCTTTTAGAATCAATAATAGAAAAATCATTTTTAGTAGGATTTTTAATTTCGGGAGCTTTGGGGACTACTGTTTCAATATTTGTAGTCGTATTTGTGTCTCCTTCATGAGATTTACAACACAAATAATAATACAAAATTGTACCGATAATAATAGTCAGCAAAATCCCTAGTAGATAACTGGTTTTTTTACTCATTATAGTATTTAGATTTTGGTTAGTGATAGTCAAGTTATTAAATAAAATGTAATTTTTTAACACTTTTTATATTAAAATCTACTTTTTACGCATTAAAATCGATGAATAACTTAAAACAAAGTTTGAAAAGCATTTTTTTAGATGTTTTTGAATAAATAGAAGTGTTAAAATTTTTATTTAAACGAGTTATTGATCTCATTTTGAGGGATTTTTAAATCTGTTTTTTGCTTTAAAATTCAGAATTTGGAAATTCAAAATCTATTTCGTAAACGTGAGTAAAAAAGAGAAAACAATAGCGTTACGGCAAAAACCGTAATTTGAGAAGAATGATTTTTTTTTAGGTGCTTTTTATCGAAAAAACCAAAATAAAAACTACTTATTGATTAGTGTTTTAATACATTTATTGATAATCTTTCAATAAAATTCATAAAAATTAATTAATCAACCAAAAACCTCATTAAATTATGAAGAAAAAATTACTTCGTGTTTTTGCGCTTCCATTACTTGCTGGTCTAGTTACTGCATCAAGTTATGGGCAAGAACAAAAAAATGATTCTCAGAAAATTAATAATGCTAATGGAGAACCTGGCTTAATAGTTTTTCAAAAAGAATCACCTTACAAGTTACAAGATGCTAACACACTTTTTAAGAATCAATTACAAGCAGGGGATAACGATACATTTGTTCAGATAAAATCTGAAACAGATAACCTAGGATACGTACATCATAAATATCAATTACAACATGATGGTATAGATGTAGAGTTTGCGACTTATACTTTACACGCTAAAAATGGTAGAGTAAATACAATGAGTGGAGAGTTTTACAATCTTAAAGATGTAAATACAATACCACAGATAACAAAAGAACAAGGGTTTCAATCAGCAATAAACCATATAGGCGCAGAAAGTTATTTATGGGATAATGCAGATGCTGCAAATAGATTAGGATACACAAAACCAGAAGGAGAATTAGTGTTATTACCTAATCTAGATTACCAAGGAAAAGATACTGCTAACAATGCTTATTTAGCTTACAAATACGATATTTATGCTACTCAACCATTAAGTAGAGGTGTATTGTATATAGATGCAGTTACTGGAGCACCATTATTTTATAACAGTGTTATAAAACACGTTGGAGAACATGCTAATTCTGTTGCTAATCTTGGTAGTATAGAACATGTTGCACATAGCGAAGAACATACCATGGCATACAGAGCAACGGGGAATGCAGCAACTCGTTATAGTGGAACAAGAACTATAACCACTAGAAAAGTAGGATCACCTTATGCCTTAAGAGATAATACAAGAGGTGGAGGAGTTAATACTTATAATAGTGGCGGACAAAATAGCTATCCAAATACAAACTTTACAGATGCAAATAACGATTGGACTGCTGCCGAATTTAATAATTCAAATAAAGATAACGCAGCCTTAGATGCGCATTGGGGAGCAGAAGTAACTTACGACTACTGGCAAGCTAAGCACTCTAGAAATAGTTTCGACGGATCTGGAGCAGCAATTAATAGTTGGGTACATTACGACAACCAGCCGGGAGGCGCAGGATATGATAATGCGTTTTGGAATGGAAGCGTTATGACCTATGGTGACGGATCATCTAACGGAAATGAAGGTAATGGGAATTTTGATGCTTTAACATCGTTAGATGTTGCAGCACATGAGGTAGGGCACGCAGTAACTTCTAATACAGCAAACTTAGCATACAGAAGAGAATCTGGAGGTTTAAATGAAGGGTTTTCAGATATTTGGGGAGCAGCGATAGAGCATTACGGAAAAGGTAATGGAAATGACGCTTCGCCAAATGCAGATACTTGGTTAATAGGAGAAGAAATCGATAGAAGAAGTGGAGTATCTGCATTACGATCTATGAGTGATCCTAATTCTAGAAATCAACCAGATACTTATGGAGGAACTTTTTGGAAAAACCCTAATTGTGGGACACCAACACAAGCCAATGATTATTGTGGAGTACATACAAACTCTGGAGTATTAAACTACTGGTTTTATTTAAGTGTAGCAGGTGGGGCTGGTACAAACGATATAGGAAATGCATTTAACGTTTCTGGAATAGGGATGGATAAAGCAGCTAAAATTGCTTACAGAACTTTAAATAATTACTTATCTGCTAACTCTACATTTGCAAATGCAAGAACAGGAGCAATACAATCTGCAAAAGATTTATATGGAGCTGGTGGAGCAGAAGAAATTGCAGTAACTAATGCATGGCATGCTGTTGGTGTAGGAGACGCTTACCCAACTGGAGGTGGTGGTGGAGTTACATATTGTAGCTCTAACGGAAACAGTACTAACGATGAATATATTGGTCGTGTACAATTAGGATCTATTAATAAAACATCTGGAGTAGGAAGTACAAGTACTGGATATTCTGATTTTACAAGTACATCTACAGATTTATCTGTAGGAGGCTCTTCTACAATAACAATAACACCAACTTGGACAGGAACAGTTTACGATGAAGGTTATGCGGTGTTTATAGATTATAACCAAGATGGAGATTTTACAGATTCTGGAGAAACAGTTTGGACCAAAGTTGCATCTAAAACAACACCAGTTTCTGGTTCGTTTACAGTGCCTACTGGAGCAACCTCTGGAACAACAAGAATGCGTGTGTCTATGAAATATAATGGAGTGCCAACATCTTGCGAAAGCTTCCAATATGGAGAAGTTGAAGATTATACTGTAAACATTACCACTGGAGGTGGTGGTGGAGGAAACACTGGATGTGTTGGCGGTGAAAGCGCGCCATACGGAGAAGGATTTGAAACGAGTATTGGACTTTGGACGCAAGCTAGTGGAGATGATTTAAATTGGACACGTGATTCTGGAGGAACACCCTCTAATGGAACAGGACCATCTTCTGGATCTCAAGGGGCTAACTATATATATGTTGAAGCTTCAGGAAATGGAACAGGTTATCCTAGCAAGCGAGCAGTTATTAACTCTCCATGTCTAGACCTTAATTCAGCTTCTAGTGCAACTTTTACTTTCGATTATCATATGTATGGTTCTACAGACGGAGGTCGTGTAGATCTAGAAGCTAGTGATGATAATGGAACAACTTGGACAAGTATTTGGAACCAAACAGGAAATCGAGGAAACCAGTGGAATTCTGTTTCTATAAACCTTTCTGCTTATGTAGGAGGAGGACTTCAATTACGTTTTAATCGTATAACAGGAGGTACTTGGCAGTCTGATGTTGCAATAGATAACATTAATTTAACGGCATCATCTACACTTACTACTTTTGCAACAGCAGAACAAGTTACTATAAGCGATTTTGATATTAAAATATATCCTAACCCTGTAAAAGGTAACCTATTAAATGTGTCTACGTTTGTAGATAATTTAGATTATAAAATATATAACACATTAGGTCAAATAGTCGTTAAAGGACAATTAAGAACAAATAATATTAATGTTTCAGAACTTGAAGCAGCTTTATATATTGTAGAATTCTCTAACGAAAACACTAAGATTACAAAGCGATTTATTAAGCAATAATTGTAACTAACCAACTAATAATTATTGTAAAAGCCTCGATGAAAATCGAGGCTTTTTTTATTTATGCTATTAGAGTCATTTAGCATTACGGTAAAAACCATAATTTTTAACGAATGATTTTTTTATTGATGTTTTTAATCGAAAAAAAGTATAACCGAATGAATATTCGATGCATTTTAATACTTTTATTGCATATCTAATAAAAAATTAATTAAATCATTAAAGTATCCTTATGAAAAAAACAATTACTTTATCATTATTGAGTTTTCTTTTTGCTTTAGCAACATTTGCACAACAACGTGCATGTGCCACTATGGAAGATTTAGAGCATAGAAAACAATTAGACCCAAAGTTAGAATCTCGCATGCAGGCTATTGAAGATTATACAAAAGCTAAAGTGCAAGAATTTGAACAATTAGAAGGGCAGCATAATAAAATTGTAGGTAATATTATAACTATCCCTGTTGTAGTACATGTATTATATAGAAATAGTACAGAAAACATTAGTGTGGCTCAAATACAGTCTCAACTAGATGTTTTAAATGAAGATTTTAGACGTACTAATCCAGATGCAGATAATGTATGGTCTCAAGCAGCAGATACACAAATAGAATTTTGTTTATCTACTGTAGATCCTAATGGAAATGCAACTACAGGAATTACAAGAAAATCTACAACCAGAAGAAACTGGGGAACTAGTAATGATATGAAAAGAACATCTACAGGTGGAATTGCACCTTGGAATACTTCAGAATATCTTAACATGTGGGTAGTACCACAAATGTTAAACTCTCAAGGCGGAACTATTTTAGGATATGCACAATTTCCAGGAGGAGCAGCATCTACAGATGGTGTTGTAATGGGATATAATTATTTTGGTAGAGTTGGTGCAGTTTCTGCTCCTTTCGATGGAGGTAGAACAACAACTCACGAAGTAGGTCACTTTTTAAATCTTCGTCATATCTGGGGAGATTCAAATTGTGGTAACGATTTTGTAAGTGATACACCAACACACCAAACATCTAATGCTGGTTGTCCAGCAGGTAGAACATCTTGTGGTTCTGTAGATATGTATCAAAACTACATGGATTACTCTAATGATGTTTGTATGAACTTGTTTACTACAGGTCAAAAAAATAGAATGCGTGCAGTATTAGCGCAAGGAGGTTTTAGAAGAAGTTTAGCTTTATCAGATAAATGTGGATCTGTAGCTCAGCCAACTTGTAATGATGGTGTTCAAAATGGAAATGAAACAGGAGTAGACTGTGGAGGATCTTGTACACCTTGCCAAACAGGAAATCAATATTGCGCATCTAACGGAAATAGTACTAACGATGAATATATTTCTCGTGTACAATTAGAATCTATTAATAAATCATCTGGAGCAGGAACAACAAGTACAGGATATTCTAACTTTACTAATATTTCTACAGATTTAACTAAAGGAGAATCTGTAACTATCCGAGTAACACCTACATGGACGGGAACTAAATATAACGAAGGTTATGCTGTATTTATAGATTACAACCAAGATGGAGATTTTACAGATTCTGGCGAAACTGTATGGACTAAAACAGCATCGCAAACAACACCAGTTGTTGGAACGTTTAATATCCCAACAGGAGCAGCTACTGGAGAAACAAGAATGCGTGTATCTATGAAATATAATGGAATACCAACATCTTGCGAAAGTTTCCAGTATGGAGAAGTAGAAGATTACACAGTAAATATTGCTGTAGCTAGTACACCAGCAGATAAATGTGCAGGAGTTTTACCATGGAGCAGTTCAACATCATACTCTCCTGGAGATAGAGTAACATACCAAGGAAACTTATTTGAAAGAACAAATTCTGGATGGACTAATTTAGGAGCTTGTGGTACAGCAAAAATTACAAACGAAGGTACTGTAAGACAATTAGGAGAAACGATTTCGGTATATCCAAACCCAGTAAAAGGAAATACATTATTTGTTAAATCTACAATTGAAAACTTACCATTCACAGTAGTTAATATGTTAGGTCAAGAAGTTGCTAGAGGGACATCTACAAATGGTGTTAATGTAGCTAATTTAGAAGCTGGATTATACATGATTCAATTTAACGTAAATAATACAATAGAAACTAGAAAGTTTATAAAGCAATAATTATAACCAACCAACCAAAATTATTGTTAAGAAGCCCCGATTATATCGGGGCTTTTTTTTTATGAAAAATGACAATACCCTACTGTTTAAGTAGAATATATGCTTTTTATCGAAAAAACAAAAAACCGAACAATTATTCGGTCTATTTTTTATATCTTAATAATCTAATCAACAGAATATTAACTAATCCAAAATTATTATCATGAAAAACAACTACAAATTGTTTTTACTGCTAATCTTTGCAGTACAAATGTCATTCTCTCAACGAAAAATGGAAGGCGTGGTTCAGAATTATTTCAGCGCTATTTCTGAAGCTTCAGATTCTAAAAAAGCAGATTTATTAGAATGGAAAATTACTGATGTTGTCCCCTCTTTAAACCCCGAGATTCAGCATGTTTATGTACAACAATATCATAACAATATTCCAATTCAATTTGCTAGTTATAAGCTAACAGTTAAAAATAATCAAGTCACTTGGAATATTAATCAATTCGTTTCAGATGTATCCAAAAAGGCGAATGCTGCAGTACCTTCATTGACACCAGAAAATGCAATATTAAAAATGGTTAGTAAGCATCGTCTAGCTAGTCCATCATTAAAAGGTATTAAAAATAAAGATGGAGTTTACGAATATGAAAATTCTGGAATAAGCCCAGAACCTATTAAGGCTAAATTAATGTACCAAACTTATAATGGTAAACTAAAATTGGTTTGGAATATTAGTCTATACCAAAATGATGGAAAACATTGGTGGAGCGAAAATATAGATGCCAATACAGGGCAAATACTATACACTGATGATTGGGTAATTTCATGTAATTTTGAAGATTCAAATCATGAAAACCACAATCATGATAATGCATCTTTGCTAACATCTGAAAAAATGGGCCCATTTTTAAATGAAAACAAAGCAACTACCGCAGCTTTTGTTGGTGGTGGTTCGTATAATGTATACCCTTTAGGAATAGAAAGCCCTAATCACGGAAATAGAACTATAGTAACAGATCCAGCAACTGCAACAGCTTCTCCTTTTGGATGGCATGATACTAATGGTAGTGCAGGAGCAGAATTTACAATTACAAGAGGAAATAATGTATGGGCACAAGAAGATACTAATGGAAATAATGGAACAGGAACTTCTCCTAATGGGGGAAGTGCATTAAACTTCGATTTTTCATTAAATTTAAACAATGCACCATCTAGTTTTTTACCAGCAGCAACTACCAATTTATTCTATTGGAATAATATTATGCATGATGTATGGTACGAGTATGGTTTTAATGAAGCTTCTGGGAACTTTCAAGAAAATAACTATGGTAAAGGAGGAGCAGGTAGCGATTCTGTAAATGCAGATGCTCAAGATGGTAGTGGAACAAATAACGCAAACTTTGGAACACCACCAGATGGAAGTAACCCTAGAATGCAAATGTTTTTATTTACAAATCCAACAAGAGATGGAGATTTAGATAATGTAATTATTGCTCATGAATATGGTCATGGTATCTCAACACGTTTAGTAGGAGGACCAGGAACAAATGCATTAGGAGGATCGGAGCAAATGGGAGAAGGATGGTCTGATTGGTTTGGACTAGTAATGACGATTCGTCCAGGTGATGATAGAAATACGGCTAGAGGAGTTGGTACTTATGCAGTAGGACAACCTACAACTGGAGCGGGGATTCGTCCTACTAGATACTCTACAGATACAGCTGTTAATGGAACGGACTATGGAGATATTTCTGGTCTATCTATTCCTCATGGAGTAGGGTATGGTTTCGCGACAATTCTTTGGGATATGACGTGGGATCTTATAGATTTAGAAGGTTACGATAGTAACCAGTACACTGGTACTGGAGGAAACAACATAGCGATGGCTCTTGTTATTGAAGGACTTAAAAATACAGCTAACAACCCAGGATTTGTATCTGGTAGAGATGGGATTCTTCAAGCAGATCAAGATTTATATGGAGGACAATACAACTGTTTAATTTGGGATGCCTTTGCAAAAAGAGGTGTAGGTGTAGATGCTGTAGAAAATTCAAATGGAGGTACAAACTCAAATAATGATCAAGTAGTATCTTTTGTAAGCGGATGTGCAGGACCACCAACACCAATAACTTGTGATTCTACAGTTACTACTTTCCCATACAATGAAGGTTTTGAGAATACTTTAGGTGCTTGGTCTCAAGGTTCTGGAGACGATTTTAACTGGACACTTAATACTGGAGGAACGCCGTCTAATAGTACTGGACCTTCTGGTGCTTTTGAAGGTACACATTATATTTATGTAGAAGCTTCAGATCCTAATTTTGGAGGAAAAAGTACGATATTAAATTCGCCATGTTTCAACTTTACGGGAGTTTCTAGCCCAACGGCTAATTTCCATTATCAAATGACAGGTAATTCTGTAGGGACTATTAGACTAGAAGTTAGATTAGATGGAGAACAAACTTGGGCTGAGGTTTGGTCGCAAACAGGAGATCAAGGTGTAGCATGGATAAGTCAAAGTGTTAGTCTTGCTGCTTATGCAGGCGATACAATACAATTACGATTTAGAGGGACAACTAATACCTCTTGGCAAGGAGATATCGCAATAGATGCTTTTAGTGTAACAACAGGAGGAGGTAATCCACCATCTGGTAGTTGTACAGCAGGAGTAAGTACGTTGCCATACGGAGAAAGTTTTGAAGCTAATTTTGGACTTTGGACGCAAGCTGGCGGAGATGATTTAGATTGGACACGTGATTCTGGAGGAACACCTTCTAACGGAACAGGACCTACTACAGGAGCAGATGGTGCTTTTTATGTTTACGTAGAAGCCTCGGGAGACGGTACAGGGTTCCCTAACAAAAGAGCTATTTTAAATTCACCGTGTTTTGATTTAAGTGGAGAAACAGAAGCAACATTTATCTTTAATAATCACATGTTTGGATCTACAGATGGTGGACGTGTTGATTTAGAAGCGAGTGATGATAATGGAGCTACTTGGACAAGTTTATGGAACCAAACAGGAAACCAAGGAAACCAATGGAATACAGAATCTATTAGTTTAAACGCATACACGGGAGGTACGGTACAATTACGTTTTAACCGTATTACAGGTGGAACTTGGCAATCTGATTTTGCATTAGATAATGCACGATTAGTTTCTGGTGGAGGTACTTCATCTGGATGTGTAGGAGGACAAACTGCTCCTTACAGTGAAGGATTTGAAACAAATATTGGATTATGGACACAAGCGAGTGGCGATGATTTAGATTGGACACGTGATGCTAGTGGAACACCATCTAATGGAACAGGACCGTCTTCTGGATCGCAAGGAGCTAATTACATTTATGTTGAAGCGTCTGGAAATGGAACAGGATTCCCTAATAAACGTGCCATTATAAACTCACCATGTTTAGATCTTAATGGAGCTGCAGCTGCAACTTTCTCTTTCGATTACCACATGTTTGGGTCTACAGATGGTGGGCGTGTAGATTTAGAAGCTAGTAACGATGATGGTGCAACTTGGACAAGTATTTGGAACCAAACAGGAAACCAAGGAAACCAATGGAATAGTGTTTCTTTAAACCTTTCTGCTTATGTTGGCGGAGGTGTTCAATTACGTTTTAACCGTATTACAGGTGGCACTTGGCAATCGGATGTGGCAATAGATAATATTAACTTAACAGCATCATCTGCACTTAATACCTTTGCTACAACAGAAGCACTTACAGATGATAGTGTGTCTGAGATTAAGATTTATCCAAATCCGGTAAAAGGTAATCTATTAAACGTGTCTACGTTTACAGATAATTTAGAATATAAAATTTATAATACTTTAGGGCAAATCGTTGCTCAAGGAAAATTAACAACAAATAACATTAATGTTTCTCAATTAGAAGCTGCAGTGTATCTTGTAGAGTTTTCTAACGCAGAAACTAAAACTGTAAAACGATTTATTAAGGAGTAATTTATAATTAGTCAATTAATTTATTTGAGAAAGCCCTGATGTAAATCGGGGCTTTTTGTTTTAATTTATGCAATTTATTTTCACGTAGTTATACGTGTTAATTAGATTTTAGTAAATATTATATTTGTTAATATCCTTATTTTTAGGATAATTAAATTGCTGTTTAATATAACTACCAAACTATGTCGTTTTTTAAAATACCTTGCAAAATACCATTACAGTTATTATTAATTGCTTCTATTGTATTCTTGTTTACAAGTTGTAGAACTAAAGCTACTATTTTAGCATGGGATCATGCGAAAAATAAAAATGAATTTCCAGAGGCAAGTTTAAACTTACCATCTACGGGTGTTTGTTTTTCTGGAGGAGGTACACGTGCCATGAACTGTGCTATTGGACAAATGAAAGGCTTATGGGAATTAGGTCTATGGGAAGACATTGGTTATGTGTCTGCTGTCTCTGGCGGGTCTTGGGCGTCTACTATATTTACCTATTATAACGCTGGTGCAGCTAACGATAAAGAATTATTAGGAACTATAATTCCGCCAAATGAATTAACCTTAGCTAAGCTTAATGAAATGGAAGACGGTTTTATGGGACAAGCTATGACTAGAAATCTAGAAAAGGATTTGTTTGAGCGTTTAGGTTTAGATTTGATTTCGTTTGGAGCGCTTCAAAAAATGGACTTTATATGGATAGATGGTATTGGACATACCTATTTAAAACAGTTTGGATTATATGATCCAGAAGATCCTAAATATTTCACATTAGATGAAACTACGAGATACGATATACTACAGCGAAATAAGAAGTTGAAAAAAGAAGACTTTATTATGGTGCATAATCAAGAAGGCGATATTAAACGCCCTTTTTTAGTAGTTAATTCTAGTCTTTTAGCACCTTCTAAAGATTTACCGCTTCGTAATCCAGAAAACTTATCGGTATTTAACTATACACCTTTGTATATAGGATCCAATAATCCTGTTAGTATTACAGATAGAAATCTAGTATCTGGAAAATTAGTAACCTTTAATGTAGGAGGTGGTTTTATAGAACCTTTTGGGTTTGGGGGGAAGCTTTTAAAATCGCAACGTCATAAAATATTAGGAAATACGCCTACACCGTTGCGCGTTAAATTAGATAAAAAACGATTTGAAATTGTTGATGCTACAGGAACAAGTAGTGCTGCTTTCGGTGCTATTGTAAGCTCTAATACTTTAGCGCAATTACCATCTAAAATACTACCAGATTTTTCATTAAATAATTTAATTCCAGAAGAAAACTATTGGCCTATAAAAGAAAATGGCTCTATAGATAAAGAAGAAAAATACCGTTTTACCGATGGTGGTAATTTAGAAAATTACGGGTTAATTACTTTGTTACAAAGAGAAGTGAAAAAAATAGTAGTTTTTATTAATACGAATTCCCCCTTATTAATAGATTGTGTTGTCGATGGGAACAATCCACCAACTGGAAATGAAATAGATAGTGATTTATTTCCGTTGTTTGGTTACCCATTAGGGAATCAAATACATAACCAGGTATTCTCTAAAGATTCCTATTTAGAAGTCTACAAAGGACTTAGTGAGGCGAAAAGAAATAATAAAACAGTAATGACTAAAACGCATTTAGAAACTGTAAGAAACGATAGATGGGGCATACCTAAAGGGCATAAAGTTGAAATTTTATGGGTATATAATGAGCGTGTTTTAGAGTGGGAAAATCAATTACCGCAACCTGTACAGGAACAAATTAAGTTAGGAGCTAGAGGTGATTTTCCGGACTTTCCTTTATATAAATTAATTTTTGAAAACGGATTCTCTAATGGTATTTCTTTTACACCACAACAGGTTAATTTATTATACCAGTTGAGTGCATGGAATGTGTATACTAATAAGGAAGTTTTCAATTTTCTGAGAAACTAATTTACACATGAAGAATTTCGTCGTCCTCTAAAATAGCTTCGCCACGAAGTCTTAGTAAAATTTGGGCGACAGCAATCGTATCTTTTTCGCAATAGGTAACGATGCGGTCTATGTCGTTAGTTTCATAATACACGCTATAGACTTCACTGCCATCAATATCGTCTTTTGGCGATGGTATACCTAAAACATTAGTTAATAACTTTAAAGAAGTGTAGGTTTTATAATCACCAAACTTCCATAAATCTAGAGTATCTAGATGTGGTACTTCCCATGGTTTCTTTCCGAAGAGATTTAGTTTATAAGGCAATTCTATATTATTTATAATCATACGTCTGGCAATGTATGGAAAATCGAATTCCTTGCCATTGTGCGCGCAAAGCAGATGTTTTGCTTGGCTAAAATGGGAAATAACTAAGTTTTTAAAGTCTTTTAACAGTTTGGCTTCTTCTCCAAAAAAGGAAGTTGTTCTAAATAATCTAATGTCGCCTTGCATTGTAAAATAGCCTACCGATATACATATTATTTTTCCGAATTCGGCCCAAATACCTGCACGTTCGTAAAATTCTTCAGCAGAGAATTCTTCCTTGCGTTGGTATTTAGATTTTAAATCCCATAGTTCTTGTTTGGTCTCACTTAACTCTGAAAAATGTTGTGTTTCGGGTACGGTTTCAATATCCAAGAACAATATGTTTTCTAAATTGAGTTTCGAAATCATAAATTATATTTTATTTTGAATTAATAACTTCTATTGCTTTTTCAAGTGGTTCGTCTATACCAGCTCTTATACCTTTAATTGTTGGTAGTACTTTAATATCTGGTACAATACCTATACGTTGTGTTTCTTTTCCATCTGGATAATAAATCCCTATACCAGTAATACTTGAGCTATGCCCTCCTACAATAGGAACGGTACTTACATTTCCATCTGCACCAGAGGTTTGACTACCTATTATAACAGCATCTTTTGCCGTTTGTAAAGCCATAGTAGTAAATTCGGCATGACTTTGTGTAGTCTCATTTACTAATATAACAACTTTACCCTTATATTGATTTTTTAATTTACCGCCTCCACAGCTATAACTATTTACCCATACAAATGTTCCTGGGTATGAATAATCTGGTTTCGTAAATTTAACAAATTCTACAGATTCTGTGTGTAAATATTTAGCAACTTCATACATGGTACCTTTAGGATAGTTTCTAATGTCGAAAACAATACCCTTAGTGTTTTTTAGAGCTTCCATAGTTTCTTTAACTTGCTCTACCGTTAAGATGCCCATATTTACATATCCTATATTTCCATCTAAAATATCCCATATTTTTTTATCTGGTAGATTAGATTTAAGAGCATCGTAGGTGTATTTTTTAATCGTTTTTGAACTCACTTGGCCATCTCTTTCAAAAGTAATATTTACTGAGTCTTCGTCGCCTTTAAAAATTAAGCTTTTTGCATTTCGTTTTTTTACAGAGGGATTAGAAGCGTATATATATTTACTGTTATCTTTTAATAGTTTTGCTACCGGTGTGCCGTTTATTGTTTCTATAGCATCTCCAATTTTAATATCTTCAGCTGCAGTTAATTCTTCGTTTTTAAGTTCTGTTACGACTACTTTATCATCGATAATTTTGAATTGAAAAGGGAGTGTGTTAAACCCAAAATATTTTCTCAGTTTTCTAGTCGTAAACCAACCATGACTGTCGTCTATTTTTACGACCATTTCTAATAATGCTAGATGATGGTCGATGTCACTATCTGTTTTCATTATTTTAGTAATCATTTCTGCTAAAACGGTATTCCAATCTTGATCTGTTTCATTTTTATAAGGGAAAAAATACTGAATCATATTCCAGTAACGGTAGACTGCCAATAACTTAAACCCTTGATCCGTTTCTGGTATATTAGCATAAGATTTTTCGTTTTTAAAAATAGGATTTCCTACACCTGGAGCAGGTTTTACATAATAATGATTGCCTTGGAATCTGTTGTTTTTAATGTAATTTAACTTGCTACTTAAATCCTTTGATAAACCAGATTGGTTTAGCCATGCTAAATCTGGTGTAATGAAAGCTTTTTTATTAATTGTGTTACAAGTTTTACAAGGTAAGATGTCGTCAAGCCCTTCAATCCATCTTAAAATTACTGCATCTCTCTCTGTATTGTTTTTTACATTGAGATAATTAGGTAATACTCTAAATAACTCATAATCCCAGTTAATATTTCCAGTAGCTATTTCTGGGTGATAGTATTTTATAAAGCCCCAAATACGACCTAATAATTCTAAGTTTGCTAGATTTGTGTCATTAAGTTCTGGTATGGTAATATTTGATCCATTATTAAATTCGCTGTCCTTATCGGCAATAGATAACTTTTTAAGTGGTGCTTTTTCTAGAGGCTTGTCGTTTATAGTTACTTCTAAATCGTCTACCCACATTTTTCCTTTCCCAGAAAGAATTCCTCCTACTATTATGTTTTCAGTTTGGCTAGTCATATTTAGTACAATCTCATACTTTTTCCAATCCGTTGTGCCTGTTATGCCACGTTTTTCCATATTATCGAATCCTACTTGAGGGTCTAATCGCATCCATAAACCAGCATGTCCTTCGCTTACATTTTCAGTTTTAATATAACCTGTTAGTTTTATTGTTCCACTTTTATAAATAGCAGGAATTTTGTAGGCCCAAGCTTTAAAATTTGAGTTTTCGTTTCCTGAAGTTAACATACCAGAATAGTTTCCACTTTTTACAGTAACAGAATCTAGTTCACCAGAATAGGCTTTACTACCAAATAGTTTCCAATCTTTGGCTTTGTTGTCTTTTAGAATTTCAAAGTTTAAGTTGTTTGGAGTTTGTGCTTTAAGTACTAGTAGAACTAAAAGCATAGGAATGAGTGTGAATAGTTTTTTCATTTTTGTCTTGGTATTATGTCTTAACGCTTAAAACAGCGCCCTTAACATATAGGGGCAAAAAATATATAATTGTTACCCTGTAAGACAAACTATTTTATCGAAAAATTGGTTTCCTCAAAAAAAGGTTAATAACAGTTTGTTTTTATTTAACAGAATGTTAAATAACAAAACATTAAGATTTAGAATTTAGCATTTTATAAGCTTCGTCTATATATAATGAAATATCACTAGTATAAGAGCCTATACCAGCATCTGGAGACTTTTGGTGACCTAAGCGCACAATTATAACATTATCCTCTGGTTGTACAATAACATATTGTCCTAGGTGACCGCGCATCATTTTAAAGTCTTTTCCATTATGTTTTTTTAACCACCAACCGTAACCGTATACACTACTAAAACGAGGTTTTAAGGATTTTGAAACAAAAGCAGAGTCTAAAACTTGTTTGCCATTCCATTTACCATAATCTTTATACAATTTTCCAAAGCGTGCAAAATCTTTAGCGTTACTTGCTATACAGCAATAGGCTTTAGCTAAATCATGGTCGTCGCTATCTACTTGCCAAAAGGCTTCGTTTTCTGCTCCTAGAGGTTTCCAAAAGCTTTCTTCAAGATAATTGTATAGTTTTTTACCTGTTGCTTTTTCTATAACCATGGCAAGCATTTGTGTGTCTCCACTTGCGTATTTAAAGGCTTGTCCAGGTTCGTTTACTACTTTTAAGCCTAGCATTACTTTTTCTAAATCATCATCAAAATACGCTCGTGTAGTTATAGATAAAGGCGAGTAATAGGCTTCGTCCCAATTGGTACCAGATGCCATAGAGGACAAATCGCCTACAGTCATTTTTGCAGCCTTGCCTTCGTTAAACGTTGGTAGAAAATCGCTTACAGGTTGATCTAAACTTTTAATATGCCCCTCCATAATGGCTTTACCTAATAATCCAGAAACATAACTTTTGGCCATAGAAAAAGAGTTAGATTTAGAGTTCGCATTGTAATTATCGTAATAGTTCTCAAACCATATACTATCGTTTTTTATAATAACATAAGCTATAGTTCCATAATCGTTATTTGCTTTTTGTAAAACCTCTGTTTCTATAACACTATTATAGTCTTTGTGATTTGGCCAAGCTTGTGGAGTGCCAACGCCTAAAGTTCTATTATCAAAACGTTTATAGTCGTCTAGAAAAGCAGTTGTATACCCACGCATATAAATAGTACGTACGGCTTTAATTAAATAATCTGTATCTGTAATGTAAAGAACAGCGATAGTTAAAGCGAATACTACTGCTATAATTTTAAATAGCTTTTTAAGGAATTTCATTGCACAAAGTTTAGGAATTAAAGATAGTAAATTAATAATATGCGTGCATACTATTTTTTAGACTGTTGTCTTCGTTTTAATTTCTCTTTGTAGTAAGATTTATTGGCTATATATATGGTTTTAGAAATTTCGGCAAAAACTTGTTTTTTGGTGTTTTCTAGTGTCATAGCTTTTGCTATTTCTAGTTCGTCTTGTTCTAAAAGTTGTTGTTTAATAGCTTGTATTTCTGCTTCAGAAAACACAAATTCGCCATAGATGGTTTCTTTTGCAGGGCGTTTGTATTTAACACTGGCTGTTTTATCCCAAACCACAAAATCGTCTCCTAAAATTTGAATAAGTTGAATCATATAAATGGGATCTGTTGCCGATAACATGCTCCCTCCAAAAATAGAACCTGCGTAGTTTCTGTTTTTCCAGTTAATAGGAATTCTAATTTTTACATAATGTAAATCGTCACTAACCTCTATTAATCTAGCAGTAGTACGTCTATACATTGGCGACCAATTAAAGCCATATTTATAGATCTGACTATCGCTAAAAAAGCGCTTTAAAAACGTTGCGAGAACTTTATACATGTTCTAAAATAAAGATTGTTGTTTGTATGGGCTTTCGTGCTCTATAAGCCATTTTTTTCTGTGAAGTCCTCCGGCATAACCTGTTAAACTTCCATCGCTACCAATAACTCTATGGCAAGGGACAATAATCCAAAGGGGGTTTTTTCCATTTGCATTTGCTACAGCCCTAATGGCTTTTACATCTCCTAATTGTTTAGAAAGGCTTAAATACGAAGTTGTTTTACCATACGGAATGGTTAATAAAGCTTCCCAAACACTATTTTGAAATGGTGTCCCTTGTGGATTTAGTTTTAAACTGAATTGCTTACGATTACCTTCAAAATATTCTTTAAGTTGAAAGACGCAATCTTCTAAAACTTCAGGAATAACATCTGAAACCGTTTCTTCAGTATTAAGTACAGAAACCGAAGTTATACCATTTTCATCACCTTCAATTTTTGTAATTCCTAGGGGAGAGTTGATATAACATGTTTCCATAATTAAGTTAATTATTCGTTAGTGTCATTGTCTTCTAAAATACCTAATTTTTTAGCTCTAGCTTCCCAATTTTTACGGGCTTGTACTTGTAGGTCTGATACATTATCGCTCTCATCCATAATTTCTAAGCCAAGTAAAGTTTCTATAACGTCTTCCATGGTTACTAAACCACTTACAGTACCATATTCATCGACTACTAAAGCCATATGGTTTCTGGTTTCTACTAATTGCTCAAATAATCTTGGGATTGCTAAATCGCGATTTACAATAATGATATCGCGTTTTATTTCTGATAGTTTTTTAGATCCATTTCCTAAGGCCATTTCTTTAAAAATTTCATCTTTTAAAACAAGCCCTTTTATATTGTCTTCTATGTCTGAGTATAATGGAATTCTAGAAAAGCGGAGATTTAGGTTTTTATTAAAGAAATCCTCGACAGTTGTATTCTCATTTTCAGTTTTCATAACTGTTCTTGGCGTCATTATATGCTTTGCAACAATGTCTTTAAACGTTAGTAAGTTCTTTATTACTTTACTTTCGCTTTCTAAGAAAACACCTTCTTCTTGAGCCATATCTGCCATAACATGAAAATCTTCACGACTCAATACACTTCCATGATGCCCTTTACCTCCTATAAGTTTTGTGGTTAATTGTAAAATCCATAAAATCCCCGTCCAACGTAAAGGGAAAATTAACACTTTAAGTGCTTTTGTAGTAAAATTAGCAAGACCTTTCCAGTAAGTAGCTCCAATGGTTTTAGGTATTATTTCGGAAGCAACTAATATTAAAACGGTCATTACAGAAGAAACGACACCTACCATAACATCTTCGGTAAATGATAGACCAAATATAGATTTTGCCTCGGTTCCATATAATTCGGCGTAAGCTACCTTAGCTTGTACACCAACTAAAATAGCACCAACAGTATGGGCGATGGTGTTTAATGTTAATATGGCGATAAGTGGTCTGTCTACGTCCTTTTTTAAGGATTCTAATTCATCAGCAAAAGCCTTGCCTTCTTTCTTTTTTACATTTATAAATGTTGGGGTAACACTAAGTAAAACGGCTTCTAAAATAGAGCATAAAAAAGAGAAAAATATAGATACAAAGGCGTAAAATAGTAGTAAAGTCATTAGGTGTTTTTGTTTCTGGCTAATTTAATTAAAAAACGATAGATAGTAATAATTAAAAATGCTTAGTTGCTTCTTAATTTAAGAATATGTACTTTTAGAACAACTAAACGAACCCCTATTACCTTGTTACTCATGAAAAAGACCTACCTTTTTCTGTTATTTTCCTTTGTAGTATTTACAAATGTATTTTCGCAGGATATAAAAAAAACCAGAGAAGATTCCTTAGATTCATTGTCAAGAAAATCGCTCCGAGCTTACAATAAAGGAAATTATAAAGATGCCATTAAATACAGTGCAGAAACTATAGACAAAGCGGTTGCTTGGAACAATAAGTATTACGAGTTTGTTGGCTACGATTCGCAATCTACGTTATATTTTTGTTTAGGTGATACTTTAAATACCAGAATTAATGGAGAAAAAGCACTTGAAATAGCAAAGGAAACTAAGGTAGACAGTTTAATTGCTTGGAGTTATTTAAACTTAGGTACTCTTTTTTCGGACAACCAAGAGTTTTATGAAAAAGGAATTACTTATCTTAAAAAAAGCTTAGAGATTTATAAGAAGGAAGACCAACATGAGGATGTGGTTTTAATTTATATAAATCTAGCATGGACGTATTTAGATCATCAAAGGAATAAAGAAGCTTATGTTTATTTAAAAAAAATTAAAGAGATAGACGCAAAAGTTTCTATCACGGAAATAGATAAAGCTTACATGCAGTTTTTGTTTGGGAAATATTATTTTAATACTAAACAATATGATATTTCCGAAGAACAATTGTCTAGCGCATCTTTTATTATAGATAAAGATTCTTTAATAGAAGTTGGTAGTGAAAATTATAAGTTATTAGCTGAGATTTATTCTAAAAAGAAAGATTTTGAAAAAGCGTATTCTACATTAGAAAAGTATAATCACTACAATAAAAAATTATATGCTATAGAGGAACTTGAAGAAATTGAAAAAGCAAGTGCAAAATATAATTTAAAAGAGTATAAGAGAAATTTAGAAGCGTTAGAAGCAAAAAAGCGCTCCGATGAAGAGCTTAAGAAAACAAATAATATTAAGACTATTTTTATTATTGCATCTATCATTTTATTATTAGCTGTAATTGGTTTCATTTTATTAAATAAAGCGCGTAAAAAATATATCTTTAGGTTAAAGTCTAAAAATTTAGAGCTTACAAAAGCTAAGGAAAAAACAGAGAAATTATCTAAAGTTAAAACACAATTCTTTTCTACAGTAAGCCATGAATTAAGAACACCTTTATATGGTGTTATAGGGATAACCTCTATTCTACGAGATGATAAAATGATATTAGAACGTTATGATAAGGATCTTAAATCTCTTAAGTTTTCTGCCGATTACCTTTTAGCATTAATTAATGATGTTTTACTTATTAATAAAATGGATGCTGGTACTATTAAATTGAAAAATTCTCCTTTTCAACTAAACGATTTAATTAATGGAGTTGTTAATAGTTTTCAGTTTGGTTTAGATCAAAATAATAATAAACTTCATATAGAGGTAGATAAAGAAGTTCCTAATAATCTAATAGGAGACCCAATTCGCTTTTCTCAAATTTTAATAAATTTAATAGGAAATGCTATTAAATTTAATGAGAATGGAAATATCTGGTTAACTATTTCATTACAGGAACAAATAAATGAGAATCTATATAAAATATATTTTGAGGTTAAAGACGATGGTATAGGAATACCTGTAGATAAGCAGAAGATTATTTTTAAAGAATTCTCACAAGTAATAAATGATAATAGTAGTGAGGGAAAAGGTTTAGGGCTTCCTATAGTAATAAAGTTATTAAAGTTATATAATAGTACGATTCATTTAGACAGCGACTTGGGTAAGGGCTCTAAGTTTAGTTTTACTTTAGATTTATTAAAAAATAAAGATATAATAAGTACTATTAATAGTGATAAGGTTACAGGAGTTTCTTCGTCCTCTATTTTAGAGAATAAAGATGTTTGTATATTGGTTGTTGATGACAATAAAATAAACCAAAAAGTAACGCAACGTACACTTAAAAAAGAAGGAATAGAATCTGCTTTAGCTAGTGATGGACAAGAAGCAATAGATAAGGTTAAAAATAATAGTTACGATTTAATACTTATGGATATTAACATGCCTAAAGTTAATGGTATAGATGCTACTATAGCTATAAGGAAGTTTAATAAAGAGATTCCTATAATAGCTTTAACAGCTGTAGAATTAGATGATATGCGTATTAAAATATTAGATTCTGGTATGAATGATATTTTATCTAAACCTTATGAAATAAAACAGTTTTTTAGTACTATTTTTAGATATTTAAAACAATAAAGATGCTATGTAAATTTAATTTACATAGCATCTTTAATTATAGAGGAAAACTCATTAGGTGTTTTTTTCTAGCTAACTTAGTTAAAAAAAGATAGGTTGTAATAATTAAAAAATACTTAGTTATTTCTTTCTTAATATAAGAATGTTTACTTTTAGGACAACTAAATCAACCTACATTATCATAATTTTTAATGAAAAAGTCATTCCTTTTTCTCTTCTTTTCCTTTTTTGTATTTACTACTGTGTTTTCTCAGGATATAAAAAAAATCCAAAATGATTCTTTAGAATTATTATCTGATAAAGCACTTAAAGCATACGATGAAGGGAATTATAAAGATGTTATTAAGTATAGTGGAGAAGTTATTGATAGAGCAGTTACATGGGAAAATAAATATTTTGAGTTTGTAGGTTACGATTCTCAATCTACTTTATATTCTGCTTTAGGCGATACTATACAGGCTAGAATTAATGCTGAAAAAGCGCTTGAAATAGCAAAAGAAACCAAAGTAGATAGTTTAATATCTTGGAGCTATGCAAACTTAGGAAGTCTTCTTTCCGACAACAAAAAATTCTACCAAAAAGGGATTGTTTATCTCAAAAAAAGCTTAGAAATATATAAAAAAGATAATAAGATAAAAGACATCCTTTTAATCTATATTAATCTTGCCTGGACGTATCTAGACCATAACAGAAACGAGGAAGCTTATCGTTATTTAAAGAAAATTAAAAGTATTGAAACGAAACATCCGCTATCTGATGAGGATAAAGCTTATGTTCAGTTTTTATTTGGTAAATATTATTTTAATATAAAGCAATATAATTATGCAGAAGAAAAATTAGTAAGTGCCTCTGTAATTATAGATAGAGATTCTCTTATTGAAATAGGATTCGATAATTATAAATTATTAGCTAAGATTTATTCTGAAAAGAAAGACTTTGAAAAAGCGTATTCAACCATAGAGAAATTTAACCACTATAATAAAAAGGTATATGCCATAGAAAAGCTTGAAGAAATTGAAAAAGCAAGTGCGAAATATAATTTAAAGGAGTACAAGAAAGATTTAAAAATAGCATTAGAAGCAAAAAAATTATCGGATCAGTTATTTAAAAAAACTAATGATCTTAAAACCATTTTTATTATTGCTTCTATAATATTACTAATAGCTGTTGTAAGTTTCTTTTTAATGTTTAAGGCACGTAAAAAGTATATTTCTAGATTAAAATCTAAAAATGTAGAACTTGTTGAAGCTAAAGACAAGGCAGAAAAGCTATCTAAAGTTAAAACACAGTTTTTTTCTACTGTAAGTCATGAATTGAGGACTCCTCTATATGGTGTTATTGGTTTATCGTCTATTCTTCAAGAGGATGAAACATTAAAAACCAACCATAGAAAAGATTTAAAATCGCTTAAATTTTCTGCAGATTATTTATTAGCATTAATTAACGATGTGTTGCTTATAAATAAAATGGATGCCGGTGCTATTACGTTAAAGAAAACACAGTTTCAACTTCAAGACTTAATTAACGGTATTGTTAGTAGTTTTCAGTTTCGTTTGGAACAAAATAACAATAAATTACATTTAAATATAGATAATACTATACCCAATTATCTTATAGGTGATGCTGTTAGATTCTCTCAAATATTAATGAATTTAATAGGTAATGCGATAAAGTTTAACGAAAATGGAAACATTTGGTTAGACATTAAATTGAAAGAAAAAACAAACGATGGTTTATGTAAAATATATTTTGTGGTTAAAGATGATGGTATAGGCATTCCAAAAGATAAACAAACGACTATTTTTGAAGAATTCTCGCAAGTTATAGGGAGGAACTATAATAATAAAGGTACAGGTTTAGGCTTGCCTATTGTAAAGAAATTATTAGAGCTACATGATAGTGATATTTATTTAAAAAGTGAGCTGGGTAAAGGGTCTACGTTTAGTTTTACGTTGGCATTATTAGAAGATAAAAGTGTAAAGCAGCCTCAATTAGAGTTAAAAGAAAATGTTATAACAGATACCATAATTTCTCAATTTAAAAATGTTGTAGTTTTAGTTGTCGATGATAACAAAATAAATCAAAAAGTAACGCAGCACATGTTAAGTCGTGTTAAGATAACATCTCATATAGCAAATGATGGTGAGGAGGCTATAGATAAAGCTAAAGAAACATCTTACGATTTAATTTTAATGGATATAAATATGCCTAAAGTTAATGGTATTGAAGCTACTAAAGTTATAAGAACATTTAATAAAGAGATTCCTATTATTGCTTTAACAGCTGTTGAGTTAGAAGACATGCGTACCGAAATATTAGATTCTGGAATGAATGATATTTTACCTAAGCCTTATGATGTCTCTCAATTTTTAAGTACTATCTTAAGTCATTTAGATCAATAAAAAAAAGGTGTAAACTTATTTTAGTTTACACCTTTTCTCTTTATAAGAGTATCTCTTTTAGTTTATAATAACTTTCTTCGTTTTTAGTTTGCCACTTAGTGTTTTAAGCTGAATTAAATACGCTCCAGAGCTAACATTATTAACAGGTAATTCTATTCTAGAATCTGTAGTTCCTTTTAAATCCCAACGTGTTATTTCTTGTCCTAAAATATTAGTTAATGTTACATTTTGTAACGCTTCCATACTTGTTGTATTCTGAATAAGTATTGTGTGTTGGTTTTGTATAAATTGAATAGAAAATACATCTAAAACATGTTCATCTACACTTAAAGCGTTTTCATTTTTAAAGCGTAAAGAAAATCTGTTTTCTGTAACACCTTCATTTACTAATATAGAAGCCTCACCAGCCACTATATTATAGTATAAGTTAGTTTCGTTATCATAAATATAAACGTCTTCAATAGCCGTATTGTTTTCTAATGCATCTAAAGTAAAAGTAATAAGTCCTTGTGTGCTAGATTTTACCGTAATTGGGTAGTTTTCATCGTTATTAAATGCACCAACACCTTGAATAATTAAGTTATGCTCGTCTGCTGTAAAATAAGCATCAGATGGTAAGACGTCGTATAACTCTCCATCGTAACCATAATCGTAACTATTAGTAGCTGCACCATCTATAAACCCTAACAATAATTGTCTTTTATGTCCAGAAATGGCAGTAATGCCAAGCCTTAATGTTGTATGGGTTGGTGCTTCAAAAGTATCGTCTGCATTATTAGCTATACTAGTTTCATTTCTAAATACAGTGTTAGAACTCGCATTATCTTCTTTAATAAATAACCTTTGGTTATTATTAAATGTAATAGTACCTCCTGCTGCGCTTCCTGCAACGAAAAATCCTTGTCCTACTGGAATAAATAGATTTGGCTCTTTAGTGCTAGACCCTAATCCAGATAATTCTGTCGGAGAAACAGGAGCAATACCTCCAGTTAAATTACGCATGGCATACCCACCTTGATAGTCAACCGTTATGTGCGTACTATTAGTACTAAAATGTTCCCAGAAATATAGAGTTCCAGTAATAGACGTATTATTATCATTAATAAAAGTGGTTGCATTTAATGCAGAAGCGTAAGGGTTACCTATTAAAATAGATTGGTCTGCTCCAACTGCATGTGTTATAACACCATTAAAAGGTTTTCCAATAAATGAATAGTTTTGGGTAGCAGTAGCAGCGTTACTTCCTTTCATTGAAAATCCTTGTCCAGGTTTTAACCCTTCAGTTTCATCAAATCCTTGCCAATTATAATAACTATTGTCATTACTATCGTATTTGTAAAGCCAAAAACGAGATAGGCTTATTGGTGAGCCAGCGATACCATCGTAACCATCTATCCAGGTAATATCCTCTGGAGAATCTGTAGTACCATCTTTTAATACTGTTTCTAGGCTATAATTATTGTTGTTAGATGTTGTGTTAGGGTTCCCTACAGGTAACGACCAGTAGTTGTAATTATAAATACTACTTTGTCCTTGCTGATCTCTTTTTATAGTTCCAGCACTTTCCCTATCTAAATCACTATCTTCTGTTTGTACTAGTTGCGATTTTCCAACTAAGTCTATATGGTCATCTATTTTTAAATAGTGGCTAATTTCTAGTTTAGTGTCATTTTCTACAGATATAGTATCCGAGCTATTCATTAATCCTAATAGTACTTGATTAGAAGTAGATTTTAAAGCACTTTGCGTTTCTACAATATTCCATGCGATTGCTGTATCTACCCCATTAATATTTTTCTTATCATACGGTAAATATTGTGTACTTCCATTTTTCCAAGTGGCAATAGTAGACCAATTTCCATCTGTTGATGCAACATAAGGTAACGGTGCAGTTTGTTCTTTTATATTGAAGTTTTCTGGAACTAATAAAGCACCTCTGTGCCCATTTCCTGAGACATCATTTAAATGTGTACCTATATAAGTATTCATGTTAAAGTATGCCTGTAGCGTACTCCACGTTCTTCCATTTAAATCATTTTTTGTAATAGAATTAGGAATAATAGCGCCTTCTATTAACGTACCATTTTTTGCAATTTCCTGATTCATTATAAAACGCAATTCGTCTACAGATACAGCATCATCAAAGAGTCTAATTTCTTCTAAGTTTCCTTTAAAGTGGTTAATAATATTAGTCTTGTCTATATAACGAGCACCGATACAAAAATCATTAGTATTAGTTGTAGGCGATAGCATTGCTTTCTCATTATCTTCTACACCATCTATGTATAACTTTCCTTTAGAACCATCAAAAGTAAAAGCAACATAACGCCATTGGTTTTCATTTAAAGTAGTATTGCTTTCTATTTGCATGGAAGATACACCTCCATATTGCATCACTAACTTATTAGCATCTGAAAGGTAAAAGTGGTAACCATCTGTTCCGCTTCCTCTTTTAGAAACTATTGTTTTTTCTGAAGTATCATCATTAGAACCACTTGTGTAAACCCATGCAGATATACTAAAAGCACCTGTTTGATCTAATTGGTCTCCAATTTTCACATAATCATTAATACCATCAAATTCTATATGTCTTGAAGAAACAACTTCGTGAGCCACTCCAAATTTTACAAATTTAGTACCATCAAAATCATAAAAACATTCTTGAGATGCACCATTAGTATTTAAGAATACGGTTTCTACATTTGTTGTAAAAGCATCATCATCTGCAACAATCATTACATAAGCATCGTTGCCAGTTAATGGAGGAAGAGACGATAAGCCAGCTGTAGAAACAGATAATTTAACTTGTGGTATATCTGTAGCTGTAGTTTCTACAAATTTCCATGTACGCTCTGAAACATCTGTAAAAGTGGTCACTAAACTTGGTCCTAAATTAACAGATAGTGGCGTAGGTAAAGCGGTTAATGTAGATAGTGTGCTTCCCCAAATTAAGAAATCTCCATTGTTTGCAAATGTATTTGGGTTCGCTGAATTTGTTTCGTAAATATCTCCTAGACCTATAGTAATAAATGTATTTGGATCGATACTTTTTGCTTGTTTTTGGTATAGTAACGAGCAATCATCACGCCCAATACCTGCAACATTATAAGTGTAGTTTGTATGTAAAGAAGCATTCCATAAAGCATTTCCTGCAGAGTCATAATACTCTCCTGGAACGTGAGGTAAACCTAGTGCTGCAACAGGGAAAAGCCCCAGCGTAATACCATATTTTATACCTAAGTAAGATTCAATACGTTTTCTGTCTATATCACTTTTACGTTCAGAAAAAGCCATGACTTCTAAGATGTCTCCACTAAAACTAGGCCCAAAAAACTCCGAACGACCTAACCAATATCTTGAATTTAAAATATCTTTAAAAGTACTTATGTTTTCTTCTCTTACTAAAGCAGGGTTTAGTGTAACACCTAGATTAATACCATCTAAAAATAAATCCATTCCATTACCAGCAGCGTTTAAACGTGCATTAAAAATTACAGGTCTATCGTAAACGATTGTGCTACTTACTATGGCTCTACCATAGCTGTCATTTGCTCCTTGATTATAGGCTACAATATCTGGAAAAGCTCCAAATCTCACCGAAGTATCATTAACGGAAACACCAGTAACATCTTCTCCCGGAGATATTTCTAGGTAATCGTCTCCCATAAAGACATCTTCTGTTGCTGCTGCAGATGAGATTGGAACTCCTGGATTAATAACTATAAATATATCGCTATTATAAAATCCTTGTTTACCAAACATGGAATTTGTACTGTCGAAACTAACAACAGGGTTAAAGTTTACATTGTTAGTTGCATCGTTGTTATACGTAGGTCTTAAATCTCCAGATGAAGTTGCGTCTGTCCAATCTGGGTTAATACCAGATCGATTAGGCCATCTACTAACTCTATCTCCATCACTTAAAGACGATAATGTAGTTGGGTTTAACCATAATTCTAATTTATCTCCAATACCAATACCGCAATCTGGGTATACTTTTGCTGTTATAGGGTACCCTGTTATTGTAAAATCATCTACTGCAACACCAACATCTTGAAAAACATTATCTGATGCAAATTGCAGAGAAAATATAATATCGTCTTGATTATCGAATCCTTGAGAAGGTAAGTCTATTGTTGCTGTATACCAACCACCGCTAGCTCCACTCCATCCATTTACTGCTGCTACTCCGCTAACAGTTCCAAAAGCATCTACACCTGCATCGTTATACCAGTTAACAGCTTCATCATCGAATTTACCTAAAGGGTGAAACGTTGTCCCACCATCGTTAGAAAATAAAATTCTTAAACCGTCAAAACCAGCTTCAGTATCCAAATTTACACGTAATGAAAGAGTTAGTAATTCATAACCTGTTAAGTCAATTGTTGGAGAATCTACATAAGAGTTAGAGTCTGGAAAATATTGCCCAGTAGATCCGCTTCTTTGAATATACATATAGTTTCCTGCGCCATGAGCTGCAGCATCGGTTCCTCTTAACCAATCACTGCCAACGTTATTTACCCATGCATTATCACCGGCAGCATTACTAAAATTTGCATTAAAAATTGTAGTCTGCGAAACTGCAACATTAAAAGATGTAGCCAACAAAAATAGAGTAGCTACTAAAAGTAGGTTTTTTTTCATTTACTTGAGTATTTCTAATTTTTTTTGAGGGACGGTCGGCAAAATTAGATAATAATATTTCTTATGCAAGCATAACTTATTGATTTTTTTACAATTAGCATTTAATCGATTAAAATAATCGTTATAACGATTAAATTGAGTAATAATGTATTTTTTAGAATGAATATTCGGTCATATTTTCATTTTTATTAAGAAAAATTGATGCTTATATCTTGATTAAATGTTAGTTAGATACTGTAAAAGAGAAACGGTAATTACTAAAAGAAAGTAATTACCGTTGTTTCTATTTTTGAGCTTTAATTTATTATTATTAACTAGTCTTTTTTGGAACGCTCTAGCTCTTTTTTAGCACGTTCTAGTTCTTTTTCGGCGCGTTTTAAATCTTGTTTTGCACGTTCAATGTCTTTTGCTGCTCTTTCTAACTCTTTTTTATTTTCCTCCTTAGAGTCTGTGCCAGAAATGTAATCTTTAAGTTGTATTCCAAAATCACTAACCATTTCTATAAAAGCTGAAGAAGCAAAATCTTTATTAACTATTAGTTTCAAGTTGCCTTTGGTAAGTTTACATTCTAATACTTCTTTTCCGTTTTCATACTTTATCCAAGAATAACTGCCTTTATTTGTTTTTAAATCTTTAGTCCCTAATGTTTTTATAAGCTTATCTTTTACCTTATTGGTTTTATGCTTGTTAAAGGTGGCTCTAAATTTGTAAACAGATTCACTTCGTTTAATAGATACAGAAGTTCCAGAAAATTCATTATCGTCTGCATCTCCCGAAATACTTATAGAGTATGAAGTACTAGAATTAGTATTTGGAGTCTGTGGTGTTTGTGGTGTGGTTTGAGCAAAATTATTAATTACACATGATATAGTAATTATTGCTGCTAAAATTAAATGTCTCATAATATTGATTTTTAATGTTTTACAAGACAAATGTATCGTGTATTTTGAGTTTAAAAAAAGAAATTGGCATCGTTAACCTAGCGTTAACGTTAATAAAATGAGTGTATTATGTAACTTTAAATTCTAAACCTATACCTCTAATACTTTCAATAGAAATAGAGGCATCATTTTTAAAGTACTTGCGGAGTCTACTTATAAAAACATCCATACTTCTGCCAGAAAAGAAATCATCGTTTTTCCATACAGCATTTAAAATAACTTCTCTTTTTAATAGTTGATTTTTGTGTTCAAATAAAAACGTAATTAAGTCGCCTTCTTTTTCTGTAACACGTTGTATATTATTATTAATACTAAGTTCTAGCCTATGAGTATCGAAAGTATATTGACCAATTTTTAATACTTGATTAGTCACTGTTTTTTCAATTGTTTGCGTTGTTCTTTTTAAAATGTTATTTAATCGTAAAACCAATTCGTCTGCTTCAAAAGGTTTTACTATATAATCATCTGCTCCAAGTTTTAAGCCTTTAATTTTATCTGCTTTCATTTTTCTAGCTGTTAGAAAAAGAAAAGGCATTTCTGGGTTTAATTCTATAATATGTTCAGCTAGTGTAAAGCCATCCATTTTCGGCATCATAACATCAAAAACACAAATATTAAAAGTGCTATTTTTAAAAGTATTTAGAGCCTCTTTTCCATCTTTCGCCCATTCTACTGTGTAGCCAGACATTTCTAAATATTGTTTTAAAAGACTTCCAAAGTCAAAGTCATCTTCGGCTAATAAAATATGTTTGTTTGTAGAAATCATATTTAGTGTAATGGTATTTTAATTGTAAATGTAGCGCCTTCCCCTTCATTACTTTTAATAAGAATTTGCCCTACATGCGCTTTAACTATTTGGTTGGTATAATATAAGCCTAGACCTAAACCTTTTACATTATGTATTTCTTTGTTGCCAGCACGATAAAATTTATCGAATAGCTGTTTCTGGTTTTTTGATGAAATGCCTAAACCGTTATCAGTTATAGAAATACTAAAATGAGTTTGTGTAACAGATACTTCTACGTTAATAGTATCTCCTCCGTATTTTATAGCATTTTCTAAGATATTAAAAAGTGCAGTTGTAAAGTAAAAACGATCTATAGAAACTTTGGCGTTTGCGTTATTTATATTTCTGGTTAGAGCTACATTTTTATCTTTCACAGAAAGCATGAAATCATCCAAGATAGTATTTATATAGCCTTTTAAATCTACAGGTTCCTTTTTTAAAGTAATCTCTTTATAGCCTAAGCTATTGTTTAGTACTTGATCTATTAATTTTTGTAAACGCTTATTTTGTCTTTCTATAGTACTAACTGTAGAATTAACTATTAAAGGTTGCCCTTTAATATTATCCTTCTTTAACATTTTTGTGGCTAGAGATAAAGTGGCTAAAGGTGTTTTTAATTCGTGAGTAATATTATTTACAAAATCGGTTTTAATATCTGCTATTTTTTTCTGATTGATTAAGTTTTTTATGGAGTAAAATAGAAGACCAAATACAAATAAGAAAATAAAGATAGAACATATTAATAACCACTTCATTCTAATGATGACAATGCGTTCCCAACCTTCTATATTCATAAAATCTTCGGTTTCAAAATGTAAATCGTATGTTAAAGTAGTAGATGTACTGTCTGTACTACGTTCAAAAGAGTGGTCAGTTAGCCACATAGAATTACTTACTTTATGAGCGCTTTCTTTATCGAAATGCTCTCCTAAAAGATGTATTTTAGACGTGTTTTCATGATTAAAAATAGTATCGTTTTTAATACTGTCGAGTAAAATAATGGTCTTTATTTTTTTTTGGAACTTAAGCCCGTATTTTAACCCTTTTTTGGTTAATTCTCTTTTGTAATTAGCCTTGTAAGACTCATTTAAAGAATCGGTTTTTGCTTTTAAACGAGGTAGTATTTCTGTTTTTGAAATCGTTTTTCTTTTATAATCTGCCAATAAGTTTAAAAAATAATCTTGCCATATATCGTTAATAGAATCTAACTCTGGAGAGAAATCATCGACTCTTGAAATAGATTTCCTTGTTTCTGTAATAAAAGCAGTCTTTTTTAATTTGTAGGTGTTATTTATAAGATACCCTTGTATTGCAGATAAAGCTAGCAACCCAATAATGGAAGCCAAAATGAGTATGTTAATTTTTTTTAGCATAAACCAAAAATAAGAATAGTACAGGTTAATCTGTAATAATATAAATGCATTAACCTTGCATTAACTTAGTTTTTACTTCTATTCCTAATACTTGCGGAGGATTACAGAACTGTTTAAAATTCTATTAACATAAGCAAAACTGTCTTTAACCTCTCTTTAACCATGGCTTAACCCATTACACTGTTTTTTCAAGCCACTTTTGTAGCTGGATTTAAATAACAAAAAACATGAAAACGTTAAGCATTAGTATCATCGCTTTATTTACAGTAATAACAGTTGCAGCTCAAAAACAAATAAGAAGTACTGTTTTAAATGAGAACATTAAAATAGATGGAAACTTAAACGAATCTATTTGGGAACAACAATTAGTTGTAGGCAATTTTAAACAAATAACACCAAATAATGGTAAGCCAGCATCTCAACAAACAAAAATAGCTTTGGCTAATGATGAGGCTTATTTATATGTAGCTGCAGAATTATTTATAAAACCAGAACATAAAATAAATACACAATTAACTACCAGAGATGATACTGGGGCGTCGGATTATTTTGGAGTTATTTTAGATCCCTTTGGCGCCAATAGAGAAGGTTGGGCTTTTATTACTACAGCTGCTAATGTGCAAGTTGATATTAAAGTTACTAATAATGATAATTATGATGAATGGAATGCGGTATGGGAAAGTGCGGTTAAAGTATATGGCGATAAGTGGACGGTAGAATTTAAAATTCCATTTAATAGTTTGCGTTTTCCAAAAGGGGATCTATCTAATTTTAGAATTAATTTCGAGCGTTTTGATTCGGCTACAAATGAAAATTCATTTTGGAATTATATTAATGCAGACATAGATGGTGTACTTAATCAATTTGGGAAACTGGAAGGTTTAGAAGGAATTAACCCTCCAATTAATTTGTCTTTTTTTCCTTTTATTTCTTTAGTAAACGAACATAGTCCAGAAGGTGATTCTAAAACAAGTTTTAATGGTGGCTTAGATTTAAAATATGTTTATAAAAACGCTTATACACTAGATGTATCTTTAATTCCAGATTTTAGTCAAGCGCCTTCCGATGATCAAGTTTTTAATTTATCTCCTTTTGAAATTAGATTCGATGAAAACAGACAATTTTTTGTAGAAGGTACCGAGATTTTCGATAAAGGCGGTTATTTATATACTAGAAATATTGGAGGAGAACCCATTAATAAAGATAATATTGAGATAAGCGAAGCAGAAACTATTATAGAGAACCCAGTATCGTCTAATATCGTTAACCTTATAAAATTTACCGGAAAGTCTGAAAAAGGCTTAGCAATAGGCGTGTTAAACGGTGTAACAAGTAAGAGTGAAGCAACTATTATAAATGAAACAACCGGTGAAACTCGAACAGCAGAAACAAATCCTTTAACTAATTATAATGCAATAGTATTAGACCAAACCTTAAAAAACAACTCTTCGGTTACATTAATAAATAATTCGGTTTTAAGAAGCGGAAGTGTTTACGATGCAAATTTAACAGCTGCTTTATTGCGTTTATACGATAAAAATAGAAGCTATAATTTAAGTCTTAAAAAAGCAGTATCTCAAAAATACTTTTCTAATAGTAAAAATGAGTTTGGACATCATTATCAAGCAGCAGTAAGTAAAATTAGCGGACAATGGAGAGGGTTGTTATTAGCCTCTTTAAAAGATGAAAACTACGATAATAACGATTTTGGATTTAATCCACGAAACAATAGTTTAACCTATTATGGTTCTTTGTCTTATGTAAAAAGTAAAGCTAAAAACCTATTTGCTTATTATAAAATAGATGTAAACCATTTTCAACGGTATTACTATAGTCTAAAAGCAAAAGAACGCTCATTTTACGAATTACAATTTTTTGGAAGACGACCAAATAATCACAACATTTTTGTAGAATTAACATACCAAAATAAGGGACAAGACTTTTTTGAGGCAAGAGTAAAAGACCGTGCTTTTAAAGAACCCGCTTTTGTAGAGGTATTACTAGAATACCAAACTAATAGAAATAAAAATATATCCTTTGCAGGGTATGTAACGTATGCAAAATATTTTAATTCTTATGTTTTTAAAGAAGCAGCCTCTACAGGTTTTGCATTACGTTCGCGTATTGGAGAACATTTAGCATTAGAATTGGAAGGAGACTTAGATTACTTACCTAACGATGCTGGGTTTTTAACCATAGCTAATGATGATATTTTATTTGGGCAACGAAAAGTAAAACAATTAACTAATAATCTAAATATAGATTATGCATTAAATTCTAAGTTTAGTTTAACAGCAAATATTCGTCATTATTGGATTCAAGTAGATTACGATAAGCAATTTACCTTAGCAAAATCGGGTGATTTAATAGCAAATAATTATGATATTGATTTAAATGAGGTTAACGCAAACTTTAATGCTTTTAATATCGATTTTTTTGCACAATGGCAGTTGGCTCCAGCAAGTGAATTAAGTTTAGGGTATAAACTTGGTGCTACTTATTTTGATCGTGATATAAACTCTAGTTATGGGCGTAATTTTGAAACCACTTTAAATGAAAGGAAGAGTCATACTTTATCATTAAAATTAACGTGTTTAGTAGATTTTAATAGTTTAAAATCTAAAAGAAAGAAACTTAAATCTAGTTAATTGGTGTATTTTAATAGGTTTGTAATGTCTTTTGAAGTTAACTGTGGAAAAACAACACAGGGAAAATTAGAAGTCGTTCTGTTTAATGTTTTTGTAGATTTACCTTGAATGTAATGCTGTAAAGTAATCGTATCGTATTTTTGAGTCATATTCCTAAGAGCAGGCCCAGTCATTCTTTTGTCTAGTTTATGGCATGAAGCACAATTAGCATTGAATACTTGTTTTCCAGCTGAAGCTTCTTCAGATGAACTAAAGTATCTATTACCACATACAAATTGAGGAACTGGGGTTGCACATTCTATTCTTGTATTTTCTTGGTTAAGAACAGAAACAAATAACGAAAGGCCTAAACTAATTATTAAAGAACATAAAAGTAGTACCTTTTTCATAGTATAAATTTACGATAATAATCGCGATTTATAGCTGTAAAAAACGCTCTAAAAGTGATATGATTTTCTTTATTTAATGTCTAGAAATACACCAAAAGAAATAGAAGGGCTTGCATAAATTATTCTACCATCTATGGCGCTTGTATAATTAAAAGAAGCACCTAGTTTTTTTGTAAAATAATAAGCTATTTCTGCTCCTAAACTAACATACTCTATATTGTTTGCGAAGATACTCCCTTGACTATTTTGTGCATTTAAACTACCATTATTTAAAGACTTTACAATATCTGATCGTCCTAAGAGCCATAACTTTTTATTTAAAAAATTAGCACCTATTTCTAAACCAGTTCTAAATTCATCAGAGAAATCTTGAGTTCTATTATTGTAACCTATATATGCTTTAGAATAAAGAGACGTTTTCCCTAATTTAAAAGGTGCGCCAGCGTTTATTAATAGCATTTGGTTAAACTCACCATCTCCTGTTTGATAACTACCATCACTACCGCCAGAATCGTTACCTGTAGGGAGCCCAAATTTTAATGTACCAGAGAGTGCAAATTTATCTGTTTTAATAAGTCCATAATTTAAACCTAAATCTATATCTCCAATAGAATTTAGATCTTCTCCTACACCAATAGTACCTCCTGTTGTTCCAGAAATGACATCGTTTTGATATACTCTAGAGAAAAACGGTACATATGCAATAATATCTAGTTTATTAGTAAGCCCATATTCTCCATAAAAATTGATATTAAACTGTCCTCTAGTTACATTAGGGTCAATGGCTCCTGTATCTGTATAATGCTGATCAGATTCTAAATACCAAGCAGACAATTTATAGTATCCTTTGCCTTTGCCTTTTGTCCATTGTGAAAATGCAGGTTTAGAACACAAGCATATTAAAAACACTAATAAAGTAAGTTGTTTCGAATTCATTATTAAAAAAAAGTATTAGTCGTTAATTGTTCCTACACCTACTTTTACGCCAAAAGGTTCGCACCAGTATAGTAAATGAGTGTAGTCGTTTATCCCAATAGTGTCTATAGTGTAAGTATGCGCTCCATTAAATACAGAAACGGGTCCTAAAGACAATGCTCCGTTTATAGAATTTGGGTTATTTGTTAAATATAAATACAGTCCAGGTAGGCTTGTAGACGCTTGATAATTGTTTTCAATAGACAGTAAAAGGTTGTTAGAATTTTCAACTTCTTCTATCGTAAAATCTCCTGTTAAAGTATAACTACTCGTTGTAGCAATAGTTCCTGTTTTTACTATAAGTTCTTGTTCAACAGTATCCATAGTAACTGCTATAGTTGTACTATCTTCTGTTACTGTCCCGTTATTAGATGTAGTAAGAGCATTAACCGTTGTTTCTCCTGTAGCAACTCCTGTAATTAAACCATTATTGGTTATAGTGGCCACAGATTCATCTAGAATAGACCAAGAGATTGTAGCCGCTTCCTCTTCCCCAATATTATTGAAGTACCTAGCATTATATTGGTGTGTTTCGGAAACAGCAATGCTTTGTATAGGATTTAAAATTCTTAATTCTGGGGCAATTTCATCATTTATAATATCTTCTCCAATACAACTACTAATAGAGAAAGTACTAATAAGGACTGTTATTATCGAAAAAGTAAAGGTAATTAGGCGTTTCATTGTCTAGACTATTTCTTCTAGAAGTCGCTCCCTTACTTAATAACTTACAGAAACAAGATATAAGGTTTATTAAAAACAGTTATAATAACTTTACAACATCTTTAGCAAAGTAACTTGCAATAATGTCTGCGCCTGCACGCTTAATAGCTATAATTTGTTCCATCATAACGGCATCATGATCTAGCCAACCTTTTTCGGCAGCAGCCTTAAGCATAGCATATTCTCCACTAACTTGATAGACTGCAATAGGTGTATCTATTTCGTTTTTAATATCACGCACAATATCTAAGTAGCATAAGCCAGGTTTTACCATAACAATATCGGCACCCTCATCTATATCCATTTCGGTTTCTCTTATCGCTTCAAAACGATTAGCAAAATCCATTTGGTAGGTTTTTTTATCTTTTGGAATGTCTTTTACATCTGCAGGTGCAGAGTCTAAAGCATCACGAAACGGACCATAAAAAGCAGAGGCATATTTTGCAGAATAACTCATAATTCCAGTATCTGTATAGCCTTCATCTTCTAAGGTCTCTCTAATGGCTAAAATACGACCATCCATCATGTCACTTGGTGCTACAAAATTAGCGCCAGCTTCAGCGTGAGATAAACTCATTTCAGCTAACACTTCAACCGTATCATCATTAACAATTTTACCACTTTCTACAATACCATCATGTCCAAAAGAAGAGTATGGGTCCAGCGCAACATCGGTCATTACTAACATATCCGGGCATACAGATTTTACGGTTTTAATAGCGCGTTGCATTAATCCGTTTGGGTTTAAAGCTTCCGTGCCTTTATTGTCTTTTAAGTTATCAGGCACTTTTACAAACAATAAAACCGATTTTAAACCTAGTTTCCATAGTTCTTTAACTTCGTTTTCCAATAAATCTAAACTAAAACGATAGTAGTTAGGCATAGAGGCAATTTCTTCTTTTACACCTTTGCCTTCAACAACAAATAATGGTACTAAAAAATCGTTAGGAGAGATAATAGTTTCACGAACTAAACTTCTTATGGCTTCACTTGTTCTTAGTCTTCGGTTTCTTCTTATTGGATACATAACTTAAATTTTATATAAATAGTGACTCTAAGTTTTAGAATTCATTATTTTTAGCAAAGTTAACTATTAAAATAATTTATGTATTGGGTTCATTGCTAGAAAAATTAAACTTTATTCACACATGGAGAACATATCAATCTAGAGTTTTAAATAATTTTGAAAAATACATAGAAGACCAGCACTTTCACATTATAGCACCGCCAGGTTCTGGTAAAACAATACTAGGAATAGAACTTGTAAAAAGAATAGATAAGAGAACACTTATTCTTAGTCCAACATTAGCTATTAGAAACCAATGGGAAAGCAGATTACAGCAGTTTTTTACTGAAGATAAAGTTTTCGAATCGGTTTCTTTTAATATTAACGAACCAGCAGATATTACATTTATAACCTACCAATCGTTACATGCGTTTTACAAAACGTTTGAAACAGACGAAAGTTACTGGGCGTATTTTAAAACAAACACTATTGATGTTTTTGTTTTAGATGAAGCACACCATTTAAAAAATGCTTGGTGGCAGTGTTTAATGACTTTAAAAAACAATATTAATTTTACTATTGTCGCCTTAACAGCAACGCCACCTTATGATAGTGAACCAACAGAAATTTCTAAATATTTTGCGCTTTGTGGTGAAATAGACGAAGAAATCTCTGTTCCAGAATTGGTTAGAGAAACCGATTTGTGTCCGCATCAAGATTATGTGTATTTGTCTAAACCAGAAGGAGTGGAAATTGATTTTATTTTCGATTTCCGACAAAAAGCAGCTCGCTTTTTGGAAACACTTGTTAAAGATGAGGTATTTATTTCATTCATTAAAAGTCATCGATTTTTAGTGAATACTGAACATTGCCTCGATGAATTATATGGCAATACAGCTTATTTTTCTTCAATCTTAATTTTCTTAAATGCTACAGGTTATAGCATTCCTAAAGAAAAATTAATTGTTTTAGGGTTTTCTAAAACAGAAACTATAGCGTTTCCAGAATTGTCTTTAGAATGGATAACGGTACTGTTACAAAACCTGTTAGTTACAGATAGAGAGCAACTGTTTAATGATGAAGCGTATGTGTCTTCTTTAGGCAAAAGATTAAAAAAGTTACATCTCTACGATAATAAAGCGGTTAATTTTACGGGAGATCAAAGTATTTACAGGTCTTTAACTAATAGCAGTAGCAAATTAAAAAGTGTTGTAGAGATTGTAAATTTTGAATATTCTAATTTAAAAAATCAATTACGCTGTGTTGTTTTAACCGATTACATTAGAAAAGAATTTTTAAATACAACACCAGAAACGTTTTCCGAAATTAATAAAATTGGTGTTATCCCTATTTTTCATTTTATAAAAAAAACGTTTCCCGAAATACCAAGTGTAGCGGTCTTAACAGGAAGTATTGTTATTATACACAACTCTATTTTAGAATCGTTTAAAAGTTATGCTGGTGATCAGCTTTTTTCTTTTAGTGCTTTAAATTCTAATTTTTTAAGTGTTAGTGGCTCAAGTGTTAATCAGAAATCTATAATAGATATCATGACGCGCTTATTTGAAGCAGGAATTATTAAAGTATTAATTGGAACAAAATCGCTATTAGGTGAAGGTTGGGACGCTCCCTCTATTAATAGTCTGGTGCTAGCTTCTTTTGTGGGTTCATTTGTGTCTTCCAATCAAATGCGAGGAAGAGCAATCCGTAAACAGCAAGATAAACCACATAAAACAGGAAATATATGGCATTTGGCATGTATTGATCCAACGTTAGATACAGGTGGACACGATGTAGAAGTGCTGCGAAGACGATTTGAAACCTTTTTAGGTGTATCTAATACAGATTACCCGTTTATAGAAAATGGTATGGAACGTATTGAGTTTCCCGATTATGTTTTTGAAGACGAGGTAGATACTTTAAATGCTAAGACATTAAAATTAGCCGCTAACCGAGATGCTGTAACCCAAAAATGGAAAAGCGCCATTGGTAACGGTATGAAGTTAGGGAAGAAAATAAGATTTAATTATCTAGATAAAGTACCGTTTAAGGTTAAAAAGAAAACCTATTTTTTAGACATTGTAAAGTTTGTTTTCTTAGAATTAACCTTCTCTATATTTCTGTTTTTTCTTGAGTTTATTATGAGTAATATTCAAGTGGTGATTAATAAAGGATTATTGTTTTTTATTTATACTTTATTAGTGGCTTTTACAGCTTCGTTTGGGGTTAAATTATACAAGGCTGTTAAACTCTATATTAAACATGGGTTTTTACATAAGGAAATTCAAAAGTTTGGAGAGGTTATTTTAGCAACGTTTCATGAATTAAAATACTTAAATAGTGCTATAGATACTTTAAGTGTAGAATCGTTTTTAGAAGATGATGGTGCTGTGTTTTGTGGATTAGTTGGTGCAACTCAATTAGAAGAAACAGTATTTAATAAGGCTTTAAGTGAACTATTAGCACCAATAGAATCGCCTCGTTATCTAATAATTAAAAGAAGCTTGTTTAGAAAAGCTTTAGATATTGAAAACTTTTATCCTGTTCCCGAATTATTTGGTGATAAAAAGAAAAAAGCATTAGTTTTTCAGAAGCACTGGAACATATTTGTAGGACGGTCTAAACTAGTTTACACACGACAAAACGAAGGGCGAAAACTATTATTAAAAGCAAGACTGCATCATATTAGTGCTTCTTTCTTAAAAACGACAAGAGCAGTAAGTATTTGGAAGTAAATAGCGTGTTTTAATCTATTCTAAATTACGTATAAATTTTTCAACATTAATTTCTACGTCATCTTCTCCTTGCTGATCGAAAGGGTTTTCCAAATGCCTTTGTATGTTGTCTAAAGCAACCAGAATAACACTAAATAATATAGGAACGGCGTATTGTAACCCATAGTTGAAATTAGTTGCGTTTTCTGCAAAATGAGGTCCGTAAAGAATAGGTAGAATTACAATAAAAATATCGCTATAGGTGCGTAATGTTCTTGGTGTTCTGTATTGATAAATATGTTTTATACGCTCGAAAGAAATCATCATTTTGCTTAAAAATTGATTAGAACGAGACGCTTCTCCTGAAGGTAAACCATGACCACGCATACTTTTAATAAACAATGATAATTTTTTAAAACTATCGTATACTTCTTTTTCATTCTGTTCTAATTCATCTACAGAATGTGTGAAAATGAGTTTACAAGAATTCATTAAATCTGCTAAATGCATTTTTAATTCTTCTTTTAACTCTTGTGGCGGATTTTCTAGCCAGTCGGATACAGCAAAATATAAAGCACGCCCATGTGCTTTTATAGAACCATATTCGTCTAAAGCAACTTCTCTACGTTTATAAGCACCTCCTATAGAAAATACAATAGGGAATACAATAGCTGTACTAATTAGTGTTAATGGAAAATTAGCTTTTATATGGAAATGCAAACAAAATATAGTAGAGACTATTGATAGCGTTGTAATAATAAGAGTTTTCCAGTTTATAATTAAGCCAGTACGTTTAATAAGTTTTAACATGTATTTATTGTATAAATTAGTTACTTAATCCTAAGTATTTCCATTGGTTATTTTCTTTTACAAAAGCAGACTTTTCATGAATAACATCTACTTTTCCGTTTTCATAGAAAAAGGCGTTAAATGTTACTGCCCCTTCTGTATCATTTGGTTGACCTTTGGAGGTGCTTACTACTTCTAACTTTATCCATTGTACAGATTTCGCCCATTTTACAATGGCTTTTTTCTCTTTTATAGGTCTAGTAGAAGTGTGATGTGTTTCCATTAAATAATCACCATTAGCTAAAACAAAAGCACTATATCTAGAACGCATTAATTGTTCTGCTGTTTCAGTTGTTCCATTGTTTTTATGGGCAATTTCGCAACAGTCTATGTATGCTTTTTTGCTTCCGCAGTAACAATCCATGATTTTAAATGATTATTGGTATTAAACCCATTCTATAGGGTTTTGTAATATTTTTATTAAACGTTCTTCTTCACTACCTGCTTCTGGGTGATGATCGTAAACCCATTGTACATGTGGAGGTAAACTCATTAAAATACTTTCTATTCTTCCATTGGTTTTTAAGCCAAATAACGTACCCTTATCATGTACTAAATTAAATTCTACATAACGACCACGACGAACTTCCTGCCAATCGCGTTGCGTTTTAGTGTATTCTAAATCTTTACGTTTTTCCATAATAGGCGTATAAGTTTCTATAAAACTATCGCCTACTTCAGTAACAAAATCATACCATTGTTCCATAGTCATAGTTTCGGAAGCTTTACAGTAATCGAAAAATAAACCACCTACACCACGGCCTTCATTTCTATGAGAATTATAAAAATACTCATCGCAACGTGCTTTGTATTTTGGATAAAATTCAGGGTTATGTTTATCGCATGCCGTTTTACAGGTTTGGTGAAAATGTTTAGCGTCTTCATCAAATAAATAGTAGGGCGTTAAATCTTGTCCGCCACCAAACCAGCTGTCTACCATCTCTCCTTCTTGATTGTACATTTCAAAATAGCGCCAGTTTGCATGTACGGTTGGCACCATTGGGTTTTTGGGATGTATTACTAAACTTAACCCGCAAGCAAAGAAGTTAGCATCTTTTACACCAAAATAGTTTTGCATGGCTTCAGGTAATTTGCCATGTACACCAGAGATATTTACACCACCTTTTTCAATAACGTTTCCATTTTCTATAACACGAGTCCTACCGCCGCCGCCTTCAGGTCGTTTCCAAATGTCTTCTTGAAATTTAGCTTTTCCGTCTATAGCTTCAAATTTTGAAGTAATACGGTCTTGTAATTCGTGTATATAGTTGAAAAATTTATCTTTCATTACTTATTTTGTTTTGATTAAGTACTACGTTTTCAGTTTCTGAAGAGGGTAGCTTCTTAATTTTTGATTGTGATTCTTTCGCGATTATTAAGCCTATTGTAAATGTGGTTAACGTACTTAAAATAAGGATTAATAGAATATAACTTACAAGTGCAAATATAAATGCTCCTCCCATAGAAAAAAAGAGAACAGCGATTAAAACAAGAGTCCATAAAACAATATTAATTGAAAAAGAAAACCTGGCCGAAGCTTTAATAAGACTCTTTTTATTATATAAATCTATTGCTAATTTTTTTCCAAAATAGCGAAGTGATATTATAAATGGAATAGTAATTAATACAAGAAAAGAAATATAGCAGATAACTAGAAATAGTACAGAAAACATAGCTAATAAATCGCCAAATAAAACTAATGATAATAGTAATATAGTAGAGATAAAAGCAATACTTATAAAAAATATTATACCATATTTAAGTGCTGTTTTACTCCCTATTTTTTGTATTTGTATTAAATCTATCACTAATTATTTTTAGAGGTCTTTAGTAATTGGTTTTAAACCATAGTTTTATTACAATACGTTGCTTTTTCGAAATCTCTTATATTTATGGAAATAATAGGTACTTCTGGAAAAAATCCTTTTAGTTTACTAACTATTAATTTTGAAAGGTTTGCTTTTTGTTCTGTAGTTCTCCCTTCCATTATGTTTGCGAAAACATGAATAAAATTGTCTTTTTTACCTCCTACAATATAGTGCTCTTTAAAAGGATTTAGTCTTACTTTTATATCTGCTTCATCAAATAATGTTGAAGCTACAGCAGTTTTGTGTACTTCTTGTAGTAGGATTTCTGGGTCTAATAAGTCAAGAATAGGTTCTGAGCAATCTATTACAAAATGTGGCATTTTATTTAGTTATAAAGTTCGTATAATTCCATATCTAAAGGTGACTCCCCGACAGGCGTAAATTCATTTAATAAAGTTTTTATCCACTTAAAATTAGTATTTAAAGCCACTTTTACGCTTGGTATATTGTCTTTATGAACAATAATTTGAAGTGTTTTTAAATCGAGGTCTGTAAAGGCATATTCCGAAAGTATTTTAATAGCCTTACTCATCAATTGTTTGCCTCCGCATTTTGCATCTATACAATAAGCGAATTCACCTTGCTTAATAGTCCAATCTAACTCTTTTATATAGACTAAACCAACAACACTATTGGTTGCTGCTTCTTTTATAGTGAATAAGAATTCTTCTTTGGATTGAAATTTATCCACTTTCGATTTTACAAAGACTTCTGAAAGAATTTCGGTCGCGTTTTGTTCTAGTGTTTTAGGGAAATAACGTCGAAATCGATTAGCGTTATCTATCATAAGTAGATAAATGCTTTTGGCATCTTCTAAAGTAATCTTATCAATGTAAAATCCATTAAAACTAGTTATCATTTGGTTGTTACTTGATTTTGCTTGTTTGCAATTTGTGTGTTATCTACTCTTAGTAACTCTACTGCTTTTGTGGTTGCAGCTGTTACAGAGAGAGGTAAAACAATAATAATTCCTATAAGGGGTATTAGTAAAAACAGCATAAATATAATACCATTTCCTATAGCTACTCCGCGGTGTCGTCTAACAAATTTTACACTCTCGTTATATTTAAAATGACGTTCTAAAGTATAATCTAAGTTACCAAAACCAGCATAATAAGCTTGCATTAAAAATAGTAATATGGTTGCAAATATGCCAATAACAGGAATAAAACTAAGTATTAAAATAGGAATGGTTAGCAAGAGTTCTTTAGAAAGGTTTCTTGCATTAATTCTAATCCCTCTCCATAGTTGTTCTTTAAAAGATGTAATTCTATGTTCGTGTTTTTGTACACCAGTTAAATGCGTTTCAATTTTTTCGGAAACTGGACTCATAAATGGCGCAGATAAAGCCATAACAATGTGCTTATAAAGTATAAAACCAATAACAACTATTGTTAGTCCTCCTAGAAAACTAGAAACAGAAGTAAAGGTTTCTTTTCCTGTTTCCCAAGGCCATATTTTAGCTATAAATCCTCCTATGTTATCAGATAATCCATAGGCTGTAATAGCTACAATTGAAAAGGTAATAATGCTTATAATTATAGGGACAAGAAAATATTTCCAAAGTTTTAGTTTGGAGATAAGGGCAAATGTTCCTGAATAGGCTTTTATTCCTGAAAATATGTTTTTTATCATCTTATTCTATTTTGATTGTTGATGCTTAAAAGACGTAAAAACCTATTTTATGTTACATAATAAACCTTAAAAAGAGTTATACTTTGTATTCTTTTACAGCATCAATAAACGCCTTTGCATTATCTAATGGAATGTTAGGTAAAATACCATGTCCAAGATTAACAATATATTTGTCTTTACCAAATTCGTTAATCATTTGGTGTACCATTTTCTTAATTTCTGCTGGTGGCGAAAATAATCGCGTAGGATCAAAATTACCTTGTAATGTAATATTGCCTCCTGTTAAATAACGTGCGTTTTGTGCAGAACATGTCCAATCTACTCCTAATGCAGATGCTCCAGATTTAGACATTTCGTTAAGTGCGAACCAACACCCTTTACCAAATGCAATTACTGGTGCGTGGTCTTTTAAAGCATCTATTATTTGTTGTATGTATTTCCAAGAAAATTCCTGATAATCTACAGGAGATAACATGCCTCCCCAAGAATCGAATACTTGTACAGCATTAACACCTGCTTTTACTTTTTCTTTTAAGTAAGCAATAGTAGTATCTGTAATTTTTTGTAATAATTGGTGAGCCGCCACTGGATTTGTAAAACAGAATTCTTTGGCTTTGTCAAAGTTTTTACTGCCTTGTCCTTGTACACAATAGCATAAAATAGTCCATGGTGAACCTGCAAAACCTATTAAAGGAACTTCGTTGTTAAGTTTCTCTTTAGTAGCCTTTATAGCTTGGTAAACATAATCTAACGCTTCCGTTACGTCTGGTACAATAACATTATCGACATCTTTTTGAGAACGTACAGGATTTGGTAGATAAGGACCAAAATTAGGTTTCATTTGTACCTCGATATTCATGGCTTGCGGAATCACTAAAATATCGCTAAATAAAATAGCTGCATCCATACCGTAACGACGAATAGGTTGTACAGTGATTTCACTAGCTAATTCTGGCGTTTGGCAACGTGTAAAGAAATCGTACTTTGCTTTAATTTCCATAAACTCTGGAAGGTATCTTCCAGCTTGACGCATCATCCATACTGGTGGGCGGTCTACAGTTTCTCCTTTTAATGCTCTTAAAAATAAATCGTTCTTTATCATTTTGGCTCTTGGCTTTTAGCTCTTAGCTTTTAGCAGTTTGATATTGACTATTAGCTCTAGCTATTTTTAATTTTATTTATTAGGCTATTAATCATTTTGCCTTCTTTTTGAATTAGAGACATAACAGTTTCTGTGTCTTGAACTGATATTAACTCTAATTCTGAAATAATAATTAATTGCGTTTCTATTTCAAAAAGTGAGCCTAAAGCGATTTCTAAAAAACGTTTAAACTCTACTTCACTATTTCTACTACAACCTTCTGCTATATTTGAAGGTATTGATATTGCTGCTCTTGTTATTTGGCTTCGTAAACCAAACTTTTCTTCTGAAGGTAATTTTCCAGAGAGTTTATAAATCTGCTTAACGATTTCGATACCGTTTTTCCAAATTTCAAACTTTCTAAAATCCCTCATATTTTATAATTTTAGCTGTTATTCCCATAAGAGTACTCGCCAAAAGCAAAAAGCTAATAGCCAACAGCTAGTTATAATGTTCATTTACCAATGCTATAACACTCTCTACAGTTGGTAACTTTGAAACTCTAACATCTTTAAAGTATTTTTTAGCTTCTTTAGCAGTGGTATCACCAATACAAAAGGCTATCATACCATCTTTAACATTGTTTTCTTGCTTATAACTTTTTACGGTAGATGGGCTATAAAATAGAACACCTTCTACAGAGTCGTCAATTTTTAAAGCATCCAATTTTGTTTGGTAAGCTTCTATTTCATTAACTTTTATATTATTTTCAGTAAGGATTGTAGGTAATTCGTCTAACCTTATATCACTACAGAAATAAGTGACTTCGTTACCTTCTATATATTCCACTAAATGGTCTGCAAGTGCTTTAGCATTTTTTGCTGTATGTGCAACAGGGCCAATTCTATTTTCTATTAAACGTTTTGTTCGGCGACCAACACAGTAAATGTTTTTAAATTGTAATTCTACTGCTGAGTAATTAGTAATTAGGGACTCTACAGCATTTTTACTTGTTATAACAACATTTTTAATTTCATTTTTTAAATGGCGCGGGTGTATTCTGTTAACGTTTATTTTTATAAAGTCAGAACTTTCAGCTACTACTTTTTCATTAAGTAATAAGCGTTGATCTTCTGTAAAGGTCTTTGTAGAATAGACATTAGTTTTTCGGTGTGAATTTTTAATGTTATCCATTAAACGTTTACCGCCTTTTTCTATAACATAATCGGCACTAAATTCTGCTAAATCGCTATGTTCACCTAGTTTTTTGCTTCTTTTTATTTCAATCTTTTTGGTGCCATCTGGACTTAAAAGAATTCCGTGAAAATGAATTTCTTCATCTTTTATAAAGGCTAAAGCGCCAATTGGAGCTGTACAGCCACCTTCTAATCTATTTAAAAATGTACGTTCTATTGTAGTACAAATTTCTGTTTCTTCGTGATTAATTTCTTTGCAAATAGCCAGCGTTTCTTCATCTTCTTCAAGCGCTGTAATCATTATAGTTCCTTGTCCAGGAGCTGGAACCATCCAATCTAAATTAATAGCTTCTTCTGGTCTAAGGTTTAAACGCCCTAATCCAGCAGCGGCAAAAATAGCACCATTCCATGTTTCGCTATCTTCTACTTTTTGTAAACGCGTGTTTACATTACCACGAATATCTTCAATTTTATGAGTAGGATAACGGTTTAACCATTGTGCACGGCGACGTAAACTACTGGTTGCTATAATACCCTCTCTTGAACTTAGGAATTCTTCATTGTCTTTATAAACCAGTGTGTCTCTAACATTACCACGTTTTATAACAGCGGCTTGTACAATGCCTTTTGGTAGCAGGGTTGGTACATCTTTTAGAGAGTGTACTGCAATATCAATTTCATGATTAAGCATGGCTATATCTAGCGTTCTGGTGAAAATGCCAGTAATGCCTAGCTCGTAAAGTGGTTTATCTAATACAATATCTCCTGTGGATTTTACGGGAACTAATACTGTTTTGTGACCTAGGTGTTCTAATTGACTTTGTACTATTTTGGCTTGCCATAACGCTAACTCACTATCGCGAGTACCAATTCTAATTGTTTTAGACATTTTGTGGTTGTTCTAACTGAAACACTTTTTTTATAAGTTCTAGACTGTCGTTAGTAGATATACCGTCTTCCCTTAAATGGTGTGCAAAGTGGTTTGTTATTTTTTGAATGATATTATTACTTATTAACTCTGCTTGTTCTTCGTTAAAATCGGATATTTTTTTACGTTGTGTATCCAATTCTGCAGCTTTAAAATCTAATAATTTATGTTTTAATGCTTTAATAGTTGGTGCAAATTTGCGTGTTTCTAACCAGCTATTAAATTCTGCTTTTATATCTTCTATAATGTTTTCTGCTACAGGAATGTGTGCTTTTCTGTTCTCTAATGTTTCATCGGTAATTTGCGATAAATCATCTAAATGTATTAATGTTACATTGTCCAATTCAGAAACATTTGCATTTACATTCTTCGGAATTGATAAATCTAAGATTAATAATTCTTTTTCAGATTGAATTAAATATTTATCTACCGTTGGGTTTTGTGCGCCAGTCGCAACTATTAAAACATCCGAAGTATTTATTTCTTCTTGTAAATCGGAATAGTCTTTAACTAATAGATTGAATTTTCCAGCGATAGCTTCGGCCTTGTTTTTTGTTCTATTAATTAAAGTAATGTGCTCGTTTTTGGTATGTTTTACCAAATTCTCGCAAGTATTTCTTCCTATTTTACCTGTTCCGAACAATAAAATATTCTTGTTTGAAACGTTTTGTACATGCTTTAATATGTATTGTACAGAGGCAAAAGAGACAGAGGTTGCTCCTGAAGAAATCTCGGTTTCGTTTTTTATGCGTTTACTCGCTTGTATTACAGAATTTAATAAACGCTCTATAAAAGAGTTTAATAAATTGTGCTTTCTAGACAGTTTTGCACTTTTTTTAAGTTGACTTATAATTTCGAAGTCTCCTAAAATCTGACTATCTAAACCAGAACCTACACGAAACATGTGATTAATGGCATCATTATTTTTATGTATATAGGCTACTTTTCTAAATTCTTCTACTGTACCTTTAGTATTATCACAAAGCAATTGAATTAATTGAAAAGGGTGTTCTGCAAAACCAAAAATTTCGGTTCTATTACATGTAGAGGTAACAATTAAGCTTTCTATACCGTTTGTTTTAGCTTGATTTAGTAAATTAAGCTTTGCAGTGTCGTCTAGACTAAAATGACCTCTTATCTCGGCATCAGCTTTTTTATAGCTTAATCCTATAGCGTAAAAGTATGTCGTTTTAGTATTCTGCATTTGGTAGTTTCTAGGCTTTTGTATTACATGGACAAAAATAGAGGTAGTGTTTAAAAAAAAATAACGCTAGAAGAACTTTTAATGTCGCTATGTGGGTTTTATACCCCATTTATAGCAAAAACAGGTATTTATACCTATTTTTGTAGTAATAGCAACACTTTTAGTGTTTTTGTTTAGAATGAATCTAAATAAATAAGTTTGTAAATATGGAAAATAGCAGTTTAAAAAATGTCGCTACAGGTTCTTTTAATGAAACAAAAGTAGACGAAGGTGTTTACGTGTTAACGTATAAAAACGAGACAGATAATTCGCAAACCATTGTAAGAGAAATAGATAGTAGTTTTATTCAATTTCATTTTTGTGTTAAAGGTGATAGTAAATTTAAGTTTAATAATGGTAGATATGCTTTAGATGTTTCTGAAGAGCATTCGTTATTATTATATAACCCACAACGCGATTTACCTATAAATTTAGAAGCTAATACCAATACTTGGCTAATTTCTGTATTGATTTCTATTAAGAAATTTCATGGTTTGTTTTCTCAGGAAGCGGACTATATTACATTTTTAAGTGAAGATAACAAGGACAAAAAGTATTACAAGGATGGTAATATTTCGCCATCTATGGCTATTGTTTTAAATCAGTTAATTAATTACAATTTAAATCAATCTATTAAAAACTTGTACTTTAAAGGTAAGGCCTATGAGTTGTTAAGTTTGTATTTTAATAGAAGTGAAGATGCCGATATTGAACAATGTCCGTTTTTAGTAGACGAAACGAATGTTATAAAAATTAGAAAGGCTAAAGATATTGTTATTACTAGAATGGCTGAACCTCCAACATTAACTGAATTAGCGGATGAAATTGGATTAAGTCTTAAAAAATTAAAAGAAGGTTTTAAGCAAATTTATGGCGATTCTGTTTTTAGTTTTTTATTCGATTATAAAATGGAATTTGCTCGAAAACTATTAGAAACAGGCGAGCATAATGTAAACGAAGTTGGATTAAAAGTAGGCTATAGTACCTCTAGTCATTTTATTGCAGCGTTTAAAAAGAAGTATGGAACGACACCTAAAAAATATATTCAATCTGTAGCGTAATTAAATTAAAACCTAGAGATTAATTTAATAAGATTTATTAATACGTTTTCGGGTTTTATATTTTATAAGCTCTAATACGTCTTTAATTAAGTCTTCAACTTTGTCTGTTTCTCCTATTTTATCTCCTCTATAATCAGATTTATAATATTTTTCTGTTACTATATCGTCAGTGTTTTTAGGATCTAAAAAGGCGACATAACGTAACCTGTTAGAGTCTCCGTATTCGTTAGATTTATATAGTTTATAGAAATATACAGAGCCTTTCTTATCATCATCCGTTTTAAATGTTTTTTTAGATATAAAGGTAATCGAGTCTTTTGTTTCGTCTAATTCAATAGTATCAAATAAATACGATTTCGCATATTTTTCTTGGTCTATAACTTGTTTTAAATAGGCAGGTTTTAAACTGTTTCTGTATAACATTCTAACTAGTAACGCCTGATTTTTAAAATTATTCAGTGTTTTTTCTTTAAGTCTGCTAGGTATAGGTTCGTTGGCCTTTTCTAATAAAACATAGTACGTTACTAATGCATAGGCGTCATTAACATCTAGTAGTTTGTTAAAAAATGCTTTGGCTAATTGTTCTTTTCTATGAGGGAAAATCAATTTCACATAATCGTCTAACGCTGTATAATCATCATCATCACCTAAGTTCCGTTTTACCTCAATTTTACCATCGTTTATAATTTGCTTTTTGTAACGTTTATAGATTTTATGTTTTACTAAACCACTGTCTTTTAATTTAGCCAATAACCCATAAATAGGTTCTTTATATTCCCTTATACTAGAATACTCTAAAAGTTCTGGATAGAGTACTTTTTTTAATTCTAAAGAGTCTCTGTAAGTTCTAAATAACGATTTTATGGCATAAGGTTCTAGAGGTAAATCTTTACTTAGTAGTGCTATAAAATGGTTCTGTGCGGCTTTGTTTTTCCTATTTAATATAGCTTTTAAAATATCGGTTTGCGTTTCTGGTTCAGAGTACGAATCTACATACATCGTTTTTAAAAACGGAATTACTTTTGGGTCTTCTATTTTACCTAATTGAAAAATTAAGTTAGTTTTAATTTGTTCTTTATTTTTAGGAAACTCGTACGTTTTTAGAAGATTAATTATTTTGTCGGTATGTTTTTTACTAAACTTAATCATGCCGTTTGCATTAAGTACAATGCTATCGTCTTCTTTAAGAGCTTTAAGAAAGCGTTCTGTTTTATCTTTAAATACCGAAACTCCTAAAAGAGTGTCTTTAGGTGTAAAAGTAGTGTAGAAATTAGTTATAAATGGTGATGGTGCTGCTATAGAATCTGTAAGCGATTTAATTTCGAAAAGAATACCTTCTTTTAATATGTTTTTTACTAAAACGGTTTTAGCACTTAAAGAATCTCTGTATTTAAAACTATAGGTGTAACTATTATTTTTAAATTCTTTCTTTCGATCTATTATAACGGGTTTAAAATCTTCTGTACTTTCTTTTAAATTTAGATCTAATTCATTCCACAAACTATCAATATTACGATACATTTTTAAATCGTGAAACTTGGTTCTACTTACATAAACTTGCTCGTTAGCTTTAGAGAAGTAGATGCTTTTTTTATTCTGCTTCTCGTAAGGTTTTACATCGTCTCTTTCGTAACTGTTATATGAAGATGTAAAGGGTTTAGTATTCGTTAGAACAGAAAAGTGTAAAGCGGTGTCTGTTATGGTTTCGAAATTATCGTAATGTGTTGCTTTAAATTGAAAAGAGTTAAAAAACGTTTCGGCAGTATCAACATTGTCTCCTACATGACCTAATAGATAATAGCTACCATCTTTTACAATGCTTTTTAAATGAATCTTTTTATTTGTTGTGGTGTCTAATTTGGCAGATGCAGTGTAGCTTTTATAAATGCCTTCGGTAAAACCTTCGGTAGTTATATCTAGTTCTAAATCTTTTAAAAATTTCTGAATGCTATACTTAGCTTCAAAATCATCATCTTCAATATAACTTACGTCCTGTACAACAGCTTCTTTTATAAAATAATAATCTTTACCAACTGCACCTTGTATTAATTTGTTTCCAGCATTATAAAGATTGTCTGCATTATTAAAAACAGGAAATAAGACTTCATATTTATTATATGGAGCTGTTATTGTTTTTAAATCTTTGGAAGGTGTTTTAAAAGTTAAAGAATTAAAGATGTCTTTATCGTAATTAAGTACATAATCTTTAGGCCCCGCTAGTTTTACAATAACGATTTCTAAAGGCGTTTTGTAGATATGATATTTTTGATAATCTCCTTTTTTTGTCTTGTTTAAAATGCTAATGCCAGGAAAAGGAGATTCTATTTTGTCTTTAGAGATAATATCTCCCGGAATGTCTTCAAACAGAAAATTGTCTAATCGCTCTAAAGTAATAGGTTTATCGTTTGGTAAATATTCGAAAGTGTTAAACCTGCTAATAGCTAAATAGGCGCCATTAGTCATGTCTGGCGCAATTACAAATTTTTGCCCACCATAATAAAACTCTTTAAGATCAGTAAAGCTTTTTAAACTTATAAAACCATCTGGTGTAGTATATGTTTTTAGCTTGGGAGTTGCTACAAAGTTTTCTAATGCTTGCTTTTCGTCTTTACCTTTTTCTGTTCTTTTAGACAGTAAAGGTGTTACAGTATATCCTTTTTGCTTCAATAAATTTAACATGCCTTTTTCTCCAGGTAAGTGAGCGGCACCAACACCAGCGAATACAGATGTTTTTTTAGCTACGGAGTCTAAAACAGCAACCATATTACTATTTCTTTTATATAGCATATGTTCTCTAAAAAACTCGGTATTTGAGGCATTTCCTATAGAGTCTAAACGCTCTAGATTACGCTCTCTATAGGTGTTTTCTTGTAATAAATAAGGGTTTTCTTTTTCGTATAACTCTACTAACCAAGGATCCGGTTTTTTCTTGTATGCATTTTTACCTGCTTTAGAAGTTAAATATTGAGCTTCCTCTAAATCTTCTAAGCTAATAATAGGTTTGTTTTTCTTTTTACCCGCTTGATAAATAAACATATCGAGATAGGTTTCCTCCTCGAAATTGTCTGAATCGGACTGTTTGCGATATAGATACCCATTAATCATATTATTATCTGAACGAATAATGCGTCTAATCATTAATTCTTCTGTTGGTTTCATTCTAAAGAGAGTACCATAAAACGAACGTCTATAACCATCTGGAAGATTTTGCGGCATTAAAGATAATGCTTTGTAATTATGCTCTAACCATGTGGATGGGTCAGATTCTAAAGCAACAGACTCACTGTTTTCTAATGCTTCAAAAAACACATCATCTAATCTAAAAGCGACCTTTTTGCTTACATGCATGGTGCCATAGATGTACGACGGTTTTTCTAGTCCGTTACCAGATATTTTCCAAAGTAAACTTTGTTTTTTCTCTTGCGAGAAACTTAAAAAAACAGAAAATAAGGCTAGATATAGGATTTTTTTCGTCATTAAATAAAAAGTAAGAATAGCATTGTATTTACGATAGTAGTCATAAAAGTAGCTTGAAAGTTACAAAATACTCAGTAATTAAGATACTTTTATGATAAGTAAAACAGGTTCTTTTTATATTTTGAACGTTTAATTTGTAGGCATATTATAAATTAGAGTTGTATTTTTGTTATTAAGTTCGTTTTATCGAATGTATTATAAATAACAAGGTTTTATTCAATTTATAAAGGCATTATTTATAGCAATACTTTGAATTGTAAAGAAAAAGATAGTTGATGAAAAAAGGTGTTTTACTAGTAAATTTAGGTTCTCCAGATAGTCCAGAACCAAAAGATGTAAAGAAATATTTAGGAGAGTTTTTAATGGACGAGCGCGTTATAGACGTTCCGCTTTGGGCAAGAACCTTACTTGTAAAAGGTATTATTTTAAATACCAGACCAAAACAATCTGCAAAAGCGTATAAAAAAATATGGTGGGAAAACGGCTCGCCACTAATTGTACTGTCTGAAGAACTACAAGATAAAGTACAAGAACAAGTAGAGTTTCCTGTAGCATTAGCCATGCGTTATGGGAGTATGACAATAAAAAAAGGGCTTCAAGAATTAGTAGATAAAGGTGTAGACGAGGTGATGTTAATTCCGTTATATCCTCAATTTGCAATGGCAACTACCGAGACTATTTTAGTATTAGCAGAAGAAGAGCGGAAAGCACATTTTCCTAATTTAAAAATAGAATCGTTACCAGCATTTTATAATAATCCAGACTATATAAATGTGCTTGCAAATTCTATTAAAAGAAATTTGGAAGGCAAAACATACGAGCATTTATTATTCTCTTATCATGGTGTGCCAGAGCGACACATTAGAAAAAGTGATATTACTAAATCGCATTGTAAAGTAGATGGTAGTTGTTGTAAAACACCATCTAAAGCACACGAGTTTTGTTACAGACACCAATGTTATGAAGTTACGCGATTGGTAGGTGAAAAGCTGAACTTAAATGAAGATGCGTATTCAACATCATTTCAATCTAGATTAGGTTTCGATCCTTGGTTACAACCTTATACAGACCGAACTATAGAGCGTTTAGGAAAACAAGGTTTAAAAAGTATGGCTATTGTAACCCCAGCATTTGTTAGTGATTGTTTAGAGACGCTAGAAGAAATAGCTATGGAAGGCGAAGAAATTTTTCACGAAGTTGGCGGAGAAACTTTTACAACAGTACCTTGTTTAAATACAGATGCTGAGTGGGTCTCTCTTTTAGCAGAATGGATTAACGAATGGGTAGTAAAACCTGTTGCAACAGTATAGATATAATGCAAGAATATTATGAGTACATAAAAGCATTACATTTAATTTTTGTGGTGACTTGGTTTGCAGGATTATTTTACATTCCTAGATTATTTGTTTATCAAATAGAAGCGTTCCATAAACCCTCACCCGAGAAAGAAATTTTAGGTAAACAGCTAAAGCTAATGGCTAAACGTTTATGGTTTATCATTACTTGGCCTTCTGCAATACTAGCTGTTTTATTTGCTATAGGATTATTACTATTAAGACCAGGGTTTTTACAACAACCATGGATGCATGTAAAACTAGGATTTGTTGTATTATTAATATTGTACCAAATACTAACGCATGTTTACTATAAACAGTTACAAAACGATGTTGTTAAAAAAACATCTAATTTTATGCGTTTATGGAACGAAGGCGCTACATTTATACTATTTGCTGTAGTGTTTTTAGTTATCCTCCAAAATGCGATTAATTGGATTTTTGGAGTTATAGGTATTTTAGTTTTAGGTGTTTTATTAATGCTAGGTTTTAAAGTATATAAGCGAATAAGAGATAAAAATCCAGAAGCCTAATTTATTGTATCCATAATAATGGTGCGATTATTGTTGCATACAGAACACGCTAACCTAAACTGTATTCTGTGACATTTAAAACTGATGAAATGAAATTAAAAAAGTTATCGCTTCGCGTTCGTATTTTCATAGCAATGATTATGTTAGTGCTATTATCTTCGATACTTATTGCAGCGGTTGCTACGTATCAATATCACGAAGAAAGACAAGAATATCACGAAAAACGTTTAGATAGAAAAGAACGTGCTATTATAACAAGCTTAACTTATGTATTGTATCAAACGTCTTATGAAATAATTACAGAAAAAGTACCATATATCTTCAAAGATGAAATAAGTAAAACGGCAGATATTCATAATCAAGCGATAGATATATATGATTTAGATGGTGGTTTTTTAATCTCTTCAAAATCGGAATTAAAATTAGAGAGAGAAAGGGAATGTCTTAGAGCAGAGGTTTTAAATGCGCTCTCTAATACTGCGGCACATCGTTTTGTAGAAGAAAGGAAAGAAGGTGGGGAGGATTTTTTATCCTCTTACATCTATATATTAGATAAAAAACATAAGCCTTTAGCCATTATTAATTTACCGTATTTAGAAGAAGATGAATATCTGGCCAAAGAATTACCTGAATTTTTAGCAAGATTAGGTTATACCTCTCTTGTAGTGCTTTTAATAGCTATAGGTTTAGCTTTCTTTGTCTCTAAATACATAACTAAGTCTTTAAAGGCTATTGGAGATAAATTAAGAACAACACGTTTAGAAAGGCGTAATGAGAAAATTGTAATAGATAATGTAAGTGAAGAAATTTCACTCTTGGTAAACTCATATAATAGTATGATAGATGAGTTGGAAGAAAGTGCCGTGCAATTAGCAACTAGCGAAAGAGAACAAGCTTGGCGCGAAATGGCAAAACAAGTAGCGCATGAAATTAAAAACCCGTTAACGCCAATGCGTTTAACAGTACAAAGTTTTCAACGTAAGTTTGATCCATTAGATGAGAATATTAGACATAAACTAGATGAATACAGCAAAACGTTAATTCAGCAAATAGACACTATGAGTACTATTGCGGGTGCGTTTTCAAACTTTGCAAAAATGCCAGCGCAGCAAAACGAAATGCTTAATGTGGTTGAGGTTGTACACCTTTCATTAGATATTTTTAATGAAAACTACATAACATTCCAACCAGATAGAGAAGAGCTTATTGCTAAGTTCGATAGAACGCAGTTAATAAGAGTAGTAACAAACCTAATAAAGAATGGGATACAAGCTATTCCCGAAGGGCAGTCTCCTAAAATAATCGTTACCGTTTCCGAAGAAAATGAAACTGTAGCCATAACTGTTTCCGATAACGGAATAGGTATTACCGAAGACAATAAGCCTAAAATATTCGAGCCAAAATTTACAACCAAAACTAGCGGAATGGGGCTTGGCTTACCAATGGTAAAAAATATTGTGGAAACTTATGGCGGAACGATTACCTTTGTATCTCAAGAAGGAGAAGGCACAACATTTACAGTAGCTTTTCCTAAAGAATAAGCATTTATAATACTAATTAAAAGTTCCTATATATGGGAATGTAAAATATATTTTACAATGAACTACGAAAATATCTTAACCACAACAGAAAAAGGGATTACTACAATAACAATTAACCGCCCAAGCAAGTTAAACGCTTTAAATAAGGCAACCATTAACGAACTACATAATGCGTTTAAAGCTGCAGATGAAGCTGCTGAAACAAAAGTAATTATTATTACAGGAAGCGGAGAAAAAGCCTTTGTAGCAGGAGCAGATATTAGTGAATTTGCAGATTTTAGTGTAGAAAATGGTGGAAAGTTAGCGGCTGAAGGACAAGCCTTATTATTCGATTTTGTAGAAAACCTATCGACTCCAGTAATTGCCGCTGTTAACGGTTTTGCATTAGGAGGAGGTTTAGAATTAGCCATGTCTGCACACTTTAGAGTAGCAAGCGATAATGCTAAAATGGGATTGCCAGAAGTGTCTTTAGGTGTTATACCGGGATATGGAGGAACACAACGTTTACCACAATTAATAGGTAAAGGTCGTGCTATGGAAATGGTAATGACGGCAGGAATGATAGATGCCAATAAAGCATTAAGTTATGGTTTAGTAAATCATGTTGTTGCGCCAGAAGAATTAATTACTCTAGCTGAAAAAATTGCAAATAAAATTATGCGTAATTCATCAGTGGCTATAAGTAAAGCTATAAAAGCAGTGAACGCAAACTTTGAAGATGGTGTTAACGGATTTAATGTTGAAGTTGAGCAATTTGGAGCTTGTTTTGGTACCGAAGATTTTAAAGAAGGAACTACAGCCTTTTTAGAAAAACGTAAAGCGGACTTTCCAGGAAAGTAATTTGGAATACAACATTTTGTTGATAACCTAAATTTCAGAGTCTATTTTTTGTTTTAATATTTTGTAATTTTACAGAAATTACAAAATATGTTAAATGCTAATGTTATAAAAGGACGCGGAGCGCAACAAAACGTACGCAATCGTTTTTCTGAATTGCAACACGAAACACGTGATGATTTTTTAGAATATTGCGAAAAGGAAGGTGAACGAGCGGATAATAATAAAACACTGTATTTAGAAGTATTTCCTAAAACCATAGTTAATAAAGTAACAAGCCCAGATGTTGGGATGACGTTTTCTATGAACCCGTATCAAGGTTGCGAGCATGGTTGTATTTATTGCTATGCTAGAAATAGTCATGAATATTGGGGTTACAGTGCAGGCTTAGATTTCGAGAGGCGTATTTTGGTAAAAAAAGATGCGCCAAAACTTCTAGAGCAATTACTTAAAAAGAAAAGTTGGAAAGCACACACTATTGTGATGTCTGGGAATACAGATTGTTATCAACCAGCAGAGCAAAAATTTAAAATTACACGACACTGTTTGGAGGTGTTTTTAAAATATAAACATCCTGTTTCTATAATTACTAAAAATGCATTAATTCTTAGGGATTTAGATTTATTAAAAACCTTAGCTAAAGATAATTTAATAAGTGTAAATATGTCTATAACCTCTTTATCTGAAGAAACAAGGCGTATTTTAGAACCTAGAACGGCGACAAGTAAAAAACGATTAGAAACCGTTAAAACACTTAGCGAAAACGGAATACCAGTAAATGTTATGTTGGCGCCAATAATTCCGTCGATAAATAGTCATGAAATTTTACCATTAGCCAAAACCGTCTCAGAATATGGTGCTTTGTCTATTGCGCACACTATAGTGCGATTAAACGGTGCTATTGGTGCTGTGTTTTCAGATTGGATAAAAAAGACCATGCCAGATAGAGCTGATAAAGTATTACATCAAATAGAAAGTTGTCACGGTGGTAAGCTTAACGATTCTAGGTATGGAGCTAGAATGCGAGGTGAAGGCAATATAGCAAGACAAATTAACGATTTGGTGCGGTTGGCACGATTAAAATATTTTAAGGGAAAAGGTATGCCGAGTTTAAATACAATGCTCCATCAAGAATATAAAGATGGTCAACTTAAACTGTTTTAAAAATAAAAGGTGAGCCGAAAAGCTCACCTTTAAAATTTAAAGCTTACCATACTATGTTATTGTGTAATTTTTTCAACAAACGTTTTATTTTCAGTTTTTAGGATCACTTTATATGTTCCAGTTTCCTTTTTAGATAGTTTGTAGATTCTTCCTATATCTATAGTATTATTAATGGTTTCAGTAAATAGTAATTCAAAATTGTCATTTTCTGGTGCGTTATAATAAAGCGCAATTTTTAAAGGATTTTTGTCTAAAGACAATTGCGAAATATATAAGAAATTGTTTTTAATTCTTACAAAAGGCTTATATAATTTAGTTTCATCGTTTTTATTAAATAACACCTTATTATAGGTTACTGTAAATGGAGTTGTAGTTATTTCTATACCTTTATCTAATTCAAAGAAGTAATTTCCATTTGGAAGTGATGTCAAATCAAAAGTTTTAGAATATATTCCATTTTTTTTAATCTCTTCTTTATAAATAATTATACCATTAATATTAATAATCGATAATTGTTGTCCTTTTACTGCATCTTTAATGCTAAATGTAAATAGTTTTAATTTTTCATCGCTATTTGAAGATGTGCTTCCCTTTGCATAACTTAATGTAGCTATTAGTGTTGCTACTATTATCATACTTTTTTTAATTGCTGTTTTCATACTGTTCTTTTTTAAAATTATAGTACAAATGTATAGGTGATAATAGGATTTTAAAACATCAATATTTTCATATTTGTGTGCTATATTAACCACATGAAGTAATAATAGTTTTATTAATGTTAATATAGAGTATAAAAGAGGTAATTTTGTATATATTAAGAATTAAATAAGTAGTAATTTTACGTAAACTAAAAACTATTTTTTGAATATTAAACCCACATATGAAAAGATAAGCCCAAGCTTTGGAAGCTCTATATTGGTTAAGCAACATACAAAAAAGAGAAAAAACAATTTGGCTTTTTGGCATTTTCACCCCGAAGTAGAGTTAGTTTATGTTAATAAAGGAAAAGGTAAACGCCATATAGGTAATCATTTATCTTATTTTAATAATAGTCAGCTTATCTTGTTAGGTTCTAACTTACCGCATAATGGATTTACCGACAGGTTAACTTCAAAAGGAAAAGAAACTATTGTACAATTTAAACCAGACCTTTTTGGTGAGCTTTTTTTAAACCTACCAGAAATGTTAGATATAAAGATTCTATTAGATAAAGCTAAACAAGGCATTCTTTATAAACCTGAAACCAAGCTTAAAGTTGGGCCTAAAATTGAAAAACTTTTAAAAGCTAAAGGCTTAAAAAGGATTGTCAAGCTTATTGAGATTTTAAATATTTTGGCATTAGCAGAAGATTATACTATTCTAAATGCAGATGGCTTTACTTTTGAAGCAAAATTACAAGACAATAATAAAATTGATATTATTTATAAATATGTTAATAAGCATTTTAATGAGCATATTCCTTTAGAAGATATAGCTAGTAGAGTAAGTATGACAGTTCCTTCTTTTTGTCGTTATTTTAAAAAATCTACTGGAAAAACATTTACGCAATTGGTTAATGAATACAGAATTGTACATGCTACAAAATTGCTGTCTGAAACACAGGCTAGTATTACAGAGATATGTTTTGATTGCGGTTTCAATAATTTCTCACATTTTAACAAACAGTTTAAAATAGTTACAGGGAAAAGTGCTTCTAATTACAGAAAAGAAATTAAGCTTATATTAAAATCGTAACTATTTATGGCCATTCCACTCAGCATAAAATTGCTCTAAAAAGCCTAACATATAATTGTGGCGTTTTTCGGCAATTTGTTTACCAGTTTTAGTATTCATTCTGTCTTTTAAAAGTAATAATTTCTCATAAAAATGATTAATAGTCGGTGCAGTAGAAGCTTTATACTCGGCTTTCGTCATGGTAAGATTTGGCTTAATATCTGGATTGTAAATTGCCATATTTTTAAAACCACCATAATTAAAAGTACGTGCTATACCAATAGCACCAATTGCATCTAAACGATCAGCATCTTGTACAACATCTAGCTCTGGAGATTTAAATTGTTGTGCTTCGTTACCTCCCTTAAACGAGATGTTTTCAATAATCTGTATTACATGTTCGATAACTGTAGAGTCTGCATTAATTTTAAATAGAAATTCTCTAGCTACTCTAGGGCCTACAGTTTCATCTCCATTATGAAATTTACTATCTGCTATATCATGTAGCAAAGCGCCAAGTGCAACAATTAAGGTGTCTACAGTTTCACTTTTAGCAATAAGCATAGCATTATTATAAACACGTTCTATATGAAACCAATCGTGCCCACCTTCTGCGTCTTTTAATTGGTTCTTTACAAAGGCGATTGTTTTAGAAATGTATAAATCGGTAGTCATGGTATTCATTTAAAAAATAAGACAAAATAAATGTTATTTAGAAACGGTTTCAACACTAATAGAATCTTTAATTGTTTTTTCCAAACGTTCTAAAAGATCTTTAATTTCGAAATCACTGGCTTGTAAAGGCTCGTGTACTTTAAACTTTATATGAGCGCCTAACCCCATAGGGAATTTGCCATATTTTAATGTTTTCCAAGAATTGTTTATCGATACAGGAACTATTAATGCATTAGGAATATATTTAATAAGTGTCTCTAATCCTTTAGTATGAAATTTTTTAGGTACTCCATCTCTACTTCTTGTGCCTTCAGGAAAAATAACAGCAGCACGATTAGTCTCTTTAATATATTCTGCAAAATTTTTAATAACAGTAATAGCTTCTCTAGGATTTTTTCTATCTATTAATGCCGAGCCTCCATGCCTTAAATTATAAGAAACACTAGGGATACCTTTTCCTAATTCTTTTTTGCTTACAAATTTAACGTGATGCTTTCTAAAAAACCATATCAACGACGGAATGTCACTCATACTTTGATGATTAGCAACAATAATAAGTGGTTGCTTATTAGAAATAGTGTATGGATTATTAAAGGTATATCTGGACCCTAAAATATTTAGGCAACGCATTAAAAAAAACTGTAGTACATCAACACTTTTCTTGTGAGCGCTGTAACCAAAAACATTTAAACAAAACCATTGTATGGGATGAAACACAAGAAGTGTTAATCCGAAACATATAAAATAGATAATAGTTAAAGGATAGGCTAATAATTTCATCATTATAATACTGAAGGTATACTTATAGTGAACTCATTTAAGTTCAAAAATACACATAAAAAAACCACTACAAAATTAATGTAGTGGTTTAATCTATTTTCTACTAAAGTATATTAGCAATGTGCGTTGTAAGCATCCATAAGGTTTTCTGCAATTAATTCTGCAGGACGACCTTCTATATGGTGGCGTTCTAACATGTGTACTAATACACCGTCTTTAAATAAAGCTATACTTGGAGAACTTGGTGGAAAAGGTACCATGTGTGCTCTTGCCTTATCTGTAGCTTCTTTATCTACTCCTGCAAATACTGTTACTAAATTATTTGGAGATTTTTCATTTTTTGTACTCATTATTGCGCCAGGTCTTGCATTGGCAGCTGCACATCCGCAAACAGAATTAACAACAACTAGTGTTGTTCCTTCTTTTGCAATAGCAGCATCAACAGCGTCTGCTGTTTGTAATTCTTGGAAACCTACATTCGTTAAGTCTTCGCGCATAGGTTTTACTAATTCTGCTGGATACATATCTTTTATTTTTTATGTTTATTAATTGTAATTATGCAAAGTTAATCAAAAACCATGCAATACTAATTTATATGTCGCCTTATAACTTTATAGTGTCATAAGGTCAGTCTATGGGACTTATTTTTTAATATTATAATATAAGTCGTAACAAAAAGGTGAAAACGACAACAAACAAAATATTATATTTACAGACAGAACATAATTTTTATATAAATGAGTGCATTAAAATGGATAGGTGCCGTTATTGGCTGGTCATTTGGAGGACCAATTGGAGCTATAATAGGTTTGGCAATTGGAGGTTTTGGGGATTCTCTATCCTCGGGGAAAGGGAGTCCGTTTATAGGAGAAGGTAATGCTGAAAGAAATAGTCCGCCTTACGGAGAACAAAATAGAAGACGTACACACAGTAGACCTAATTACAGAACGCAAAGAGAACGCCGTGAACAAACGAGCTCTGGAGATTTTGAAGTAAGTTTACTTATTCTAGCTTCTATAGTTATTAAAGCAGATGGGAAACAAGACCAGCGAGAATTAGATTATGTGCGCGAGCAATTTGTAACAATGTATGGTAAAGAGCGTGCTAATAAAGCGTTTAAGCTTTTTAATGGAATAAACAAACAAGAGAATATACCAACACGTAAGGTTTGTATGCAAATACAGCAAATGATGGATCATGCCTCGCGATTACAATTACTTCACTTTTTATTTGGTATAGCTAAAGCAGATGGCATGGTTACCGAAGATGAGGTAACACAGATATATACTATAGCGGGCTATTTAGGTATTAGTTCTAGAGATTACCAAAGTATAAAAGCTATGTTTTATGATAGCACGGATAATGCATATAAAATATTAGAAATAGATAAGAATGCTACTGTAGATGAAATTAAAAGCGCTTACCGAAAAATGGCTAAAAAGTACCATCCAGATAAAGTTGAGCATTTAGGTGAAGAACATAAAAAAGGTGCTGAAGCTAAATTTAGAGAAGTGCAAAAAGCTTACGAGAAATTACAGAAAGAACGTAGGTTTTAATACTTAGTAAGCAACCAGATAAGATAAATACAATTACTTTAATATAGAAAACTCAAGCTAAATTTAGCTTGAGTTTTTTTAATATACAATATATGTAATACGCTTATGAATTAGAGATAAGCAGATATGAAATGCTTATATTTTAATTCTCCCTTTTATCATAAATTTAATTTTGGAAATCAATTTTAAAGTTATGACTCACAAAATAAGAACCAGTAAATTATCAAAAATAATAGCTAGTTACTTAGCATTACAACTTGTTATTACAACAGTACAGCCTACACTAGTTTTTGCTTTAACAGGTGGGCCTTCACAACCAGAATTTAATTCATTTACTCCAATAGGAACATCGGATATGGTAAATCTCACATCGGGAGACTTTAACTACAATATTCCTATTATGGATGTTGGAGGATATCCACTAAACTTAGCTTATAACTCTGGAATAACAATGGATCAAGAAGCCTCTTGGGTTGGTTTAGGATGGAATCTTAATGTAGGACAAATAGCTAGGAGTGTACGTGGTATTCCAGATGATTTTAATGGTGATGAACTGCGTTACGAAAATGATTCTCAAGATAATGTTACTCTAGGCTTTAATTTAAACGCAAAACCCTCTCTTTTTGGAGGTGATTTTCCAGTTGGTTTTGGACTGGGTGTTTCTTATAATAACATTAATGGGTACACGGCAACACCTTCTTTAGGTGTTAGTTATGATATTGCTGGAACAGTAGATTTGGGTGTGAATATATCATCTAATATAGAAACAGGTCCAACAGTAACACCATCTGTTGGTTTGTCTTCAAAATTAAAAAATGAGAAAACAAATACAGTATATAAAGTAACTAATACTGTTGGATTAGGATTAAATTCTCGTCAAGGAATACAAAACCTAAACCTTTCTACATCTGTTAATCGTGTCACTGATGTAAATTTTAAACTTTTCGGGCTAGCTTATAATTTTCAAATTAAAGAAAATGGAGGTTTAGGAGGTGGTATTAGTTTTAATGATCAACATTACACCCCTAGATTAAGATCGGGATTACAAACAGATAGCTATACATTTAATGTTTCTGCAGCTCCAACAATTTATGGAGCACAAGTACAACTACAAGGAACAGGTTATGGTAGTTATCAAAAAATAAAAGAATCGGAGAAAGATAAGTTAGTACCTGCTTTTGGATACGAGTTTACAGAGCATGCTCAAGATGAACCATTAGGAGGAGTATTGGATGTGAATAGAGAAAATGAAGGTACAATAACTAAAAATACAAATCTACTATCAGTTCCTAATTATACATACGATATGTATTCAATTCAAGGGCAAGGTATTGGGGGGTCTTTTAGACCATATAGAGGTCAAGTAGGTTACTTATATGATATGGAGGTAAGTAACGGTAGTAACTCTGATACTTTTGGAGCAGAAATTGGAGGAGGAAACCTTACTTATAATGGTTATGAAGTAAAAATGACCGATGTAAAAGCCAAATCTAAACAATGGAAAGATAAAAACTTTACTATCCCTAAATTTATTGAAAACAAGCAAGACAATAACACAATAGACTACGAAAGTACTTACTTTAAGTCCTATGGTTCTTTAGATGTAGATAACGATAGTAATCTTTTTGAAGAAGAAGTAATGGGGAGTGAGCCTATTCGCTTAAAAATAGAAGGTACTAAATATAACCGTAAACTATCTCCTGTGTTTGTAGGAGAAGAGTTAAGTGGAGGATTAGTAGAAAAAGAAATTAATAGTAAAATTAAAAGAACAAAACGACACACAAGAAACCAATCCATACATAATATTCTTAATAAAGATGCAGAATTCGATGCCCAAGTTGTCTATAGAAACGAAGTTTTAGAAGGAGAAACCGAAGCTTTTGCAAAACCACATCATGCTGTAGGAATGAAGGTAATGCAACCAGATGGAAGTACTTATGTATACGGAGAATCTGTTTATAACACAAAGAAGATAGAAGCAACATTCGATGTTTCAAAATATCGCAATACCGCAAATTGTCAAGATGGTACCGTATCATATAATCCAAACATATTAAGTAATCGTTCTCAGCATAGTGATGGTTTTTTTAATAGAGTTACTACGCCAGCATATGCCCATACTTATTTACTTAATGGGGTATTATCGTCAGATTACGAAGATTTAACTGGCAACGGACCAACAGATGATGATTTGGGAGCATATACGAAGTTTATCTATAGAACACACAACGATAATTTTAAATGGCGTATTCCATTTAAAGAAAATGAAGCCTCTTTTAACGAAGGCTTAAAATCTAATAATAGAGATGAAAAAGCAAATTACGTTTATGGAGAAAAAGAAATAAAATATATAGAAAAAATTGAAACCAAAACACACGTTGCTATTTTTAAATTATCGAATAGAAATGATGGTAGAGGTGTTAAAGGAGAGCATGGAGGAACAGCAATAGGAAATAATGGAACATTACAAAAACTAGATAAAATTTATTTGTTTTCTAAACCAGAATACAATGATTTATTCGGATTAAATCAATTAGAAACTATACCAGAAAGTGAATTAATGAAGGCTGCAATAAAAGTAGCACATTTTAATTATAAAGATTATACTGAAGAAGGTGCTTATCAACCAGGAGCAGTAAAAGATGAATTATGTTTAGAAGTACCAAACGCACTTAATGGTGGAGGTAAACTTACATTAGATAAAGTATATTTTACATACCGAGGGTCTTATATGGGAAAACATACCCCCTATGTTTTTAATTATGCAGACTTTGATGGTGATGGAGTTATGGAAGCAAATCCTTTTTATAACATGAAAGCATACGATATATGGGGATGTTATAAACCAAACGATGGGACATCTTGTAATATTAATAGCCCACTTAGTACTTCAGAATACCCTTTTGTTGAACAAAACAGAGCAGCAGCAGACGATTATACAAGAGCTTGGACTTTAAGTAGCATTAATTTACCCTCTGGCGGAAAAATGGAAGTCCAATTTGAAGCAGACGATTACCAATATGTACAAGAACGGAAAGCTTTAAAAATGTTTAAGGTGTCTGGGGCTGGAGTAGATGCAGGAGTAGCAGGAGAAATACCAAACGGCTACAGTATAGGAAACTTTCAAGCACCTAATAATATTATCGCAAAACCTTTATATGATAATGATAATCATTATAAGTTTTTGTATGTAAACTTGGGACAAGGTGAATTAACAGAAGAAGATACTGTTACACCACTTGGAGCAAGCACGTTTAGAGAAAAGTATTTAAAAGGATACGAAGACGAACCTATTTTCTTTAGGTTTTTACTAAATATGAAAGGGAATACACAATCTCTATACGATTATGTAGAAGGTTATTTTTTAATAGATCAAAACCGTATTAGCGAAACCAATGTGTTTTATGACATAGATACTAATGCAACGTATGCAGCAATACCTATGGAGTTTTTAGATTTGGAAGGCGGTATTAATGGAGGACAAAACGTTAATCCAATCTCTAAGGCAGGTTGGTACTTTGGTAGAAGCTATTTAACGCGATTGGTATACGGCGATGAAGAATATGTAAATACTAATAATTTTTCGGCTGTTATAGAATCTATAGGAACTGCTATAGGAAGTCTTGGCGAGCTTGTAAGTGGGCCTAATGGTGTATTAGAAGAGAAAGGAGTTGCTAAACGTTTTGCAGCAAATAAATCTTGGATTAGATTATTAAATCCTAACAACCATAAGCTAGGAGGTGGTTGTAGAGTAACCAGTATTAAACTTCATGATAATTGGGATAAAATGACCGATAGAGATGGTGTGGATGCTTACAAACAATTCTACGGACAAGAATACAGTTATAACCACGATGATGGTTCCTCTAGTGGAGTCGCCAGTTTCGAGCCTAATTCTAGTAAAGAAAATCCGTATGTGGAGCCTTTTTATAGTAAAAGCAGTAACTCTTATAAAGATAAAATTAATGCGCCAAGAGAATCTAATTACGTAGAAAAACCAATAGGGGCAGCATTCTTCCCTTCACCAACAATAACTTATGCTAAGGTAACAGTTAAAAACCTTAATAGAGAAACAGAAATTAATGGAGAAGATGTAACGCTTAAAAAACATGCTACGGGTAAAGTTGTAACAGAACATTACACTTCAAAAGACTTTCCAACAATTTCCAAATTCACACCCCTAGAAGCTTTAAAAGATGAACCAACAGAATTATCCAAACTGTTTAAATTTTCGGTAACCAACCATTTAACAATGTCTCAAGGATTTGTTGTAGAAACTAACGACATGAATGGTAAAATAAAAAAGCAAGAAGTGTATGCAGAAGATAAAGATAGTCCTATCTCTGGAGTAGAATATATTTATAGTACAGAAGAAGAAAATTCTAGTAAGTTAAATAATTTACTTCCAACAATAGACGATTCTGGAGATGTTGAAAAACAATTAATAGGATTAGACTATGAAGTAGTAAATGATTTTAGAGAGAATAGAACAAACACAGAAGTAGGAGGTGTAAATTTTAATGTAACCAGCTTTTTGTTTGCAATTTTCCCAGTAATAGTTCCATTCCCATTACCTACATTCGCTAATCATGAAACACAGTTACGTACAGCAACAACAATGAAGCATATTCATAGAACTGGTGTTATGGTAGAAAAAAAGGCTTTCGATTTAGGATCCAAAGTATCTACTAAAAGTTTGGCTTGGGATGCAGAAACAGGACAAGTATTACTCACCGAAACTATTAATGAGTACGATGATGATTATTATAATCTTACTTATCCTGTACATTGGTACGATGGCTATGAAGGAATGGACAGAGCAGCCCATAATATTAATATGGAAGGACGATTTGAAACCGTAAGCAATGGCTATTTTGCGTTACAATCCTTAACGAACCCCTCAAGTATTATAGCAACAAACCATTTAATAGAAGGAGATGAGGTATTATTAAGGCAAGTAGAAACTAATTTCGAACCAGACACATATTGGGTAGCAGGATTTAATGGGAGTGGTCATGTCATGTTAATGGACCGTAAAGGAAAAATCTTAAACGAATGTGGAGAAGAAGAAGGGCCTTATACATTTAAAATTACACGATCGGGATACAGAAATCAACAAGGTGCATCTATGGCCTCTGTAACAAGTATGATAAATCCAATAAATGTAAATAATGATGCAGAATTAAACGATTTAAGCGCAACAACTTTTGAATATTCAGGAGGAAATAACAACCCAAGAATAATTAATGCAAGCGCAGTAGAATATAAAGATTTCTGGTTACCACAAAACGAATACAGATTAGCTCGTTTTTATGTTGAAGATGGCATGATAAATAATGCAGAACAACATGCTAATCCATATTTATACAATGTAAAAGCAGAATGGCGTGCATTAAAATCGTATGCTTACCTAACAGGAAGAAACTTTAATACAGACTTAGATGCTACAGGGTCTTCTCCTAGGCGAGAAGGATTTTTAAATGAGTTTAATCCGTATTACAAACTTTCTGGCAATTCTTGGGTGAAAAACCCATTAAATGCAGAAAAATGGACTTTCGCCAGCGAAGTTTCACAATTTAGTCCGTATGGAGCAGAACTAGAAAATGCAGATGCATTAGGGCGTTTTTCTTCAGCACAATATGGTTATAATTACACGTTGCCCACAGCCGTAGCGTCTAACACAAAATATAGAGAGCTAGGTTTTGATGGGTTTGAAGATTATACTTATGGACAAAGACCGTTAACAACATCTGGTTTAGCATTCGGACCAATTAATCATCATTTTAGCTTTGCAGATGAAAATACAATTGCAGCTGGAAGAACACAAGGGAAATCTCATACAGGGCGCTATAGTATTGTTGTTAACGGCGAAAATAATCAAGTTACTCTATCTAGAAATCTTTTAGATACTGCCATAAGCCCTAGAATTAGTTGCTTACCTCCTGAAGAAAATGAAGGAGAGCCAACGTGTAATCCACATGAGACTTTTCCTAGATTATGTCCTGAGGTAGCTACTTTTTTAATTTCGTATGAAATCATTCCTGGTGAAGCCTCAATACCTATAAACTTTGGTCCTGATGGCCCAAGCTCAGAAGGTTCAATAGTTATAGACGATCCAACAGAAAATATTTATGGAAATGTCACTTCGTTGGATTCAAACCAAGCTGTAGAAGATAACGTCCAAGTTTCTCCTCAACAAAATGGATTTCTTATAGCATTAACAAATTTACAAGCTGGAGATATTTATGGGAGTCGATTTAGAATAGAATTTATCTTAACCGATATAAATGGGGACGCAACAAATTGTAGGGCAGATGTAATAATAATACCAGAAAATGGGTGTTCAGATTCTGATGGGCCAATAGGAGGTAATAACTAAAAAACAAAGTAACATGAAAACATTACAAAATTATTTAATGTTGTTAATAGTTTTAATAAGCTACACAGCATTGGGGCAACTAGGAGCAACAGAAACTGGATCGAGCTACCAACCCATTCCAGGGAAAACCTATGTTATTAGTGGTTGGGTTAGCGAGTTACGCTCTGCTCCAGTGATTACCTATTCAAGTACCATTAAAGTAGCATTTACAGATGTTAATGGAGCTGCAATTACAACCGAATTTGAGTTTGCACCTCACGGTACAATCATAGACGATTGGCAACGCATTATTGGAGAGTTTACAATTCCTAGTGATGCAGCAAAAATACAAATAAGCTTAGTAAATAAATCTGGAGACATTGTTATTAATGACGATGCGCCAAGTGCAACAGAAAGTCTTGTGTATTTCGATGATATAAGAGTCTATCCTTTTAATGGCAATTTAAAAAGCTTTGTTTACGACCCTCAAAACCAAAGATTAATTGCAGAGTTAGATGAAAACAATTATGCTACATTTTACGATTACGATAAAGAAGGTGGATTAGTACGAGTAAAAAAAGAAACAGAAAACGGCGTTTATACAATTCAAGAAACACGTTCTGGGAATTCTAAGTTAAACGGAAATTAAGCAGTTTATGGAAAATAATAATATAACACGACTAGTAAGAACATTCTATAGTACAATACTATTTCTTATATGTTTTGGATTCCAAAACGTCTACGGACAAATCGAACGTAAAAGTAATCCATTAAATATTCAGGTAAGTACAACACCTATAAGTTTTGATAATGCTTCGTATTATTCTCAACCAGAATATATAGCTGTACGCCCGCAATCTTTTGTATCTCTAAAACTAGATGAGAATGATCCAGTAAATTATCACTACAAATATACTTTAGGATTAAAAATAACGCCTTTAGTACCAAACAATTCTGGTGTTTTTTTACCAGAAAGTTCAGCTACAGTAGAAACAGAACTAGTAGTGGAATATAATCCGTTTTCTAACACAGGTAATTATAATAATTTAAGTCGTTACCATATAAACGATAGACAAGGTATTTCTATAGAAATTACGAGTATTAGTTTAGAAAATTTAACAGATAATACGCCTCCATCTGCCACAACACCGCAAGGTATGGAGTTACGATTAGGTTTTGTAGCAGATAATGAAGCAAGGGCATTAGCAACAACATCATTATCTCCTAGTGCTTCTGTAGTTTCTAATACAGCAATAGATATGAGTTGGAACTCTGTTTCAGGAGCTAAATATTACGAACTAGAATGGACTTGGCTAGACAGCTATTCATCATCATTTAGTACAGCATTAACAGCAGGAGATATACCATTAACATTACGTGATTTTCAACTTAACAATACGAGAATTCAAACGGAAAATACAACTTATAAAATTCCACATATTTACGATAAAGGATTTTTAATATATCGTGTTAGAGCTGTGGGAGTTTTTCCAGAAAACCCATCGATTCCCTATCATGGAGAATGGAGTTTTAATGATAGAACGGTTAGCGATGTAATTGGTTGGGAAAATCATAATATAGAATTACTACAAAGTCATGAAAATGATAAAAATTGGCAATTTCAAGCAAGCTATGCCGAAGATGGTAAAAAGAAAGAAGTCGTTAGCTATTTTGATGGAACATTAAGAAACAGGCAAACTGTAACTCGAATTAATAGTGACGATAATGCAATAGTCGGGGAAGTTATTTACGATAATCAAGGGCGCCCAGCCATTGAAGTATTACCAGTTCCTGCAAATGATAACGAGATACGTTATTATGAAGACTTCAATATTTCTGATGCAACAAATACAATATATAATCATATAGATTTTGATTGGGATGATACAAGCGTAGATCCAGAAGAAAATTGTGAAGTTGAGGTTAATGGTATGAGTACTATAAGAGGAGCTAGCAAATATTATGGACCAACAGCAATAGCAGCAAACGGTGATAAGCCTTTTCAAGCTTTTGTACCAGATGCTGAGAAATTTCCATTTAGTCAAATAGAATATACACCAGATAATACTGGTAGAATTCGTCGTAAAAGTGGTGTTGGTATAAAGCACCGATTGGGTACAGATCACGAAATGGAATACTATTACTTTACACCTACTCAAGAAGAACTTAATAGACTTTTTGGATACCGAGTAGGTAATGCAAGTCATTACAAAAAAAATATGGTAATAGACCCTAATGGTCAAGTAAGTGTAAGTTATATAGATCCACAAGGAAGAACAATTGCAACAGCATTATCTGGAGAGGCAAGCCCAGATTCTGGTTTACAAACTTTAGAATTAGGAGAAGGCGAAGGAGAAATTGCAGGAGTTACTACAGATTTGCTTAATAAACTAAATGAAAATGCAGTAGATACGACTATAGATTCTAATGAAAAGTATAGTACAGGTAACTTTGGAAATTTACAAGATGCTTTAAGGTTAACAAGAGAGATTGGAGTCGCAAAAGATAGAGTTTACGAGTTTGATTATACTATAGTAAATGCTGGATTTGAGTTGGTTTGTACTGAAAATTTAGGAGGCGCTTTTTCAACAGGAGCAGGAGCAAGTAGTACAAATAACTTTCCGTTTAAATACGATTTGGTATTAACAGTAACAGACGATTGTGGTGTAGTAAGAATTTTTGAAGAGCCAACAGCAAACGAGATTAATGCTTTAGTTGAAGCGCTTTCAGAAAGTGATTCAGGACAATTAAAAACAGGAACATATACTGTACATAAAGATTTAAGAGTAAATAAAGAGGCACTTAATGCTTATGCAAATCAATATATCGATTTGCTTCAAGATGAAACTAACCCGTGTTATGTAGTGCCTTTCGAACTTAATTTGCCAGACACTTGTAATATAAGTTGTGCAGATTGTGTACAAGGCTTAGGAAATAAACTAGACTATATTATCGAAAATTTAAACCTCTACTTTCAATTAACTTTAACTGTAGGGAGTCTTTCAGAAGATAACGATGGTTACATTACTGTTACCTATAACGGTGGTACAGAACAAGAACGAATTCAAATAGAATCTTTTGCTAATGGTTATGCCACAGAATGGAAATTAACACTGCAAGCCTGTAACTCAGAATGCGGTGTACAAGTAATAAGTACTTGCGAAATCTATACTAGTATATTAGAACAAGACATAAAGCCAGGAGGTCAATATGGTACATTAAATACAGAAACTACTGTTATGGATGCTTTAAGTGTGTTTAATGAAAATAATAGACTGCGTTATGATAATGAATATGAAGATAATAACTGGCGTTCTCCCCTACAACCTTATACAGACGATAACGGAGCGCCAGCAGAAATAAAAGTTGTTTTACAGGACAATGGTACTTATCTCCCTGCAATATTAGATAATGATAACACTTATGTGCTTTCTGGCACAACTCAAGATGATATTTCCTACACATATGTATTGCCAGAACACATAAGTGATTTAGCTGTGTTTTTAGAATCTTGGGAACCTAATTGGGTAAAATCTTTAGTTGGTTATCATCCAGAATACCAATATTTAGCTTACGAAGAACAACTTTGTAACATAGTAGAATCTGTAGACGTATTATATACTCCAGATGGAACATCTCAACCAGTAGATTTAACACCAAGTACTTACGATGATTATTTAAGGATTGTAGAAACCTACGCTCATGCACAATCTGCAGGATTAGTAGTTAACAATAACAGTATTAAAACTCAAGATCCATTTTTTGCAACTAATAACGGTATTCCTTCTCAAGCCAATACAATTATGACGGAAGCTATAACTTCTAATTATGAAAATGCTGGAGGAAACATGTTATATAGTGCTTATGCAGCAGTAAAATGCAATGGATTAACAAGTTGTAATGTTCCTAGTGGTATAAATATAAATGTATTAACAAATCTAACTACAGAAGAAAAAGATAGAGTATGGCAACAGTATAAAAGCTTTTATTTAAGTTTAAAATCAAAACTTCAATACCTATTAATGAATGCCCATGTAAGTGCACTAGGGTATTATAATGGATGTATTTTAGGTCAAAACCCAGACGGAACAGGAGGCGTACCTTTAAGAGAACCGAGTGATGTTGTTAATAATGCCGTTATAGGAAGCTATTCTGTAAGTATAAATATCCCTAGTGGAAATCAAATTTGTAGTAATGAAGCAGATGCTGCTTTGTATGCTAAAAAACAAAAACGTTTTATTCCAATAGACGCTGTTATACCAGTGGATTTAACAGAAGGAAACCCATCTGTTACTAGTATTGTACAAGATACAGAAGATGTAAATGATGCCGTTATTTATTTAGAAACAGGTAAGTGCCCTAACCTTATAGATATGGAATTATTCTTAAATGGATTTGTCTCTCAAAATAATATTACAGATCTCGTTGGTGCAAATACTTACGAAGGACAATATTTAACAAACGACCTATATAACCGTTTTAGAAGTGGAGCTGTGTTAGATGCTATAGAATTTGTTGGTACAGTTAATACAACAAACAATACAGCGTTAAATTTCGAATTAACAGGAGCAGGTACTTTTTGCGAAAATACCTTTACGTTAAATCTACCTCAAAATAACTGGAATAATCTATTGCATAGTTGGAATAGTTATGGTGATAGTTGGTTAATAAAAGAGTTTACAACCATTTATTTTAATGGTGTTAGCGCAGGAGAAAATATGTTTAGTATTCTTGCCAAAATTCAAATAGGAACACAAGAATTAGATGCTGTCTTTACAGGAAGTACATGTGTAGCTTTGGGAAACTGCGAAGGAAGTCTAGATTTTGATAGTATTCCTTCAACTCTAGGTGCAGGATACACTTTAGTGCAGCCCTGTACTTTAGAGGAAGACATTTCAACCGATTTTACAGCATTGTTAAATGCTTTAATAGCATCAGGACATATTTTCGATACAACAGCCTATAATTTAGAAGAAGAAATTACATATAGTACAGGAATATTACCGGTGTACTACGAAGATAATTTAGGAAGCGTAGATGCTAGTTGGACATTCGAAAATGGAAACTATATAATAAGTATTCCTAGACCAATATTAGCAGAAGGCGGTGAAATTGCTGTTGAAATTACGCCAGTACTAACGATGACCACATCAGAACTTCAAGCTATTGTAAGTAACTATAATTTTGAAAGTATTACGTCTATAAATTTCTTAACCGATAATGATATATCACAAGAAGCAAGCCTTAATTATCTATATGTAGATGGAACTACAGGAACGATAACTGTAACATTTTCAGAAGCGTTTGATTTTGCGTGTTGTGAAGCTGTAGATACTGAAGGACCTGGGACAGGAGGAGGTTCTTATAATCCTCCAACAAAAGAAACCTGTAATACAGTAGGGACCGGAGATAATGATCAAGAAGCAAGGTTTGAGCATGTTTACGAATTAATGTTAAATAGTGCTATTCAAGGCATTCCAAATGGTGGTATTGTTGGGTACTCTGCAAATGTAAGTCAATATATAGATACACCTTCAGGAACCTCTAATACACCATTTAGATGGTCAGACTTTTTTACTTCATATTGCGAATCTATATGTGAAGAACACAATTCCGATTTCTCTAGTGCGATTATGGTACTTAATGGTTCGCAAATAGGCGGTAATAATGTACCTACAGGAACTATTTATTTATATTTTGATGGCTCGTTAGGAAACGGAGTTTTTGCTCTAGAATCTGGTATTGACGATTTTAGTAATATATCCGAAATTGTCTATTTCGATATAAAAGGAGGAGTACAAGCAGATGTAACTTACAGATTATCTAACGGAGATTATGTAGAAGCTTTTAATAGACCATTTAGAAGTTATGCAGGTTGTGAAATGCCTAATACATATTTAGAAACACAAGTTAACTTTTGTGAATTAACATGGGAATTACATGTTAGTAATTGTACAGATGGAAACCCAGTAGATCCAGATGGAAATGAAGGCGATCTTCCAGATCTACCAGATGGACAAAACGGAAGAAGCTCCAATCCTACTAGAGATCTTGTTGATATAACACCAACTCCTACAGAACCAGGTGGAAACTTACCCTGTGGAACTTGCGTAACGCAACCTATAATTCCAGTAAGTTGTACAACAGCTTACCAAGAGTATTTAGACTTTATGGATTTCCAAGGTCCAACAGGAACAGAAGAAGGAGATACAGTATCGCAAAGAATAAGCGGTGTCTCCTTATCTAACTTCTACGAAACACAATTCTGTAATTTAAACTTACAATACCTAGTAACCTCCTACATCTATTATATAGAAACTTTAGGAGTAACAAGTGTTTACAGTAATAATTATTTAAGTCTAGCAGAATTTGGAAATACAAATTTACGCTACGGTTATAATGGAATAAACGATGTAATTAATGCGTATGCTGCTTACTATGTAAACCATAATAATGAAACCTCATTTGTACCATGGAATGCTTATGTAAATACTATTTATTTAAGACAGCATGCTATTTGTCCACCTGCAGCATTGCCAGCATATTATCCAGTACAAATAGTAGACGATTGCGAAGATTTTTTAGCAGGAATTAAAGAGACTTACGAAGCAGAAGCGTATCAAGCTTTGTTAGCCGAATTACGTGAAAAATTCATAATAGATTATTTAGATGCTGCGACAGGAGATGCAGTAGAAACATTGGATATGACCTATACAGATGAAGAATACCAATACACATTATACTATTACGATCAAGCAGGGAACTTAACGCAAACGGTTCCTCCACAAGGCGTTAATCGACTAAATATACTAAATGAAGCCGAACAACAAAACATAGATAATTATAGAAATACGGCAACACCAACAGCTAATGTAGGAGAAAATAACACATTGTTGCCACAGCATAATTTAGAAACACAATACCGTTATAATAGTTTAAATCAACTAGTATGGCAGCGTACACCCGATGGAGGAGTTACACGTTTTGCATACGACGATTTAGGTAGAATAATAGCTTCGCAAGACGCAGGACAAGATCCTTTTATTACGTCTCCAACATTTACAGGGTCCAATGCTTCAAATTATATTGTGTCGAGTGCAGATAACACCATTGCTAATATAGCGGGGGGGTGGAACAACGTAAAGAGTGTAGAATACATGCATGGAAATGGTTATTTAGAACGTACATTAGATTTGGACCACCAAGTCAATAGAACTATAAGTTTAGGATTAAGCTATGAGACCACAAATCTAAATGTTGCAGCACATAGAAATATGGCCTATAACTTCTATACCTACACAGGGTCAGATGGTAAAAAAAGAGCCATTGCGTATGCTAATGGAGGAACAAAAGCATCTAGATTTTATTCGGGAGGAGAAACTCTAAAAATAGAAAGAATTAATGGAGAGATTCTTTACTACATGGATAACGAGTTATTAGCAAGAATTCCAGAATTACAACCAGGAGAACCATTGCGAGTAGATTTAAGTATAGCAGCTGCTAACAGAAGAGTCAATGGATTCAAGTTTGTAGATTTTGGTTTAGCAACAAATACTCCAATTGCATATAATTTAGTAGAAGAGGTTTCAGGAAGCTATACTGTATCAGATAATGGTGAAACCATCAATAAGAATACAACATACGATTGGAATAGAGCGCATAGCGCAGAAGTATTACAGAACGATGGTTATGTGGAACGTTCAACAGATCCGGCATATTCTTTTAATGTTGGAGTTAGTTTTGGTTTGGGTTATGTAAACTCTAACCTAGAAGCTGCAGGACATAGAGATGTAGACTATCAATTCTATACTTATGGTTCTAATAAGTTACGTGTTTACGCCAACGGCGGGCACATCTCAGGAGCACCACTCTATTATACACCAGGCGATGTATTTAGAATAGAACGTATTGCTAATACTATCAATTATTATATAAATGGAGAAGTAATAGCATCTATTACCGAAGCACAACCTAACGAACCATTACGTATGGATTTAACTATGCGTTATTCTTCTAATAAAATAGGGAAAGTAAAATACGTTAATTTAGGAGTAGCATCAGAGGCACTTGATGCAGAACGATTTAGTTACACGTATTATGATGGTTTAGGTCGTATTGTCGAAGCTGGAGAAATTAGACCAGAAACAGGAGTGTACCGTATTACAGACGACGGACGTCTGGAAAAAGAAGTAGCAGGAGACTATACAAAAGTAAATGGCTTTAACTTAACCGGAACCATTAGAAAAGAAGTCACAAGAACAGTATACGATAAAGTAGTATCAATAACACCACAAGCTGCTACAGATCCAATTACGAATTCAGGATTGTTATTCCAATCTAATAGTGCACCATTAAGTTTGCGTAATCGCGTAGCAGGTGTACTCTATTTTAATGAAATAGTAACGGGGTCTACAATAGTATCAAATCCAGTATTCGATAATGGTATATTCTATAACTACGATATACACGGTAATGTAAAAGAATTGGTACACTATTATACCGATTTATTTAGAGGAGACGACGAACACTTAAAACGTGTAAACTACGATTACGATTTAATAAGTGGAAATGTAGAACGCGTTACCTACCAAAAAGGAAAACAAGACCAGTTTATACATCAATACGCTTACGATGCCGATAACCGTATAACAGCAGTACAAACCTCTAAAGACGGTTATATTTGGGAAGAAGATGCTACCTACCAATATTACGAGCACGGTCCTTTAGCACGTATGGAACTAGGAGACAAAAAAGTACAAGGCTCAGATTATGTTTATACTTTACAAGGTTGGTTAAAATCGGTAAATGGAGAATATATAGAAGATGGCACATTAGACTTTGGTAAAGATGGTACAGCCAATTCATTAGTAGCAAGAGATGCTTTTAGTTACTCTTTAGGCTATTACAATGGCGATTATAAAGCAGTAGGAACCAACATAACCACTTCAAATCATTTCTCATTATCTAACCCAGCCATAAATACGCTGTACAATGGTAATATTAGCCAAATGGTAACCAGTTTACGAGAGCAGGAAAACACCATGTTACCAGCACAAGTAAACCAATACAGTTACGATCAGCTAAACCGTATCAAGGCGATGACATCAAATTCGGTAACAGGTAATAATGTAAACTCAGTAGCAAGTTATAATTCAAGTTATAGTTACGACCGTAATGGAAACTTAGAAGAGTTAACAAGAACTGCATTACGCGAAGGTGCTTATGTAGCCATGGACGATTTTACGTATAATTATACTGAAAACACCAATAAATTAACCTTAGTGAAAGATACTGTTTCGCCAGATCTTTTTACTGAAGATATAGACGACCAAGAAGCAATTATAAACATACCTTACGATGAAAATGACCCAGAATCTCATAACTATGTATATGATGAAGAAGGACAAATAATTAAAGATAGAACCGAATTATTAACCATACAATGGCGAGTAGATGGTAAAGTAGACCGAGTACTTAAATATGCAGACGCTACGTTCGAAACTGTAGTAGAAACGATTAGTTTTGGTTATGATGGATTAGGAAACCGTATATCTAAAACAGTAACACCACAAGGAGGAGATAGTGTAACAACACGTTACGCAAGAGATGCGCAAGGAAATGTATTAGGAGTTTTCGAAACGATAGCTACAGTGGCAGATCAAAATGCGAATACTTACTCTGTAAGCACCCATAAAGAACACCATGTATATGGTAGTAGCCGTTTAGGAATAGAACAATCTAATATAGATTTACTAGTAGACGGTATTAATGGCATCACTGAGGATAGTGAGATTGTACTAGGATTAGGAGCAGCAAGAACAACAACATGGCAAGCTGCGCCAGCAGTAGTTACCGAAAGTAAGTTTGGTATTGTTAATTATAACCAAACCACAGAATTTAACTTAATCGATAGAATTCCAGTAAACGATTCTATTAAGGTAGCTTCGATTTCTTTTAGTAGAAAAGATGCAAATAATGTTATAAATAAAAACACTTTAGATACTTATTTTAAAAATGACAATGAAAGCTATGTTCCTATATACATACTAAGATCAACAACAGCTGGAGGTATTATAAATACACATCACATTACCACTGCAGTAGGTTTTGCAGAAGATGATGTATTAAGAGTATCCAATACTTCTGTATTTACTACTAATATTACAGACAAAGATGAAATAATTACTTTAAAAATTAATAATACAACGTTTAGTACTAAAAATGGATATTTACTAGTAAAAGAAAGTCAGGAAACAACACCAGCAACGACTAGTGTAGAAGAAGTGACAACATCTAGTTTAGGAGGTACTTATGGGACACGTTTCCAATTAAGACAATTACAATACAGTTTAGAAACGGGGCAGAATACTATTGCAGACACCTATATTTTCGATGGTACACCACAAGCATTACAATCTAGAATAAATTTAAGCGCTACACCAATGACAGTAGAAGCTGTTAGTTCTATTTGGGAGCAAAGCGAGTTTTTAAATGCTAATGTTGCTTATGTGTTTTCTAACGAGGTAGGAGATAAAAACTACGAATTATCCAATCACTTAGGCAATGTATTATCTGTAGTTAGCGATAAAAAAATCCCAACTTTTAATAATACTGCTTTAGCTTATTTTAATGCAGAGATAAAAGCCTATAACGATTACTATCCGTTCGGGATGCTATTACCTGGTAAACATGCGAATACCTCAGATTATCGATATGGGTTTAATGGGATGGAGTTTGATAATGAACTTAAAGGAGAAGGTAATAGTTATACATCGTACTGGAGGAGTTATGACCCTAGACTTGGTAAATTTAAAAGTATTGACCCAGTCTATAAAAAATACCCTAGCTTATCACCTTACTCTTTTTCATTTAATAGTCCATTAAAATATAAAGATACTGAAGGAGATGATCCAGTTACAGCAATTGGGGATGCGGTACTAGCTTTTGCTTTAGAAGCTGGTATGGATTTTCTTAGTGCTATGGTATTAGAAGATAAAACTGCACAAGAAGCATTTGATGGGATTAGCTGGTGGGGCGCTGGATTTGAGGCGGTCAAAGCTTATGCTAAATCAGCTTTTTCTCCTGTGCCTGGTGTTGGAATAACTTCAAAAGTATATAAAATGTCTCAAACCAAATTAGGTAAAATATCTATTAGTATTGCAACAAATATGTCTAAAGAGGTTTTTAAAAATTACACTAAGGGTAAATATAATAATGAGGATGGAGAGTTTGATTCCGGGAAGATGATGGATTCAATGAATGATATCTTTATATCAAGTTTACTCAGTGAATTAGTAAATCAAGGTTATATTTCAAAGGCGAAGAAGATTGCCGAAAAACTTGACTTAGCTGATAGTGCATTATTAAAACAAAATAATAAATTAAGAAAGTTATTATATGGAAATGCTAACGATAAAGTAAAAAAGCAGGCTTATAACAACAGGTTAAAAAAAGTAATCCCTTTGGAACAAAAGGTAAAAGAATTAAAAATGGATACGAAAATAAATAAGCAAATAGAAAGTTTTGAAAAAAAGGGAATTAAAAAAGGTGTTAAAAAAGGTGTTAATGAAATAAAAGAAAGTACAAATAATGAAGAGGGTTAACAATAGAATGATATCTTTTTATTTTATATTTAATTCCTGATGGCGTTAGTATGTCTGCGCAAGAGTATACGCTAACACTCGTTTTTAACGAGTGACTGCAAAGAAATAACGATATATATACTTAATAAAGTAGAGGTTAAAAAGCTACCTAGAAATGGGTAGCTTTTTTATGCTTTAATTTCTGCAAACACTCACACCTTTTTAAACCTATAGTTTATAACAATCCATTAAAAACATATAATTTACACCCTCAGATTCTTAAACAAGATAGTGTTTAAGTCAGTAATAATATTTCAAAAAGCGAGTGAAGCATACTCTTTTAAATTATTACCTAACCATAACTAATGCTTATTAAAGATAAGCACTAACTGGACAAAATCTAAATTTAGAGAAGTACAAAAAAGCTTATGTGAAATTACAGAAAGAACGTAGGTTTTAGGGCCTTGCGAAATTCAGCTAAACGTTTTCATTGTTAGGTTATTAATTTTTTTATAACATTAACAATTCTATGTTATAAGCTTATGTCTAATTTAAGTTTAAATGGCTTTTTTTGCTCTATTAAATAAAGTTTTTTTTCCTTGAGTAATGTTTTCAATAATGGTTTCGGTAAATTTATTTACATCGTAAGGTTTAATTATTATATCATTAAATCCTACACCAGAAATATCTCTAAGCACATCTGAAATATCTAAAGCTGTTAATGCTATAATAGGAATTTCGTCATCAAATAGTCTAATGCTTTTGGTTGCTTCTACTCCTCCTTTTACTGGCATATTAAGATCCATTAAAATAATATCATAATTTGCAGTTGTAGCTTTTTGTATTGCTATTTCACCATTTTCTGCTATTTCACAGATAGCGCCTTTCTTTTGTAATATTCGCTTTGTAACTGTTTGGTTTATTCTATTATCTTCTGCTATTAGTATTTTTTTACCCTCTAATACAGTTTCGTCTATAGTTGTGATTTTTTCATTTTCAATTGCTTTAGAATCAATAGCAAAGTCTAAAATAAATGAAAAAGTACTACCTTCATCTTTTTCACTTTCTAGATGTATTTCTGAGTTAGATAAACTTAATAGTTTTTTAACAATAGGAAGACCTAAGCCTGTTCCTTGATATTCTGGATTAATATTTTCTACCTGTGCAAATTCATCAAAAATTGAATCTTGGTATTCTTTAGGAATACCAATACCAGTATCTTTTATGGCAAAGGATACACTAACGGTATTATCTGTTTTAGTCTTTGTTTTAACTGTTATATATATGTCTCCATTTTCAGTAAATTTACAAGCATTGCCTATTAGATTCATTAAAATTTGAGATAATCTAATTGAGCTTCCTTTAATGACTGAAGGTATCGTGCTATCTATATCTAAGTGAAAAGTGTTTTTATTTTGAACACGCATGTATTCAATACTTGTTATTATACTATTTAGTAAATCTTTTAGACTAAAACTAGTGAGTTCTTCTTCTATACTTTTAGAGTCAATTTTATTAATTTGTAGTACATCATTAATTAACGCAAGTAAATAATCTGCAGAAAATTTAAGTGATTGTAAATCCTTTTCATGCGATTTTAACTTCGGTTCATCAAGCAATAAAGAACTTAAACCGATAACACCATATAAAGGAGTACGAAGTTCGTGGCTAACAGTAGATAAAAATTTACCTTTTGCTTTAGATAAATGTTCTGCTTCATCTTTAGCCTTTAAGTATTTTATGTTTTTTTCTTTTAATTCACGATTAAGCACTTTTCTTTTTCTATAAGCCCAATACAATAGTATAAATAAAAAGAGGCCAAGAATTGTAAATAGTGCAAGTATGTTTAATAGATTCGCTTTGCTTTTAGCGATTTCACTTTGTAGAAGAGCTTTTTCTTCGGCAACTTCAGCATCATTTTGGTATTGTTCAATTTTAAATTTTGAATATATAGATTCGCTTATGGTTTTTATTTGTGTTTGATTGTATTTTTCGTTTTTATCAATAGAGAGTTTATAATTTTTTGCTGCATTTTTGTAGTTGCCTTGACCATTATAGGAATCTGCCAGAATAGAATATAGACAGCCAAGTACAAAATCTGATTTAATATCTTTAAATGTCTCTATAGCCTGAGATCCATACTTTATAGCGCTATTATAATTTTTTTCATGTTCTAAATAATAATGACTCCAATAATGATTAATAGCAGCTTTTATTGTTTTGTTACAAAATTTATCATACTCTGGTTTATCTAATAGTTCTAAATATATATGAGCTTGTTTGTATTTTTTATTATTTATCGAACTTAGTATTAAATTACTGTATGTTCTGGTTAATTTTAAAGTGTCTTTTGCTTGTTTTAGTGATACAATTGCTTTTTTGTAATATACCTGAGAGCTATCGTAGCTTTGACAGAAAGAGTAAAAGTTTCCTAAATCTGAAAAAGAATCTCCTATTATACTATTGTTGTTTGTTGAAAGTGCATATTTATTAGATTTAGTAAAAATCTCTTTAGCTTCTAAAGTATCTTGAGTACCAAGATAGTCATAACCCATGCGTTTATAACCTTTATTAATTAGTAGTGGATCATTGATAGCTTTTGCTCTTGTTATAGCTTCAACGTTATATTTTACAGAATTGTTAAAGTCTCCTTTGTAATAATAAGCTTTAGAAGAATCGATAAGTCGTTCTATTGCTTTTGTTTCTTTATCAATCTCATCTTTAGAAAGCTTATGCACGTCTTGAGCATTGCACAGTGAAATGAAGCTTATAAATAATAAGGGAATTATAATACGCATCTTAGTAATTAGTTAGTTGAGCACATACAAATATATAGTAATTTTCAATAAAAATGCATTTTATCGATAAAAAATGCATTTAAACGTTTTTTTGTTAACGATATTTTAGTGAGGAGTAATGGGAGGACTTATGTTTAAGGAGTAAAGAGACCACTTCTTTTAAACTATCATTTATACAATATAAATTAAGATTTTTTTTATGATTGGTAGATTAAAAAATAATTTTTAAGTATCGTTTTGAACAAAATAAGAGTAAATATAATATCAAAATATTTGTAAATCCAATGAGGTAAAAACTATTTAGCTAGAGTATAGGTTATACTGCAAATAATTACAAATTATTATACCGAAATAAAGAAACAGTGTTTTTCCTGTATAAAAAAAGGTCTTTTAACTTGTTGTAAATAGGTTTTTTAACGTGTTGTAAATACAAATACTGGGAGTACTTTTAATTCTCGCAATTAAAGCTATTAATCTTTTAACTCCCCCTTATGATTTTTGAAATCTTACAAATCGTTACAGAAGAAGTAAACAGTTACTTTGGAAGTAATACTGTTTCTTTAGAAAATATTGCAAATATCGAGCAAGAAGGAGAGAGTGATACTAGTGGAGTAATTCTTACACTACTCAATACGAAAGAAGAGTATACACTTAAAAACCACTCTAACAATCAAATAAACGGTACAGAAGTTAGTTATAGAAACCCTAAAATTAATCTAAATCTTTATGTATTGTTTAGCGCTAATAATGCTACCTATTCAGAATCTTTAAAAAGTATCTCTAAGGTTATAGAGTATTTTCAAGGTAAAAGAGTCTTTACACAAGAGAATACTACATTTTTAAGAGAAGGAGAATTAAGTAATATCAATAATTTTAGATTTTTAGTAGACTTATTCACGCCATCATTTGAAGAACTCAATTATATCTGGGGAACATTGGGAGGAAAACAATACCCGTCTGCCATCTACAAAGTATCATTAATAGAAATAGAAAGAGATGCTACTCTTAAAAAAGGTACTGTTATTTCAGGGATTAGTAATGACTTAAACAATAACTAAATATGCAATATAAAACGCTATTTAATATAAATATTCATCACGGTTATTTTTTAGATAATGGGCAAAAAAAATTCCTAACATCTAACAATAATAACGCCATGAGCGATGATGAGAAAAAAGAAGCGCTACGCAATTATGATGTTTCGAAGTATCTAGAAGTTACTCCCACTAAAAACACGCAAGCAATACTTAAAAATTATCGCATGCTTATTAAAGGGGATAACCAAGGGTTTAGAGTGTTAGCAAGTACTTTAGAAACAGAACAAGATAAATTTAAACCAATAATAAGGTTGGAAGATGAACTAACGTTAACCTTTCAATTAAAGGCAATAGATCCTTACTTCTATAATTATACGCAAAGTACGGCATTAACAAATGATAGAATGTACTTGTTTACAAATAAAAAACCAGTAGGAGAATCTAATGATTTTGAAACTGTTTTTCAGAATAACGACGGGAAAATAGATGGTAGTTTTTTGTTAAAAGAAGCATCTACAAGGACTTTAATAAGAACAATAGGAGAAGAAGACGAACAGATAACAAATCAGTTTTCTATAGCAAACGAGATTAATATTATAGAAACCGAGGATACGCTTACCAATGGAGAAAAAACAACCTTAATAAATGCGTTTTTAGATACCATTATAAAAAAACAAAAAAAGAAAGGGGTTATCGGTTTTGTGCGGCTAACTATTAAAGGAGACGATAGTACACAAGATTTATTAAATTTTGAAGACCCAAATCAATACACACTAAACACGTATCCAGATTTTACAATAAGCTTTATAAATAAACGAACGTTTTGGCGATTTATAAGTCTTAAAGACGGAGCGGTTTTAACCACTAAAAATAAGAAATGGTCCTCTAAAAACGGGTATCTAGAAATAAAGAGTTCAGACTTCAATCCGGCTGGGCTTGAACCTCCAGATACCAATCCAGACGATTATAACTTTCCAAACCCAACAGCAGAAATTATTAAAAAGGAGAATAATAAATATTATTCAGAAGTATTCATTTAAAACTAAATATTAAAATTATGACATCTTACAAGACACCAGGAGTTTACGTAGAGGAAATTGTGAAATTTCCACCTTCGGTCGCTCAAGTAGAAACCGCTATTCCAGCCTTTATAGGGTATACGGAAAAAGCAACTAATAAGATTAAAGGAGATCTTAAAAGTATTCCAACTAGAATTACATCTATGTTAGAATATGAAACCTTTTTTGGCTTTGCTAAAGCAGAAACAACAATAGACGTAACCATTAATGATGTTTCGGTAGATGGTGCTATAAATCGATCTATCGTAGTAGATCAACCAACAGCAAGAGAGCCTTTTTTAATGTATTACTCAATGCAAATGTATTTTGCAAATGGAGGAGGGCCGTGTTACATTGTTTCTGTTGGTCGTTACGGTAGCGATGTAGATGCTTCCGATACAATGGTTACTTCTATTAATAATTCAGATGATTTTGTTGCAGGATTAGCAGAAGTTAGAAAAGTAGACGAACCTACTTTAATTTTATTTCCAGATGCAACAGCATTAAGTACAGATACAGAATTTTACGATTTATACGAAGCTGCTTTAATGCAATGTAATGAACTTCAAGATCGTTTTACAATCATAGATACAAGACAATATGATGGCGATAGTCCAACAGATCCAAACATTGGAATTTTAAGAAATGAAATAGGTTTAGGAAAAGACTATTTAAAATATGGAGCAGCTTATTATCCGTTTTTAAAGACCATTTTAAATTTTAATTATGATCCATCTGCAATAACGATAACTCATAATTCTGAGGATTCACAAGCATTATCTGGGCAAATTGCAACAGTAGAAGGTGCCTCAGCTAGTTTAGCAACAACATTAGCTAGTAGTACTACATTATTAGCAGATTTAACAGCAAGTGACGATATAATTAATCCAACGTCTGGAACACCTTTATTGGCAGTTATAGATGCAGAGATTATTAATCAAAATGCCATTACTGCTAGTATAATGAGTAATCTAAATAATGTTGTTACTCAAGGAGGACTAGTTGTTACTGCAACAGCCGCCGCAGCAACAGCCGCCGCAGATGATGAAGATCCAGATACAATTTCTGATGCAGCAACTGCAGCAGGAGCAGCTTTAACCGCAGGAATTGGTGGGGGAAGTGCTTTACAAACAATGATAACAGACTTGCAAGCAGGAATAGATGCATTAACAGGAACAATTGCAACTAAACAAGCAGCATCTACAGCTACATTAGCAGCAGTATCTGGTATCGTAGCAACCATTCAAGGTATTATCGATTTAGTAGATACGGCAGCAACAACAATCTCTAATGCACAAGGCATAGATACTAATGGCCTTTTAGATGGACAAACGTTAGCTGCAGCAGCAGATTTAGATAACGAAACATATAATAGAATTTTAACAGAACTAGGGAATTTACCTTTAGAATTGCCGCCAAGTAGTGCAATAGCAGGTGTGTATGCACGTGTAGATAGTAGTAGAGGGGTGTGGAAAGCGCCTGCAAATGTAGGGTTAAGCTATGTTATAGAGCCATCGGTACAAGTATCTCACGACGACCAACAAGGTCTTAATGTAGATGTTGTAGCAGGTAAATCTATAAATGCTATTAGAACCTTTACAGGAAAAGGTGTTTTAGTATGGGGAGCAAGAACTCTAGCAGGTAACGATAACGAGTGGCGTTATGTACCAGTAAGACGTTTCTTTAACATGGTAGAAGAATCTGTTAAAAAAGCAACAGAGCAATTTGTTTTCGAACCTAACGATGCGAACACTTGGGTAAGAATAAAAGCTATGATAAGCAACTTCTTAACAGCACAATGGAGAGCAGGAGCATTAGCTGGACCAACACCAGAATCTGCATTTTATGTAAACATTGGTTTAGGAGAAACTATGACAGGTCAAGACATCTTAGAAGGAAACATGATTGTAGAAATTGGTATGGCAGCAGTTAGACCAGCAGAATTTATTGTGTTAAGGTTCTCTCACAAAATGCAAGAAGCATAATCAAAGTAATTAAATAATTTTTAAAAAAGCATATAAATCATGGCAACAGAATATCCAATATCAAAGTTTTTCTTCAAAGTAGACTTTGGAGGAGTAGAATTTAACTGTACTGAAGTTTCAGGATTAGATTTCGAAAACGAACCCATAGAATATAGAGGAGGAGCAGACAGTGAATTCCATAAAAGAAAACAAGCAGGAATGTATAAATACGCCGATGTAACTATAAAGAGAGGAACATTTGCAGATAAAACAAAAGAGTTTTACACGCAATGGGCTAAAACAGTTTACTTACAAGAAGGTGGAGAACAGTACCGTGGCGATTTAACAATAAGTTTATTAGGAGAAGGCAGTAATAATATAATAATGAGCTGGCTAGCTTCGGGAGCTTGGATTAAAAAAATACAATCTACCGACTTAAAAGCAGATGCTAATGAAATAGCAATAGAAACAGCTGTGTTTTCTGTTAACAAGTTAACTATCCTGTAATGGCAGATTATTATCCACCAGTAGGGTTTTATTTTAAAGTGGAGTTCTCAGGAATAGAAACTAAAATGAACGATCATCAATTTCAATCGGTTTCAGGTCTATCTGTAGACTTGGAAACCGAAGAGATTGCTGAAGGTGGAGAAAACAGGTTTAAACATAAAATTCCCGTACGAACCAAGTTTCCAAATTTAATTTTAAAACGAGGAATGCTAATGGATTCGGGAGTAATAGAGTGGTGTAAAGAAGCACTATTAAATTACAATTTTAAACCTGTAGATCTTACGGTGAGCTTATTGGTTAAAGATGCAGATGCTATAACTTCTGGAAGTGGTACGCCATTACAAACTTGGAATATAGTACATGCTTACCCAGTAAAATGGAATGTCGGCGATTTTAATGCTGAAGAAAATAAGCTAGTAATAGAAACTCTTGAATTATCATATAATTATTTCAAAATAGTATAAAGATGCCAATAGAAATTAAGGAAATGCATATTAAAATTAATGTAGATGAAGGCTCTAATTCTGGTAATACAAGAGAAGACGCATCCGAAGCTAATAAAAGTACAGACGCCATTATAAGCGCATGTATAGAAGGTGTTATGGAGATTTTAGAAAGACAAAAAGAACGCTAATTTAAAGGATAATGAATCAAGGTAAATTACAGAAATTAGTTATACGATGTTATAAAGACGAGAAGTTTGAAGATGAAATAGCAGATCTTAAATATACTGCGCTATTAAATCCAGAAAAGTATTCTCAATCCTATAAAACAGAATATAAAAAAGAGCAAGCTACAGGAAACAGTGGTACAGCTCCAAAGTTTACTAGATCCGTTCCTTCAGATTTAGAATTAGAGTTCCTCTTTGATCGTACAGGCGTTTTAGTACACTATGGAGATGATCCAGAAGCAAGCTCAGACGATACGGTTTATAAAGATCAAGGGCAAGGGATTATTAATGACTTGGAGAACTTTAAAAAAGCAGTTTTCGATTATAATGGAGATGAGCACAAACCAAACTATTTAATCATTAGCTGGGGCTCACTTTTGTTTAAAGGCATTTTAACCGATCTAGGTATAGAGTACAAACTCTTTAAGCCAGACGGGACACCTATTCGAGCAATAGCTAAAGTGAAGTTTATTTCTCATATAGAAGCAGAGAAACGAGCAGCAGTAGAAAATAATCAGTCGCCAGATTTAACCCATTATAGAGTGGCAAAAGATGGCGATACATTACCCTTAATGACGCATAGAATTTACGGAGATTCTAAATACTATTTAGAAGTTGCTAGAGTAAATAACCTAGTCAATTTTAGAAAACTAAAAGTTGGACAAGAATTATTTTTTCCACCATTAACAAAACAATCATAAATGAATAATAGCGGAGTCATACAAACCTCAAAAAGTGCAGACTTAATTACTTTTAAGATATTAATTGAAGGAGAAGAGCTTTCAAAAACGTATGAAGTAAAAAGTATTGCGGTTACAAAAGAGGTTAATAGAATTCCGACAGCTAAAATTGTATTGTTAGATGGAGATGCGCCTAAAAGAGACTTTGCGTTAAGTAACGAAGACTTATTAGTACCTGGTAAAGCCATAGAAATAACAGCAGGATACCATTCAGACGAAGAAACCATTTTTAAGGGTATCATTATAAAACACAATATTAAGATTAGAGCTAACAGTTCGCAATTAATTGTAGAGTGTAAAGACGAAGCTGTAAAAATGACCATTGGTAGAAAAAGTAAATATTTCTACGAAAGTAAAGACAGTGATATTGCTGAAGAATTAATTGGTAACTATGGACTTTCTAGTAATGTTGAAGCCACATCACATGAGCATTTAGAATTAGTACAATACAATGCATCCGATTGGGATTTTATGGTACTAAGGGCGCAAGCTAATGGAAAACTATGTTTTATAGATGACGGTGAAATAACTATTGCAAAACCAGATGTAGGTCAATCGGAAGTAGAAACCATAACCTTTGGAGCTACACTTTTAGATTTTGATGCAGAGATAGATGCAAGACATCAAATACAAAAAGTATCCTCTTATGGGTGGAATCATGCAGATCAAGAGCTTTTAGAAATTGAAGGTGCTGATCCAGCAGTATCATTAAACGGTAATATTTCAAGCGGAGACCTAAACGAAGTGATAGGTTTAGAAAACTTAGAATTAAAACACGGAGGCGCAATTACAGATACCGAATTACAAGATTGGGCAGATGCAAAATGGCTATTTCAACAATTAGCAAAAGTAAGAGGCAGAGTAAAGTTTCAAGGCATACCAGCTGTAAAACCAAATACCATATTAAAACTAGAAGGCGTAGGTGATCGTTTTAATGGCAATGTATATGTTACAGGAATAACACACAGTATAAGCGAAGGTAATTGGACAGTAGACGCGCAATTTGGATTAAACCCAGAATGGTTTTCAGAAACATTCGATGTAAGTGCTAAACCAGCATCAGGATTGCTACCTGCAATAAGTGGGTTACAAGTAGGTATTGTGTCGCAATTACAAGATGATCCAGATGGAGAAGACCGTATACTAGTACAAATACCAATAATAGATAACGAAGAACAAGGTATTTGGTGTAGAGTAGCCTCATTAGATGCAGGAGATAGCAGAGGTGCTTTTTTTATGCCAGAAATAGAAGATGAAGTAATCATAGGCTTTATAAACGAAGATCCAAATGATGCTATAGTATTAGGCATGTTACACAGTAGCGCTAAGCCCTCTCCAATAACAGCTAGTGATGATAATCATGAAAAAGGATTTGTTACTAGAAGCGAAATGAAAGTGCTGTTCGATGACGATAAAAAGTCAATAAATATTTCTACGCCAGCAGGAAAACTTATCTCTTTAGATGAAGACGCCGGAACTATCGTAATAGAAGACGAAAACTCTAATGTAATAACAATAGACGATAGCGGAATAGTTATGGAAAGTGCAGGGAATATAGAACTAAAAGCAGGAGGAGATGTTACCATAGAAGGCACTAACGTAAGTATCGCTGCCAATGCAGAATTTAAAGCAGAAGGAGCGGCAGGAGCAGAAGTATCAACAAGTGCTATAGCCGTATTAAAAGGCTCTTTAGTACAAATAAATTAATAAAAAATGGGAGCACCAGCAGCAAGAATAACAGACATGCATGTCTGTCCAATGACAACAGGGCCAGTACCTCATGTAGGAGGGCCAATTTTACCAGCAGGAGAACCAACAGTATTAATAGGGAATCTCCCTGCAGCAAGAGTGGGTGATATGGCAACATGTGTAGGGCCGCCAGATTCTATTGTAGTAGGTTCGGCAACTGTGCTAATAGGCGGAATGCCAGCAGCAAGATTAGGAGACTCTACAGCGCACGGAGGAACAATATTAGGAGGAGAACCAACAGTATTAATAGGATAACATGGAAAATAAAAAATCGTTTTTAGGAATAGGATGGAGTTTCCCTCCAGAGTTTCAGATGGATCAGAATAATGTAAAAATGATTTCAGATGAAGAAGACATTAAAAGCAGTCTAAATATTCTATTAACAACACGTTTAGGAGAGCGTGTCATGTTGCCCGATTATGGCTGTAATCTAGAAGAGTTAATGTTCGAAAATTTAGATAGAACATTAGTAACCTACGTTACAGAACTTATTAAAACGGCGATACTTTATCACGAACCTAGAATAGATGTTATAAAAATAGATATTTCAGAAACAGATCCATTAGAAGGAAAACTAATAATAGCCATAGATTATAAAATACGAGCTACAAACTCTAGAACAAACGTAGTATTCCCATTTTATAAAGAAGAAGGAACAGATATCAATTAATTAAACGACCCTAGGGTAAGTTTTACAGGTATTAAAGGGCATTACATTAAAATATCGAGGCTAGCCTCGCAGCAATTAAATCTCGATTATTCAGTAAATTAATATGAGCAATAATAATAACATAGATAAAATATTAAAACGAAGCGGTACTGGGCAAGAGCAACGATTTATAGATGCGCTAAACCCAGAAACTTTTCAATTGTATGATTTTGATGTTGAAGATTGGATTTTGTTCGCTTATAATTTTGCAGAAAACGTTAATTACTTTAATGTGAATAATGCAGATAATCCATCTGGAGATTGGCAACCTTTTTTTAAAAGCTTAAATCTTGAAAATATTACAGTTCCAGATCGTGAAACTAGAGAGTATTCTAGGTTAAAAGAAAGTATTAGTAGTTTATTATCGCAATATAAAGATGAAAAAAATCTAACCCCACATCTAACCTTATTTGTATGCTTTTTGCAATTGTTAGAGTTTTCTAAAAAACGCTTTAATGGACTTACAAAACGACATTTAGATTTTTACTACAAAGACATATTGCAAGTAGATAAAAAAGCACCAACACCAGACGATGTACATGTTATTTTCGAGTTAGCGAAAAAAAGTAGTGAAGAGCAAATAAAAGAAGATACAGCTTTAAATGCTAAAAAAGATGTAGACGATAATCCAAGAGTTTACAAAACAAAAGAAGAGCTTATAGTAAATAAAGCTAGTGTAGCAAGCTTAAAAACGGTTTACAACGGATTAAAGGATAGTGATCCTAATTTTAAAGGTAATAATCCAGCAGAATTTAAAGCAAGCAGTATAGCAAATAGCTTAGACGGATTAGGAGAAGAACTTACAGAAGAGTCACCTTATTGGTACCCTTTTGGTTATACATCTGCCGAAGACGATTTTGCAGAACTGGAAGATGCAAATATTGGTTTTGCAATAGCGTCTCCAATGTTAGGCTTAAACGAAGGATTACGTACAGTAGAAATTACTATTAACTTTTTTGAAGAGAAAGCTGGACCAAATAAAAATAATATAAACGATTTTACGCCAGCAATTTTAAAAGAAATACTCTCTATAAAAGGCAGTGGAGAAAAAGGGTGGATTGAAGGATTAAAGCTTAAAACAGAAGTAACACCTCAAGAAGAGGCCATAACTTTAATACCGTCTAATCAATCCTTAAAGCTAGTGTTTCAATTAAGTAAAGACACAGATGCATTAGTTAACTATAACGAAGAAAAATTATTAAATAAATACAATACACAATATCCGTTGATTAACTTTTCGGTAGATACATCAAATCAAAACGGTTATAACTTTTATAGAGCTATAGTAAATAGAATAGTTGAAAAAATAACAATAAAAGTTAAGGTGAAAGATGCAAAAGCGTTGCTATTAGAAAATGATAGTGGTGTATTAAAAACAACAAAACCATTCTTTCCATTTACACCAAGACCAGTAAAAAGTTCAAACTTTTATATAGATTACCCAGAAGTATTTTCTAAAAACTGGAGTAGTATAAACGTTAATTTAAAATGGAAAAGTACACCAGAAGATTTTAAAGATTGGTACGAAGCTTACGAGACTACACAGCGATTAGCAACTAGACCAAGTGCATTTATAACACAAGTTTCAAGTGCGGATCCAGATGAGCAAACAAAGGCGGTAAATCCAAATTTAATAGTGCAAAACAATGCGTATTTTAAAGCAGAAAAAGCATTATTACATAAAGAAAACTGGAGTGAGGAAGCTATACCTCAAGTATTATTTACTAAAATAATAGACCCAGAAACAAACGAGGCAACAGAAGACTTTGAAAGTAATATAGTATGGACAAATAACTCAATCTTCCAGATTGATAAAGCAGGACCAATGCGTTTGTCTTTACAACAAACATTTTTACACGAATTATACCCTAGAATATATGCTTTATCGTTAACAAGCGAAGGCGATCCTTTAATACCTAATGAGCCCTACACGCCAGTAGTAGAAACAATAGCATTAGACTATGTGGCAGAAGAATCAATATTTATTAATTCGCAAGCATTACCAATAAATAATGCAGAAGATATTAATCCATCTAATACCAAAGGAGCCTATGACTTTAATAGGATAAAACTATTTCATAACCATCCTTTTGGAGAAAAAGAAGAGCACAATTACCTTAAAATGGTAAAACAAGCTAAAGGCATAAAAGATCAATACGATACTAATAGTGTAAATACTTTTTTATTGCCTAAATACTGTAAAGGAGGTGTGTTATATGTAGGTTTAGAAAATGCAGAAGTATTACAAACAGTATCGCTACTAGTTCAAGTTTTAGAAGGAAGCGAAAACCCAACCATTCCATCATTTAATGAAAATGAAAAAATAGAATGGTCAGTATTATGCGATAATAAATGGAAAGATCTCAAAGACTACATTATATCTAATAATACCGATAACTTTTTAACCTCAGGAATTGTAAAAATTAGCATTCCAAAAGAAGCTACTCAAGATAATACAGAATTACCCTCAGGATTAATCTGGTTACGTGCAAAAATGCACAGAGATTACGATGCGGTATGTAAAGCAATAAATATACACTCGCAAGCTGTATTGGCAACATTTAATGACGATAACAATAACCTATCTCACTTAGAAAAAGGTTTGCCAGCAGAAACCATAAAAAAGTTAATAACACGAAAGCCACAAATAAAATCTGTAGCTCAACCTTACAACTCTTTTAACGGTATTCCAGAAGAGTCAGACGCGCTATTTTATAGAAGAATCAGTGAGCGTTTAAGACATAAAAATAGAGCAATTACCCTTTGGGATTATGAGCATTTGGTACTACAAAAATTCCCAGAAATATATAAGGTAAAATGTTTAAATCACACAACCGAAAATAGTTTTATAGCTGCAGGAGATGTTATGCTAGTTGTTGTGCCAGATACCGTTAATAAAAATGTTTTCGATATCTACGAGCCACGATTAAGTAGAGCAGTGATGAATAAAGTAGAAAACTACTTAAATGCATTAAACACAATGCATGTTACGGCAAAAGTAATTAACCCTAATTACGAAAAAGTAACCATAACATTAGAAGCTAAATTTTATGAAGGATTAGACGAGAGTTTTTACACACAAAAGTTAGAAGTAGATATTATTAAATTTTTGTCACCATGGGCTTTCGATGATGCAAAAGAAGTAGAATTCGGAATCACATTACATAGAAGCGTACTTATAGATTACTTAGAAAAACTAGAGTATGTAGATTATTTACAAAATGTAAGTATGGATAAAGATGGCGTTCCTAGTAATAGTAGTATAACACCATTAAATCCGAAATCGATTTTAGTATCGGCTAAAAAACATAACATAAGTACAGTATTAACGACCTGCAAAGGAGAAAAAATAGAAGAAAAAATAGAATGCAAAGCGTAAAAAAACACATATCAATACCAAAAGACGTTGCAACTAAAAACGACTTAGATTTCTATTTTTTAAGAGAAAAAGGAGTAGAATATATAGAGGCGTTGGGAAGCAGTCTATGGACAGACCTAAACTCGCATGATCCAGGAATAACAGTTCTAGAAATGCTTTGTTATGCCATTACCGATTTAGGTATGCGTATAGAGATGCCAATAGAAAATCTATTAACATCAGCCTCACCTAAAGATAATATTCAAAGTCAATTTTTTAAAGCATCAGAAGTATTTCCAACAAAAGCTTTAACAGCATTAGACTATAGAAGGCTATTTACAGATGTAGAAGGAATAAAAAACTGCTGGCTTCGTAAATATGAAAAAACAGTATACGTTAACTGTAAAGAAAGTAAGCTGTCGTATAGTAAAGAAGAGTTTTCGGAATTAGATTCAGCCTTCAGAAATGACTTTCAACTCAAAGGGTTATATACGCTTTTAATAGAATATGATAAGTTAGAAGAAGAGATAACACAAGAAGAAAAAGATAGTATTGCAGCAGAAATAAGAAAAGTCTATCACAGTAACAGAAACCTTTGCGAAGACATAATAAATATAGAAACAATAGAAGAACAAGGTGTTTCAGTATGTGCTAATGTAGAAGTAGATATCGATGCAAACGAAGAAGAAGTACATGCCAATATACTGTTTCAAATTAACAATTATTTTTCACCGGAACTTCGCTTTTATAGTATAAAAGAAATGTTAGCAAAAGGCTACACTCCAGACGAAATATTCGATGGGCCTTTACTAGAAAATGGTTTTATAGATTTTGAAGAATTAAAAGAAGCAGAATTAAGAACGGAAGTAAGGCTTTCGGACTTAATGAAAATTATAATGAATATCGAAGGTGTAAAACTCATCAAAGATATTTCAATAGGAAACTGTAACAGTTCTATACCGTTACAAAACGATTGGGTAATTTGTATACAGCCTAATAGAAAACCAAAACTATGCGACAACAGCGTTTTTAATTATAGTAAAGGTGTTTTACCATTAAACTTAAATAAAGCAGAAGTAAAGCGATTTTCAGATGCTTTAAGAGTAGATGCTATAGAAGCCCAAGAAAAAGCGAAGTCAGATGTCAATTTAACGCTACCAAGTGGTGTAAATTTAGATAGTAGTGAGTATAATACAATACAGAATGATTTCCCTGACACTTATGGAATAGGGCAAGAAGGATTAAATGCAAGAAGTACAAAAGAACGAAAAGCACAGGCAAAACAATTGAAGTCGTACTTGCTGTTTTTCGACAAGATATTAGCAAATTACTTTAAACACTTAGGGAAAGTAAAAGACTTACTATCAATAAGTGGATCTGAAACTAAAACCTACTTCACACAAGCTATAAAAGACATTAAGGGTTTTGACGATTTGGTAAAGGAGTATCCAAAGGAAGATGAACAAGCTTTAACAAAGTTATTATTCGATAAGTTCGATAATAATATAGAACGTAGAAACGAAATATTAGACCATTTATTAGCACGATTTGCAGAGAAATTTGGAGACTATACGTTTTTAATGAAAACCCTATATGGTAGTGCTGCAGATGAAGTAACCTTAGCAAATAAAGAAGCGTTTTTAAATGACTATGTAACCATTAGCTCCGAAAGAGGAAGTGCGTTTAACTATTACAAACAAAAAGCAGAACAACTATGGAATACCGATAATGTTTCTGGGTTTCAAAAACGTGTTTCTCGTTTAGTAGGTTCAAAAAATTACTCAAGACGAAATTTAACAACATCATTTGTAGATATACAAGCAGTTCCTGATAATAAATATAGATGGCAAATAAAGAACTCAAACGGCATAGTGTTACTATCCTCAAAGGTTTTTGATACATCAGATGAAGCCATAAAGAACTTGTTTTTTGTAATAGAACTAGTCATTCAGATTTCAGAAAAAAACATAGAAAAGCGTTTTGAAGAAGACATACAAAATGGAGAGATTATAGAGAATATTCAAATATCTAAATCAATATCGGGAGATCGGTTTAGGACTAGAATTATAAATCCTGAAGAGTCAGTGTCCAGTGAAGGCTTCATCCTAGCAAGTATGGATAGAACATTTGAAGGAAAAGATGGACTTAAAAAAGGGTTATTGGAAACATTATCTTTTGTAAAGTCAGAACTCTCAGAAGAAGGTATGTTTTTAGTAGAGCACATGTTGTTAAGACCAGATGTTACTAAAGATACATCAGAAAACGAAACCTTTTTACCAATCTGTGCAGATGAATGCGATGATTGTAGCATAGACCCCTACTCTTATCGTGTAAGTATAATTGTACCAGGCTACACTTATAGATTTTCAAATCCAGATTTTAGAAGGTATATGGAAAACATTATAAAAGAAGAATTGCCCGCACACATTTTACCTAGAATTTGTTGGGTAGGGCATAGAAGAGGAATCGTTGAAGATGATGAAAACGATTTATTATGTTTTGAAAAAGCATACGAAGACTATTTGTTATCTAAAACAAATTTAGAACAAGAACAACCTAATAATTTATTAGACAATAAACACGAAAACCTAATAAACGCCATGTCTAAATTAAATACAATTTATCCTGTAGGACGCTTATTAGATTGTGAAGACGAAAGTGACGAATTAGAAGGAAGAATCATATTAGGTCAAACTAATTTAGGAAGTATTAAAACAACGGGTATTCCTACAGATGGAAATACACCAGAGAACGATAATTCAACAGGTTTTTAATACGATAATAAAAAAAATCTAAAGAAAAGAATCATACAAGGACAAAGCAATTTGGGAACACTTAAAATAAATAGGAATGAAAACTAAATTAAAAGATATAACCACTCAATATAGAAAGTTTGATACCAATCAAGTATTAACCGAAGGTCAGTTAAATGAGTTTTTAGACTATTTCGATGGTCAAGACCGTTTATCTAGAACAGGATTAAGTGGAGTGGGAATTGCATGTGGTTTTAAATTAACACATAGCGAAAGTGAAAATAGTATAACTATAACTCAAGGTCGTGGTGTCACTACAGATGGCGATTTATTAGCATTACAAAATCCATCAACTACAGAAGAAGGACAAAACGATACAACTTTAAAATCTATAGATTTATCTTCTAAAAATTATAGGTTCTATAGACCATTTATAGACGATAAAGTAAGGTATAATCATTTTCTAAATGCAGACAATAACCAAATAGATCTTTGGGAATTATCTGAGACCAACGATGGGTCTTTTACAGATTTAGCAACGTTTACAGATATAGAAAATGCAGTAGTATTGCTATATTTAGAAAACTACTCTAAAGAAGGCGCATTGTGTAATCAATTAACTTGCGACAATCAAGGCATAGAGCAAGTATCTAACATAAAAGTATTATTAGTTTTTGCGCAAAATGCAAGATTTGTAACCGAACAAGACACTATATACAATAAACATAATTGGTACGAAACTGTTGAAGCTTTACCAGAAGTAAGAGCAAAGCGAGTAGTATTAAACAATACTAATTCTGAAACTTTTGTAACCTTAAAACAAAATTACTTTAATGCTATAAAAAACAATAGTACGCTAACAAACCTTAAAAGAGGATTGGAAACTATATTGTCTAAATTTAATAAAGAACCAATTAGTACACGAATAGATGGGCTTTTTAATTTTAGTTCTAATGGTACACCTGCCGATTATCAGTACCGTTACGATATTTTAAAAGATTTAATAGATACCTATAATGAAATTAAAGCATTGCTATTACATATTAATGTAGCCTGTTGTCCAAATATAGGAGCGTTCCCAAAACACCTTATGTTAGGTAGAATAGAAGAAGTAAAACCTTATCTAACTTTTAGACATCAATTTTATAAATCACCAATTGTAGGAAATGAAGAAACAAACTATAAAAAAGTAATAAGTCTTTTAAATAGAGTTACAGAATTAGCATCAAGTTATATCGATTTTAATAAAGGAGAAACGATAAAAATAACACCATCTTACACTAATAAGGCATTAGGAAATAAAGCAATACCATTTTATTATGATGTAGATGAAGCATTATTAAAGAATTGGAGTTTCGAAAAATTCAGTAATCTAAGATATAAGTACAATCTAAGCTATCAAACACAAAATTTAGCTCAGATACAATCGATACAACAGCCATTAGAATATGATATAGACGATTATAACTTTTATAGAATAGAAGGGCATCAAGGTAAATTATATAAAGATGCATTAGATCAAATATTAAGGTTAAAAGAAACCAATGGATTAAATTTCGATGTTAAAGTATTGTCTATAAATGCAACCACACAAACACTTAATTTAAACGATTACAAGTGTCAGTTTGAAGATTTAAGTATACTACTTAATGCATGGAGAACCGAACAAAACTGTGTGTTGTCTGAGATGAGTCGGTTTTTCTCTGCATTTAGTACTATAGATGTAGGAACAAATGTTGCTGCAGTAGATGATGGATTTCAAACAGCTCCAATTAAGCAAGCGAGTAATGATTCAACGGCATTTAGAACAGCAGATAAATTTGAAGGAACACAAGAGTCGCAAGAAAGAGTCTCTAAAGCAGTTACAGTTAGTAGAGGGGCCACACAGCAAGCAGAATTAACAAAAGTAAATATTGTAAAAGAACAACTAACCGTAAAAGAGAATACTTTAGGAGTCCTTTTAGATAATGCAATAAAAACAAACGTAGAAGGATCTGCAAACGATATTTTGGCGACGTTTAATGCTAGTGCAGAAGAAATAAAAGAATTGCCAGAGTGGGTAGCAGAAGCACCTTTAGCAGACTTTATATTTACCAATGTAACAGAAACCTTAGTGTACTCGTATGTTTTAGATGATAGGATTCCTGATAGCTTAACGCAAATAGATGATTTTACATTAACTAATTATAAGTTAACAATAGATGAATTATGTAAACGAGTTAAAGATTTACAAACTAAATACCAAACAACAACAATAAAAGAAGGATCTAAGGAAATATTAGGTTTAATAATAAATCAATTATCTACAGTATGCTGTTCTGGTAAAAAATTAGAAATTCTATTAGAGGAAATAGAAAAAAGAAAACAAGAGATTTTAGCTCAAATTCAATTATCCGAATTTGTAAAAAAACATCCAGGATTAGAACATAAAGCAGGTGTAAAACCTGGTGGTACATTTGTAATGGCATATCTAACAGAGAATGCTACAGATACGCCAACGTACGAACCGGTTATTTTAGAGTTAGACTTTTTAAAGCAGCCAACAATAGAAAATGAAGAAACAGGAGGAGATAGAGGAGAATTGCAACTATTAAAACGTACGCTAAGTACATCATTTGTCTTCTTAAAAAACATAGGAAAGGAAGCTCCCGTTTTAACAGATGAAATAACAAAAGAGAAAAGCACTCAAACCTCTTTAGATGAGGTTGTTATTATAGGAGAGTCTCTTGAAGAAACAGTTAATAATTTTTCTGTCTTTTTAAACAGAAAGTGGGAAAGAGCTGGCGTATCTAATATTGTAGCTAAAGCAGATAGAAAAAAGCTAAGTATTATTATTGAAGATACAATTATTAGACAAGAAGAAAATTTTATTCGATTCGAAAATCCAAATATAGTAGGTACAGACGAACCTATCTTTTTTGAAGAGAATGCTGTAGCAGTAGCTAATACAACTTCTAAAAATGTAGTAGTAGCAGATTTTGCATTACCATATATGTGTTGTTCAGACTGTACACCAATAAACTTCATTGTGCCAAAAGATCCAATATCTTTAAGTTTACCGCAAGCATTTGTATGTTTAAAAGATGGAGTAGATATAACACCATTACCATTTAAAATATCTCCAGCAGATGGAGTAATAAATGCAAGAGTACCAGAGGGAGTTGCAAGTGGAGTAACAACAAATACAATAGGAGAAGCAGTATTTGATCCAGCATTAACAGATGCAAGTTTACACGGAACAGAAATAACATTTACAGTAAACGGAGAAGAAACTAATGCAAAAATAACAGTATACGCTGATCCTAATATAAGTGTTAATACACCTCAGGTAGCCTATAATAATGCAAAAACAATAGCAACAGTAACTTATGTTGTAGTTAATGCATTACCAACTTTAAATTATACATGGGATTTTGGAAAAGGAGCATTATCTAATGATATACCAAATTCAGATGGAGAAGTTGTAGTAACTTATAATTTACCGATAAATAATGCAAATACAATTGCTCCAAAATTAACTATAAGTAATGGATTCTGTGAAGATAATATTTCAATAGACACCATTACTTTCGATACGCCAATAACAGCAACACTATCAATACAAGATAAGTATTGCTTAGATATTAAAAAGGATGAAGAGATAAAAATTCCATTTACAGGAAAAAGCCCAGCAGATGCTACAATAGAAATTGCAGGTGGAGATTTCCCAGGGGTTAAAGTTCAAGGTGATGAATTAGTGATAACAACTAGTGATTTTGATACTAATAATTTCGATAAAGTCATTAAATTTAATGTATCGGGATTACCTACAAGTGCAGAAATAACGATAAGTCAGCTCTTAAATATAAGTATACAAAAACAAGATGGAATAGTATTATGGGCCAATAATGGATTAATAAGTAGCTATACCGCAGGAGCTGTAATACCAAATGGAGTTGATGAGAGTACACTAAAATATAAATGGATTATAAACGGAACAGCAGTAGGAACAACTAAAGGAATAAAACAAAATTTACCTATTAAAAAAGGCGTTAATACCTTTAATGTAGAATTGCAAGTTACTAGTGCAAGTGGCTGTGTCTCTATGATAACAGCAACAGAAATTATTAATTACCCAACATTTGCATTGCGATTTGAAAATGATAAAACAGAGTTCTGTCTTAATGATAATACAGCCTATCCTATTATCATATCGCCATCAAACATATTAAATACTGTGCCAGTAGGTTTAGGTGTTGTATTACAATCTGGAAAACATGTATTTGTACCAAGTGCTACAAAATTAACAGCACCAGGAAGTGTGCCTTTTAGTATAGAAGGAGATGGAGATACATTATTAACAGCAACTTTAAAAGCTGTTTCTAAGGCAGATTTTACAGCATTAATAGAATCAAGCGGAGATGGTGATATATTAGTATTATCCAATACTTCAGAACTTGCAGATAGTTATGTATGGAATGTTGGAGGGCAAATAATAAACAGGCCAACTAGAACAAAAGTAACTATACCAACACAAGAGTTCGATACTAATATAATAGACATAGCGCTTAGAGCAATCAGTGAATGCGGGTCGGATACAAAATCGATAAAATCTTTTCAAGTAAAAACCGATCAAAAGGCTTGTATACCAACTACTTTAAATACAATTCAAGCAGATCGAGCTAAGTTAACAATAAACCCAGAGATTAAAGATCCATTTATTGTGAATGAAATTTTATCTCCAACAATAAATATTTATGAAGCAGTAGATGAATCTTGGTTACAAGGAAATAAAAATTCAGAAATTTTAGGCGATGGATATAAAGCATTATTAGATAAAGCAGCTACTAAATTTTTAGAAGTAACTTCTGCTAATACTGTAAATATTATTGAATTATCTGCTTTGTCAGCATTTTATAGAGCTCAAATAAAACTATTATTTAATGTATTGCATTGTCAGCCAGCTACAGTTTTAGAAAATCAAAAAGATGGAGTGTTGTCAGTATTTAGTCAGATTAAAAATGGGTTGCAGCCTATATTCGATAAAAACTTTGTCTTCGATTTCGATGACGACTTAAAGACGTATTTAGTAGCTTATAGTGAAGAAGTAGAAGTACTCGATTATATAAAAGCTTCCATTAAAGAAGATTTACTTCCATTAATTCTTTCAATTCCTAAAGCAACAAGATAATAAACAGTGAATACTGCTCAGCAACATATCATAAACAAGGTTATTGTTGATGTAAATACCAAAAGTAAAAAAACGGCATTTACACTCAAGGATAATCTTGATGTGTTTTTAAAGGAAGACATTTTTCCTTATATGGAAGCGTATTTTAAAACCTTAGAAGAGAAGTTGCCAAGTGAGATTATTCAAATACCAAAATTGGTGCTAGAAGTAACAGGGGATAGTGAAAATAATTTTGAAGCATTAAAAAAAAGTATAAAATCTCAGATAAATAAAGAAATTGAAAAAATAATAAATAACCCAAGCAGCGCAAGTAATGATGTTGTTTTTTTAAGTACAGCAAAAAGTAAAGAAGAAGCATTTATATATTTTTTAGAAAGAGGAATAATACCATGGTGGGAAACAATAGATAGATTAGAAGTATATAGTGAAGAAACACTTATTGAATTGACAAAAAGTAATAGCTTTAAAACACTATTTAAAAGAAAAATAGAAGTATTAAGTACTCGAGTTAGACTTGTAAAACAGTTTTCGAATGTTCAAATTATAAAGTTATTACAAGGTGTTTTTAACAATGAAATTATAACTCTTTTTAGAACAGATAAAACAATTAATCAACAGATTAATCAATTAAATCCTAAATACAGACAATGGATTTGGCAAGAGATTATTCAATACTGTTTAGATGAAAATAAAGATAATCTAGTTTCAAAACTTTCTCTAGTATTAGAATCTAAGCTTACTGCTGAAAATGATAAAATCGTTGAGGTTAGTCTATTGGTGTTAAAAACGATTAATGATAAAACGGAGTCTGAATTTAACCCAGTTAAAACGATAAAAACAGATAATAATTCTGATAAAAACAATTCTAAAAAAGAAACGACTCTAAAGCAAAACTTAGAAATAAAAGAGAACTATTTAGAGGAGAAAGTAAAAGAGAATAACGCTATTGTAAATCAACAAGAAAAACTACAAGAAGATAGCATAATTGAAAATACAAAAGAAGCAGAAAAACATTCAGCAGAGATATTGAATGATAAAACTAAAGCTTCAAAAAAAATAAAAGAAACGTTTGAAAACACAAGAATAACTGAAGATAGTAAAGTTGTAAAAAACACTAAAACTTCTGAAGAAAATAGAGAAAAACAAGAACATTCAGAAGCTATATTAAATAATAAAACTGAAGCTTCGAAAGAAACAAAAGGTACGCAGTCGAAAAACAAAAAAGCATTAGAAAATAACATAGAAAATAAACTAGAGAAAAATGCTACAGATAATACGCTTCAAACGAAAGCAAAAGAAGATGAAGTAGTAAATAATAAGAAACAATTAGAAGATGAGGCTATAGATTTAAAAACTAAAAAGAGCTCACAAGAAAAATCGACAAAAGAAGAAGCTACTTCAAGTCCTGAAACCTCAAAAACATTACATAACCCTAATGAAAATGCCATTTTAGAAGCTTCTGAAATTAATAAGACAGTATCTGAACTAATAAAAGATGAAGCATTAGAGAAACACTTTAAAAAAGAAAATAAAGGAGACTATTATGTTAAAAATGCAGGATTAATTATACTACATCCTTATTTAAAAAACTTCTTTGCTAATTGCGAATTATTAAATGATTCAGATAAAATAATAGATCCAGAATTAGCAATTCATCTATTACACTATTTAGCAACTAAAAAAGAACAGCAATACGAAAGTAATATGGTATTCGAAAAGTTTTTGTGTGGTATAGACGTAACGCAATCTATTAGACGAGAAGTAATAATTCCAGAAGCATTAAAGCAAAAAGCAGAAGGATTATTAGAAGCTGTAATAATACATTGGGAAGCTCTAAATAATCCTTCAACAGATTTATTAAGAAATGAGTTTTTACAAAGAGCAGGTAAGTTAAGTTTTAAAAAAGATAACCCTAAAATAATAGTAGAACGAAAAGTGTTCGATTTACTATTAGATAAACTTCCATGGACATTGAGCTTAAGTAAATTACCATGGATAGACAAATTAATATATACCGATTGGTAATAGAACCACAAACAATTATAAATAGTACAATTAAAAACAAAATGTAATAAAATATATGTTTTCACCAGTAGCAAAAAATAATACCAATGCTAAGCCAAGCAACTCCAACCCTTTTAAAAAAGCAAAAGGGGAAAGTGCTTTTATACAAGCTAAACTTAATGTTGGTAAGCCTGGAGATAAATATGAAGTTGAAGCAGACACAGTAGCGGATAAAGTGGTGTCTAAACAACAAGGAAGTACATTAGGGGGAGATTCTTCATTCTTTTCTCCTACAGTTACACCAACAGTTCAAAAACAAGAAGACACAGAAATACAAGAAAAATCTATAGCTCAAAACATCACGCCAACAGTACAACTTGCTCCAGCTGAGGAAGACGTGCAAAAAATGGAAGAAGAAAACGTGCAGTCTAAAGAAGAAGAGGCACAAATGATGGAAGATGAAAGTGTTCAAGCTAAAGAAGACGAAGACGTTCAGGCAAAAGAAGAAGAAGTACAGAGTAAGGAGGAAGAGGTACAAGCCAAAGAAGAAGATGAAGTTCAGGCTATGGAAGAAGAAAATACTCAAGCTAAGGAAGATGAAGAAGTACAGAGCAAAGAAGACGAGGACGTTCAAGCTAAGGAAGACGAGGATGTTCAGAAAATGGAAGATGAAGAAGTACAAAGTAAAGAAGAGGACGATGTACAAGCTAAGTTAAATGTCTCTAAACCACAAAAAACGAATCTAGGAAGTCGTATAAAAAACGCTAAAGGGAAAGGTAGTGAAATGCCATCAACTCTAAAATCTAATATGGAATCAGGATTTGGAGCAGACTTTAGTGGTGTGAGAATTCATACAGGATCTGATTCTGTTCAGATGAATAAGGATTTAGGGGCGAAAGCATTTACTAATAAAAATGATATTTTCTTTAACGAAGGTAAATTTAGTCCAGACTCTAAAGAAGGGCAGACGCTTATAGCTCACGAGTTAACGCATACCATACAACAAGGCGCTTCTAAGCCTAAAGAAGCTGCAAATGGAGTTTTAAATGATGCAAAAGAAGTAGTAAGTGGTAAGGCAGGAGCTGCAACAGGCGGAAGTGTTTCAGATTTAGCAAGTGCGGCAGGAGAAGCAAAAGCAGTTGGAGCAGAAGTAAAAGAAGGTGCTAAACTAGACAAAGTAGAAGGGAAACAAGGAGCAGAAGGAAAGCCTGAAGGAAAAGGAGAAGGTAAAAAAGAAGAAGCACCAGTAACAACAACGCCAAGAAGTCCTAAAGACGATCCAAATTTTAAAAAATTAGAAGGACGCTTAGATAATACAGCAAAAGCGCAAGGAGATCACGAAGAACCAGAAGCATCTGCTAGTGCAGCACAAAGTGCAGCCGCTTCACCAGCAAACGAACGCGAAAGTATGGCGCAATCTGGTCAAGTAGATGCCATGGCAGAAGCGGAACCGGGAACTTTTAATGCAGCGGATTTTAAAGCGAAGTTAATGGAGCGTATTGAAGGGATGCAATTACCAGCAAACCAAGATGAAGCAGCTAACTTCGATGAAAATAATAATATAGATGAAGTTAATGATGCGGCGGCGCAAGATGTAGAAGGAGAAAAAACAGCAGCAGCAGGGCCAGTTGCGCAAACTACAGGGCAAGAACCAAATGTAGAAGCAGTACCAGAACGTGAAGTGACACAATTACCAGCAGCACCAATAGGAGCAAAACCAGCAACAACTAATCCTAAAGCTGCAATGCCACCAAAACGAGGAGATGCAGAAGTAAATAAACCACTTGAAGATAATGTTGCTGAGGTGGATCAGCAAATGGCAGATAATAAGGTAACCGATACGCAATTAGAAAAATCTAACGAGCCATCTTTTACACAAGGGTTAGATGCTAAAAATGATGCTAAAAAAGATGCGGCTACGGCACCAGGTAAATTACGTAAACAAGAAGCAGGAGCGCTTCAAAATGCAAAAGCTGGAGCAGCAGGAAAAGAACAAGCTGGTTTAGAACAGATGCATCAAGTAAGAGGGCAAGCATTAAACCAAGTACAAGGGTCACAAACCAAAACGGGAGCTAATGACACTTCAGAACGTACGCGTATAGCAACCGAAATCAATAAAATTTACGAAAAATCTAAAACCGATGTAGAGAAAATACTAGAAGATTTAGATACTAACGTAAAAACAGCATTTAAAGCAGGAACAGAATTAGCAAAAAGTAAATTTGAGAAACATGTAGATGCTAAAATGAGTGCTTACAAAGCAAGACGTTATAGCGGATTAATTGGAGCAGGACGTTGGCTTAAAGACAAGTTTGCAGGTATGCCAGACGAGGTAAACGATTTCTTTGTTACTGGACGTCAAGTGTACATAGATACCATGGATAAGGTAATAACTAAAGTTGCAGAATATGTAGCAACTAAGTTAAACGAAGCCAAAACTAGAGTCGCTACAGGTAAACAAGAAGTGCAAGAGTATGTGGCATCATTACCTAAAAACCTACAAAAACTAGGAAAAGAAGCAGCCGAAGATATTAACGATAAATTCGACGAGTTAGAAGATTCTGTAAACAGCAAACAAGATGAGTTAGTAGACAGTTTAGCAGAACAATACATGGAAGGCTTAAATGCTGTAGATGCACGTATAGAAGAAATGAAAGCCGCTAACCGTGGGCTTATAGATGCAGCCTTAGGCTTTATTAATGGCATTATAGAAACCATTAAAAAACTTAGAGATTTAATAGCAACACTTTTAGCAGAAATACAAAATGCTATGGATGTTATTATGGAAGATCCAATAGGCTTTGTATCTACATTATTTGAAGGTGTAGGTAAAGGAATAGATATGTTTATGGCTAACATACAAAAACACATGTTAGGTGGTTTTGTAACGTGGTTAACAGGAGCGATGGGACCAGTTGGTATAACTATTCCAGACGATTTATTTAGTCTTAAAGGAATATTTAGTCTAGTTATGCAAGTACTAGGGTTAGGATGGGATTTTATGCGTAAAAAATCGGTATTACTTTTAGGAGAGCCTATGGTTGAAGCTATGGAAAAAGGTTTCGAAATGTTCCAAATTATAAGAGAAAAAGGCGTTTCTGGTATGTGGGAGTATGTTAAGGAGCAATTTACAGATCTTAAAGAAACCATTATAGAATCCATAAAAAGCATGCTAATCACGCAAGTAATAGAAGCAGGTATAAAATGGTTATTAAGTCTATTAATCCCTGGAGCAGGATTTATAAAAGCCATTATGGCAATTAAAGATCTTATAGTATTCTTTGTAGAATCTGCAATCATGCTAATACCATCTCTAATTGAGGCTATTAGATCGTTAGCAAGTGGAAATGTAGCAGGAGTAGCAAAAGCAATAGAAAAAGGTTTAGCCATGTTATTACCTCTTGTTATTAGTTTATTTGCTAAATTGATAGGCCTTAGCGGGCTCGTTAAAAAAGTACAGAAAATCATTAAAAAAGTACGTAAGCGTATAGATAAAGCGGTTACAAAAATGATTAAGAAGGCTAAAGCTAAGTTTAGCAAAATATTTAGTAAGAAAAAACCTAAAAAAGGTCAAGCTAAAAAGATTAAAGAAGATAATAAAAACCAAAAACCAGATGAAATTACATCTAAGGATAAAGCTAAACATAAAAAAATAGCAAGTGCTATTAAGAAAAAACTAGAAGCCAAACCAAAACAAAAAGTAAAAGATTTTGATGAACTCTATAAATTAAAAAAGAAAGAAGCTAAGACGTTAGAGGATAAATATCAACCACAATTAAAAAAAGGTATTAATTTAGATATAAAAACGGGAACTTTAATAAAAGAAAAAAAGGATAATGATATAGATTTTAAAATTAAAATTCACCCTAATACTGAAAATCAAACAGCAACAACTGAAGGGGAAGATACCTCAGGATTATTAAAAGTAGGAGCTCATGAAGTCAGTAATGGAAAAGGCAGAGAATCACATCATGTACCGCCTAATGAATTAAAAGTGGCAATTTCAACGTTCTTTAAGAAATCTGGTAATACAATTAAAAGTATAAAGAAAGGAAGTGGTAGTGAAACATTTGCAGCAGCTGAAGCGCTAGGGCAGAAGTTTATAGATAAGAGTACTAATATTGATAGCACTTATGGAGGACATGGAAATGGATTGTCGGCAATTTCACTAGATGTATCAACACATAGAACTTCCAAAAATGCGGTTCATCGTTCTAGTATTCAAGAACAAGTATTAAAAGAAGTTAAGAAAGATATAGAAGCTTCTCAGGGAGAAAGAGTAGTTGTATTGATAACTTCAAAAAAACGACTTGTTGCCAATTTACAAAAGCCTCATTGGGAGCGATTTATAGGGAAGGTTTATGATTTAGAAAAGAAAAAAGAAGCAAAAGTTGGAGATAGTACTGCTATTGCTACAACAGCAAAGAAAACGGCAGATGAACTCTTAGTTACTGTGACCAGTCGTAGTAAAAGAGATTTCCAATCTATAATGAACGAAATTTATCAAGAAACTAAAAGTGAACTTGATAATTCAGGAACAGAAGCTTCTCAGGGTGCGGAAATGAATAAAGTAAAAACTAAATTAAATAAAGTAGCTAAAAAGGCATTTGATGATGCTTTAGCTAATGGATTAAAAGCAGTTAAAGTTGCTTTAGATAAAAGTGATAAAGATGGAACAGATAAAGATAAATCTAAAGGATTAGCGGCTGTTAAAAGAAAAGCAATTCAAATATGGAAAAATATAATAAAAGTAACTTAAAGGGTTTATTAGAACAACTAGAAAAATATGATAATGTTTTAAATGATAAACAAAAAGAGGTTTTAGGTTTTTCAGCCTCAATATCTGATGAAATCAGGTTTCATTTATTAAAAAAAGGTTGGTGGTCAGTATTACTTTTTGGAAGTAATTATAAATGCCCAATAGGTTTACGTATTTTTCCAGAACATTCATACAAAGACTGGAGTGTTGTTAGCATTATAGAAGAGGAGAACGCACAAACATTATCGCCTTCATTATCAGAATTATATCCTTTTTGTAATTTGAAGTACCTAAATAATAATGCTGTTGTACAGGAAATCAAAGATGCTTATAATGAAATTGTAAATTTGATATCAGATTTTATAACTCTAGTAGGAGGAAAAGATAGTTTATCATTTTATAGTAAGTATATTAATACTGTTTTTAATGAAACAGACAAGGAGTTATTAGGTCAGAAAATTTATATTGATTTTTGGAAAGAAATGTCAAAAGGTAAAGGTGATTTTGAGACTATGATTCGTGAAGTTATTAAAATGAGGGACGAACCTAGTTACATCCCAACTTCATTAGAAACTTATCCTTTTATTTGGAAATCAAGAGTTAAAAATATCTTGGGTCATAGGTCAATTCATCTTACAGATGAATCTTTTAGTGAATCTACTGCTGAAAAATATGCTTGGGAGGCATTTCAGGAACCTCATGGCTTTGATACAGAGGGATACGATTTTAATTATTACCCAGAAGGATTATCCCCAAAATCTGATATTAATTTTTTAGCTGAATTTGTTGTTGCTGATTATCTTGATCATGCAAAGGAAATAGAAGATAGTCCTTTATATGAAGCCGCAAAGATATTAGGAAATTATGATAATTTAGAGTCTTACACAGGGGTTCAGCATATGGAGGCAGCAGCTATATTTGATAGAAATTTAAAAGATCCAATAATGTCTTGGAAATGTTTAGTTAGTGCAGCCTATTGGTCTGGTCAAAATACTGATGAAACTTATCTGCCTATTTGGGAAGCAGCAATAGAATTGTGTGAAGCTCAAAAATGGAATGATGCTAAAGAAGCGCTACAAATTCAATATGATTTTTATATTGAATATAAGACTAAAATTTAGTGAACTATTATAGTTTAAGAGGAATAAAAAAACAATATAAGAGAGAGTGCTGAGGCGTTTTCAATTTTCATTAAATAATGTCAAAAAACACAACAAAATAAATGGATAAAGAAGGGATTATAAATATAAATTCAAAAACAACCTTTAAGGCGATATTTAATCACTTAGAAGACACAATAAAGCACCGATTAACTCTAGAGTTAACAGGAGAAGTATTATCGATTCCAGAATTTAATATAGAACATAATCCATCGTATTTAGCGCAATTTATTTCAAACTATCGTTTAGAAAACGAAGATATAATATTGCTGTTATTAGCACTAGCTCCACAATTAAGTCCAAGTTTTCTAAGTAATATTATTACCGAATTTTTACCAAATGGGGGAGAATTTGCAGAATTTGGAGGTATAAAAGGGAAAAACCACCGTGGTATTTTACCAACAGCCGAAACGGCATTATACATTTTATATGGAAATGATATAGAAGACCGTTTAAAAGGCATAGATTATATACAAACAGAATCCTTTTTGTTTAAAAATAAAATACTCATGTTGGAAAGCGTTCTAGTAGGAGAACCTAAAATGAGTGGACGCATACTTATTGATGAGGAGTATTTGGCTAAAATAACAACAGGAGCCATTTTAAAGCCACAATTAAGTCAAGAATTTCCAGCAAGTTTAATAGAAACCAATATGGATTGGGATGATTTAATCCTAAAAAAGAAAACCATAGATGAAATAAAAGAAGTCGAAGTTTGGCTACAACATAATGAGACTTTAATGAACGACTGGAATATGCGAAGCATTATAAAGCCAGGTTATAGAGTTATGTTTTATGGTCCACCAGGAACAGGAAAAACATTAACGGCAGGCTTATTAGGAAAGTACACTAATAAAGATGTTTACAGAATAGATTTATCCATGGTAGTCTCTAAATACATCGGGGAAACAGAAAAAAATCTATCCAGTTTATTCGATAAAGCAATAAATAAAGATTGGATTCTGTTTTTCGACGAAGCCGATTCTATATTTGGTAAACGAACCAATGTAAGAGACGCACACGATAAATATGCAAACCAAGAAGTATCCTATTTATTGCAGCGTATTGAGGCGCATCCAGGTTTAGTTATTCTGGCCTCTAACTTTAAAAATAATATAGATACAGCTTTCACCAGACGTTTTCAATCTATAATAGAGTTTCAAATACCAACACATGCAGAACGTTTGCGTTTATGGCAAAATAACTTACCAAAAGAAATTCCGCTAGAAGAAACCTTATCCTTAGAATCACTTTCAAGAAAGTATAGTATAACAGGCTCTAACATTGTAAATATAGTCCAGTATGCCTGTTTAAAAACACTAGCAAGCGGAACCCATGTTATTAAAGAATCTTATTTAGTAGAAGGGATTAAAAAAGAATATGCAAAAGAAGGTAAGACACTATAAATCTATTATAACATAGATTGCCATACTATTTTAACCGAATTAGATACTGTAATATTAATTTAGAGAACATGTAGATGTTATTTAAAAGATATATACAAAGGCTAATATTTATACTTTTTCTCTTCCTCTTTTTTGAAAAAAGTTCTATATTTAAGAATATCTTTCCCTAAAGATTTATTGATAAACAAGGATTTATAATTGTTTATGCAATAAAATTTCTTTTAAAAGACTCAAAAAACATATCTAAATAAATTTCAATTATTAGATAATTAAATTGAGTGTAATCAAAAAGAATCCCCTTTTTAAATTCAAAGTACCGCTTCCTTTTTTAGTATACATGGTGTAACTAGAATGTTTTCTTGTTTTATATAGATAATAATGACAATTAATAATATTCTCTCGCGAGGAATAGACATAAACTTTGAGTGTCTTTAAATGATCAAGGCTTATAAATATTTAAAATTTTTAATTATGAAAAATTTAGCAAATCTTGGAAAAGCTCTAAAAAAAGCTGAACAAAAAACAATTAATGGAGGTGCTCCTACTTATTGTAGTGATACTGTTCCATGTAAACCAGGTTATTTCTGCAATGGATGCCATTGTGTTGTTGCTATACTAGATTAGGTATACCATTTAAATAAGTATTTAAAACAAGCTTTGAGTATTTCTAAACAATCAAGGCACATAACATTTAAAATTTTAATTATGAAAAATTTAATAACTCTAGGAGAAATCCTGAAAAATAGTGAGCAAAAATTAATTAACGGAGGAGAACGTGGTGCTCCGCCTACATGTCCAGGATGTTCTCATGTATATGGGCAATGGCTTTATACAACACTTGCAGGTGGTCCAACGGGTCCAGGTGCTCCTTGTGGCTTTTCTACAAGTAGTGGAAATTGTTATGGAGTTGTAGCTGCAAATGGTACATCTTGTTGTTCATAACATAAGAACTCTTTATTTACTGAGTCTTTGTATAAGGCTCAGTATTTAAAATTTAATAATAACCTTAGTGTAATTAAGAAATAAAGTTTGAAGAATTTATACAATAGATATCGAGCCTTAAATTTATTCCATAAAAAAAGCCACTATTTCTAGTGGCTTGTTCAAACTTGCTCCTCTTCTTGGGCTCGAACCAAGGACCCTCTGATTAACAGTCAGATGCTCTAACCAACTGAGCTAAAGAGGAGTGTTTTTCGCTATTGCGAGTGCAAATATAAAAGCTTTTTTCAATTGTACAATAGAAAAATTAATTTTTTTTCTAAGAATTTTGCTTTTATTTAAAAGCGAATTGAAAATGAGGTTTTTATCCTCCTGTAATCCATTTAAATAAGTCATTACCATTTGCAAACAGTACAAGTGCCATTAAAATAATAAAACCTACCATTTGTGCATATTCCATAAACTTATCTCCTGGTTTTTTACCAGAAACCATTTCGTAAAGTAAAAACATAACATGTCCACCATCTAAAGCAGGAATAGGTAATAAATTAAGAACCCCTAACATAATAGATAAGAAGGCTGTAAGCATCCAAAACGATTTCCAGTCCCATTGAGGAGGAAATAATTTTCCTATAGCTGCAAAACCACCTAGTTGAGAGGCTCCTTTTTTAGTGAAAATATATTTAAATTGTGCAAAATAATCTTTAATAGTCCAATACCCCATAGAAGACCCTTTTACAATGCTTTCTCCAAAAGAGTAATCTTTATGGTAAGATGCAACAAAATCATCTTTTAGAGGTGCTAAAACAACTCCCGTTTTTCTTTTTTCATCTGGTTTTACAGAAAACTGTTTTAAATTTCCGTTTCTGTTAACAGTAACATTAAGAATAGAATCTTTAATATTTTTAATAGCATACATGTAATCTGTATTATATGATACAGGATAGTCGTTTACAGATACAATATTATCTCCTTTAAGTAAACCAGCTTTACTAGCAGGGTTTTCTGGAACTATAGAGTCTACAACAAATGGTGTTCTTGGCATTAATGCAGGAGTATCTCCATTAACAAATAATTGTTTGCCTATATCTTCAGGAATACTAATGGTTTCGTTTTGTCCATTTTCATGTTGTACTATAACTTCTTTTATAGTTCTAAACATTAAATTAGAGCCAATGTTATTAGCTTCTTCAAAAGGCAAACCATCTACACTAACAATTTTATCACCTTGTTTAAAACCGATACTTTCTAAAGTTTTAGAAACTCCAAAACCGTATTTAATGTCATTGGTTTTAGAGTGGTTAGTACCCCATGTAAATATTACAAAAATGTAGATAATAAATGCTAAAATGAAATTAACAGTAACACCTCCCAACATTATAATTAAACGTTGCCAAGAAGGTTTAGATCGAAACTCCCATGGTTGAGCCGGTTTAGACATTTGTTCAGTATCCATGCTTTCGTCTATCATTCCAGCAATTTTAACATAACCACCTAAAGGTAGCCAGCCAATACCATAAACAGTGTCACCTATTTTCTTTTTAAACAAAGAAAATTTAACATCAAAAAACAAATAGAACTTTTCTACTCTAGTTTTAAATAATTTAGCTGGTATAAAATGCCCTAATTCGTGCAATACAACTAATATAGATAAGCTTAAAAGTAATTGTGCTGCTTTTATAAAAAATACTGTCATTCTTTTTAATCAAATTTTAAACGCCCAAAAGTAAGTATTTAGATTAAGTATAAAAAGCTATTAGCTAATTGCTTTAAGAATTAACGGTAATTTATGAATGAAATTAATATGCTGTGTTTCAATTTCATTGTATTTTTGTGCTCTATTGTACAAATAGTAATATATGTTATCATTTTTTAAAGACTATAAGAATTTTGCTATAGGTTTTGTAATCCTTTCAGCAATTATAATCACTATTTTTTATTCTATTCTAAAACCAGAAGAAAAGCCATTGCCTATTTGGCAACCTGATGACTTTAATACTGAATTAGTAGATAGTACAGTACAACACGTTAAAAAATATCATAAAATAGCAGATTTTAGCCTAACAAATCAAAATGGTGAAACCATAACGCAAAACGATTATAAAGATAAAATATATGTGGCCGATTTCTTCTTCACTACTTGTAAGTCTATATGTCCAATAATGACGGACCATATGAGAAATATTCAAAAAGAAATATTGAATGATGATGAAGTTATGTTATTATCACACTCAGTAACTCCAAAAATAGACACAGTTGCACAGTTAAAACGCTATGCTAAACGAAAAGGGGTAAACGATGCAAAATGGAATTTGGTAACAGGCGATAAAAAGCATATTTACGAGTTAGCTAGAAAAAGCTATTTAGCTGTTAAAACACAAGGAAACGGTGATGAGCATGATATGATACATACAGAAAATTTCATGCTAATAGATAAAAAACGACAAATCCGAGGCTCTTACGATGGGACAGATGCCGAAGCTATAGAGCAACTTTTAAAAGATATTAAAAAGTTAAAAAAAGAGTATAATAAGTAGTTTTTTATCTGCAATTTTTTTCCCCACATATTTTCCCCTACTTTTGCTTCTTTAAAATCAATCTAAATAAGCTTGCAAAACACACTAGCACAATTAAAACGTGGTGAAAAAGCCGTAATAATAGATGTTTCATCTATACACATACCATTAAAACTTTTAGAAATGGGATGTTTACCAGGTAATAATGTAGAATTAGTGCAAGTAGCTCCTTTTGCGGATCCCATGTATCTTAACATAAACGGAAGTCATTTAGCAATACGAAAAGAAACAGCTCAACACATTCTAATAGATTATGTAACCCATGAGTAAACAGTTAAATGTCGCTTTAATAGGAAACCCTAATACAGGAAAAACATCAGTTTTTAATGCACTTACAGGTTTAAACCAAAAAGTGGGGAATTATCCAGGGATAACAGTAGAGAAAAAAGAAGGGATTTGTAAATTACCAAGAGGCGTAAAAGCACATATTATAGATTTACCAGGAACCTATAGTTTAAATGCTTCTTCGTTAGATGAAAACGTAGTAATAGAATTACTTTTAAATAAAAACGATAAAGATTTTCCAGATGTAGCTGTCGTTGTAAGTGATGTTGAAAACTTAAAACGTAACCTACTATTATTTACACAAATAAAAGATTTAGAAATACCTTGTTTATTGGTTATTAACATGGCCGATAGAATGAAATACAAAGGAATTTCTCTAGACATAGAATATCTTGAAGAGAAATTAAAAACCAAAATAGCGTTAATAAGCACACGTAAAAACATAGGAATAAATAATTTAAAAGAGCTTATAACCAATTACAAAGAACTATCAACGACACCTTGCGTTAATGCTTCAGAAATAGATAAAGACTATTTTGAAAGATTAGCCAAAGCATTTCCTAATCAGTTATTATACAAACTTTGGTTAGTAATAACACAAGATGTAAACTTCGGAAAAACAAACAGAAAAGAAATAGATGCCATAGCTAGTTTTAAAACAAAATCTAAAAGCGATTTAAAACGATTACAGCAAAAAGAAACCATAAAAAGGTATCAGTTTATAAACGAGACCTTAAAAAAAGGACAAACAATAGATGCTTCACAAGCCAAAGACTTACGAACAAAATTAGACCGTATCTTAACACATAAAGTTTTTGGGTATGTTACTTTCTTTGTTATTCTATTAGTTATATTTCAAGCCATATACGATTGGTCAGGTATTCCAATGGAGTTTATAGAAGAAACTTTTACGGCTTTAAGCGATTGGACTAAAAAGTCACTACCACCAGGCGTTTTTACTAATCTACTAGCCGAGGGAATTATCCCAGGATTAGGGGGGGTTGTTATATTTATACCACAAATTGCCTTTCTGTTTTTCTTTATAGCTGTACTTGAAGAAAGTGGTTATATGAGTCGTGTTGTATTTTTAATGGATAGAATAATGCGTCGTTTTGGACTAAGTGGGAAAAGTGTGGTGCCTTTAATTTCTGGTACAGCATGTGCCATACCAGCAATTATGGCAACCCGAAATATAGAGAGTTGGAAAGAGCGCTTAATTACCATTTTAGTAACCCCTTTTACAACTTGCTCTGCTAGGCTTCCAGTATATCTTATTATTATTTCTATAGTTATTCCAGAAGGTAGTTTCTTTGGTTTAGGATACCAGGCACTAACCCTAATGCTATTGTATTTAATTGGTTTTGGAACAGCTGTTGTATCTGCATACATATTAAACAAAGTATTAAAAATAAAGAGTAAAACCTTTTTTGTAGTAGAAATGCCTAACTACAAATTACCAATGATTAAAAATGTAGGTTTAACTGTTTTAGAAAAAACAAAGTCGTTTATATTTGGAGCAGGGAAAATTATTTTAGCAATATCTATTGTGCTTTGGTTTTTAGCATCTTATGGCCCAGGAGATGAGTTTAATAATGCAGAAGATATAGTAACAACAGAATACGCATCGCAAAATTTAAGTGAAGAAAAATTGCAGCAAAAAATAGCTTCTCATAAACTAGAGCATTCTTTTATAGGTATAACAGGAAGAGCGATTGAACCAGTAATTAGACCTTTAGGATATGATTGGAAGATAGGAATAGCATTGATAAGTTCGTTTGCAGCTCGAGAAGTATTTGTAGGTACATTAGCTACTATTTACAGTGTTGGTGCAGATGATGTGCAAACAATAACAAAACGAATGGCTGGAGAAACAAATACCATTACAGGTAAACCATTATATAATTTTGCTTCAGGTATTTCATTACTATTATTCTATGCCTTTGCTATGCAATGTATGAGTACATTAGCTATTGTAAAACGCGAAACAAACAGCTGGAAATGGCCAATGGTACAATTAACAACAATGACGGCATTAGCGTACATTGTAGCATTAGTATCATTTCAATTTTTAAAATAAATTAATATTCCTGTGAAGTCAGGAATTATACGAAATGAAATTGTAACAATTTCGACAAAAAGGATATGAATACAATTATTCAAAACATACTAGTTTTTATAACATTGGTATTAGCCATTTCTTTTTTAGTGAAAAAGTTTTTCTGGAAAAAATCAAAACCCAAGAAAGCTTGTGGAAAAGATGACTGTGGATGTCATTAAGCATTAATAAAAGATGAACTAATAACTAAATGTTATTTATTCCAATGTCTTAATGTCTAACTGAATATAATACTCATCATTTTTAATCTCTTTACCATATTCAGGATAAGGTGATAACGTATAGCCAGTAATATTTAAGTTGTCTGAAGCAAAAATATTAGACAATGCCCCACCATATTGGTTAGCCGTATTAAATACAATCTCCTTCTGTTCTATCGCTTTACCATCCTTATAAATAGCAACTAAAACTTTAGCTTCTCCAGCCCATACGCAGCTAACACCTGTAGGGCAGCGAGAATCTGCTACTACTTTTATAAATTTAATATCCACATCTTTAAAGTGCATTAATTTCCCAAGTTGCAGCTTCGTAACTATTTTAGGTGTTTCTGCTTTTACTTTAGTAGAATCTTGAGCGATTCCTATTGATGAAAATAATAATGCGACGATAAAAACTATAGATTTCATTATAACTAGATATTTAGATTATAAATATAACGGAAATCGTGCCAAACTTAAAAATATATTAATTTTTTAGTTATATTTGAAAAATATTTAAGTAAGCTTAAAAAAATATTAAAGCATAATATAATGTCTGTAGCTATTGAGAACTTTGTAAAAGCGATTTACAAAAATGACAAACATGATAGTAATGATACTAAACCTGGTAATATTGCTAAAAAATTAGGAATATCTAATGCGGCAGCTACAGATATGGCTAAAAAATTAGCAACCAAAGATTTATTGCATTATGAAAAATATAAAGCATTAAAACTAACGGAGAAAGGTACTAAAATGGCATTAAATGTTGTACGTAAACATCGTTTATGGGAAGCATTACTGTTTAAAATGTTCGATATGTCTTTACATGAAATCCATAGAGAGGCCGAATTGTTAGAACATGAAACTTCAGATTTTTTAGCAGACAAAATAAGTGCTTATTTAGGGAACCCTAAGTTCGATCCACATGGCGACCCTATTCCAAATGCAAATGGAGAAATAACAACAGAAGATACATCTATAAGCTTATCGCAAGCGAAAGAAGGACAGAACTATATTATCTCTAGATTAATGAGCGACGACAAAGAGTTTTTCGACTTTTGTGCGCAACATGGTTTAAAATATGGGAATTCAGTAACTGTTACAAAGCAGTTTTCTACCAATAAAATGACACAAATATTAATAAACAATAATACAATCCTTTTAAACGAAGATTTTACAAAAATAATTTACATCAATGAAATTTAATAACTACTCAAAATACATTCTAAGTATAGCTCTAGGATTAGTTACTACAACAACAATATTAGCTCAAGAACAAGAAGAACCATTAGGAGCATTAATTACAGATAGACCAGATGCAACAGAATCTCCCAATGCAGTCCCAAAAGGATTTATACAAGTAGAGACAGGTGCGTTTTTAGAAACCTTTGAAAAAAACGATATAAAAACAGAAGATCTTACTTTAAACACCATGTTATTTCGTTACGGGTTACTAGATAATTTAGAGTTACGATTAGGCTGGAATTATACAGACAGTACAACAAAATTTGAAGGAACGGAAATAGGGTCGGTAACAAGCTTCTCTCCTTTACTTTTAGGATTTAAAGTAGGAATAGCAGAAGAAAATGGAGCAATGCCAGAAATAGGATTTCTTGGACATTTAAATTTGCCGTTTTCTGTTAAAAAAGAATTAAGACCTCAAAATACAGGAGTAGATTTTAGGTTTGCATTTGCACACACCTTAAGCGAAAAATCAAGCTTATCTTATAATATTGGAGCAGCTTGGGAAAACGATTCTCCAGAAGCAGCTTATTTATATACTATATCTTATGGTTACAGCATTTGCGATAAATGGGGAGCTTATGTGGAATTATATGGAGATATGCCAGAAAACAATAAAGCAAACCACTTATGGGATGCAGGTGTTACATATTTAGTCTCTAATAATGTACAATTAGATGCTACAGTAGGTACAAGTATTACAGAGGGACAAGATTTATTAATAAGCGCAGGGATTAGTTTCAGATTGCCTAAAAAATAATTTTAGATGAAATGAGCCATAATAACATAATGCCTATCGAAAGGTTTAATGGCTAATTACATCTGACTTATATAAATAATAAACACTTATGCAGATGAAAAAGTATATAACAATTTTTAGCCTAGTATTATTTGCGTTAGGTTGTAAAAATGAAGCAAAAAAAGACAACGGAAAACTTAATGTAGTTACAACGACAACTATGATAACCGACTTGGTTAAAAATATAGGTGGAGACTATGTAGAGTTAAAAGGATTAATGGGAAGTGGAGTAGATCCACACCTGTATAAAGCCAGTGAGGGAGATGTTTCTAAACTAGTAAATGCCGATATCATTTTTTATAACGGATTACATTTAGAAGGGAAACTAGTAGAAGTTTTCGAGAAAATGGGAAACCAAAATAAAACGCAAATCGCTTTAGCAGAAGCGTTAGATAAAAGCACATTAATAGGATCAGAATATTTTGCATCAAATTACGATCCGCATGTATGGTTCGATATCGATTACTTTAAAACCTTTGCAAAAGAAGTGACTAAAGTATTATCTGAAAAAGATGCTAAAAATGCTGCGAATTATGCTAAAAACGAAAAACAGTACATTAAAAAACTAGAAGTACTTCAGTCTAAATTATTAAGTATTATAGAAACATTACCAAAAGAAAAACGCATTTTAGTAACAGCGCATGATGCTTTTAATTACTTTGGAAAAGCATTCGAATTTGAAGTAGTAGGATTACAAGGTTTATCTACGGCAACAGAAGCAGGCGTGCAAGACGTACAAAAATTAGCTAACTTTATTATAGAGAAAGATGTAAAAGCCATTTTTGTAGAAAGCTCAGTACCAAAGCGTACCATTGAAGCATTACAAGCAGCTGTAAAATCTAAAGACCATAAAGTAACCATAGGAGGAACACTGTACTCTGATGCTTTAGGAGATGCTGGGACAATTGAAGGCACTTACATAGGAATGTTTGAGTATAATGTAAATACAATAGTAGGAGCTTTAAAATAGTTTGGTAAGTTATGAGTATTTAAATTTTTAGTAATGTCACACTGAGAGCAGTCGAAGTGTTTAGCATCGAAAACATAAAGTTATTAGTATTTAAAACACCAAAAAAGATCAAACCCAACTAAAGTGTGTATAATATTTTGTACTTAAATAAATTAAAGTTTAACAAATGAAATTCCTGCCTACGGAAGAATAGTAGAGATGAAAAAGAATATAGCAGTAAAAGTAGACGATTTAACAGTGGCGTATAATTACAAACCTGTGCTTTGGGATATCGATTTAGAAATCCCTGAAGGTGTACTTATGGCTATAGTTGGACCCAATGGCGCAGGGAAATCGACACTAATAAAGTCTATTTTAGGTATTTTAAAACCCATAGCAGGGAGTGTAAGTATCTACGGAAAATCTTACGAAAAGCAGCGGTCTTTAGTAGCTTACGTACCACAAAAAGGAAGCGTAGATTGGGATTTCCCGACAACAGCACTAGATGTTGTAATGATGGGAACCTACGGAAGCCTAGGTTGGATAAAGCGTCCAAGACAGAAAGAGAAAAAACAAGCTCTTGAAGCCCTCGAAAAAGTAGGCATGTTACCTTTTAAAGGTCGACAAATAAGTCAACTATCAGGAGGACAACAACAACGTATATTTTTAGCAAGAGCCTTAGTACAAAATGCTTCTATCTATTTTATGGATGAGCCGTTTCAAGGAGTAGATGCAACGACAGAAATAGCCATTATAAATATATTAAAAGAATTGCGTAAAGCAGGCAAAACAGTAATTGTTGTGCATCACGATTTACAAACTGTTCCAGAATACTTTGATTGGGTAACCTTTTTAAATGTAAAGAAGATTGCAACTGGACCAGTGAAAGATATTTTTAACGACGATAATTTAACTAAAACCTACGGAATTAATTATAAAGTAAGTATCCAAGAATAGATGTCATTCCTGCAAAAGCATGAATCTTAATAAGAGAAACTAGAGTTAAAAGTTAAAATGAAACAAGCACTTTCTATAGCCAAAGCGATTAATAAAGGACATATCATGGTAAATCTACCTGTGTTTCTTATTATGGTTGGCTTTCCTAGTCTATTACATTTGTTAGGTTTAGATAAAAAAATAGTTTTGGTTGCGGCTATCATTGGAGTTATTATGGCTTGGTTTATTTGGAGTATCGTAATAACCAAATGGAAAATATGGGCTTTCGAAAGAATAGAAAATATAGAAGAATTAAAAAGAAGAGCTATAGATGAAAAGTTAATTTGGCCAGATGGACATATTTTTGAAAGAACAGAAATAAGAAGTAAATCTGATAAATTAAAATTAGAAAAAAGAAAATATAAATAAAACTAACCACTAGAAACTATCGACATAAAAGAATACATATCGCTCGTTTTCTCAGATTACACACTTAGAACCATCACGCTAGGTACGGCTATATTAGGAGCTGTTTGTGGTATGTTAGGAAGTTTTGCTGTGTTGCGAAAACAAAGTTTATTAGGAGATGCCATTTCGCATGCTGCATTACCAGGAATAGCTATTGCCTTTTTAATTACAGGAGCAAAAGATAGTAATGTATTATTATTGGGTGCTTTGGTAAGTGGATTAATAGGAACCTTTTGGATTCGTGGTATTATTACGAAAACGCATTTAAAATCCGATACTGCATTAGGACTTATACTATCTCTATTTTTTGGTTTCGGAATGTTGCTGTTAACTTTTATTCAGAAACAACCTAATGCCAATCAAGCAGGATTAGATAAGTATTTGTTTGGACAAGCAGCAACATTAGTAGAAAGTGATGTGTGGCTAATGGCTATAGTAACAGGAATGTGTTTAATAGTCCTATTGTTGTTTTGGAAAGAATTTAAAATATTATTATTCGATGCCGATTACACAAAAACACTAGGCTTTAATACTAAAATAATAGACATATTAATTACCAGTTTTATCGTTTTAGCCATTGTTTTAGGCTTACAAACAGTTGGTGTTGTATTAATGAGTGCTATGCTATTGGCTCCAGCAGCAGCAGCAAGACAGTGGACTAATAGTTTAGGAGTTATGGTGTTTCTAGCAGCTATCTTTGGAGCTTTTTCAGGTGTGTTTGGGACAGCAATTAGTGCCTCGCAAAACAATTTATCTACAGGGCCAGTAATTGTATTAGTAGCATCAGTATTTGTATTATTTTCGTTTGTATTTTCACCAAGTCGGGGCTTATTATTCAAACAAATTCGTTTCATTAAAAACCGTCGCGATTTAGAGTTGCATAAAACATTAGCTTTTATGTACAATATTGCAGAAACGCACGATGATATTTCGCACCCGCATACCATTAAAATTTTAAATAATTTCCAAGGATTTACCCGTAAAACACTTCAAAAATTAGTAGATAAAGATTACGTGAAGCTAGAAGGAACAATGTGGAGTTTAACCGAAGAAGGTTTTAAAACGGCGTCTAATTTGTATAACCAACAAACTAATACTAATGAGTAGCGCACAAATAGAAATACAACTTATTGCGAGTTTGGTAGCTATAGCTTGTGCCATTCCAGGAACCTTTTTAGTGTTACGTAAAATGGCGATGATAAGCGATGCAATAAGTCATTCTATATTACCAGGAATAGTAATAGGATTTTTTATAACACATGATTTAAACTCACCAGTACTTATTGTTTTAGCAGCCTTAACAGGGATAATTACAGTGATTTTAGTAGAGTGGATTCAGAAAACTGGCTTGGTAAAAGAGGATACGGCCATTGGTTTAGTCTTTCCTGCACTGTTTAGTATAGGTGTTATCTTAATAGCTAAAAATGCTAACGATGTACATTTAGATGTCGATGCAGTATTGTTAGGTGAGTTAGCCTTTGCACCTTTCGATAGATTATTAATAGCAGGAACCGATGTAGGACCAAAATCTATGTGGGTGGTTGGTAGTATTCTTTTGGTTACAATAAGTCTATTAATTGCCTTTTTTAAAGAATTAAAAGTAAGCACATTCGATGCAGGATTGTCGGCATCATTAGGGTTTTCTCCAGTAGTTATTCATTATGGATTAATGACGGTGTCCTCTGTAACAACAGTTGGTGCGTTCGATGCTGTGGGTGCTATTTTAGTTGTGGCATTAATGATTGCGCCTGCTGCTAGTGCTTATTTGCTAACCACCGATTTAAAGAAAATGCTAATTTTAGCCGTTAGTTTTGGGGTATTTAGTGCTATTTCTGGCTATTGGTTTGCGCATTGGTTAGATGCTTCAATTTCTGGGTCTATAACAACCATGTTGGGGCTTTTATTTTTAATGGTGTATTTATTTGCACCAACAAAAGGGTTAATAGCCGTTGTTTACAGAGAAAAACAACAACGAACAGAAGTGTCTTTGTTAACCTTTTTACTGCATCTTAAAAACCATAATGAGGAAGAAGAACGCCATGTTAATCATTTAAGAGAACACATAAATTGGCAAAAAGTAAGAGCTAAAACTGTACTAGAATTAGCTCTTAAAAATAATATGATTGTGATTGATGAAAGTATTGTGTCTCTAACCAAAAAAGGAGATGCCTTTACTTCTAAAGCAATAGATTATATTATTACTAATGAAGATTCTCAGATAGAGGATATGAAGGATGATTTTTTCTTGTTTCGTGGGTAATTAGATATAAATTATTCTTTTTTATATCTATTATACGCAATGGTTACAGCTTCTTCAATACCTTTACTGTAAGGGAACTCTTTTTTATCTAATAATTTATCTTGTGAATCAGGAAGTAGTTTTCCATTACAAATTAAATTCGGAATACCAGTTTTAAAGATACTTTCTCCTCTTAAATAGGTGTTTAATAGTAATGTCAATGCTCCATAAGGTTCTATTCTGTTTTTACCTTTTATATATAAATAACCTATTTTCTGTTCTCCTGGAAAGCCTTTAGACAGAACTATGTCGTTCAATTCATTTAAAAGAGAATAAGCATCATCTTTCATTTGTTGTAATGTTAAGGGTCTTTTTCCTAAGTTAAACTCTATATGTTTATGTGTTATAGTTTGTTCCTTTTGTATTAAAGCAATCCAACGTTCTTTAAGTTTAATATCAAAATTATCTAGATAGTATTTATGATAACTTTTAAAATTAGACTTAAATGCTTTATGCCAATTAAAGGTGTAATAGCTATTAAAATATTTTAGAGGAATACCACCTTTAGCTAATTGAATAGCAATGTTTTCCATCCATTGTTCATCATTTAACTCTTTAGCTGTTACTAAAGCAAAACTAAGGTCGTGCCCAAGAGGAAAGTCTACACTAGAAAAGGCTTTTTTAAAATGTTTACTAGCTTCGGTATAGTTTCTTTTGTTAAAGTTTTCTTTAGCTAAATCTACTTGATTATAATAGTTTTCATAATAACAATCCTGTGCATTTAAAAAGAGAACAGGGAATAAGAAAAATATAATTATTAATTGCTTCATTTGAGTTATTGTAAAGTTTTTAGTTGAATGTTTAAACGTTTGTTTTAAGAACCTATTTTAATAGGTTTAACACTTTTTCTTTCTTTAGAAGTTAAAAGAAGCGCATTTCGAAAATTAAATAATGTTTTATATTAAATTTTTCGCCCCATTTTTCAATGTCTTTCCCATCTTTCCCAACATCGCACCAAGATTTAGAACCATTACTTTTTTTTGTAAGGTAAAATGTATGCGAGTAGATAAAAGGTGTTATCATATTTTAATTCTAAATTCAGAATACATTAATTAATAAGTATTATAAGCTGTTAATTGAAGTCGTTATTTAAGTCTATTAATGCACCTTTTAATTCCTCGATACTTACTTCCTTAAACTCTAAATCTAACTCTGAAATTTGTTTAGTCTCTGTTTCTTTTATACCAAGATATATTTTATCCCCTACTTTTTTTATGCCTATCAAAGAAACATTTTCTCCTTTAGGAATATAACCAAAATCATGATTTTCTCCTCTTAATTTACTTGGTAAAATAGAACTCATACTTTTAAATACCATTTTAATATTAGCTCCATCGGCATTTTTTATTTTTACCTTATACTTTATATTATTAATAGTGTTTGTAAATCGATCACAGTTTATCCAACCTAAATAAGAACTTGAAAACATATAACGTTCTATTTCTCGTACCTTTATAGAGCCTATAGTATTATTTGTGAGTTTTGCTTCAAAATGGTTTTTAAAAGCTACATCTCTACCATTTACAAATACCGGGTTAATCTTTTTTGTTGGTCCTTCAAAAGTAAGATTAATAGGGAAATAGAAAGGAACGATAACAGGTTTTCCTCTTTGAGTAGCGGGTTCTAATTGTGGTAGCGAGTCCATAACTCTAATAGCTTCTTCTGCTAGTTTTTTATGAGATGCGCCAACTTTTAAGCTGGTAATATTACCTTTGGTGTCAATTTTAAAGAGTACAGATATTTTTTGCTTTCCAGTTATATTTAATCCTTTAGCGACATCAAGATTATAGTTTTTAGAAACAAAAGCTTCAATTTTTGATTTAAAACAGTTCTTTTTTTCTTTATTAGTTCCAGTTTTACAACTTGGAAATAACGGCGGAACTTCTACAACTCTAAAATCTACTTGGGGAGTACTTTCAACAGTAGTAGTCGTAATTATGTCTTCAACAATTTCATCTCCTGTTACATTCCAATTTATGTCGTGATTATTATAAGTTCCCGAAAACAGTTGCATCCTTTTTTTATTTTTTTGTTTTGGAAAACCAATGCTTATTGGACTATCTGGTTTTAATTTTAAAAGTGTATTATTCTTTTTAGCTTCAATATTTATCATGCCTGCAGTTTCCAATATATCATCATTGGACTTAGTAGACAAATTAGCTAATAGCATATCAGATAATTTATAGAATTCTGTAACTTTAAGGTTAATATTTCCTCCAACTGGTTTTTCTGTTTTGCTATCTATAAAAGAATTTGCTTTAATAGTTAATAAAGTCCCTTCTTTACATACGAAAGTGGAGTCTTTTTCTGTGTTTAATGTTATAATTTGTGGAGATTTTTTTACTGTATTATAAAATGTATTGATTGAATTATTTGTTGGGGTTTTAACTTTCGATTGTGTAACAACAACATGGTCGTTAAGAGTACTTTCGTAATCTATAGTTGTATGTATAATAATAGAGTCGTTTACTGGTTTTAAATGTTTCGATTTTGGAAACTGTTGTTTAAATTCTTCTTGGGTAAGTTTGTTAGAGGATAAGGTTAAAGTTTCCTTTTTAAAATAATCTATCTTATGTTCTATAGTTTTTTCTTTATCGAGAACTAAGGTGTCTTTTTTATGAATAACTGTGTAGTGTTTTGTAGTGTCTATATGTTTAGTGTTTTCAATACTATAATTTGTAGAATCTTGAGTAATGGTTATAATGTCATTTGTTAACGAAGTATTTTGTTCTTCTTTCGTCTTAAGATTAAAAAATGAATTATAACAAATTATAGTAATGATAATTGCTAAAATTGGAAGGCCTATGAGCTTGATCCATTTCTTGAAAACATATTGCTTACGCGCAGTAAGAATTTCTTTTCTTAAATCACTACGTTTTATGCCTTCTAAAAGCGTTAAATGTTCTGTGTAAAGTGTGTTGAAAGTATCGTCAGTTTGTAGCTGTTTTTCAAAAGCTAATCTTTCAGTTTCTGTAAGTGTATTGTTTATATAATTATTTATACGTTCTATATTATCTATAGTGTTTTCCATGGGTTTCAAGAATTAAGAGTGAATGGTGTTAGCTTGAGATCTGTAAATATCTTTAGCTTTTTGTAAGCATTTATACTTTTGATTTTTTGCAATTTTTTCAGACTTAAATTGCATCTGTTCTGCAATGTCTTTAAACGACATTTTTTTTACATAAAACCATTGTAATAATTGCTGGCATCTGGCTCCTAATTCATGAAAAGCTTGTTCTGCTAACTGGTATTTTTTCTCTTCTAAAACACTATGGAATATAGAAACGTCTTCGGTATTTAAATCATGTAATTCTTGTTTAGAAAATTGTTTTTGTTGATCCTTCCAGATAAATCTTGATACTGAATAGAGATATGTGTAAAAGGATGCGGTTAGTGTAAAATTCGATTTTTCAAGATTTCTATTTAGTACAATTAATGCTTCCTGAAATACATCGGTTGCATCTGCTTTTGTACCGCCTTTAGATAGAATTAATTTCTCTATTCTAGGGTAGAGTTTATATAATTCTCGAAACGCTTTATCTCGATAACCATTTTTAAAAAGTGTTATGATTTTTTGATCGCTCATACTTGGGCTTTTACTTGTTAATGGTCATTTTATTAAAAGGTCTCCTAATTATTTTTAATTATTTGAAAACTAAGGTAGGAAAATTGAAATCATCTAGGTATTATCTTTTATTAAATGACATGCTATTTTGGTACTTTTATTGATAGTTATTGCAGAAATAGTATTCAATATGAAAAAAATACTTTCGGTTTTATCTCTTACAGTTTTATTAACTTCATGTACTAATCCGCATTTGGGGGATTGGGTGCTCTATAAGTCAAATGAAAGAGGGATTTATAGTGAGCCACCAAAGATTAAAATTTCAAAAGATTCAATAAAATTTAAACCATGGAATTATAATTCTTGGGATAAGTATAGTTATACACTAGAGGATTCAAAATTGAATATTAATGAAACAGAAATCGATTTTAGAATAGAAGAAGATACTTTAATATTAAATGAATCTATTAAGTATATAAAAGCAGAAAGTAAAAGGGCTGTAGAATTGTATGGAGAAACTAATTCTGATATTAAAATTAATTTACCGAAAATTGAAAGCGCAAAATTAATAGAGTATTCAAAACCAGAATATGGAACTTACATTAGATATGGTAGAAGACATGATAATGGAGAGTTTTCACTTCAATTAAATGATAAATATACTGGAGTAGGAAAATTAAGGGATTTTGTAATAGACACAAGAGAGATTAAAATGGGGCAACAATATAGGTCTCAAAAGCATTATCTATTCTGTGATAAGGCTACTAAGATGAGAGATCTAGAAAAAATCTTTATAGCTATGTCTAGTGTACATGAAAGATCTATTTTATTTGTAAATGAAGAAAAATTAATATTTAATGACTCATTAGCATTCAATTATAAAACTCATGGTTTAGGTCTTAGAATGTTTTCAACTGACCATATCTCTAGTTATGCAAGAGAGAAATTGAAATATTTAAATAAGGAGAAAGAGATTATAGAACTCTATAATCATTCCTTTTATTATTCTACCCTCAGTAACCTATCTAAAGATTATTCAAATGTAATTTCATTAGTTAAAAACAATGTTTTTTTTAATGGAAACAAAATTAATAAAGAAAATCTTTTCGAATTACTTAAAGAAGATATAAAAAAACAAAATAGTATAATTGTACTTTATGATTTAGAGTCCGATTATTATCATTTTTTAGAATTACTATTAACAATTAATTCAGTCTATTATAACATTAGAGAGGAACTATCCTTAAAAATGTATAACAAGTCATTAAACAGTATAACTAAAGAAGAATTGATAGAAATTAAAGGGCAAATTCCAATGCGTTTTTTGTGGGATTATTCTATTCCACACTTTAAAAGCCTGATTATAAAAAATAAGTATTTTTTAGATGGAAAGATAAAATCTTTAGATTCTGTTTTGCCAAGTATTTAGTCTAAATGTGATAGAGAAAAGAATATAAAATCTACTTTCGCTGAAAGTATAACTTTCTTTATATTTACACATGCAAATTCCCGAAGGAAAAAAAATATACTTCGCTTCCGATAATCATTTAGGAGCACCAACAAAAGCACAATCTATTCCCAGAGAAAAGAAGTTTGTAGCTTGGTTGGATGAAGTTAAAGAAGATGCCGCAGCTATTTTTTTATTAGGAGATTTATTCGATTTTTGGGCAGAATATAAAACGGTTGTACCCAAAGGGTTTACAAGAACTTTAGGGAAATTAGCAGAAATTAGTGATTCTGGAATACCAATTTATTATTTTGTAGGAAATCATGATTTATGGATGAATGGCTATTTTGAAGAAGAATTAGGAATTCCTGTTTATCATAAACCAAAAGAATTTATCTTTAATAATAAAGTCTTTTTTATTGGCCATGGTGATGGTTTAGGACCTGGAGATAAAGGCTATAAACGCATGAAAAAAGTATTTACCAATCCTGTAGCACAATGGTTTTTTAGATGGTTACATCCAGACTTAGGCGTACGATTAGCGCAGTACTTATCGGTAAAGAACAAGTTAATCTCAGGAGACGAAGATGTTACTTTTCTTGGTGAAGATAACGAATGGTTGGTGCAATATTGTAAACGTAAATTAGAAGATAAACACCGCGATTTCTTTGTGTTTGGTCACAGACATTTACCGTTAGACATTAAACTAAAAGATAATTCTAAATACTTAAATTTAGGAGATTGGATTAGCTATTACACTTATGGTGTTTTCGATGGTGAAACGCTCGAATTAAAAGAATATTAAATAGCCCAGTCTTGTCCTTTTGCTATAACGTCATAATGTATCATAAAATATATAAAGGATAATTGAGCTACGATTTCCCCAGTATTTATAACTCCAATTATTGGTAGAAAATCCTCTTTAAAGTAAAGTGTGTAAAATAATGAAACCAAACAATTTACAATATAACCTACTCCTGTTACAAATAAAAGAATGCGTTTTGGATGACGATAAAATGCTGTTATATAAAAACAAGTTGCTATAAATAAAGAAAAAGCTATTGTAACAATAGAGAAGAAAGTATAATCGGCAGTCTCTTTTGCAGACATAAAATAAACAGAGCCAATGATATAGCCAAGCCCAAGAACAAGTAATATAATCCCTAGTATATCTGTTATTTTATATTTAAAAGACACTTTTTTAATTAATGGAAATAGTAGATAAATACCGCTTGAAAATGATATCGTAAAACAGGTAATTATTATTAAATAGTATGTTATAAAACTTTTAAAATATAAAAATTCACCAATCATACTACTTATAAAAAATAGATATACAAGCGGCTTTGTTTTTTTTACAACAGTTGTGTAAAGCACTAATATATTGATGTGAAATAATATTTTTATATATGGTGAGACGGAATAAACTGGTGTTAAAGAGCTTATAACATATATAATCCCAACGGTGTACGCTAAGGTTTTAAGAAGTCTACTTGTTTTCAATCTATTAAACAATCTTAATCGTTTTAGAATATATTTTTAAGACGTTTAAAATATACTAGTTAAGTAAGGTCTCTAGAGTGATAAGGTCTATTTTTCCATCTGGGAATAATTGATGCTTTTCTTCAAAGGCTTTCAATGCATCAGATGTAATATTTTTATAGACACCATCTAAAGGAATATCAAACCCTTTTTTTATTAAAAGTTTTTGAATTTCATATATAAAAGCGCTCTTTTCTCCGTTAATTAAATTCTTTTTAGGAAGACTTTCTATTAATAAGCGTTTAAATTTTGCAGATTCTAAACGTTTGTTATAATCTTCTGGTGTGATATTTTCAGACTCAATAGTCTTAATTTCAGTATTACTAAGGCCTTTGTCTTTTAAGGTTTTTGACTGCTCCAATTTAGATTCAAAGAATTTAACTTTGGCTAACTTCTTTGCATAAGTATTAACAGCATATTGTGTCTCTGTATTGTCATTTTCTGGACTACGAACATCAATACCATTAGCACTCCATTGTGTTATAACAAAACCGTTTAAAGCATATATAGCTTCATTGTAATCATAAACTATAGTTTGGTCATGGTAATTTAAATCTATGGCTTCACTAGCTTTGTAGTCTGTGTTTTTTGGATGAAACCGCTGGTATTCTTTATATTCACCGTAAGCGAAAATTGAAATGATTATAATAAGAATAAGGATAAGAATCTTTTTCATTAGTCTTTAGGTTTTCAAAAACAAAATGTAAGATAAATATTTTGAGTGTAATTATAAGGGTTTACCACCAAAGAAATTTAAAATTACCATTTGTAAAATGCTATCTTTAGCAAAACTCAAAATTAATGCGTAAGTTTTTAATAGTATTACTACTAAATAGTGTGTTTATATCATGTAGACCCTATAAATCAACTCTAGAAAAACCAAATCAAATGACGTATTCCAATTTTAGAAATTCTCAAAAAAGTTTTACTTCAAAAGACGGAATTATTAAGTATATCGATAAAGGAGAAGGAGATGTTATTGTCTTGTTACACGGCGTGCCTACTTCGTCTTGGTTATACCGAAAAATGATAGACGATTTGGCTAAAAATCATAGAGTTATTGCACCAGATATGTTAGGGTTTGGAAGTAGCGATTCCCCAAAAGGGTATGATATCTATTCAGAAGAAAATCATGCAACACGTTTACTAGAATTAATGGCGAGTTTAAACATTGAAAATTGGACTCATGTTACACATGATGCAGGTGGTTTATGGACTTGGGAATTAATAAAAAAAGAGCCTAATCGTATTACTAAATTAATAATGCTTAACACTATTGTATACGAAGAGGGGTTTAAACCTCCTATTCGTTTTAATAGAGGTATTACTGCAAAAGTGGCTATGTGGGCTTATAGAAATGGCATTACAACTAATATGATGTTAAATGGTTTATTTAAAGCAGGATTAACTAAAAACAATTTAAATAAACTAGATGTAGAAGGTTATAAAAAGCCTTTAAAAGAAGGTAAAACCAGAGCGATGTATTACTTCTTTTCTCAAACGTGTAATACGCTACCAGTTTACGATTCTATATTAAAATCGTTAAATATTCCGGTGTTAGTTATTTGGGGGGAAACAGATGAGTTTTTAAAATGGGAGCCTCAAAAAGAACGTGTAACACAGGATTTAAATATTCTATCTGAAAATATTCATGTAATTGAAGCTAAACATTTTATTCAAGAAGAAAAACCAGAAGAAATTAATGAACTTATTTTAAACTTTATTGAATAATAAGGTTATTAATTACTAATTAGCTTAAACTCTACACGTCTATTTTTTGAAGCATTTGCTTTTAAGTTTGTTATAGGCTTAGTACTACCAAAACCAAAAGCACGTATCCTGCTTTTAGATAACCCGAGGTTAATTAAATAATTAGAAACTGTAGTTGCCCTTTTTAAAGATAGTTTAGTATTAAACGTAGTACTGCCTATGTTATCTGTGTGGCCATAAATCTCAACATTTAAAGAAGGATTCTCATTAAGATATTTATATAGTTCATGCAATTCTGTTATGGAGTTGTTTAATAATTCAGCTTTATTAAAATCGAACTCTAGATTTTTAAACGTATTAATTTTATTAGTTTTAAAAACAGATGTTATAGAGTCGACTGTTTTTGTTTTAGTTATTGGAACAATAGTGTCTTTTTTTATGAGTGTTGTATCTGTTACACTAACATCATCAATATAATAATAAGAAGAAATAATCTGTACGTTTTCGTTAATTTCTTTAGTATCTAAAACGCGATTGATATCAAAATTTCCAATAGAAATAAATTGCTCGAAACCTTTAGATTCATAAGTGATACTTATTTTAATCCAATCTGTAGTATTTGTATAAAAATCTTTATTTTCTATAGAGGTGAAAGTGTATTGTAATTGTTTTTTATCTAAATTTTTTAAATGAATAAACTTAGCATTTAAAGGATTCAATTGCTTTTCGGTTAATAAAACACCTATGTCTTTTATAGCATGCGAAGAACAGTCGGAAAGGCTTATGTAAAACGTAATGTCATATTGTTTTCCTTTTATTAAAGGTCTTTTTAATTGCCCTTGTGTATATTCTTTATAGTTATTTGGAGCAAAAGTATAAAAACCAGCATAACCATTTCCAGTTCTCGCTTTTTGGTAACCAATATAGTTGTAATTGCCGCATAAGTCATTAACATTACAGGTGTTAAAATAATCAGTTGTTCCGTAATTAGATGTAGACCAATGCGTTACATTATTGTTAAATTCTCCTTTTTTTGTTGGGCACTCTTTATAATTTTCGAAACTAGGATTAAGAACTAGATTTTGAGAATATAAACAACCAGTTAGGTAGATTAAAAAAATAGTAATGTAGTATTTCATGCATTACATAACGTAAAAGTTTAAAACTTATTTTTAAGAAAGCTAAGCATTTTCATGAGCTTTAATGTCCTCTCTTAAATCTAATTTTCTAAAAGAAGGAAGAGCTAATCCTGTAGTAATTACAGTAATTAAAGTCATAGTTCCACCAAATACAACAGCAGTTACTGTACCCATTAATTTAGCTGTTAAACCACTTTCGAAAGCACCTAATTCGTTTGATGACCCAACAAACATAGAATTAACTGAAGCAACACGACCTCGCATATTATCTGGTGTTTTTAATTGTAAAATGGTTTGTCTAATAACCATAGAAACACCATCGGTAACTCCGCTAAAAAATAAAGCAATAACAGAGACCCAGAAAATAGATGATAAGCCGAAGATTATAATACATACGCCAAACCCAAAAATAGCAGCCAATAATTTTAAGCCAGCATTTTTGCTAATAGGAATGTATGCGGTAATTAGCATGGTTAAAAAAGCACCAATAGCAGGAGCGGCTCTTAATACACCAAAACCTTCAGGTCCAACGTTTAAAATATCTTGCGCAAATACTGGTAATAAAGCAATCGCTCCTCCAAAAAGTACAGCAATCATATCTAAAGTTAAAGCACCTAAAATAGCTTTAGTGTTATAAACAAAACGTATACCTTCTACCAAGCTTTGCATTACAGGTTCACCAATTTTAGGGTTTAAAATAGGTTTCTTTTGTATTAAAAAAACTATTGATAAAGAAAATAGAACCAAAGCAAAAACACAACACAATGTCCAATGTACACCAAACCAACGGATAGAGAAACCAGCAAAAGCAGGTCCTAAAACAGAAGCCATTTGCCAAGTAGAACTACTCCATGTAGCTGCATTTGGATATATTTTTTTAGGAACAATTAAGGCTATTAAAGAGAAAATTGTTGGGCCAAAAAAGGAGCGCAAAAAGCCACCAAAAAAAACTAAGGCATATATGCCATATAAAACGGTTTTTGTAGACCAGTCTGCTACAACTTTAGGCCAAGTTAGTATAAATAAACCCAGACTAATTAAAGAGAATGCCGCAATACAAAGCGCTAGTAAATTTCGTTTTTCTTTTTGGTCTACTATATGGCCTGCAAATAATGCCATACTAAGAGCTGGAATAATTTCCATTAAGCCAATCATACCTAGAGACCAAGGGTCTTTAGTAATGCTATAGACTTGCCATTCTATAACAATAAATTGCATCGTCCATGCAAATACTAATGCAAAGCGCATTAATAGAAAAATATTAAATTCTTTAAATCTTAGTGCAGCGTACGGGTCGTTTTTTTGCATAGATATAAATTGCTAAGTATAACTTAAACGATTATATTATGTAAGCAAAATTAAGTCTTACAAATGTTATTTAGGTAGTTATTTAAATCTAATTGAAATAAAGTACCTTTAATTAAATCATCAACCTCAGTAAGTTCTTTTGTGTTAACCGCTAAATCTATTTTATTACTTGGGGTTTTTAATAAAATACTTCTTGAATTACAGTCAGCTTTACAGCAACTACAATTTTTAGGTTGCTTAGCTTCTGCAATGTGTTTTTGAAATTGTTTAATTTCATTTAGAGTAAGGTAAAACCCCATATTTCTAAATACAACTTGAATTTTTCCTTGTTTAGCGCTTGCATATTTCCACTGAAACGCTATTCCGAAGTCGTTATGATATATTTTGGTGATTTCATTTTCCATGTTTAGCCCCTTTTATAGTATCAAATATAATACTATTTATAATGAATCTAAATAATAAAATGAATTAATTTACAACTATACCTTAATATCTCTCAATTTTAACTGTAACGAGGTATTCCCTTGCCAATGGTTTTCGTTTACAGAATATACCGCTTTAAATTCTTTTTTGTTTTCAATAAGATTAATCTTGTCACCAAGACCAAAACCAATACAAACAATTTTTAGATTCCCGTTTTGTGTAACTGTTATGCGCAAGTGTTTATCGTCTTCTCCAACGCATTTACCATAACCAGTATCTTTAAGTTGTTCACTCATAAAAATTGGGGACATGTTATTGGGACCAAAAGGTGCAAACTGACTTAATATTCTATAAAACTTAGGCGTAATATCGCTAAGGTTTAGCGGCATGTCTATAGTAACTTCTGGGGTAAGTAAACGTTTATCTATGGTAGCTTCTACAACAGCTTCAAATTGTTGCTTAAAAGCGGCGTAATTCTCTTCTTTTAAAGTTAAACCTGCGGCATATTTATGACCTCCAAACTGCTCTATATGTTCTGAACAAGCCTCTAATGCATTATAAACATCAAACCCTTTTACGGATCTTGCAGATGCGGCTAATTTATCGCCACTTTTAGTAAAAACCAAAGTAGGTCTGTAATACGTTTCTATTAATCTAGAAGCAACAATACCAATAACACCTTTATGCCAAGTTTCATTGTAAACAACAGTAGTAAACCTCTCCTGTTCTTTTTGTTCTTTAATTTGTTTAAGAGCTTCTCCTGTAATTTGTTTATCTGTTTCACGTCTATCGGTATTAAAAGCTTCAATCTCTTCTGCGTAACTTGTAGCAGTATTTATATCGCTTTGGGTTAATAAATCTACAGCATATTGTCCATGCTTCATGCGTCCAGCTGCATTAATTCTTGGTGCTATAGTAAACACAACATCGGTTATAGTTAATGTGTCTTTTTTTAATTGATTTATAATGGCTTTAAATCCAGCTCTAGGTGCTGTATTAATAACTTGTAAACCATAATAGGCTAAAATTCTATTTTCACCAATAATAGGAACAATGTCTGCGCCAATAGCAGTAGCTACTAAATCTAAATAAGGCAGTAAATCTTCTAAAGTCTGTTGGTTTTTAGAGGCTAAAGCTTGTATTAATTTAAAACCAACACCACAGCCACAAAGCTCATCGAAAGGATAATTACAATCGTCTTGTTTAGGGTCTAAAACAGCTATAGCATCAGGGATGTCTTTACCAGGTCTGTGGTGATCACAAATAATAAAATCGATGTTTTTATCCTTAGCATAAGCTACTTTATCTATAGCTTTTATACCACAATCTAAAGCAATTATTAAAGTAATATCGTTATCTGAAGCATAATCAATACCCATGTATGAAACACCGTAACCTTCAGCATATCTGTCGGGAATGTAAGTTGCTATATTTGGGTAAATACTTAATAAATAAGAAGACATTAAAGACACAGCAGTGGTACCATCTACATCGTAATCTCCATACACCATAATATTTTCATTATTGCTAATGGCTGTTTCAATTCTAGATACGGCTTTCTCCATATCTTTCATTAAAAAGGGATCATGTAAATCGTCTAAAGCAGGTCTAAAAAAATCTTTAGCAGTATCAAAAGTTTCTATCCCGCGTTGTACTAATAAAGTAGCAATAGTAGCATCTACTTGTAGCGCTTTTGAAAGTTGCTGAACTGTTTCTGGATTAGGTTTGGGCTTTAATGTCCAACGCATTTAGTGTATTAATTTTTGTTTTAGTGTTTCTTTTTTTGAAGCTATCCATTCGTCTTTTAAAATACTAAATAAAATGGCATCGCTTCTTCCTTCTCCTGTTGGACTTGGTAATGCTTTTCTGTATTTACCTTCCTCAGTACAACCTACACTTTTCATGGCGGCGATACTTCTTTTGTTTTCAATATAAGCACCAAGACCTATCCGTTGCATATGCATTGTAGTAAACGCAAAATCGAAGAGTAAATATTTACAATGTTTATTTAATCCTGTACCTTGAAATTCTTTTCCATACCAAGTATAGCCTAATCGTGTATTTAGTAATACAGGATTAATATCGCAAAACCGTGTGCAGCCGGCTATTTTATTTTGCCTTTTATCAATAACTACAAAAGGATATTCTTTTTTATGTATACGAGCGTTTAATGTAGCGTGTACATAATGCGTTAGATTTTGTAATCCATCTCCTTTAATAAAAGAATACTCCCAGATATTAGGCTGGTTTGCGATATCTAATAATTCTGGAATATGATGTTCTTGTAACGGTTTTAATAAAACAATAGCATCTTCTAATTCATAGTTCATGGAAAAATCAAAAGCCATGCAGTATTAACTATTATGAAAATGAGTTGCTGTTTTTACTTTAGCAAATTTTCTAAACATTTCCATAACCCCACAGTATTTCTCTATAGATAGATTAACAGCTTTGTTAATTTTGGTTTTATCTAAGTCATTACCGTAAAAATGATAATCTACAGTTACTGTATGGTAATATTTTGGGTGTTCGTCTGTTAATAAACCTTCAACTTCCATTTTAAAATCTGCTACTTCGGTTTTCATTTTAGCCAAAATAGAAACGACATCTAAGCCTGAGCATCCTGCAAGTGAAGATAACATCATTGCTTTTGGTCCTAAACCGCTGTTTGTTCCTCCGTTTTCTTCCGAAGTATCCATTAAAACTTTATGTCCACTAGGGTTATCAGATTCAAAAAGCATATTGCCTTTCCAATGAGTTGTTATTTTATGTGCCATTATTGAAGTTTTTTATCGTTATTTGTAATACGTATTAGCAAAATACGACATTAACTTTAATAGCAACAAATACAACTAAAATAAAATACATTTATGCCATTAATCACACCTTTAACTCCCGAACACGATTTAGAGACTAAAAAGCTAGCAGAGTTTTTTAATGAAACTCTAGGGTTTTGTCCAAATTCTGTATTAACTATGCAGCGCAGACCTGCCATTAGTAAGGCCTTTATAAACTTAAATATGGCTGTAATGGCCAATGAAGGACGTGTTACGTCTGCATTAAAAAGAATGATTGCTTGGGTAAGTAGTAATGCCACAGGCTGTCGTTATTGCCAAGCACATGCTATTCGTGCAGCTGAGCGATACGGAGCAGAGCAAGAACAATTAGATAATATTTGGGAATACAGAACACACCCTGCTTTTAGTGAAGCTGAACGTGCTGCTTTAGATTTTTCTTTAGCTGCTTCTCAAGTACCAAATGCTGTAGATGAAACTATTAAAACACGTTTACATGAGCATTGGGATGAAGGAGAAATTGTTGAAATGTTAGGTGTTATTTCTTTATTTGGTTACTTAAACCGTTGGAATGACTCTATGGGAACAACACTTGAAGGTGACGCTATAGATAGTGGAAACCAATACTTAGGAAAACACGGTTTTGAAGTAGGAAAACACGTGTAATTGAGTTTACAGTATTCAGTTAGCAGTCTGTTAATTGATATAAAACATATAAAGAGAACCTTGCCAGAACTGGTAAGGTTTTTTTATTTACCATTAATAATCTCTTGAACCTTGTCTTTTAAAATGGGAACTATCGATTCTTCAAACCACGGGTTTTTTGCTCTCCAAAATCTATTGGTTGGAGACGGATGAGGTATGGGGAAGTATTTTGGTAAATAGCTTTCGTATTCACTAACTGTTTCGGTTAATGTTTTTTTAGCCTGTTCTTTTAAATAATATTTTTGTGCATAAGCACCTATTAGTATTACTAATTCTACATGAGGCATATTTTTAAATAAATCATCATGCCATTGTGGAGCACATTCTTTTCTTGGTGGTAAGTCGCCAGTTTTAGCTTTTCCAGGATAGCAAAATCCCATAGGGATAATAGCAAATTTCGTAGTATCGTAGAAATCTTCATCGCTTACATCAAGCCATTGTCTTAATTTTTTACCACTTTGATCATCCCAAGGAATACCAGAAGCATGGACTTTAGTACCCGGTGCTTGCCCAATAATTACAATTTTAGAGTTTGTGTTTGCAGTCACTACTGGTCGTGGTCCTAATGGTAAATGCGATTTACAAATATCGCATTGGCTTATGTTATGTAATAGATGATCTAATGGCATTATAGACTTATTGCATTAATATAATATTTAGCTTTAGTTTTTATGTTACTTTGAGCTTTTTCTATAGTAGTCGTAATAAGTGTTGTATCATTAACCATATCTTTAGTAGTTTCTATGGCTTTATTGTACCAGTCTTCCCAAGCATTTAATATTTCAATTTGTGTTTTTAATTTTTCTCCGTTTTCTAAAGCTAAATTACTTTGTTTAAATTCTTTGTCTAGTCTTGCTATAGCAGCCGTTTCTATATTTTTTATTATAGTTTTTGCAGTATGTTCATCTGCATTTAAAAGCTCGTAAGCAGAAATAAGAGATGCTGTACCTACATTTTTAAGCGTTGTTATAGATACTTTGTCTAAACGGTCGTTATCCGTATGATAAAACTGATCTGTAAAATGCCAAAATAGAACACTAGGAATATCTGCACTTAAAAACGGAACATGATCACTACCACCTTCAAAAGGATTGGTGTTAACTTCCCAATTAGCGCGTTTACCTTGTGCTTTAAATTTACCAATTAAAAAGTCGTTTAAATAGTGAGGCTTCATCTGGCTTAAACTCATTTTCATGCCACCCCATTCTGTATGTTTATCATTACCACGTGTCCAAACGGCACTTGGATCTGGCATTTTTTCAATTAAAAAGGAACCGCCTGTTATAGCTGTGTTTTCTCCAACCATATCTAAACTAATACCCCATTTTATATCCTTAGCTCTTGTTTTATCTTCTTGTACATAACGTCTGGTAGAAACAATTTCGTCTCCCCATAGAAATGTTAGTGTGCGTTTAGGTGTAAAGGTCTTGTTTTTAATAAGTTTGGCGGTAATAGTAGCCATTTCTAATGCAACACCAACACCAGTTGCATTGTCATTTGCTCCTGGTTCTTGAACATGTGCACTAAAAACTAAACGTTCTTTAGGTAATGTGCTGCCTTTAATATCGGCAACAATAGTAAGTTCTTCTGAGGCGTAAATTTTAGTGTCTACTTTAACATTTAGAGTAACCTTACCTTTATTAAGTTTAGCTTTTAAACGTTCTTTAGCTTGATAAGACATGGCGATTGCCCAACTTTTTACATTTTTATTTAAAGGAATGGAACGAAATTGTATTGATGTTGTGTTTTTTTCTGGTTGAAGATATTTAGGGTTACTGTAGGATAGAATTCCAACTGCGCCACCTTGCTCTACAATAGCATTAAAAAACCTCCTAGGACTAGATTCTATAAATACTATTTTACCTTTTACATCTGTATTTTTTAAGTATTTAAAATCCTTAATATGTATAACTTCTGCAGTAATCCCTTCTTTTGGTGTACTATAAGAGTTAATGGCAAGCATATTTCTGTTTGTAGCATGTTGTAATAAAGGTATTACTTCCCCTTCTATAGTAACTTTTGCATCTATAGACTCCCAAGTGGGTTGCTTCAATGCTCGTTTCTCTACTCTATAAGTTAAAATATCTGTTGCCGTTGCTTTGTCTTCAAGAACATATCCTGCTTTTTCTAATTCTTCTGCAATATAATAGATGCTTTTATTAAAACCTGTATTACCAACAACGCGCCAATACTGTTCTACAAATGCAGTTGTTTTATAAGCTAAATCCCCAGTGAATTCTGGATTAATACTGTTATGGTAATCTGGTGATTTTTGTTCCTTTTTTACTGTTTCTAGAGCAGCTTGTTTTGATTTACATGAGGCTAAAATGAAAACAGATAAAGCGACTATTGTATATTTCTTTAACATGATTTTTTTTTGATTGATGATTTTAACTCTATTTTTTCCCTCCCACAACAACTACAATTTCGCCTTTTGGTGGTTTATTGGTATAATGTTCAAGAACCTCTTTAGCAGTTCCTCTTACGGTTTCTTCATATAGTTTAGTAAGTTCTCTAGAAACCGAAACGGGTCTGTCTTCTCCAAAATACTCACAGAAATGTCCTAAAGTTTTTACAAGTTTATGAGGCGATTCGTAAAAAATAATCGTTCTAGTTTCTTCTGCTAATAATAACAAGCGGGTTTGCCTTCCTTTTTTCACAGGTAAAAAACCTTCGAATACAAATTTATCGTTAGGTAAACCACTATTTACTAGCGCAGGAACAAAAGCTGTTGCACCAGGTAAACAATCAACTTCTATATTGTTCTCTACACAAGCTCTTGTAAGTAAAAAACCAGGATCAGAAATAGCAGGTGTTCCAGCATCGCTAATTAGTGCTATGGTTTCTCCATTTTTAATACGCTGTACTATATTGTCGACCGTTTTATGCTCATTGTGCATATGGTGACTTTGCATAGGTGTAGTAATATCGAAGTGCTTTAACAATTTTCCAGAAGTTCTGGTGTCTTCAGCTAAAATACCATCAGCATTTTTTAAAACTGTAATGGCTCTTAAAGTAATGTCTTCTAAATTACCTATAGGTGTTGGTACAATATAGAGTTTGCTCATTTATTTTCAGTATTATAAATTCAAATTTAAAACTTTTAAAAGGGTTTTAACGCAACCTTTTTATATTTTAAACATCTTATATTTAAAACCAACCAATGCAAAAACTCGCTATTACCCTAATTTTATTCTGTTTTACATTTTTTAATAGTATAGCGCAAACTACCGACCTTGCAGCAACTGTTGTCGCAGAAACATTAGCAGGAGCGCCTATTTCTCAGGTTAATATTTATGGGGAGTTTCAATATGTTATTACTATTATAAATTCTGGTAATGCAGTAAATGATGTTACATTCTCCCAAACATTAAGTCCAAATATATTTTATGATAGTGCAACGAGTCAAAATCCAATTGGAGGTGCAGACGATGCGACTAACTTAAATTTTACAGGTAATACACTAACGGGTAGTGTTGCTAATATGCCTTCTAACTCTAGTGTAGAAGTACGTATATTGGTAAATGCAACCATAACCCCAGGAGGTATTGCAACTACTGTAACAGTATCTCCGCCAGATGGTACAACAGATCTTAATCCTTCTAATAACACGTCTATAATTTCTATAGATGTTATAGATGTCCCTTTAGATTTTTCGGTAGTACATTCTCAAGTATCTCCAACAGCAGGAACAGGGATTTCGAATTGGGGAGATACAGTAACCTATAATTTTACCATTACAAACAATAGTAGTATTGCGTTTCCTTTAAACGCGTTTAGTGGGTTTCTAGAATTAGAATCTAGTATCCTTAATGGAAGACCAATTGTAGAATTTGAATCTTTAACTTGTCTTGGAGGAACTAATGGTACAGACTGCCCTGTATTAGGAAACATTCCTACTAATACAGAAACCATATCGAGTACTCATGAAATGTTTGAGAATACGCAATCTATAGAATTTAGTGCGGGAGGGACACTAACGTTTGAAATTGTTTATAGATATGTAACACCATTATGTGGACTAGAGATTGGACAATTAGAAGTAAACAGTTTTATAGAGTTAGCGTTTGGAACTGATTTAACTGCAGAGTCTAATATAGTATTAACCCCTTTGTTAGAAGGTGAATTATGTCCATTTACAGATATATGTATAGAAACGATACAAACAGATCCTATTCCCGGTCAACCAGTGAACTGGAACGAAGAAGTTACTTTTGTTACAACAGTTTGTAATAATGGGCCAGAGAATGCTAATATTCGCTTTTTCCTTCAAAATTTAACAGCATCTACCATGTGGGATATTATCTCTGTAAATTGTACGGGGACTACTGGAAATGTGGATTGTAATGATTTTACTATAACAGAAAGTGGTCAGTTTTGGGGAACCGATAATTTTACAATGCCTGCTAATACAACAATAGAAGTTGTTACAGTTGTTATTTTCTTAGAGCCAGAATCTTGTCAAATAGATGAAGGAGAGAATTCTATTCTTTTTGTAAGAAGCGGTACAAATATTTTATCACCTAATTTAACAGATATCGATTTTTCTAATAACACAGATAACGACACCGTTATTTTGCCACCTTTTCCTGTATGCAATCCTGATGATATTACAGATATATCAATTACAAAAACACAGATAGGGCCTGCTTTACCTGAAGGAATTGACCCCGATAATACCACAGATTGGGGGGAAATAACCTACGAAATTGTTGTTAGTAATTCTGGGGCAGCAGATGTAGATATAACACTTCAAGATTATATACCACAGAATTCTATTGAAATGATACAGGGAACCTTAGTCTCTGTAGATTGTGTTGACACAACAGGTACAGCCATGTGCCAAACTATTAATAACATAAATATTGGTATGCCAATGGATGGTGTGCCAGAGGATGGTGTAGAAGACATTTTTTGGGAAATAGTAGAAGACGATAATTGGACTTTACCAGCACAAAGTTCTGTAACATTCCATGTCGTTGTAAATTGGGAACCAGAATGCTCTGAAGACGATATATCTGCCACTAATGGTGTAAGAGTAGTGAGTTTATCGAATGTTCCTGAGGCAGATGAAGGGAACAATATAGCGCTGTCTACAACCTTTTTTGGTGCTTGTGTAGATTTGTTAGTACAGACGTACCCAGAAATAACACAAGTATCCGTTAATCAGAATTTTAATTGGGTAATAGATATTACAAATAGTAATACAAGTTCTAGTGCTATTAATATTGATTTTGAAGATATTATAGGTGCTCAGTTTACAATCACAGGACCTCCAACGTGTACTGTAATTTCTGGTAATGCAACTTGTCCTACGTTTACTGTAAACGGGAATACCGTAACGGGAGTAATTCCTAATATGGATGGTAATACGACGATGCAAATAATAATTCCTGTTGTTGCACCAAGTTTTGGAGGTGCATTTACTAATATGGCAGAAGCGTTTCCTAATCCAGAGGATAATGAGGAGCAAACTCCAGAAACTAATATCTCTATAAGTAGTGTACAAGTTATTGCGCCTACAATTACTAAGAGTTTCACGCCCGCAGAAATTATACAAGATGAGATTAGTATTTTAGAATTTACAGTAAATAATTTACCCGGAAACCCAACACAAGCAGATATTAACTTTACAGATAATTTACCTCTAGGACTGGAATTGGCAGGAGAAGTTATGTGGGTGCAAGATAACGGTTGCACAGCCACGTTTGTAGGACAAGCAGGAGCAATTGCAGTAAGTGTTTCTAATTTAACGTTTCCAGAAGGTGTTGCAAGTTGTACGTTTGCGGTTCCTGTAACCTCTAATATTGTAGGGAATTATGTAAACAATAGCACCAATTTTACAGATATAAATAATTTAGACACGTCTCAAGCCAGTGCAACATTAGCTATTTTATTAGATACTTCGGATGTTGATATTGAAGTTTTAAAAACAGTAACACCAATAGAAGCTGCTATTGGCGATGAGGTTGTTTTTACTATTACTGCAACTAATTTAGGAACAACTACAGGTACAGATATTATGATTTTTGAAAGTTTACCCGAAGGCTATAACTATATTGATGCAGTTACAAGTATAGGTACTTATGATGTATCATCGTATTTTTGGGATATTGAAATGTTAGAAGCTGGACAGTCCGAAACTTTAACTATTACAGCTTTGGTAGTTTCTGCTAATAACTTATTAAATACAGCTAGTTTAGAAAGTGTAAACGAAGTAGATAGAGATGATACTAATAATGAAGACTCGGCAGAGGTCGAGGTGAATAATTGTCTACAAATTCCAGATGGTTTTTCACCTAATGGAGACGGTATAAACGATGTTTTAGTAGTACCATGTATTGAAGACTATCCAATAAACAACATTAAAATTTATAGCAGATATGGTAATTTAGTTTACGAAACCAACAATTATAAAAATAATTGGGATGGTATACCAAATCAAGGAGTGCCAAGAACATCAAGCGTGTTACCAACAGGAACTTACTACTATGTACTAACTATAGATACTATACAGAAACCTTTTGTAAGTTGGATCTATTTAAATCGTTAAAGTGTTCTTTATAAAAAAGAGGTGTTTTTAATTAAACTTAGCCTCTAAAATTTGCATAAAGCGCTCTTCGTAATCTTCTTTGCCTTCCCAGTTGTTGTAGTCTGGTTTAATAATAGTGTTTATTAAATTAGATGCTTCATCGTAAGAACTAGAGGTATTTAGTTGAGATAATACGCGGTCATAATCTTCACTTTTACCTTCAAATAAATGTTTTATAAATGCAAGTTTATCATTCAAACCAATAGATAAACCAGATTTAAGTCTATCGTTAAGTGATTTTTTTTCGTCTTCAGCCTTTTTTACATCAGAGAGTTTTTCAAAAACAGGTGTTTCTTTAAAATCTGCTGTAATATCTTCAAAATCGTTTTTATGATATTCAACCTTAGGTGCAACAGCTTCAAATAATTCGTCAACTTTACTAGTCTCTTCAGGCATTTGCGCGACAATGTCTTTTATTTTCTCCATTACAGGTTCAGAAATCTCATCGTTTTCATTATCATCCACATTAATGTAAACCTTATTTTCTACTTCAATATTGTCACTTACCTTATTATTAAAAGCAGTATCTAACATTCCGAAGAAAGAAGAATCGTTACCAATAGTAGGTAAGTTGTCTTCAAAGTTTTCCTGTGCAAACTTTAAAACGGTAAGTTTTTCGTATAAAGCAGCCACTTCAGCATGCATTTTATTTACATCTTCTTTACCACGTAACTTTAGAATCTTGTGTGCAATACTCATTAATTCTGATTCTAACTTCTTCTTCATAAATTAAAATTTTATAATTTTTAAATTTAATGCAATTTAGCCTTTTGATTTTTAATAAATTTGAACCACCTTTATAAACCCTATATTGGTATTTCATTATAGTGCTAAAATTACAAAATGTTTCTTGAAAATACAGTAAATCAAAAAGAACAATTTGGTTGGATCGAAGTTATTTGCGGCTCAATGTTCTCTGGAAAAACCGAAGAATTAATTCGTAGACTAAAGCGTGCGCAGTTTGCAAAGCAAAAAGTAGAGATTTTTAAACCAGCAATAGATGTGCGTTACGACGACGAAATGGTGGTGTCTCACGATGCTAACGAGATACGATCTACACCAGTGCCGGCGGCTGCTAATATTCCTATTTTAGCAGATGGCTGCGATGTAGTTGGTATAGACGAAGCTCAGTTTTTCGATGACGAAATTGTACGTGTGTGTAACGATTTAGCAAATAAAGGCGTACGTGTTATTGTTGCAGGATTAGATATGGATTTTAAAGGAAACCCGTTTGGTCCTATGCCATATTTAATGGCAACGGCAGAATATGTTACTAAAGTACATGCGGTATGTACAAGAACAGGAAATTTGGCACAATTTAGTTATAGAAAAACTAAAAGTGAAGATTTAGTATTACTGGGTGAAACCGAAGAATACGAACCTTTAAGTAGAGCAGCATATTATAAGGCAACACTTCGCGAAAAGTTAAAAGATATGAAAGTGAACGATGTAGAAGATCTAACAAAAAAAACTAAGGATACAGATGCCTAAAGCGCAAGAAACAATTCTAGAAATAGATTTAAAAGCGCTTAAACATAATTTTGAGTTTATTAAATCTAAGCTTAAAAGTACTACCAAATGCTTAGCAGTAGTTAAAGCATTTGCCTACGGTAGCGATGCCGTAGAAATTGCTAAATATTTAGAAACATTACAAGTAGACTACTTTGCAGTTGCTTATGTAGATGAAGGCGTTGCATTACGTAATGCAGGAATAACAAGTCCTATTTTAGTATTGCATCCGCAAGTTCTTAATTTCGATAAAATAATTGAACACTGTTTAGAACCTAGTTTGTACTCTCATCGCATTTTAGATGCTTTTATTGAAACGGCTAACAAGCATAACCAAAACGATTATCCTGTCCATATAAAGTTTAATACAGGACTTAATCGATTAGGTTTTACAGGACAAGACGTTAAGACTGTAATTTCAAAATTAAACAGTGTAACATCTATTAAAGTAAAATCGTTGTTTTCTCACTTGGCAGCAAGCGAAGATAAAAATGAAACTAATTTTACTACACAACAAATAGCTAGTTTTAAAACTATAGCCGATAATATTATTAGTGCATTGGGATATAAACCTATGTTACACCAATGTAATACTTCGGGTATAATTAATTATCCAGAAGCACATTTAGATATGGTAAGAAGTGGGATTGGTTTATATGGCTTTGGAAATGATCCAGAAGTAAACCAACATTTAAAACCAATAGCAAGACTTAAAACCATAATTTCACAAATACATACCTTAAAACCCGGGGAGAGTCTAGGTTATAATCGTGCTTTTAAAGCGACTGAAACTACAAAAACAGCAACATTACCGATTGGGCATGCAGACGGTATAAGTAGGCATCTAGGAAACGGAAAAGGTTTTGTAATTATAAATAATAAAAGAGCATCTATTCTAGGAAATGTCTGTATGGATATGATTATGGTAGATGTTACAAGCATAGACTGCGAAGAAGGAGATGAAGTTATTATTTTTGATGCTAACAATACAGCCGAAGTATTAGCAGAAAAGGTAAACTCTATCTCTTACGAGTTATTAACTGCGGTATCTCAACGTGTAAAAAGAACACTTAATCGATAATTAAATGTTTATTCTTCCTTTAAACTTTAGAAAGTGTTAAAATTTTAACTAAATTAGAAGGATTTTATAAATTAACTAACTTAAAAAAAATTAAAATTATGGGCATGCTAAAAGAGTTTAAAGACTTTGCAATGAAAGGCAATCTAGTAGATATTGCTGTAGGTTTCGTAATGGGAGCTGCTTTCAATAAGGTTGTAGCTTCATTTACTGGAGGAATAGTTTCTCCTTTAATTGGATTAATTTTCAATACAGACCTTAAAGACATGAAAACTATTGTTAAAGAAGGCGTTAAAAATGCTGAGGGAGTTTTAGAAGGAGAAATAGCTGTACTATGGGGAGAGTTCTTAACCAATGTTATGGACTTTATCATTGTTGCATTTGTAATGTTTATGGTTGTTAAAGGAGTAAATAAAATGAAAAAACCAGAAGCACCTGCTGCACCATCTGGACCTTCAGATAACGATTTATTAATGGAAATTAGAGATGCTTTAAAAAAGTAATCTAAACTATAAATAATTATAAAAAATCGATTCTGTATTTCAGAATCGATTTTTTTTGTGCGTACTTTTTCATATTAAATCCCTTCATTCAATAAAAAAATAAAAACTTTTATAATATAAAGACACTTAAATACTATAATTTTGTGTCTGTTGTGTGTAACAAACAGAAATATTAAAAAATGAAAGTAGCAGTAGTTGGTGTCACAGGCATGGTTGGCGAAGTGATGCGTACCGTTCTAGAAGAACGTAATTTTCCAATAACAGAATTTATTCCAGTAGCTTCACAGCGTTCTGTAGGTAAACAAATAGCATTTAAAAATAAAGAGTATACTGTAGTAAGTATGCAAGATGCTATTAATATGCGTCCAGATGTTGCTTTGTTTTCTGCAGGAGGGAACACCTCTTTAGAGTGGGCTCCTAAATTTGCAGAAGTAGGTACAACAGTAATAGATAACTCTTCGGCATGGCGTATGGACCATGATAAAAAGCTAGTAGTACCAGAAATTAATGCAAATGCATTATCTAAAGACGATAAAATTATAGCAAATCCTAATTGTTCTACTATACAAATGGTAATGGCATTAGCACCATTACATAAAAAATATAAAGCAAAACGTATTGTAGTTTCAACCTACCAATCTATTTCTGGAACAGGAGTAAAAGCAATGCAGCAGTTAGAAAACGAATTAGCAGGAGTAAAAGGAGAAATGGCATACCCATATCCAATACATAAAAATGCAATACCACATTGCGATGTATTCGAAGAAAATGGTTATACCAAAGAAGAAATGAAGCTAGTTAGAGAAACACAAAAAATACTAGACGATAAAACCATTGCAGTAACAGCAACAGCAGTGCGTATTCCAACTTCAGGAGGACATAGTGAAGCTGTAAATGTTGAGTTCGAAAATGATTTCGATTTAAACGAAGTACGTCAGTTGCTAAACCAAACAGAAGGTGTTGTAGTACAAGATAATATAGATGTAAATACTTACCCGATGCCAATTTATGCAAATGGTAAAGACGATGTGTTTGTAGGGCGTATTCGAAGAGATGGATCGCAACCCAATACACTTAATCTTTGGATTGTAAGCGATAATTTACGTAAGGGAGCAGCAACAAATACAGTACAAATTGCAGAATATCTAGTAGAAAATAAATTAGTATAGTGTTATTCTATTACTAAAAACTAGTTAGCAAGGATTAAATAAACCGAACAATATCTTAATTGTTCGGTTTTTTTTAAAAACAAAGGGTAGGAAAATTTGCACCTGAATTGTTATTGAAATGTATATATTTATTAAACCCCTAAATAAACTTTCATGATAAAAAAAAACCTACTTATTCTATTTTTTATTACATTTTCTTCAACCTTTGTTAAGGCACAATTTACTGAAGAAGCACCATGGATGAAAAGCTTAAAGACTAACGAAAGAAAAGCACTAAATAAACCTATTACTTTTAAGGAAACCGTAGAAGCATTTAATACATATTGGGAAATACATGACCAAACAGTAAGAGGAAGTGGCTATAAACCTTTTAAACGTTGGGAAAGCCATTGGGAAAACTATGTAAAAGAAGATGGTACACTCCCAACAACAGCCGAGTTATGGGAAACTTATTTAGAAGTGAAAAATAAAATAGCCCAAAAAACAGCTTTAGTCGATGAAAGTAATTGGCAACCAGTTGGTCCTTTCTCTCATATTGGGCATGGAAATATTACAACAGGCGGTCAAGGCCGTATAAATGTTGCAGTGAAAGATATTGTTAATAGTGGTGTGTATTATGCAGGAGCTCCAGCAGGAGGTATATGGAAAACAACAGATAATGGTGCGACCTGGTCTACAACAACTGATTTTTTACCTCAAATAGGAGTCTCAGGAATAGCAATAGATTATGGAAACCCAGGTACTATTTATATCGCTACAGGTGATGATGACGGGAGTGACTCCAGTAGTATAGGTGTATGGAAATCTTCAGATGCAGGAGTAACATGGGTAGCAACAGGGTTAAGTATAACTGCTGGTAATACCCCGAGTAAAATGAATGATATTTATGTTCATCCTAATAATTCTAATACTATATGGGTAGCTACAAATAATGGTGTATTCAAGTCTACAGATTCAGGAGTTAATTGGACAAATCAAAATGGAACACAAGGCGTTAATATAAGAGACCTTAAAGTTAAACCACAAGACCCTACCACACTTTATGCGGCGTCTTCTAATACGTTATATAAATCAACAGATTCTGGAGATACTTTTATCGCTAATAGTATGGGCTTGCCTACTGGGGCTTCTCGATTAGTTATGGGGGTTACTAATGCAAATCCAAACATGGTATATGTTTTTGTTGCAACAAGTTCTAACGGATTTGGAGGGGTGTATCGATCTATAGATTCTGGCGGAACATTTAACTCTGTTTATGCTCCTAGTGGAAGTGATATTTTTGAATCTCCGCAAAGTTGGTTTGATATGGCTTTTGCGGTTTCAGATTCTAATGAAAATGAGTTTTACACTGGTGTACTAAATATATGGAAAGGTATAGTAGATAATACTGGACAAGCAACAATGACAAAAATGAGCAATGCCTTTGTTTCTAATGAAGCTTACACACATGCAGATATTCATTACTTAGGTGTTTCTAATGGAGAATTATTAGTAGGTTCAGATGGTGGGTTCTACACATCTACAGATCAAGGCTTGAGTTTTACAGACAAAACAGCAAATATGCAAATAAGCCAGTTTTATCGTGTTGCAACATCTAAGTACTCATCAAATAGACTAGCAGGAGGATTGCAAGATAATGGTGGTTTTGGCTTATATGGTGACCAATGGAGACACTATCATGGTGGTGATGGAATGGATGCAGCAATAGATCCGGGAAACCCTAATATATACTATGGATTTCAACAAAATGGAACAACCTTAAACTATGTAGATTTTGCCGGGACAGATCGTTATGGCCTAGGGACTTTTCCTTCTACAACAGGTAATTGGGTTACGCCATTAGTTGTTAGTAGTGATAGTAAAGTATATGCTGGATATACCAAAATTTATACACGTGCATCCCCTAACCAATTTTATTTATCTCCAATTTCTCCAGATTTTGGAGATACAATAGACGTTTTAGAAGTAGATGAAGCAAACCCCGATATAATGTTTGTTGGTGTTAATAGAACTATAAGTAAAACTATAGATAGAGCAGTAAGCTTTACAACTGTAGATCATACAGCATTTACGCCAAATATTCCTTCTAACCAAGTCATAACATCTATAGAAATAAATCATTCAGATAGTAATATTGTATATGTTACCACCTCAGGTAATGGATTTGTTTATAAATCTACAGATGGCGGATTAACATTTAATAGCATTTCTAATGGCCTACCTGCTGTAGCAAAAAATAGCATTAAACACCAAGATTTACATTCTAAAAACCCATTATATTTAGGAACTAGTATAGGTGTGTACAGGTATGATGATGATACATTGACTTGGGAATTATTTAACACCAACTTACCAAATTCACCAGTAAGAGATATTGAAATAAATATAGTAGATAATAAAATAACGGCAGCAACATATGGTAGAGGTATGTGGCAGTCTGAATTACCTATAGAATTAGCACCAACAGATATAAGATTTGTGGAAGTTCAAGGACTTAATACTACTGAAATAATAGAATGTAATGCTACTGTTAATCCAGAAATTATAGTAAAAAATAACGGATTAAGCACAATAACAGAGATACAGGTTGACTACACTATAGACGGAACGAACTTAAACTATATTTGGACAGGTAACCTAGTGTCTGAAGCGACAACAACAATCAATTTGCCACAATTACCATTAACAAGAGGCGCACACCAGTTTTCGGCAACTATTAACACTGTAAACGATGCACATGCAATAAATAATGAATTAGGAATTAGTTTTATTTATGTTAATAATACACAAGGAACACCAGAAGTTATAAATACATTTGAAACAGACGGTGACAAATTAACAAGCTACAGTGAAGGTGATAAATTAGAACAAGTATGGGAAAGAGGTATTCCTACAGGAACAAACTTAAATGATAATACTAATCCTACTAATAAAATGTATGGTACAAATTTAAGTGGAGTACCTCCTTTTAGGGTTAAAACCTACTTATTATCAGAATGTTACGATTTGACTACAATTACAGATCCATTAGTTCAGTTTGATTTAGCTTACGATTTGCAATTTGAAAGAGATGTTTTGTATATGGAATACTCAATAGATCAAGGTGTTAACTGGATAGTTTTAGGAACTTCAACAGATTTAAACTGGTATAATAATGGAAATTCTAGTTGTACTGATTGTGTAGGCGCACAATGGACAGGTCAAGACACAACATTAACCTCATATAATCATAGCTTAGCTTTACTAGCAAGTGAAACGAGCGTAATGTTACGATTTGTTTACGATTCCTATTTCCCAAATAGTGAAGAAGGCGCCATTATAGATAACTTTGTAGTAGGAAGTCAAAGCACATTAAATAGTGAAGAATTTGAGCTTTCTGGTTTTTTAGTATTTCCAAACCCTTCAAAAGGCATATTTAATATTAAAACAAAAAACAATGAAAACTTTAATTTAAGTGTTTATGATATTACTGGTAAGCAAGTTTTAGAACAAATAAAAATAACACCTAATAATAATGCTTATCCATTAGATATTAGTAATTATGTGCCAGGAATATATTTTTTAAACCTTTCTACAAACAAAGGAAAAATAACAAAGAAATTAATTTTGAATTAATACAGAAAAACAAATATTTTAATACTATTTATAGTTTAAGCTGAATAATGAAATCATTATTTAGCTTTTTTTTTTTTGATAGTATGAGCTTCTAAAATAAGACCATAACATGTTAAATAATAACTTATATAATTATATAAGCGCTTTTTGTTTATTTTTATACTGTTCTTATTAGAAAACACTAACCATTTCTAGTTAAAACGAATATGAATTTCATAAAAAAACCAACTATGAAAAAAGTAGCACTGTGCTTATTAACCCTTTCAGTAATTATGTCCTGTAAAGAAGAGCAGAAAGAAAGTATGAAAAGAAAAGAAATAGCAGTAACCTATCCAGAAACAAAAAAAGTAGATACTGTAACCAACTATTTTGGAACAGATGTAAAAGATCCTTACAGATGGCTTGAAGATGATAGAAGTAAAGAAACAGAAGCATGGGTAAGTAAACAGAATGAAACCACTTATGGTTATTTAGATAATATACCGTACCGTGATGAGTTAAAAGAAAGACTCTCTAAAATATGGAATTACGAAAAAGTAGGTTCACCTTTTAAAGAAGGAGACTATACCTATTTCTATAAAAATGATGGGTTACAAAATCAATATGTAATTTATAGATATAAAACAGGAGATAGTCCAGAAACAGCAACTATATTTTTAGACCCTAATACCTTTAAAGAAGATGGAACCATTTCATTAGGTGGAACAAGTTTTTCTAAAGATGGAAAAACGTTGGCCTATAGTATTTCTGAAGGCGGAAGCGATTGGCGTAAAATATTAATAATGAATGTAGAAACTAAAGAAATTGTAGAAGATACTTTAGTAGATATAAAATTTAGTGGTATGTCTTGGTATAAAAACGAAGGTTTTTATTATTCAAGTTACGATAAACCTAAGGGAAGTGAATTATCTGCTAAAACAGACCAGCACAAAGTATATTACCATAAATTAGGAACCTCACAAAAAGAAGATGAACTTATTTATGGAGGAACCGAAGCAGAAAAGCACAGGTATATTTACGCAACAGTAACCGAGGATAATAGATATCTGTTAATTTCTCCAAGAGTATCAACTTCAGGAAATAAACTATACATAAAAGACTTAACTAAAGCCAATGCATCACTGATAGAAATTGTTGGTCATACAGATAGTGATACTTATGTTATAGAAAACGAAGGCAGTAAACTATACATTGTAACAAACTTAAATGCACCAAATAGAAAAGTAGTAACTGTAGATGCAGCGAATCCTACACCAGAACATTGGGTAGATTTTATACCAGAAACCAAACAAGTATTAAGCCCTTCAACTGGAGGAGGTTATTTCTTTGCGAGTTATATGGTAGATGCAGTCTCTAAAGTATTACAGTATGATTATTTAGGAACATTAGTTAGAGAAATAAAACTACCAGGAGTAGGAACAGCAAGTGGTTTTGGAGCTAAAAAAGAAGCAAAAGAATTATACTATTCTTTTACAAACTATGTAACAGCTGGTAACTCTTATAAATATGATATAAAAACTGGAGCATCGGAACTATTCAGAAAATCTAAAATCGATTTTAATTCAGACGATTACGAGAGTAAGCAAGTGTTTTACAACTCTAAAGATGGTACAAAAGTACCTATGATTATTACACATAAAAAAGGAATAAAATTAAATGGTAAAAATCCAACTATATTATACGGATATGGCGGATTCAATATTAGCTTAACACCATCATTTAGTATCGCAAATGCCGTTTGGATGGAGCAAGGTGGAATTTATGCTGTACCAAATTTACGAGGAGGAGGAGAATACGGAAAAGAATGGCACGATGCAGGAACACAACTTAAAAAGCAAAATGTATTCGATGATTTTATAGCTGCAGCCGAATATTTAATCGCAAACAAATACACGTCTTCAGATTATTTAGCAATTCGTGGAGGATCTAACGGAGGGCTATTAGTAGGCGCAACCATGACGCAACGACCAGATTTAATGAAAGTAGCATTACCAGCCGTTGGTGTTTTAGATATGTTACGTTACCACACCTTTACAGCAGGTGCAGGTTGGGCATACGACTACGGTACTTCGGAGCAAAGTAAAGAAATGTTCGATTATTTAAAAGGCTACTCCCCAGTACATAATGTAAAACCAGGAGTAGAATATCCAGCAACTATGGTAACCACAGGAGATCATGATGATCGTGTAGTACCAGCACACAGTTTTAAATTTGCTGCCGAATTACAAGACAAGCAAACGGGAACTAACCCAACACTTATTCGTATAGAAACAGATGCAGGGCATGGCGCTGGAACACCAGTAAGTAAAACTATAGAACAATATGCAGATATCTACGGATTCACATTGTTTAATATGGGATTCGATGTGCTGCCAAGTAAAATGAAAGACGAGTTTAAAGACTAATAAAAAGAGATTGTAAAATGAAGAAAGTCACCTTACATAAGGTGGCTTTTTTTATGTTATTTTTGTAATTCAAATTAATATATGCTTCAAGTAAATAATATTAGCTTTAGTTACGACAAAACCAAGGTTTTAAATAATCTTTCCTTTCAAGTTGAAGCAGGGGAATACATAGCTATTATAGGAGAAAGTGGTTCTGGAAAAAGTACACTTTTAAATGTATTATACGGTGAATACGATTTAGACGAAGGGCAATTATTTTGGAAAACAGAAGAAATATTAGGACCAAAATTTAATCTGGTAGTTGGTTACGATTTTATGAAGTATGTAACCCAAGAATTCGACTTAATGCCTTTTATTTCTGTAGAAGAAAATATAGGCAAATACATGTCTAATTTCTTTCCTGAAGAAAAACAACAACGTGTTGCAGAATTAATAGAAGTTGTAGAACTTGAAGCTTTCGCAAAAACTAAAGTAAAACTATTAAGTGGTGGACAAAAACAGCGTGTAGCATTAGCACGAGCATTGGCAAAGCAACCCGAAATTATTTTGTTAGACGAACCGTTTAGTCATATAGATAATTTTAAAAAACAATCCTTACGACGTAACATATTTAGCTATTTAAAAGCTAAAAATATAGCTTGTATTGTTGCAACGCATGACAAAGAAGATGTATTAGGTTACGCCGATACACTTATTGTTTTAGATGATAATAAAATAGTAGCGAAAGACACTCCCAAAGCGTTGTATAAAAAACCTAAATTGCCTTTAGTAGCCTCTTTTTTCGAAGAATTTAATATTATAAACGGCTATATTGTTTATGCTAATCAATTACAAGTTGTAGAACACTCAGATTTAAAAGTAACGGTGAAGCAATCGTATTTTAAAGGACACTATTATTTAATTGAAGGAGTTTATGAGGAAGGAAAAATATTTTTTGAGCACCATTCTGAAATAGAAAAAGAAGCATTACTGTATTTAATAAGTAAAAATTAATTTGTATACCTTTGTATCAGTTCATTGAAACACTTTTGAAAAATTTTGAAGGCTATGTAAGTTAATAATGACTTACATAATGTTTAAAATTAAAAATTATGAATTGGAAAATTCAAAAACTACAAAATGGGGAAACCATTATTTCAAAAGAACCTGGTAATTCTATGTTGCCATTACTAAAATCTAAACAACCAGTAAAGCTTAAGCCCATTACATGGGAAGACTGCGACACAGGAGATATTGTGTATTGTAAAGTAAGAGGTAATTGTTTTACACACCTTGTAAAAGGCAAAAACAATAAACGCGGGTTGTTAATAGGTAATAATCGCGGTAGAATTAACGGATGGACAAAACATGTTTATGGAATAGTAATAGAAATATTACCAATGTCATAGACATTATCTTTTTAATGAAAGTAATTTTTAAAATTATATATAAATTATAAATCTATTATTTATTAATAGTACGTAAGCCCTTTTTTATAATATACTTAGTTTCTTTAGTTGGAGATTGTATATCCCATTCATTACAAATAGATTTAACCCAATCTGGTTGTGATTTACTAGCGTCATTTAACCAATTGCCAACAGAATCTCTAACATATTTTGAAGTATCCGATTTTAGAGGAACTATTAAAGACAATCCTTTTTCGGGCTGTTCTTGAAAAGCCATTATTTTTTTTGTCCATACACCAACAGGGCGTAAAGACTCGACAGCAAAACGACGTATGTTTTCATCTTTGTCCGTTGTCCACTTAGAGAGGATATTTATTGCCGTGTCAAGGTCTTCAATCATTCGTTCTTTACTTGCAAAAATAACAACCTCCCTAACACCAAAATGAGTGTCTGCTGTATAAGGTTTCATAGTTTTTAATAAATCATAAGTCGCATCATGATGTATACTTTCGGCCCAACAGGCCCAACAACGTACTAAATCGGAAGTGTGCGTTTTTAATGTTTTATAAATGGTAGCTTCTTTAGTAAGCATCCCTAAGGTGTGTCCAATAACTTTTGTATTACTATTTGCCGTTGGTTTTTTCTGTGCATTAACAGCAGTTTCAAAATCTGGATACCATTCTTTTTTATTAATCTCGGAGAGCACTAGTTTTAATAATTCTAATTGATCAGTTGCTAGCCATTCCATTAAGTTTTTAGTTTCAACAAGTCCTTTGTTAAGGTAGTCAATAACTTCAGGGTTAAGGTTTTTTAAACTTCTAGGGCCTTTTCTGTTTAGTATATATTCTGGTATCATTTTAATAAATATAATTAAATAGTTTATAATATTGCTTTTTCAGCATACTCCAAACCATTAGGCAATGCAATAGATGAAAACTCTAAGTGTAAAACACGGCGTCTTTTTTGCGATTTCGATTTAGAAGACGCATGTAATAATAATGGTTTTAAAACCTGTACACCACCAGAATTTACCTCGCAAATAAAAGGAATAGAATGTTCCGAAATTAGTTTTATTTCTTCATCATTTAAACGCTTTTTATGCGAACCACTAATAACCTTTAAAGCACCATTACTATCTGTAGTATCATCTAAATGAATGCGAATAGAAAATGTGTTTTTAGTAATGTCTTCTGGCGGACGCACACCAATAACGCCATCCTTAGTCGTCCAAGATTTAAAACCATCTGTTTCTATTCTATTAGTAACATTAATAGGAATATCTTGATGCCAAGTTACATACCAATTATCTTCAGGTTGCTTATCAAAATAAATTGCTTTCGTTAAAAAAGCATGTTTATCTATAGCTTTAACCAATTTCTTTAAATTTCTATTAAAAAGAATGTCTTTTAATTCTGGTATTTTCTGTAAAACAGCACGCATACCAAAACGTTTTTCGTTGTTTTGTTTTATGTAAGCATCTAATTTCGCCTTTAGTTTTTTAATATCTCGTTTAGTGTATAAATGATTTAAAATGGTAAACCCTTTATATTCTAATTGCTTTTCTATGGCTTTTAATCCTCTTTCGGTAATCTCCGTTTCGTAAGTGTCAATAGCGTGATATAAACGGTCTTTTATATTACGTTTTAAACGCTCTGGAGCAATCACTTTAATATGCTCCCCAAGACTAAGCATCTCTTTTTCTAATTCAAAATTATGTTGCACATCTAAAGCAAAAGTAACACCGTAATTATCTCTATCTATAACGCGTTGCGAATAGTGAAATGGTTTAGTTTCCACATAAGGCGCATGCTTATGTATAACATAAAATATAACCTGTTCCGTTTGTAGTTTAGGGCTTACAGAAACCCCAATGACATCTTTGTAATACGTTTCGGAGTCGAATGAGGCATCAAAAAAATATGGTTTTTCGCTTTTTTTAATGCTAATAATACGGTCTAAAGCTAAATTTAAAATACCTTCAGCTTTTGTTTTTTTACCAATAATAAACCATCGGTTTCTAAACTCTTTTAATAAATACGGATGGAATGTAAATGTATTTTCAGAACGCGCTTTAAACGAACGATACGTTAATTCTATAGCTTGCTTTTTTAGAATAAATTGATACAACTCATCCAGAAAATCAAGACCCTTTAAATTGTCATTCTTTTCGAAAGCAATTAATGATTTTTCATGTGTTTTTTGTGTATAAACATGATCTTCTAACTTTTGAACCATGCTTCTTAATGCTGCAAAATGAGAAAACCCTTGAAACTGCTTTAAAAAAGAAACGGCTTCCGATAGTTTTGTTAAATCCTGATTAGAAATAGGGCTGTTTGTAATGCTGTAATCAGCATCTTCATACTTATAAAATTTCCTGTTATAAACTACAATAGGCGCATTGTAACCTAACTTATCACTACGCATCATTTGTATGTCCAGTTGCACCGTACGTTTGCTAACATCTACGTCTTTACCTTCGTACTCGTAAAGAGCATCCGAGCAAGCTTCAATTAAATCATCGAGTGTCCATTGTCTAAAGTTATTTTGCAGACACTTGTCTATAGTTTTATAGCGAATTAATGCATTTTTATTTACAGCCATTTTTAATTTTCTGTATTACAAGTTTTACAATAAAGGTTTTTTATGCTTTCGTTACTTAGGTTCTGAAAGTCTTTATTAATCCATTTACACCAGCGGGTTTTATTAAATTTAATTGCTAGCTTATTTAAATTGAATAGAATCTCAGGATTAGAGTCGCTATTGTCTGCTACATACGTTTGAAGCAATAAAAAACAAGCTGCTTCGTTTAGTGTCTTGTCATGATAACGATGTAATAAAGATTCTTTTGTTAAGTGATACATACTCCAGCTATTAAAAAATAAAGCCAAGTCAATATCATCTTGAATGGTAAGCGAAACACTTCTAAAGTAGTCGGTGATAAAATCGAAAGATTCATCAATTTTAGAACTGTAATTTATTTGCGCATAATATTCTATACTTGCCATGTGAAAGTTTAAAAACAAAGGATTAACAGTGTCTTCAGATTTATAACTTTCAAATAAAGGTTCTACCTTTTTTGGATGTAAAACTTTCGAGAAATCTTCGATGCTAGTATCCCAATACCTCAATAATTGTCTGCTAGTAATAGCATATAAATTCAATAAGTTTTTTTGAGCATCTTTAGATAACAGTTCGGGTTGCGATAACCAGTTTCTAACAAAAAAGACGACATTATCTAAGTCGTAATAACCAATGTTTTTAAGTAATAAAGCAGATACGTTTTGTACCAATTCTTTTTTATCAAATAATTTATTAATAATGAATTCTTCATTTAAAAAGAGGTTACTCTGCTCGCTATCGTACATTGTGGCTAACGCCTTGTTTGCTAAATCAAAATTATTATTAAGCAAAGCATCCATTAAATTATAGTTTAAATAATTTGAATGTGATGTGTCCCAAGTACCATATTGGTATAAAATGGCTTTAGATTGGCGTTGCTTTTGTAAAGCATTTTTCCAAGTACCGGAAGCATTTTTTTTAATATAATTACGAATGTCTTTTTGAGAATTATAAGTGTTTTCTAAGCCCAAAAGTTCAATTTGATAATTACATAAATCCCAGTTTTCTTTAGCCTCAATAACAATAGGTACATGTTCAGTTTTAATGTTTCTTGTTAAGTAGGAATTAATGTATTCAGCTCTTTTTTTATGTAAAACGGCATTTGCAGATGCAGTACCATCTACAGAAGTAAAACTTTTAATATCTATAGAATGTAATTTACCAATGTTGAAGTCTATAATAGGATCTTTTATAGGCGTTGTTTTTCCTGTTTCAAAATCAAAATGAATTTGATGAATACTATTAACGCCTTCTGTTTTTAAAGCAATATTTGGTCTATTTATAATAGGCGCTATGGCACGTAAATCGTACCGACCAGAAGGAATATATGCAGGTTGCGTATAGCTACATTTTTTGCCATCTTTAATAACAATAATATTAGGACTTATTTTTTTAGACTTTAAATGTTCTGGAATTTTACCTAAGGAAACAATAAGACGTCTGTTGTTTTTTGCCATATTATTAGAAAAAACAGCATCCCTATATATTGGTTTTAGCATAACCCCATCGTAAATTTCTGAAGCATCTAATATATTGTCCTCACCACATGTCATTTGGTCTCTAGCAATTAAATCTACAGCGATGCCGTCATTTTCATTTTTTAAAATCCGTTTTATGGTTTCAATTTTATGGCCGCCATAAATAACCTCTCCATTTTTAACACTAATTCTATTGCCAATATTTACAATAATATTACTGTTATTTCCTATGAGGCTCGCACAGGTATTGTCTCCTTTCTTTACAGAAAAAGCATTAGAGGACAATTGATTAGGAATAATGTAACCTTTTTTACCAAAAACTTGAGTCGCAAAAACACGTTTAGATTTTGGGTGTAGTGTAAAGGCGAAATCACCATAAGTAAATACATCCGAAATCATGTTTGCATAATGACCAGGGGAGGCTTTCCAAGCTCGAAACATATCGAAAGCTAATTTGTTTAGTGCTTTTTTGTTTAGAGGATACCGTACAGGTTTACTATATAAAACATTTTCTCCAAAACTAATAAAGCTTTTGTTGAAATGTAAAATACGGTCTTTCGGTTTAGGAAACTCTGTGCCTATTTGGTTATGGTTTAAAGAGTTTTTTTTAACCATGTAATCCGAATGTAATTGTGCTGCTTTTACTAAATCTGTATCTCTTTTAAGAGGATGCTTGCTAAGTTTTTTTCTTAAATCATTAACCCTTTTTACTAGTGCTTTAGACAATATTTCTTTTTCAGAAGCATTTAATTGTGCGTTTGCAAATTGAAACGGAAGTATTAAAAATAAGAAGCAGAAAAGAATGTTTTTCATAGTTTAAAATGGCCATAATCTTCATCTAATTTATATTAAAATGATTAATACGCAAAATGATTGCGTATTAATCTAAAACCTTTGTTTAAAAGCATTAAAAAATGGAGGCACTTAAACTTAAAATATTCAATGTATTAGTAGATAAAATAACTGTTTCAGAATTCGAAAATTGGCTCTATACTTCAGAAGAAATCTTAGGTAGTCTAGAAAATAACTTGTTGTATTTTGATGTGATTACAATCAATTTTAGAGGAAAATCATGGATGTCAGACTTAAAAAGTATAGTATTGAATTCTTTAGATAGTAGTTATGCAGAAATCCTGGAAATAAAAGAAATTTGTTCAAAAATAACTAGTACTAAAACACACCAAGAAACCCATAAAATAATAAATTATTTGGCTCAAGGTTTTAATTACGATACTGATTATTTAATACTATGGGAATTATACAGATTAAAAGATTATTTCGATTATGTAGAAGATGGATTTTGTTACGTAGGAAATATAGAAATAGAAGCGAAATTTTACTCTGAACAAGTGATTAAAATAATTCAAGAAACTCGAGAAATTGATAACATAAAAGTAAAATTAGAGTTAGCATTACAACCGTTTAATTTGAAAAATACGCACTAGAGGAAAAAAAACTTGCATATTTAAAAAAATATAATACTTCGTATTATGGAGCCAAATTTTAAGAGCTTGAAAAAATAAATTTTGAGAATTGAAAAATAAATTCCAATATTTGCAGCTCAATTAGTCAAATAAAAATGAAAACAATTAGGATAAATAGAAACATCATCGCTTGCAATGGCGCTATCAGAACTGTGTATTTTGGTAGAGTAGAAAATGTGTCCTAAACTGAAAAACTTTAATATATAATTTTAAGGCTTTCTTTTTTAGGAAGCCTTTTTTTATTCTACCTATTTCAAAAAAAAGAATAGATTAAAAAAACAAACAAATTACAATGAAGCTTACTTTAAAATTAATATCAATAATCAAATTCCCTAAACAGTGGAAGAGGTAAGCTATTAATAATACTTTAATAAGAGCCTCTCATTTTGGGAGGCTTTTTTTATGGAGTAAACTAAAAATTATATATAATGAAACGAGATAAACAACTTAGAAATATAGGAATAATAGCCCATGTAGATGCAGGAAAAACGACAACAACAGAACGTATATTGTATTATACAGGAACCATACATAAACCAGGAAATATAGATGATGGTAATACAGTAACCGATAGTGATCCTCAAGAAGCAAAACGAGGCATAACAATTTCGTCATCGGCAATTTCAGCAGATTGGAGTTATAATGAGATGGTACATCAAATTAATATAATAGATACGCCTGGGCATATAGATTTTGCTATAGAAGTAGAACGTTCATTAAGAATATTAGATGGTGTTGTAGCTTTATTTTGTGCATCATCAGGTGTAGAGCCGCAATCTGAAACCGTTTGGAGTCAGTCTAATAAATATGGTATTCCAAAATTGTGTTTTATTAATAAAATGGATAGAATCGGTGCAGACTTTTTTAAAGTTGTAAGTGCTATTCAACAAGAATTAAATACAGTACCAATGGTGCTTCAAATTCCTATTGGAGAAGGTGATGATTTTATAGGCATTATTGATCTTATAACAGAAAAAGCAATGTATTGGAATACGAATGATTTAGGACATACTTGGGAAGAGAAAGTAGTCACTGAAGATTTAAAGCCATTACTGTTGCAATGGAAAGAACAACTTATAGAAACAGTTTCTGGTTTTGATGAAACTATACTGATTAAGTATTTGGAAAATGAACCGATTAGTAATACAGAACTAATGCATGCTATTAGAGCTATTACAATAAAACAACAAGCAGTACCAGTGCTTTGTGGTTCATCGTTTAAGTATATAGGTGTGCAGCCATTATTAAACGCTATTTCGCAATACTTACCAGCGCCGGATGATATTAAGTATATAAAAGGTGTAAATAAAAATAATGAAGAAGAACGTAGATTACGTTCTGTTAGTACACCATTTACAGGATTAGTATTTAAGGTTGTTTCAGATAATTACGTAGGAAGTTTAGCTATGGTTAGAGTGTATGCTGGTGCTATTAAAGTAGGCGAGACTATTTTAAATTCTAGATCTCAACAAAAAAATAGAGTAAGTAGAATTTTAAAAATTCAAGCCGATAAATTTATAGAACTAAAAGAAGCTAAAGCAGGAGATATTGTAGCATTAATAGGATTAAAAAATGCAAAAACTGGAGATACGTTGTGTGAACTAGACGATGCATTTACTCTAGAATCTATTGATGTGTCAGAACCTGTTATAAGTATAGCAGTGGAACCAAAATCTAAAGATGACGAAAAACATTTTGGAGAAGCTATTGCTAAAATTTTAGACGAAGATCCATCATTAAAAATGTCTTTCGATCAGCAAACAGGGCAAACCATTTTGCATGGTATGGGAGAGTTACATTTAGATGTACGATTAGAAAAGTTGAAATCAGAATTTGGAGTAGCCATTCAAAAAGGGAATCCAAAAGTATCCTTTAAAGAACGATTACAGACAACCGTAGAACATACAGAAGTCTTTAAAAAACAAAATGGAGGAAACGGACAATTCGCCCAAATTAAATTTACATTGGGTCCTAGTGTAGAAAAACAAAAGGGATTAGAATTTGTAAATGAAATTAAAGGTGGAAACATTCCTAAAGAATTTATTCCAAATGTTGAAAAAGGCTTTTTAGAAGCTATGCAATCTGGAATATTAGCAGGTTACCCTGTAGAAACGATGCGTGTGGTTTTATTAGACGGAAAGGTTCATGCAGAAGATTCTAGCCCATTAGATTTTGAAATTGTTGCTAAACATGGTTTTAAACAAGTAGCAACTTTAACAAAACCTATGCTGTTAGAACCTATAATGAATGCCGAAATTGAATGTCCTGAAGATTATTTAGGAAAAGTAACATCAGACATTAATAAAAAAAGAGGCATTATTATGGAAATAAAAGAAGATGGAACTAAACGAAAGATACGTGCCCAAGTACCTTTATTAGAAACATTTGGTTACATCTCCGATTTAAGGACCTTAACTAGTGGTAGAGGAACAATATCTTTAACTTTATTAAGGTATAATAAAGTAACAGAAACGGTTTTTAACCAAGTAGTATTATAATTATGAAAAGCTATGATTTTATAAAAATCATAGCTTTTTTTCTTAAATTAAAATAAAAATCACATATTTGCACTGCATAAAAGCACAAAAAAATTAAAATAAATACTTGTATGAATCTATTTGAATTACATAATCAGGGCGAAAAACTGCGATATTATAAGCATTTTAATAGATAGATACAGTTTAGAAAATAAAAAAAAACGTCCAAATAATTAAATTTGGACGTTTTTTTTATAAAAATTTTAAAAATCTATGAATGCCTAGAAGTTGTGTCTTAAATAACTACATAGCGCATCGCCAAGGGATTACAAATCTGAAGCTATTCGGACAGGGATAATATTGTCTTATTTGGTTTTAAATACCTGATTATCAATGAAATAAAATCGATATTTTATTTGTGTAATTGAAAAATACATTACATATTTGCATCGCAATAAAGCAACAAAATTAAGTTTAACTAAAATCGAAGTATGAGTTTATTTATATCTAATCAAACCGATCCAAAAGGAATTCTACCTTTTGTTGTGCTTCGAGCGTATAGTTAATACCACTTTTCATAGATAAATGAAAAACCCGAAGCAATTTAAAAACTGTTTCGGGTTTTTTGTTTTCAGTCATTAGCAAGTCTGCTAAAAAACATCCAAACAGTTATACCAATTATAATTTAAAAAGAGATTAAAATAAAATGATGATTTTTTTCTTTAGTTGAATTATAAAAAATAAATCATAGCCATAGTTACGGTTTCTTTTTTTAATAATAAATAAAGGAAAAAAGGGCGTTTTATTTAGCTCGATTTAAGTTGTAATTGGTATGAAACAACACAACCAGAATGGTAGTTTGGTCGTAGTCGACACGATTCAAAATGCAATTCACAACACAAAATTTAAAAATGAAACACTTACATACAATCTAAATACCGATTCCACATCGGGAGTGATACTGGAATCATCTAAACAGGCAAACAATTATTAAAACGTCTAAAGAAACCAGAAAACATAAAAAATAAAGACAAAAGGAAGTCCGACGTTTATTAAGCAGGTAAAGAGAAATTTTGAGGGTAACCAAATAAAAACTAGCTACGTCAAATTCCTAAGAGTCTTATCTATAGGGCTATTTATGTGCTAAGTAAAAATAGTATAATAAGCTAAGTAATGGTGTAAAACGGTTATGCATTCTATTTCAGTTTATGAAAGAAAGCATAAAATAAAAACACGATGCTATATTAATATTCCAAAAAGAAGCTTATAAATAAAGTTTTCTTGAGCTTATATATAATACACAAGTTCAAAATAATTATTAATTAAAACAATACTTTTTCATTACGTAGCAAAAGTCAAATTAGAAAATAATTTCATACACATATAAATTCATACTATGTGTTAAGATTTTAAGTGGTTTTACATGGGCAATAACCTTTAGTAGCGAACTTTAAAATGAAAACAAATTGGGAAATAAAAAACAAGAATATAGAAAAAGGTAGTTATGTAAAATTAGTTGAAAGAATATATAACGAAAAAAATCAACCAACCCGTTATAAAGGGACAATAGAATCAATGCTAAGAGAATTTTTCTCTAAAACGAGTAAGAAAAGACACATATGGAAAAGAGATGTTTTTAAAAAGCTTTTGATTCAGTTATATAATCAAAAATGTTATGCTTTATTAAGAAATTATAATAATGTTGAAGTTTTACACAATATCAGTGGTTTTGGAGATAGAATTAAAAGGGATATCGAAGGCTGGAGAAAGGATTCAATAGAGGAAGCAGAGCTACTAAGTTCGATAATTAAGTACTGTTTTGCACTCTATGAAACGCCAAAGTTTTTAGAGCAATCATTTTTTATAAATAATAAAAAACAGATGCTTTGGTATATTCAATTAGGAAAAGGAAAAAGTGTAAAAAGTTTGCCTAATATGCCAATAAACCTAACAGTTAAAATGGCGCATGAATTTAGAAATATAACATGTATTATGTCTGTAAATGCTGCTTTACGTTATGCGCAGGCATTAGGTTTTGGAGCTTCAACAAAAACAGCGAAAATAATAGCTTTTTCAAGATTATCAATATTTCGAGAAGCTCAGGAAGATTTTTGGACATCGGTAGTTCAGTTTTTTTCAAAAGAAGAAAATTTAAATACTAATGAACTAAATGAAGTAGTCGATTATTTAGCATATAAATACCGTGAAAATCAATCCTATTCAATTAAAAATAGAACATTAGACGTTTTGTTAAATCAAACTCAAGAATGGCATCGTAATGTTTATTTAAAAGAAAAAGGAGACGTTTTTTCGTGGAAATCTTCAGGGATTAAACATTTACGGATTGAAGAAAATGTGGAAGGCAAAACTGTTGTTTATAAAACAGAAGAGCTTTTAAATTCAGGGGATTTATATGATGAAGGTAATGAAATGCAGCACTGTGTTTCTGAATATGCTGAAGATTGTGATGAAGGTAGGTGTTCCATTTTTTCTTTAAGGCGAGAAGTTGAAGGCGAACCAATGAAACGACTAGCAACTGTTGAAATAGAATTGCCAAGTTTTGAAATTGTTCAAGCTAAGGCAAAATGCAATCAAGAAATTGATAGTAAATCTGTCGAGTTAATAAACCTTTGGATTAGTAATTCGCAAGTTAGACGCAAAAGAGAAATGGGGTATGAAAGACCATATCAGCCCCAAAATCAAGAAAGAACTGCACATGCCAGATTAATAGAAAGAAGACAGATGTCTGGAAACGAAGCTGGTGATTATAATTTGGTGTTAATTTTAAAAGTAATCTTCTGGATTGCGTATTTAATTTTAAGAATGTCAATGTATTAAAAAGAGAAGGTAAATAAAAAGCACCTTTTCTTAAAACGAAAAACAATGGGAAAAAAATTAAGCGGAAAAGACTTAATAAAATTAGGCTTTCCAAAGAACAATAGTATTAATGTGACTTTAGGTCAGATTAATCGTTATCAGAAACGAGTAAAAAAAGAAAAAATATTAACAGAAGCAAAAAAGGTATTATTAAATCCAGAACACTATAAAGGTGATGGCGTTTGGGGGAAAATAGCAGAAAGTCTGTTAGATCCTGTACATGTAACAAAACAAAAGTTAAACACTCACAGAGCACCATTCCATATTTATGGCGAAAACGAAATTGAAGAGCAGGCAAAATACCAATTATACGATGCTTTAAAATTGCCAATTTCTGTTGCAGGGGCTTTAATGCCAGATGCACATGTAGGTTATGGCTTACCAATTGGTGGTGTATTAGCCACAAAAAATGCAGTAATACCTTATGGGGTAGGTGTAGATATTGGGTGCAGAATGTGTTTAACCATTTATCCAGTAAAAGCTTCTTACTTAAAGGGGAAAAAGCATCAATTGGAAAATATTTTATCCGAACATACCAAATTTGGAATGTACGAAACGCATAAAATAAAACATGATAGCCCAGTTTTTGAGCGTGACGAATTTAAAACCATTCCGTTAGTAAAACGCTTAAAAGATAAAGCCTATAAGCAATTAGGAACCTCTGGAGGAGGAAACCATTTTGTAGAATTTGGAGAAGTAAGTATTCTAGATGTAAACAACGAATGGGATTTACCAATAGGAGAATATCTAGGCGTTTTATCGCACAGTGGATCACGAGGATTAGGTGCTAACATCGCAAAACACTATACCTATTTAGCAACAAAACAATGTCCGTTGCCAAAACATGTACAGCATTTAGCATGGTTAGATTTAAATACGCACGACGGACAAGAATATTGGTTGGCCATGAATTTAGCTGGAGATTATGCGCAAGCTTGCCATGATGATATTCATAAAAGAATAGCAAAACTATTAGGAGAAAGACCAATTGCTAAAATAGAAAATCATCACAATTTTGCTTGGAAACAAGAGGTAAATGGTGAAGAATGTATAGTACATAGAAAAGGAGCAACACCAGCCAAAAAAGGAGAATTAGGTATTATCCCAGGGTCTATGACAGCGCCAGGATTTATAGTAAGAGGATTAGGAAATAAGGACAGTTTACAATCGGCATCGCACGGCGCTGGACGATTATTGTCTAGACGACAATGTAAAATGAAGTTAACGCAAAGTGCAGTTAAAAAAGAATTACAAAAACATGAAGTCTCATTAATAGGTGGCGGAATAGACGAAGCACCAATGGCTTATAAAAACATAGAAAAAGTCATGCAAAATCAATTAGAATTGGTAGAGGTTGTAGGTAAGTTTACGCCAAAAATTGTGAGAATGGATAGGTAATAAGTTTTTGGCGTTACCACAAGGGTCGGGCTTTTGGCAGTCGCTCTCTGCGAGGAGCTTCAACAAATGCCTCAATCCCTAACGCAATGTAGAATTTCAATTAACGCTAATAGCTAAAGACTAAAAAAAATGGGAGCAAATCATAACATAAAAAGATACGGAGAACAATGGCCAAACTATAGAATAGAACAAGGTTTGGACATTTTAAATAAATTAAAATCATGGATTATAATCTCTGGAGGTTGGGCATGGCATTTTATGTCACCAGAAGACCATACAGAATATAAACATGCACATGATCATAAGGATATAGACATTTTTGTGCGTCCAAAAGACGTTGCAGAAGTTATGGTAATATTAGCACAAGAAGGCTTTAAAAAAGTGTGGACAAGATACGATCACATGCCAAGTAATGAGAATTTTAGACGTTACGAAAAGATTGATTGGTTAAGCTCTGGAAAACAAATAAGAGTAACTATAGACTTTTTCGAATCGGCTACTGTAGAAGCTATAGAAGTAAACGGCTGGAAAATAGTAGAGCCTAAAACACTATTAAGCTATTACTCTAACATTCATTCTAGCGATAAATGTTGGGCAGTAAAAGCCGCGTTACAACTCATTGAAAAAGGTAAAAGTCCAGTAGGTAATGTATTACTTTCTAAAAATCCTTTAGAAAAAACATAAAACATTGGAAACAAAAATAGTACAAATAACCTCTGGTCGAGGTCCAGCAGAATGTTGCTGGGTTGTAGCACAAGTATTAAAGAAATTTTTAGACGCCGTAAAAAGCAATACTATAGATTATAAAATATTACAAAGAGAAAAAGGAATTGAAAACATGACATTACAATCTGTCACGATTCAGTTGGAAGGAAAAGATCTAAGTACATTTTTAAATCAATGGAAAGGCACAATACAATGGATAGGAGTTTCAACATTTAGGCCAAAACATAAACGTAAAAACTGGTTTGTTGGGCTATACGAAATTGAACAAAAACAACAATTTCAGATACATGAAAAAGATATTAACTATCAAGCTACAAGAAGTTCAGGGCCAGGAGGGCAACATGTAAATAAAGTGAGCTCCGCTATTAGGGCTATCCATAAACCAACTAATACGCAAGTGTTAGTAATGGATAGCCGCTCACAACATCAAAATAAAAAAATAGCAAGAATACGTTTACAAGAAAAAGTAAACGAGTTACAACTTAAAGCACTTAAATCTAGTATTAAAAATCAATGGGAAAACCATTTAAAATTAGAACGAGGTAACCCAATACAGGTTTTTAAAGGATCCGATTTTAAGAAAAACAAAGTTGTGAAAACTTATAAAAAACAACGCAGTACATTAAAAAATGACCTGCGTAATGAATTAAAATAATAGTTTAAAAGTACGTCATGTCGAGTGGTTTTTCTAAGAGAAACGAATAAAAAGTGTATCGAGACACGCTTACTTTTAATCTTAAAAACTTAAAACGATGGAAACAAGTTTATTAAATAATTACGTGCTTAAAGCTATAGATGCTTATCCATACGAGTTAGAAGAAGCTGTAGAAAATTTAAACTACGCTTTGTCATACGAATCTGAAAATGTATATGCTTTATATTTAATGGGGCAAATACAAGCAGAGCAATTAGGAGATTACGAACAAGCAAAAATATATTATGCAGAAGCATTAGCTAATAAAATGGATTTTCAAAAAGTATATTATAAGTATATACAAACATTATTGTGGAATGACGATTTTAATGAAGCACAAAAACTAATCGATTTTGCATTAACTGTAAAAGGAATAGATAAAGGCTGTATTTGGGATAAGCAAGGACAATTGTTTGAAATAAAACAACAGTATAAAAACGCTATAAAAGCCTTTAAGACAGCTAAACAATTTGGTTATAACGATTCTTTTATTAGCTATATTGATATTGAAATAAGCAGAATAAAGAGTAAAATGAAACCAAGTAAGAAGAAAACAAAAGCGAAGAATAAGAAGAGTAAAAAGAAAAAATAATCAATAGAGATTGTTTAAAATAAATTCAGATGTTTATTCCTTCCTTCATTTGAAGGAAGGTGGTTTTTTCAGAATGAAAAAATCGGAAGGTTTTAAGAAAATAGCGAAGCTTATTTAAAACCAATAATATAGGCAAACATTAGAGTGAGTAATTCAAAACGAGAATTCAAAAAGAATCATATTATGAATGAGTTGCATAGTTTTTAGACAATCACATTAAAAAATATAAATACAATGAAGTATGCAACAGATGTATATTTTACATCAGACCATCACTTTGGTCACGAAAATATTATAAAGTTCTCTAACCGTCCATTTAATACAGTAGAAGAAATGGATCAAGAACTTATAAAACGATGGAACAGTAAAATTGGTAAAAATGATAAGGTCTATCATTTGGGAGATTTAGGCTTGTGCAAAGCCGATAGAATGAAAGGTATTTTAGAGCAATTAAATGGTAAAATCTATTTAATAAAAGGTAATCACGAAGGCGCAGCGATGTCTAATACTAATCGATTTGAATGGACAAAAGACTATTTCGAATTAAATGTTGCCGATGAAGAAGCACCAAATGGTAAACAGAAAATTATATTGTTACACTACGCTATGCGTGTTTGGCGATCCAGTTTTCGAGGAACATGGCATTTATACGGACACTCGCACGGAAGCTTACAAGACGATGAAACCATGAATGCATTCGATGTAGGCGTAGACTGTCATGACTTTTATCCGTTATCCTATGCTGAAGTAAAAGCCATCATGAAATTGAAAAAATGGGAGCCCCCATTTGAAAAAAGAAAATAGAATGACTACACATTAAGAGTAATTATAATAGCTCTTAATGTGTGTCTAAAACCCAAAAAAATGAAGAAAACATACATAGTAGGAGATTTACATGGATGCTATGATGAGTTTATAGAACTATCGAATCAAATAGGAATAACCGAAAGTGATTTAATAATTTCACTCGGAGATCTTGTAGACAGAGGAAACAAATCATTAGAACTATATAACTATTTTAAAAAACGAGATAATGCAATAGTGTTAATGGGTAATCATGAGAGAAAACATTTAAGAGGTGTTTTAAGTTATTCTCAAGAGATAGTAAAAGTTCAATTTGCTGATGAATATAAAGAATTTAAAGAATGGTTAGAAACACTTCCTTATTATTATGAAACAAATGACGCTATAATAGTTCATGCTTTTTTTGAGCATGACAAAATATTAAGTGAGCAAAAGAAAGAAGTTTTGGCTGGAACAACTTCTGGAAGTAGGCATCTTGAAACTAAATATGAAGAAGGTAAATATTGGTCAGACTATTACAAAGGAACAAAACCTATAATCTATGGGCATCATGTCGTTGGTGATACTCCAAAAATTAAGAATAATACTTATGGTATAGATACAGGAGCATGTCATGGCGGACATCTAACTATTATTGAACTTCCAGGATTTAAAATACATCAAGTAAAAGTGAAAACAGATTATTGGAAAGCAGCACAGTCAAAGTGGCAAATACCAGTGTTAAAAGCAAAAAACTGGGAAGGTATGAAGATTGAACATATTCGTAATGAGATTAAAAAATTAAGCTATAAAAATGAAATTGAAGTCAAGAATTTCTTGAAAGAGATTGAAAACTGGCTTGATCAGTTATTAAAGACTATTGTAGTATTAAAAAATCGATTAGAAGAAATTACTTTAAAGTTAAAAGAAAAATATAAAGATGAATTTGGTAGAAGCATATCCAAATTAAGCTACAGTAGCTTTCTTTATAAAGCAAATTCGAAAAACTTACAAATAAGTGATTTGGAAAAAACGTTATATACACCAAGGAAAATAATCAACTTAGCTCTCGAGCTAAGTTTAGAGGAAATCCCTAATAGAGAGAACTTATAGATAATCTATAATTAATTTTAATAAAAATATTTACTACGTAAAAACATTGCGTAATACTATTAAATATTTGCACTGTAATTAATAATTAGTTACTAGTGCTATTAATTGATTTTTTAGTAATTAAGAAACGCTCTGTCGGAAATTGTATTCTGGCAGAGTTTTTAAAAGCATTTGTAATAAAATAATTGACTACGTAAAAACAATGCGCATTAGAGCTGAATATTTGTAGAGTCAATAATAAATAGTTGAATGGGAAATTTCGAAATAGATTTTTTGTTAGAAAAAAATGAAGAGTTTTGGAAAGATTTAGAAATTCATTGTTTAGTTGAGTGTTGTGGAATAGATGCTTTTGCTTTAGATGAAGAGAATATTCTGAAAATTATTACAAATTATAATGAATTGGATATAAAAAATAATTTGGAAGAGTTAGTAAAAGAAATCAATAAGTCAACACATAAAAATATTTCCAGTGGATTATTTAATCAATGTGAAAATAAAGAAGTATTTAAAAAAAGAATAGAACAAGTTTTAGAACATTTGAATTATTAAGATGAGAAAACAACAAATACATAAACAACCCATATCGCGCTTTAGTGAATATGATTATAGAAGAGCAGTCATCGCACTGAATTTCTTAAGAGGATGTTTTATACCTATTTAAAAAAATAAATTATGATTTAACCCATAATTAAAAGTAGAACATAAAGCGTCCAACCTAAAAGTTGGGCGTTTTTTTTGAAATTATTTTTAAGTGAATTTGAAAAACTAAAAACAGTAAAATAAGAATTTGAAACAGCAAAACAATTGTGAGACAGGCTATTGTAAAAATGTTGATTATCCGTTAAAAAACGGACAGGGATTATAGTGTCTAAAAACAATATAAATAATTGATAATCAGTTAATTAAATTTAAATTTTTCTTGTGTAATTCAAAAAAGCGTTTCATATTTGCACCATCAAAATAACAAAACAATAATGAGGAATTATTTACAACATATAATTAAACAAAATCTTTGGTTTCGCTCGCCGAGACCAGTTGCAACATTTAGTTGTGATGAAAGATTTATAAAATATACTAGGAAGGTTGTGTATACATGAGTTGATGTATACATAGATTTAAAAAAAGCACCTTCCGTTACAAGAGGTGCTTTTTTTATGGTGTTCATTGAAATAGAAATATAGAAAAATTGACGTGTAGCTTAGTTGGTAGAGCAAGGTACTTTTAATGCCGAGGTCGTGAGTTCGATCCTCACCGCGTCAACAAAACGGAAGGGCAATAGGAGGTGGCCACAGTCTTGAAAACTGTTCGGAGTTAATGACTCGTGTGGATTCGAAATACAAAGTATTCATGAATACCTATTTAATAAAATAGAAAAAACATGAACTACTCCCACTCCTTCCGCAAAACTGAGAGGATAACGATGGATAGTTTACTCGCTTTGGATGCGAGAGGTTGCAGGTTCGACTCCTGTCTCTCAGACTAAATAAATTAAATGGAGGATAGGCAAATGTTGGTTCGTTGCGCTTGTCTGCTAAACAAGTCCGCCATATGGCGGTGAAGGTTCGATTCCTTTGTCCTCCGCAATACTATGGGGTTATAGTTTAACTGGCTAAAACAACGGGTTTAACTCACTGAAATTTATTTTGATAAATAAGTTTCGTTGAATTCGCAAGCTCATTTGCAATTTGCAAAACGGAGTGTAAGTCTTCGTAACTCCAAAACATGATATCGTAGCTCAATGGCAGAGCAGTTGGTTGTTAACCATCAGGTTAAGGGTTCGAATCCCTTCGGTATCGCTAAATGACAAGGTGGCTGAATGGTTAAGGCATTAGTCTGCAAAACTAAATTTTATGAGTTCGACTCTCATCCTTGTCTCAAAAATAAAAGGGAATGCGTCAACGATGGTGAGTTGAGCCAGTCTGTAAAACTGGTGCCAAGGCTTAATAGGTTCGAATCCTATCATTCCCACAATAAGCATCTATAGTGTAATTGGTAACATAGTAGACTTAGCTCACTACTCTATAATTTTAAATTGGTATTCGTGAATGCAAAGCATTTCCAATCTATAGTTTCGAGTTCGAATCTTGGTAGATGTACAAAATTGGTTCATTGGGGTAATGGTTATCCTTCTCGACTGTCTCTCGAGAGATACGAGTTCGATTCTCGTATGAACCGCAAAAAAAATTAGGGGAATAACAATGGTTGTTTACCCGCCTTGGACGCGGGAGGTTACAGGTTCGAATCCTGTCCCTTAGACAAAAGCTCCGTTCGTCTAACGGTTAGGACGTCTGCCTTTCTAGCAGAAAATAAGGGTTCGATTCCCTTACGGAGTACAAATTAAAATGAGGCATAACTCAGTGGTAAGAGTGTCACGCTTACATCGTGAAAGTCATAGGTTCGATCCCTATTGCCTCAACAAATTGAGATGTAGCTTAATCTGGTAGAGCATCGCTCTCATAAGGCGAAGGGTTCAGGTTCGATTCCTGGCATCTCAACTAATCCTGAAGGATTATTAATAAGCTTATAGTGTAATTGGATAACATGCTAGAATACGAATCTAGTGATACGGGTTCGAATCCTGTTAAGCTTACAAACTAACTTGTAGTGTAATGGTAGCATTCAAGACTTTAGCTCATTCGTTTCTGTTTTTTAAATAGGTATTCGTGAATGCAAAGCATTTGACTCTTGAGGTATAGGTTCGTAATACTTTAGTATTCATGAGCACAGCTTTAAAAGAATAAAAATGAAGCGAACTAATCCTATCAGGTTAACAAAATTGTGATATAGCTTAATCGATAAAGCGCTCACCTGATACGTGAGTAGATGAAAGTTCAACTCTTTCTATCACAACAAAAATGATGATTTTGGTTTATTAGATAAAACACCTCGTTGTGAATGAGGTAAACTGACTTATAATTTCTAATTCATCTAAAAAGGAGCAATAGCAAAGTAGATCTATGCGTCTGGTTGAAATGAGTTTGCGAATTCAACGAATCCTATTTAAAAAATAGAATTTATTGAGTTAAGCCAGAAGATACGGGTTCGAAATGCTGTGCATTCACGAGTATAGTTTTAATAAAATATAAAGGAACGAGTTAATCTCAGTATGTTCCTCAAAATAAATTGAGATATAGCTTAATTGGTTAGAGCTTCGCTTTGATACGGCGAAAGATTCAGGTTCGAATCCTGATATTTCAATTTTAAAATAAAAATGAACGAGCTCATTCAGTTTGTTCCACAAAATTAATATTTAACTAAAAATGGGAACTTATGAAAGTTACACAACAAAAATGGAGAAACTTTAGCGGTAAAGTCTTTGATCAGCCCATTACGGAGATTATTGAAAATGCTATTGTAAAAGAGAAAAAGGCAGGCTATAGATTAAAAATTTGTGTGGGTTCAGATTCACAAGCCTATAAATCGCATATCGAATACGCAACAGTTATTGTGGTATTACGTGAAGGTAAAGGAGGTTTTATGTTTATGAGAAATTATAAAGGCACTAAACAAATAGGTATTAAAGAACGTATGCTTAAAGAGGTAACAATGTCTGTAGAAGAAGCATACGCTATCTGTAATATTTTAGATAAACATAATGTTGATTTAGAGGTACACGCGGATATTAATACAGATCCAAAGTTTGAATCTAACGTAGCACTTAAAGATGCTATGGGCTACATTTTAGGAATGGGTTTTGTTTTTAAAGCGAAACCGTATGCATTTGCAAGCTCATCTTGTGCCGATAAAGTAGTATAAATAATAACAATTTTTCAAATGTTTTTGAACTACGCAAAATCAATGCGTAATTGAGTGAAATATTTGCAGAGTAATTAAAAGTCTTTTTTGAAATCAGACTTTAAAAATAGGACTCCGCTAGAAGATGATTCTGGTGGAGTTTAATAAAAGTTCTTTAAAATATTAAAATAGTCCAGTAGCTCAGAGGTTAGAGCAGCGAAATTACTTTTCGCTTTCGACAAATAAAAGTTCCTGTATAGATTCATAATCCGCGGGTCGTGGGTTCGAATCCCACCTGGACTACAATAAAAATTACTGACATAGAAAGTTCCTATAACCATTCACAATAGAAATTACTTTCCGTTAGTAAAAGACACAAAACGTTCCTATATACTGGTTCGATTCCAGTACCCGAAAGGGTATGTGGTTTATTTTACGTTTCGTCTTAAAAGACAAAAAGAGTTCCTATAGATGTCATTTAGACATCAGATTTGGATTCTGATATTTACTCTTCGTCTAAAAAAAATAATGGGTAAAAGGTGTTCCTATTTTATTGACAGATAATCAAAACCATACACCTCACTTATTTAAAATAATACAATAATGAATACATTAAAATTATTTAACGCAGTTATAGCGAAAACATCAAACGAAAAACCATACATCTCAGAAGATGGATTCATTATCGCGCCTAATGCACTTTGGGCTAAAGATAGAATTATCGATTTCTTAAAAAAGGAAACATTAAATGGTAATGATTTAAACAAAACCTTTCATAAGTCGTGGGCTAAGGTTAAAAATAGCTCAAAATATGAGTTATATGTAGAACAGATTAACCATTATATGTCTACTTATGGAAGTGATTTTCAAGAAGCAATTTATATTCCAGAAGAAGTGCTTAATGTTCCAAATGTAAAACTAGTTTATAAAGTAATTAAAGGCTATTCTGTAGATGAAATGAGACAGAAATGTTTATCGATGTTGCAATCCGGTATGGCACTTAAAGAAGAAACTATAGATAATTTGATTACAGTTTTAGTAGATGAGTTAAACTATACCTTTACTGGTAAAGAGAATATAAGAAACAAAGAAGCGATTATTAAGTTAGCGGAATACTATAATATTTATCCAGAAAATGCAGTTGAATTTTTTAGGTATATTATTTACAGAGCAACAGACACGACTTTGCTAATTAAAAACGATGCATTAATAGCATTGATTAAGGAAAGTTCTTATAATCCAACACAAGCATTTAAGCAATTTGGTTTAGAAAAATTGGCAGAAATTTTTAACAGATTCAAGCCTTTGTTTTTAGCCTTTAAAAATAAAGCGCCAAAAACGATTAATAAAATCAGTAAGTTATCGAAAACGCATCATAAACCATTAGTTTCAAATCCGTTAAATGATGTAACTAATGCCTTTCTAACAGATAAAGATGTGCATTGGTTAGATAATGCAACACCATTTGCTTTATTTAAAGCTTTATCAGCTTGCTATACTAGAAAACAGGGGCAAGATGCCTTTTTATATAGAATTAGAAATGGAAAATCTTGGGTAAAGTCAGATGGGGTTTCTGCTGCAAGTAGGAATAATATGCTTTTTAATCTTTTAAAGAGAAACAAAGCAGGTAAGCATAAAAAGGTGATTTTAGAAAATACTGTATTTAAGGAAAATTATCAGTTTTTAATTAATTATTTAAAACAGCGTTTCGATTTATCAGGTAAACGATTGTTTTTTCCTGAGGATATTACATATGCATTGCCAACATCAGAGAAAATGTATGTAGGTAACATTCCTACCGGAACATGTTTTTATGGAAAAAAATTAGCAGTCGGTATCTATTGGGAGAATGCTTGGGGCGCCCATGATTTGGATTTATCAGGGTTAAATATAGCTGGTAAAGTAGGTTGGAACAGTACCTATAACCAGCAAGATGGTAACTTAATGTATTCTGGAGATATTACATCGGCACCAAAAGGAGCTGTTGAGTATTTGTATGCTAATAAAGGTTTAAATGTACCTACTTTGGTTCAAAACAATGTATACTCTGGAGCTGCAGATTGTAGTTACAAGATTATTATAGGAAAAGGTGATAAAGTTTCTAGGGATTACATGCTGAATCCAAATAATCTTTTTGCAGATATTAAGTGCGAATCTGTACAGCAGCAAACCATTTTAGGAATGTTGATTCCTAAAAAGAATAAACAATGTTTTGTATTGTTAAATTTTGGAGCAGGACATACTAGAGTATCTGGTAATTCAGAAATATCTAATGTAGCCACCAAAGCATTATACCAACAATGGAACGAACCATTATCATTTAATACATTGGTAAGAACTTTAGGAGCCGAACTTACAGATTATAAAGATGAAGCAGATTTTGATTTTTCTTTAGAGAATCTAGAAAAAGATAGTTTTTTAAAGCTTTTTAATTAAAATAAATTTTACTACGCAAAAACACTGCGTAATACTGTGAAATATTTGCAGAGTAATTATTTAGAAGGCCCTTAAAAAGAAGCTATCTAAGTTTAATAAAACGATCATTGAAATAAAATGAAACTGTCTTAAAAGGCAAATTTTCGTCAAACCGAACTTGATTCGGTTTCTCATAACAATTGTAAGTCAATTTAATGGGATTCTGAAATGAATTTAGAATGACGCTTTTTTTAATACTTTTTTGATAGCTTCTATTAGAAAAAAATCATCATTTATTATAAATGATGGGGCGGCTTATCGTCCATAGATAAACTTGGTAACAAGGATAAATCTATTTGCAGACACTGCAAATGGAGACTATAGTCATTTAGATTATAGTACACGTAAGCAAGCAACTAACATAAATAACTATTTACAAGGGGCAACCGCTGGCGTAAATAAGGATTTATAGCCGACTTTTATATAGGCTTGAGGTGGAGACACTAATAGGAAAAGTTGTAGTAATGGGTTACGTATAGATTATCCAGTCTAACGGAGCGTGTTGCAGTATTAAAGTTACCCGGTGGGAAACGATTCGGTAACTTAAAATACGGTGTGTTGGGAAACACACAAGGAAAAGGTTGGTATTTTGTAGGCTAAAATCTACGAAGCCATTTTCGAAGCCCTTTTCCTAGGTCAAAACTTTATTTCTAGGTTCGATTCCTAGTATCTAAACCATAATTTGATATGGCTCAATTGGTGAGCAAACGCAAAAGACTTCGAGCGTTACAGCAGTTAGTAGTTGCCTAAACCCATTGTAATATATGGGGCGGTAAAGGTCGCAAGCCTTTACTGTGCGGTGAACATTCTAGTAGGCCGCCTCGTAAAGAGGACGCCTATTAATAGTGAGGGAGCCAACCCTTGTAATTGCAAAGCGTGGTATAAAACCACTATGCAAGCTAAGTCTAAGTTGCCGAACAGTTGTAATGTAATAAGGCATCGGGTGAGTACGTGATTCTCTAAGCAATTAGAATAACGTGGAAAACTAGAGAAAGCACAAGCTATAATACTAGGAAAGCTCATCTACAAACGTAAGTATTCTCAAAGCGTTTTTTAAAATATATACCTCTTTAGCTTAAAGGGAAGAGCTGTGGAAAAAGATTTTGATTCGTAGCCATGGAGTGATAGGATTATGTGGTTGGTGGCGCGCCCGCCAATGACTAGGTTTTGCAGAAGCACCGAAATACACAAGATGTAGAGTAGGGAAGCGCATTTAGAGCCTATCTGTTCAGAATTATCTGAAAGTGCCGGTTCGAATCCGGCAAGAGGTACAAATTTATTAGAATAAGATTCCCCGAAAGCGGGAATTATAAAAATATCAAGCTGGTCTTGTTGGGTGTTTCTGTATAACACTATTGTATAAAATCTTGCCAATAGGTATTAGGTATTTATGTTCAACTAGACTTGAAGGTTTCGATTGTTTATCCAAAAAATAATCATCACTCTATAGGTCGTGGGTTCGATTCCCACTCTCAATTCATTTGAGATAGTTCAGTCAGGTTAGAACAATAGACAAGCACAGGTTCGATTCCTGTTATGACAACTGTAAAGGTCATATAGCTCAGCGGTAGAGCACTACACTGTTAATGTAGGATGCGGATTAAAAACCCGCCTTTTCACAAAGAAGGTCTCTTTTAAAAATCGACCACCACTGTGAGCCACACGTTAAATGGCAAAACAAAAACAAAGAGAAGGTAAACAGGTAAAAGCAACACGTTGTTTTTACAATCTAGAAGGCACCTTGAAATACAGAAGTATTTAAAGCCGTTTTGCATCTCCTTTTTAGAAAGCCTATTGTTAGAAATATCTTGAAGAACTACAAGGTCTACTAATAAAACGTTAATAAAAACGATTTGTAGAATACTCTAAAACGCTTGTATTTCCGTAGCCTTAAAGATGGTTTGCTTTCAATTTGTTTTTACTAAAAGAATAGCCATTCCAAGTAAAAGGAATTCTATTATAAATGTTTAATAATTCTGGGAGTAATTCAGAATAAAAATTAGAAGAAATGAAACAAGTAAGAATTCATGCAGGTAATGTAGGCTTGGTGTTTAAAAAAGGTAATTACGTACGCGTAATTACAGAAGGCAAACATTGGTTATGGTTTAACGAAAGCGTAATGACGTATAGTTTAACCGCGGCATTTAATGCGCCAAAAGCTCTGGAGATCTTACTACAAGATGAGGCTTTGGCACAATTGTTAACTGTTGTAGATATTCAAGATAACGAGATTGTTTTGGTATATAGCAACAATAACTTTAAACACGTATTAACAGCAGGACGTCATGCCTACTGGAATAGTCTAATAGATTATAAATTTATAACCGTAGATTTTACAAATATTAACATTCCAGAAACCATAGATGTGGCTTTATATAATAATGCAGCCTTACGTCAATACATCCGTACGTTCGAAGTCGCAGCATACGAAAAAGCGATTATGATAGTAAACGATAAATATGCTAAAACCTTAGATCATGGTACATATCATTTCTGGAGAAACGATAAAACCATTAAAATAGCTAAAGCCGATTTACGTCAATTACAATTGGAAGTTTCAGGTCAAGAATTATTAACAAAAGATAAAGCAACCGTTCGTATAAACTTTTACGCACAATATAAAGTAGCGAATATAGAAACCGCTTTAATGCATAATAAAGACTACGAAAAACAATTGTACATTACACTACAATTAGCTTTAAGAGCCTTTGTTGGTGCTTATACTCTAGATGAATTGCTAGAGCAAAAAGAAACCATTGCAAATGCTGTTTTACAAGACGTAAAAACACAAGCAAACAAGCTAGGTGTTACCGTATTGCATACAGGTATTAGAGATGTTATTTTACCAGGTGATATGAAAGAGATCATGAACCAAGTATTAATAGCACATAAAAAAGCGCAAGCCAATGTAGTAACAAGACGTGAGGAAACAGCCTCTACAAGAAGCTTGTTAAATACCGCTAAATTAATGGAAGACAATACCATGTTGTTTAAGTTAAAAGAAATGGAATATGTAGAGAAGATTGCAGATAAAATTGGGGAAATTACAGTATCGGGCAACGGTAATGTTATAGAACAATTAAAAGATATTTTCTCTGTAAATAAGTAATATTATGGCGTAACCCAAACCAGAAAAAGGTTTGGGTCGCGCTTTTCGCTATATCTTTTGCAGAAAAAGCAAAAGGATGCCGCTGCAATCGCTTACGCAGATTCATGTTCTATTTGTAATTGCAACTATTTTCTACTCTAAAACATAAAAAATTAAACTACGCAAAACTATTGCGTAATCTCATTTCATATTTGTACTGTAATTAATAATAAAATGAAACCTACAGTATTAAACATCGAAAAATTAGAAGACGCAATCGCTAAAGGATACATTCATAAATGTAAACATCCAGAAGCAAATCTGTGGATTTATAACTACACGCAAGCAACGCAGTACGAGCAATATTGGACTAAGGAAACGTTACAATGTAGAGGTTTAATTTTAGACGAAAACTATACTGTTGTAGCACACTCTATTCCTAAATTTTTTAATGTAGAAGAAGTGGGTTATGGTGCTTTGCCAAACGAATCGTTTAAAGTATTCGAAAAAATGGATGGTTCACTAGGTATTTTATATTGGTTAGAAAACAAACCATATATTGCTACAAGAGGCTCGTTTACAAGTAAGCAAGCTAAAAAAGCAAACCATTTGTTACAAAGTAAATATGCTTCAGTAATTACAAACTTAGATAAAAGTAAAACCTATGTGTTCGAAATTATTTACCCAGAAAACAGAATTATAGTAGATTATGGTACGGAAGAAGCTTTAGTATTAATTGCTATTGTAGATACTAAAACAGGTAAAGCAGAAGCTCTTAAAAATATAGGATTCCCATTACCAGAAATCTACCATTATAATAGTTTAAGAGCATTAAAAGCATTAAACTGGAAAAATAAAGAAGGATTTGTTATTCAATATGAAAACGGATTTAGAGTAAAAATTAAATTCGAAGATTATATAGATTTACATAGAATTGTAACACAAATATCATCTTTAACCATATGGGAAACATTAAAGGAAGAAGGAGAATTAACCCAGTGGATTGAAGATGTCCCAGACGAATTTTTTACATGGGTAAAAAAAGTAGAAACACAATTAAGAGAACAATTTAAAACTATTGAAACTATTTCGAAGACAGAATATAAAGAATTAAGTACAGATAGAGAGACGGCGGGTTATTTTAAAACCTGTACCTATCCAGCAGTTTTATTTGCTATAAAAAACAAAAAAAACTACGATAAAATTATCTGGAAATACATCCGTCCAGCATTCGAAAAAGCCTATTCTAACGAATTCAATTAGTTAAAAAAAAGTATAGACACATGAAAACAATAATCATATTACAAGGTATACCGGCATCAGGAAAATCAACATACGCTAAACAATTAGTATTAGATAATCCGGGGATGTACAAAAGAATAAACAGAGATAGTTTACGTGCCATGTTAGACTGCAACCATTTCTCTAAAGGCAATGAAAAGTTTATAAAACGAACACGAGACTTTCTTATAAAAGAAGCCTTGTTAGCAGGGAAACATGTTATTGTAGACGATACTAATATTTCTGAAACTAATGCTAATAGAATAACAGAAATTGCTCAAGAATACATGAAAGAAACAGGGCATACTGTAAAAGTTGAGGTAAAAAGGATGGAAATAGAAGTAGAAGAAGCTATACTTAGAGACTCTAAAAGAGAAAACCCTGTAGGGCGAGATGTTATTTTAAAAATGCATAAACAATTGCATACCGGTAAAAAACTTAAAAATGAAATAAGAACGCAGGATGAGACTTTGCCTAAAGCTATTATTTGCGATTTGGATGGAACGCTATCTTTAATAAATGATAGAAGTCCTTTCGATGGTAGTAAATGTGGACAAGATTTACCAAACACACCCATAGTAAACATGGTAAAGAACTATAAAGCATTAGGATTTAAAATTCTATTACTTTCTGGAAGAGACGGACAATTTCAACCAGAAACAGAACAATGGCTAAAAGACCATAATGTAGAATACGATGCCTTATGGATGCGTAGAACAAAGGATAATAGAAAAGATTCTATTATAAAAGAAGAGTTATTTAGAGAACAGATAGAGAACAATTACTTCGTAGAATTCGTATTAGACGATAGAAACCAAGTGGTCGATTTATGGAGACAAAAGTTAAAACTACCATGTCTACAAGTATTCTATGGAGACTTTTAAACATTAGAAAACATGAGTTATCCCTATCAAATATTTGGATCAGGAAACTCTCTGGATTTAGACGTTTGTTTTTTTGTTGAAACGTTATCAAGTATTAACGATAACCATAAAACAGTAGAACAATTAATAGAAGCAGAGGCCTTTAAAACATTAAAAACAGTAAACGCCAACTTAGCAATAGTAAAAGAAGGGATTATTGTTGATTGTTTTAAAGGTATTCCAGATGAGTTAAATAATGCGCTATATAAAACCTATCAATTACACGAACAAAAGCATGAACGTAAAATTCAGCAATTAGTAGTAAGAGATTTAGAGTTGCGTATAGAGCGTTGTGCAAGATCCTTAGTCTCGTATTTTACAAGAACCACATTAAGGCAAGACGCAAAAGCGGCACTAAAAGGAACGTTATTAGATAAATTGTTGTTTTTAGAACAAGTAGAATTAAGTGCTTTTAAAACATTTGGAAAACATGGTTCTGTAATTGAAATCTATAAAAGTATAGCTTTTCAATTAGGGATAACATTAGCCTTGTTTCAAGATGTAGAATTATATACAAAAACTGATATAATAGAATTGTTTCCAGAATTTAAAAGATACCTGTTAAGAGCAAGTGACACTTCCGAAGCATTACAAAAACAATTAAAACTATTTGTGCTTTTGGCAAAACAAAGATTATAATAATGAAACCGAGTATAGAAAAAGTAGATTATTTCTGTATTAATATAAATTAAGATCAAGATGTTAGATGATAAAGTTTTAAAAGAGATTTATCTGAACAAAGAGTTCGTTAACTCTATTAAATTAATTAAACTTGGATTTGGAGAAATTCAAAACATAAATTTAGATAATGATTTTTATCATTTACCACTTCAAATTCTCTCTAGTGGTATTGAACGTTTTTTAAAATGTTATTTATGTTATGGTTATTATGAGAAGAATAGTGATTTTCCTGATTTTAACACTTTAAAATCTTTTGCAGGTAGGTCTGGGCATGATATTTTAGAATTGAAAAAAGAAGTTGTATCTAATTATTTTTATCTCAGGCATAAAAACGATTCATTTCTAGCAGAAGACAAGTCGTTTATTCGTGATGATAAACTTTTAAATGAATTGCTAAATTTATTATCTGAGTTTGGCAAATATGCTCGCTACCATAATTTAGATGTTGTTACATCCAATATAAGACCTAGTATAGATGTCGAAAAATTATGGGATGAATTTGAAACAAAAATTTTAAAAAAGAATTCATCGCTTTTTAAACGTTTTTTTAATATTAAAATTCAACAAAGTAATGAGACATACGATTATATAAATTCTGAAATCATTTCTATTCTTGAGAGATTTATTAGAGGATTATCTAGGCAATTCACTTTTGTCAATCTTGGTAGCCTAGCAAAACAAAATTCTGGATGGGTTTTTGACTTTATGAAAATTAAGGATGAAGATTTAGGACGAACCATATACAAGAATATATCAAAAGAAGTAAAATTAAGAACTCGTAATCCTCACAAGAGAACAATTGAAGATGATTTTGAAAGACAATCAAATCCAGATTTCAAATATAAAAATATTAAAAAAGTAGATTTCAAAGGAGATTGGCCTTTTTATGCAGACGAAATAATTTTAGAAGCAAGAAATAAGCATTGGTATGTAATAACTATTGATGGTTATGATTATGCACTCAATGGTAGTGCTTGTGATAAATATAAATTAGAACATGTTAATGATTCAGGAATGAAAATCTATGGAAAATTAACGGATCCTTTTATTAAAATAGCTGAAGAATTATAAAAAGCGACAGACTTTGTTGAGGTGCTTTTAAAGAACAAAAACAAATGAATTACAATAAATATATAATAGTTATAGACTTAGAAGCTACCTGTTGGAACGGGAAAGTCCCCAAAGGGCAGGTTAGCGAAATTATAGAAATAGGAACCTGTATATTAAATACAGAAACAGGAGAAATTACCAAAAACGAAGGCATATTAATTAAGCCAGAACGCTCAGAAGTGAGTCCGTTTTGTACAGAGTTAACAACCATAACACAAACATTATTAGATAAAGAAGGTGTTACATTTAATGAAGCTTGCACTCAATTAAGAGAAAGTTACCAAGCACATCATTACACTTGGGCAAGTTACGGAGCATACGATTTAAATATTATGAAACTACAATGTAAAGTACGTGGTATAGATTACCCTTTATCTCAAAATCATATAAATGTAAAAACGCTATTTTCTGAAGTTAAGGAATTAAGAGGTAAAGTTGGTATGAAAGGTGCTTTAGGGATGTTGGGTATTCCATTAGAAGGAACACACCATAGAGGTATAGATGATGCCAATAATATTGCTAAGATTTTACATTGGTGTTTGCAGCATAAAAAAGAAGAGACTATTTAGGTTGTCGGTTTTGTATTATTAGTGTCGGTTAAGTTCTAATTAGTCAATAGAAATGCTATTTATCACTATCTTTTTTATTATTAATATAAGATTATTCTTATTTTTATAGCTATTGATTACAATTCATGTAAAAATGAATACCCTTAACCCCAAATTAGGTCCCTATTATGAATACCAAAATTCTGGAAAAACTTTCTGAAATAGAAAAAGAATACAATATAGAAATACTATTTGCATGCGAATCTGGAAGTAGAGCTTGGGGCTTTGCTTCACTAGATTCAGATTATGACATTCGTTTTATTTACAAACATCCAAAAGATTGGTATTTAAAACTTTGGAAACAAAAAGATACTATAGAATTTATTACAGAAGATGCTTTAGATGGCTCTGGTTGGGATTTAAGAAAAGCCTTAAAATTAATGACCAAATCTAATGCTTCACTTCTAGGGTGGCTATTTTCGCCAATAGTTTATAAAGCAGATGAAACCTTTTTAAAAGACATACAAGAATTAGCAATACATAGTTTTAATCCTATAGCAGGGTTTTATCATTACCATAGTATGAGTAAAAGTTTTTTAGAGAAAGTATCTCGAGAAAATGTGAAACTTAAAAGTTTTTTCTATGCATTACGAACAGCATTATCTGCCACATGGATAGCTAAATATAAAACAATACCTCCTGTTTTATTTTCAGAGTTATTAGACTTAATAGACGATAAAACGAAAAAGGAGGTTGAAGATTTAGTGGAGATAAAGACACAGTATAACGAGGACTTTCATACAAAGCAAAACCAAAGACTTTTTATTTTTTTAAAGTATACTATTCTGGATAATGATAAAAAAGGGAGGAAACTGTTTAACAGTCAATATGATCCAGAAGCATTTAATTCGTTATTTATTAAACATATAACCTAATTATAATGGGTGGAAACTTATTCAAGTTAGGGCGAATATCTAAAATAGAGTATTTAAAAATTGAGGAACACGTTTCTAAATACCTAGATGAAAAAATAGGAAAAGACAATTACGCAATACCAAAGTACTATGGAAACAAGGCCGATTTTGGAGATTTAGATATTTTAATAAATAGTTCTAAAATTGAAAACTGGAATCAGCTAAAAGAAGACATTGTAACAGATTTAAATATTAATAAGCATAAATCTGTAGGTAATGTGTTTAGCACTGTTTACGCAAACTTTCAAGTAGACTTCTTTATAAAATCTAATACCTATTTTAAAAGTACATATAATTTTCTGTGTTTTAATGATGTTGGAAATATAATAGGGCGCATGTTTAAACGCTTCAATTTAAAATACGGTGAAAAAGGATTGCTATATGTGTATAGAAGAGAGACTCAAGAAAGCTACTCGAAAGACCTTACTGTGAGTATGGATTTTGAAAAGATTTACACTTTTTTAAATTTAGATTATAAAACTTGGACTCTAGGGTTTAATGATAAAGAATCCTTATTTAATTGGGTAATTGCAAGTCCTTATTTCTCTACAAAACCTTATTTAGAAAACGACAAAGCAATTCAAAAAAGAAAACAAAGACCAACAATGATTGCTTTTATAGATTATTTAAAAGCTAATAATATAAAAAAAGAACCAAAATACCTTGAAAAAGAAGCGTATTTAGAAACGATAGCAAATTACTTTCCCGAGGCTAATTTAATAGAAGCTATTAAGGAAGAACAAGAACGAGAAGTGTATATAGCTTCAATACGAGCAAAGTATAATGGCCGTATTATTATGGCGTTATTTCCAGATTTAAAAGGAAAGACATTGGGAAGTTTTATGACTGATTTTCAATTGCAATTCGAAGACTACGAAGCATACCTTTATAATACTTCAGCAGACACCATAATTAATTTGCTAACCACTTTTAAAAAAGACTATGACACTAGAAGAACTTAAAAACTCAGGACATATCATTTTCGAATGTATAAGTGGAAGCAGAGCATATGGATTAGAAACTGAAACTTCGGACACCGATATTAGAGGCGTTTATATATTACCAAAAACACAGTTTTATAGTTTAGATTATGTAGGGCAGATTAACAACGAAACTAATGACATAGCTTATTACGAGCTGCGAAAATTTATAGAACTGTTAGCAAAGAATAATCCAAATATTTTAGAATTACTAAATGTTCCAGAAGCTTGTATACTATATAAACACCCAATATACGATGCCATAAAACAATCTGTTTTTTTGTCTAAACTATGTAAGAATAGTTTCGCTAATTACGCTTTTACACAAATAAAAAAAGCAAGAGGCTTAAACAAGAAAATTGTAAACCCAGTAGAGAAAGAACGAAAGACCGTTGAAGATTTTTGTTATGTTAGAACCGAAAAACAATCTATTTTATTGCCAGAATTTTTAAAAGAAAATGCATTTGAAGCTTCAAATTGTGGATTGGTTAAAATACCACATATGAAAGATTGTTATAATGTGTTTTATAGCAAAACACTACCGTATAAAGGTGTTTCTAGAACGCAAGCAAACGAGGTGTGTTTAAGTTCTGTTCCAAAAACAGAACAGCCGATAGCAATACTATATTTTAATGTAGACGGTTATTCTAGTTATTGTAAAAGGTATAAAGAGTATTGGACTTGGGTAAATAATAGAAACGAAGAACGTTACAAAAGCAATATTTCTCATGATAAAAACTACGATGCAAAAAACATGATGCATACGTTTAGGTTATTACACATGGCAAAAGAAATAGGAACAACTAAAACAATTAATGTAAAACGAAACGATAGAGCGTTTTTATTATCTATAAAAAATGCAGCTTTCGAATATGATGATTTAGTACTTAAAGCCGAAGCAATGAAAGCAGAATTAAATACTATTTACGAAACTTCGAACTTACAAGAACGTCCAGATATAAATGCTGTAAATAATCTATTAATAGAGCTAAGAGAAGAATTTTATAGAGAAAAAGAAGAACAATTAAAATAATAATAGCATATTTGTAGCGTTAAAATATGCAATAAAGCAAATGACAAGTCAAAAAATACATAGTATAAATGGAGCCAGACTCTATACTTTCGTCCAAGATTTATGGAGCGAAACAGGATGCTATGTGATTTTTAATACCAATATAATGTAAGATAAAACCTTAAATCACTATAATTTATAAGCGTCCAATTTTAATTGGACGCTTTTTTTATGAAAAATTTTGAAAGTAATGCTAAGTAATTAAGAATAGTAAAATAGAGTCATTGAAACAAGAAACAATTGAGAGACAGTCTGTTGTGAAATATGTTAACTATCTGTATAAAACGGACAGGGTTTTTATTGTTTAATTTTTATCTAACTATCTGATTTTAAAATAAATAAATTAAATTTTTTCTTGTCTAATTCAAAAAAGCATTACATATTTGCACCGTCGAAAAGACATTAATACATTTTAAAATAATGAAACATCTTTTAATACATAATTTACAATTTAATGCCAGTGGCAATGCACTTACAAGAGGAGGGCAGTTATGTAGTGATGCGCAATTATTTTTAATACAACGGGAGAAACAGTTTATATGACATAAATAGTATATAACTTTTAAGTATAGCACCTCCCAAAAAGAGGTGCTTTTTTTATGACCTAAATATTAGAAAAAATAAAATGCAGAAATGGCGGAACTGGTATACGCGCTTGACTTAGAATCAAGATTTTGAGAGTTCGAATCTCTCTTTCTGTACTATGCTCCACTAGCCCAATTGGAAGAGATTGGCGAGAAAAAACAATTGTTTTTTCGAAGGTACCGAACGAAGTTTAGGTTTAAGCCCCGTTCAGTCTTGGTTCGAAATACGAAGTACTCACGATTTCTTAAAACAATAGAAGTTAATGAGTAATCCAAGGTGGAGTACAATAATGACTTGTGATGTAAAGGCAGCATACCAGAATTTGACTCTGGTTGTATAGGTTCGAATCCTATCAGGTCATCAAATTAGAATAATATGGTGACTTTAGCTTATTAGGTAAAGTACCTCACTGTGAATGAGGAGAACAGGGTTCGATCCCCGAAGTCACCCCTAAAGAATAATAGTAATTAAATAAAAAAGTAGAAATCATGTTTAAAAAATACAACAGTATTGAAAATACTTACCGTGAAAAGGAAGTAGAGCAAATCTACCTACATGGTTATGATAAAGAAACCTATGTGGTACAAGAAAAAGTACATGGCGCTAACTTTTCTTTTATTACTAATGGTAAAGAGATACATGTTGCAAAACGTAGTGGTCTCATTTTAGAAGGAGAAAACTTTAGCAATTACCAATATGTATTAGATACTTATTCCGAGGCTATAAAAACCCTATTTGGATTAGTAAAGATAGATTACCCAGAAACAGAAGTAATTACTGTTTTTGGAGAATTGTTTGGAGGTAGTTATGAGCACCCAGATGTCGATAATATAAAAGGAATGCCTAGAGTACAAAAAGGTGTATTCTACAGCCCAGAAAACGACTTTTATGCATTCGATATTTGTATTAATCAAACCAAATATTTAGATGTATCTGTAGTAAATATCTATTTTGAAACCGTAGAACTATTTTACGCAAAAACCTTATTTCAAGGAACGCTGCAAAAATGTTTAGACTACCCAAATACATTTCAGTCTAAAATCCCAACTTGGTTAAAACTTCCAGAAATTGAAGAAAACATTTGCGAAGGAGTAATTATTAAGCCAGTTATAAGTAAGCATTTTAGAAATGGACAGCGTGTTATTTTTAAAAATAAAAATGAAAAATGGTCAGAACGAACACATTCAAAAAATAAAATAACAAAAGAGGTTAAAGTATTTTCAGATTTAGAAAAAGAAACTGCTAATTACCTTTTAAGTTATGTAAGCGAAAATAGATTAATGAATGTACAAAGTAAACTTGGAGAATTCTCATTAAAACAAATGGGAAAAACCATTGGACTATTTGCACAAGATGCCCTTGTAGACTTTAAAAAAGATTACGAGTCACAATGGGAAAATACAGAAAAGGAAAGTCAAAAAAGAATGACCAAAATGCTTAACAAAGAAGCAGCAAATATGGTTAAAGAGACGTTTCTGTATAGGTAATATACAAGCATAGTCGAAAAATACTATTAAAATTATCGGCTATGCTTTAATATATTGTCTGTGGAATCGTCAAATCGAGTGGAATTCCTTTTTCAGGAATTTTGTATTGAGATTATATTATAAAAAATAACCACTACGCAAAAACAATGCGTAAAAGCATTACATATTTGCTTCAGAAACCATTAATAATTACTGTATTTGCAGTAATTTGCTATCGGTAATTAAGTTATTAAAATAACGATAATAAGATTACTGCTTTCGCAGGAAATAAATATGAAAACAGAACTCTTAATACAAATACTAATAGACTCACAATCTCACTATACTTCGGAATGGATTGAGATACATCGTCCGTTGTTTAAAAAAGAGTATTTAGAGAAACTAGCAAAAACACTTACTAAGTGCTATTTTGAAGCAGTACCCGAAACACTACCACATCCGCATTTTAATGAAGAACTAACACCTCTATTATTAGATGCATTTTTATTATTTAAACCATCATTAAAATTAATAGAACAACAAGACTCTAAATCTAATACGTTAACCCAAAAAGCAATAGCACAAGTTCTAGAAACCATAGACTTTAAGTACGTATTAGTATTAATGGGACAACGTATAACCTCTGCAACTGTTCAAACAATAGAAGGATTACCATTATTAAAACAAGACGTGCTAGAGAGTAGTTTTAAACCCTACAATAAACATATAAGTATTGCTTTAAGAGCCTGGGAAAAACATATAGATAGAACCGAAGATAATTTTTGGGGAAACATACAAGGTAAACCCATAGAAAAAGAAACAAAAGTAAGAATACTAGTTAGTAAACTAATAGATAAACATACTTGGTGGAATGTGTTTTACCATTACAAACACGAATTAGTATACGAAATTAGAGTTGCAAGCGGTCACGGCATGCGTTGGCGCATTAAAGACAAAACATTAATAGGTTTTTTAGAACCCTTTTTATAATAGTAAAGATGAATACATTCGAATCATATAATTACACTCAAGAAGAATGGGAACACTGTATTAAGGTTTTAAACGAACTTAAAAAAGACCCATTTAATAATCCCGATAACCCACTACTATCAGGATTAATAACCAAGGTTTATAAAACAGCAAAAAAATATAAAACAAAAGAAGCTTTTACTAAAGTAAAAGCCGAAGATATAGTAACAATAAAAAGTACTGTAATTTCAAAAAATGCATTGGGAAATAAAACGCTATATGCAGATGATAACAAGGAGGATACTACTTATAAACTATTAAATAAATCAAAAGGATGTTATTGTTGTGGTACCGATTTCAATAAGTTACATTTTTTCTATAACCGTTTATGTCCAGACTGCGCAGAATTTAATTACAACCAACGTTTTAAAACAGTAGATTTAAAAAATAGAAATGTTATTATTACTGGAGGTCGCGTAAAAGTAGGATTTGCAACCGCTTTAAAATTATTACGAGCCGATGCAAATGTTATGTTAACCACACGTTTTCCAGCTCTAGCATTAGAAGGTTTTAAAAAAGAAAGCGATTATAACTTATGGAAAGATAGGCTTACTATTTACGGATTAGATTTACGTAATTTAAAAGCAGTAGAACACTTTATTTCTTATTACAAATCGAAGTACAGCACTTTAGATATTCTTATAAATAATGCAGCACAAACAATAAAATACGATGATAATTATTACTTGCCAATAGTAAAAAAAGAGCAGAAGTTAGTAGAATCATATACTGGAGAAACACATTTAATTCCAAATGAAACAGCAGTTATAGAAGATGTGAAACTCTTAGCAGATACATCAGAAAATAAAGATTTCGAAATGAATAGATTTGGGCAACCCGTAGATGAACGTACCAAAACAAGTTGGAATTCTACGCTAGAAGAAGTGTCTATGTACGAGTTGTTAGAAGTGAATTTAATTAATCAAATATCGCCTTATTTTATGATTAAAGAATTGACTCCATTGTTTAAGAATTCAGAATTTAATCAACGTTTTATTATTAATGTGACCTCTTCTGAAGGTATTTTTAACTATAGTAATAAAACGATTTTTCATCCGCATACTAATATGACAAAAGCCGCATTAAATATGCTAACAAAAACGTCTGGAACAGATTATAAAAAAGATAACATTTATATGTACGCAGTAGATGTGGGTTGGATCTCTACTGGAGCAAAAGAAGCATTGCGTAAAAAACAATTTGAAGAAGGCTATATTCCGCCTTTAGATTCAGTAGATGGAGCAGCAAGAATATTGTATCCAATTATAGAGGCCTTAAATGGAAATGCTATATTAGTAGGAACGTTATTAAAAGATTATAAAGTAAGTCCGTGGTAAAATACTGTAAAGCGTGTTAGCTCAGTTGGAAGAGCATTAGGCAGACAACCTAAGGGTCGTGAGTTCGAGCCTCACATGCGCTTTACTTTTTTTAATGATATAAATGGGAATGGTGGTTAAAATATGGAAAACGACAACTAGCCAAGTTGTATATGCGGGTTCAAATACGAAGTATTCATGAACACCTATTAACAAAAATAAAATGGCGTGAGTAATCCTGCTCATTCCCCAAAAAGAAAGTACTAAGATAACTGGAAATCGTCGGTCTCATACCCGAAATATTGGTTCGAGTCCAATGTACTTTCCTAATAATAATACAAGAAGTAGTAGCTCAATGGGAAGAGCGCCTGCCTGCCAGGTAGGAGGTTGCGAGTTCGAATCTCGCCTACTTCATCAAATAAAGAAAGTAATAGTTTAACTGGAAAAACACCTGCCTGTCACGCAGGAGATGCGGGTTCGAGTCTCGCTTACTTTACAATAATTCTTCTATCGAAAAGAATACTTAAAATGGATTATATCAGTAATACATAATCTCAACGATTTACTATATTTGAAATATTAGATTGTTGAAAAAATTAACTAAATAAAATATGAGCTGGGATATTGTAATATTTAAGTCAAAGGAGATTATTAAATCAATTGAAGAATTGGACGAAGGTAAACTTGAATCGATTGATTTTACAGGAATTCTTGAAAGTTCATTTAGTGATATTATTGAAGATGAGAATCATCGAGAGATAAAAGGAAAAGACTTCTCGATTGACTTTTTTATTAGTAATGAGCCAGTAAGTAATATGATGCTGAGTTTATATGGTGAAAATGGGTTGTTTGAATTGATTGAACTTGCAAAACTTCATGATTGGCAAATTTTCGATACAGGATTAGGAAGTATGATAGATTTGAAAAATCCAAAGAAGAATGGATATGAAAACCATAAAAGATATGTTGAGCAAATTATGAAAAAATAAAAAAGGTCTAGAAATGTATTTTATTATTGGATAAGAAAAATAAAGAACTGATTTCATCTTTTAATAAGCATTCATAAATAAAGCTCGAACTTTGAATGATTGGGTATATAAAAACAAAGAAAGCACTAATAATAATCGGAAAACACCTGCCTGTCACGCAGGAGATGCGGGTTCGAATCTCGCTTACTTTATTTTAAGTATTAATTATGTCAGGTTGAGCCTTTCGACTCCGCTCAAGACAGGCTAAAGGCGAAACCCAATTAAAAACAAAACAGTCTTTCAAAGAATATAAATAGAATGAGCAACCTAAAAAATAGAGGAAAAGAGGGGAGAGACGATTTATTGTTTGGGACTCTAAAAATGCAAGAAAAACTTAAAGAGGCTGTAACAGATATGTGTTACTTGCTATCTAGAGGTTATGCTCAAAAATCATCTGTACAATTAGTAGGAAACAGATACCGACTTAATGTAAGACAGCAACAAGCTCTGCAAGGTATGAGTGCTTCAAAAGAACAAATAGAACAACGTGTATCTACTTGTATTACTCTAGAAGCTTTAAAAGGTAAAGATATTATTATCGATGGTTTTAATCTCATTATTATTTTAGAAAGTGCCTTATCTCAAGGGTATATATTTAAAGGATTAGATCATTGTTATCGCGATTTATCTAGTGTTTATGGCACGTATAAACGTGTACAACAAACAGAGCAAGCGTTATTACTAATTGGGGCCGTTTTAAAACAAGCTGAGGTGAAAAGTGTACTTTGGGTTTTAGACAAACCAGTGTCTAATAGTGGACGATTAAAAACTAAACTACGAGAATTAGCAGAGCAAGAAAACTATAATTGGGACATTATTTTAGAAAATAATCCCGACAACTATTTAGCCGAAAGTGAAGCTGTCGTCATAACTTCAGATGCTTGGATTTTAGACCGTGTAACCATTTGGTGTAATTTGGCAAGGTATATTATTGAACATAAACTAGAAGATACAACTATTGTATTTGCAGAATAAGACGTATTGTACGACAAAACTATCGTACAATGATTTTATCGTTTACAATACCCATACCCACAAAACATTCCATGATGCGTAAACGATAAAGACAAGTCAACTTTAATATTGTCTTTAAATAGTTGAGGTATTCCAATTTCACTTTTAGTTAAAGATAAATTGTTTAAAGCTATAGCATTGGTTTTAGCAAAATCTTGTAAAAATCGAGATTTAAGTGTTTTTGATTGCATTTTATAATCAGTGGTCTCAATTTCAAAACAAGTACTTGTTATTGTGTTTACATCTTCAGAAGTTGCAGTTGTATAAATATAGTCTTCAGTAATTATAGATTTAGTTTTATAACTGAGATTGTCAATCGAAACTATGCCTGTAGTATCAGAATTTAGTGTGCAATTCAATTTTTTAGGATTAAAAAAACGCGTTCCAAATTGCTGTACATGAATTTTATAAGCAGCCTCTTTCATGCTCCATAATAGCCAAACCATTTCATGTTTTTGTTGAGACGTATTAATATAATGTTGTTCGTGTTTGGTAAACACTTTATCTAAAAAACGCGGGCGTTGCCAATTAGAATCTTTAGCAGCTTGTTTTAAATCGACAATGTCATTACCAATCATTACCCTTTCAATTTTTCGTTAACAATGTCCATGGCTGCTTTTACATTTAGCATTTTTTCCATATCGTCGTTTTCAAGTCTAATATCAAATTCATCTTCAATGTCCAAAACTACATCTACTAAGTTGGCAGAATTTATTTTTAAATCGTTAATAAAATCGGTCTCTTCGGTAAGATTGTTAAACGCTGCTTCATCTTGAATATAAGGCTTAACGATGGTTTTTAATTTAGTAATTAGTGCTTCTGTTGTCATGCTCACTTCCCAGGTAGGCGGGAATCTTTTTATAGTTAGTTTTTATGTAACTCATTTACATTATTATAAAATTCGTCAATTCGAGTGCATTTATACGATTGAGAATGAGTAAAATTTGTATCGAGAATAAGGATTTTTATTCAGAATTAGTTCTCGATACGATTCCTCATGCTTCAGAATCATTCGAACTGACGTCGAATATTCTTTTGTTAAGTATACTTTTTAAAGATAACACAACCATTAACATCTCCAAAACCAAAACTTGCTTTTGTAATAATATTAATGTTGGTTTTTAATAGTGTTTTAGGAATCCGGTCTTCAGTAATTAATTTTAAAATCTCAGGGTGTACAGTATCGCAATTAATATTAGGAAATATAAATTGATTACTAAGTTGTAAAACGGTAGCAACACTTTCTATACTTCCTGCGGCAGCTAAACAATGTCCCGTCATCGATTTTAAAGTATTAATATAAGGAAAATCACTTCCATTTAATTGTAAGGCTTTTGTCCAATTTTCAATTTCTAATGCATCTTTAGACGTTGCTGTTAAATGCCCGTTTATGGCATCAATATCTTGTGGCGTTATATTCGCATGCGTTATGGCGTCTGTAATGCAACGTTGTACCGCTTTTGGATTTGGCGCAGTCAATGTGCCACCATTACGTTGTCCGCCAGAATTAATAGTACCACCTAATACTTCGGCATAAATAGTCGCGTTACGTTCTTGCGCGCTTTCTAAAGATTCTAAAACCAAAGCACCAGCGCCGCTTCCAGGAACGAATCCGTTGGCAGAATCACTTAATGGTCTTGAACCATCTTCTGGTGCATCATTGTATTTATAAGCCATAACACGCATGGCGTCGAAACCACCCCAAATGTAGGGGCCGTCATCGCTACAACTACCAACAAGCATACGTTTAGCTTGTCCGTTTTTAATGCGTTCATAACCCATTAAAATGGCTTCGGTTCCAGTTGTACAGGCCGAAGAGTTTGTAGTTACTTGGTTCCCTAAACCTAAAATACCACCTAAAAAAGCACTAACACCACTTGCCATAGTTTGCACTACTGCTGTGCTACCTAAACGTTTTACTTGTTTATCGTCTATTTTATAAATGGCTTCTCTAAACTTATCTACGCCAGAAGTGCCAGCTCCAAAAATAGTTCCACTATCGAAATCTAACGCGCTTTCAGAATTAATTGATAATCCAGCATTTGTCCAAGCGTCCATACCTGCAATACAACCGTATAAAATACCATTGCTATTAAAGCCTCGTAATTGTAAAGGTGTTAAGTATTCTAATTTTTTAGCTTCAGAAATGGTTGGAATACCACCAATACAGCACGAAAAATTTAAGTCTTTTAGATTTTGATGGTACGTAATCCCAGATTGTCCTTGTTTAATAGCTTTGGTAAAGGCATCAATCCCAACACCATTTGGTGCAACAACTCCTAAACCTGTTATAACGACTCTTGTTTTCATGTTATTGTTGTAGAATTAGTATGCAACATTCCCGAAATTTGTCCTCTACAAACGAGTTCGTTTTTGGCATTAAAGAGTTTTACACTGCATTTTAATTTATTAAAACGAAACACTTGTTTTTCTGAAACTACAGTCACCGTTTCTTCTGGTAATACGGGTAAAAAGAAATCTACAGTATTTGACGTTAGCGCAATTTGTGGTGCATTTTCATCCGAAAGACTATCTTTCAAGAGATAAATACCTAAACAAACCAAGCCAATTTGCGCCATACATTCTGTAAGTATAACGCCAGGGGTCATGGGATTATTTTTAAAATGGCCTTTATAAAAATAAGCGTCTTTTTTAAACGTGTAATGTCCTGTGATGCCTTCATTAGAAACGGCGCTAATGCCGTCCACAAATAGAAATGGAGGCGTATAGGGTAATTGGTTTATAATGTCTTGACTGTTCATATTTTTTTAGCTAATATGTTCGCCTCCATCTACGGGAATTACACAGCCGTTAATCCAACGGGCTTCGTCTTTGCAAAGTAAATACACAGCATTCGCGACGTCTTCAGGTTGTGTTAATCGTTTAAACGGATTTCGTTTTAGACTATGTGCTTTTAGCTGTTCGCTTCCAGGAATTTTACGTAAAGAAGCAGTGTCTGTAACACCAGCTTGAATACAATTGGCTCTAATACCAAAAGGTGCAAATTCTAAAGCGATATTTCTAGTAATGGCTTCTAAAGTTACTTTTGCAGCCGAAACTGCTGCGTAATTTTGCCAAGCTTTAGTATTACCTTCACTTGTAAAACTTATAATTCGAGTATCGTTGGCGAATAATTGTGCTTCAAAAAGGGCTTTAGTCCAATCGTACAAACTAATAGCCATGGCATTTATGGTTAAATTAAAATCGTCTGTTTGTAGCATGGGTTTGTCTTCAGAAATCATAGGTTTTAAATTGCCTTTTGCGACACTATGTACCAGCGTTCTTATTTTGCCTTCTGTACCAAAAAAATCTTGTAACTCTGAAATGATAGTTTGTCGTTTTTCTGCTTTAAATGCATCAACATTAAACGCTTTAAATGCAACACCTTCTGCTTTAATATTATTAAACTCTGAAGTAATTGTATCTTCTTGATGTCTTGGGTTTCTATAAATAATACAGATATTCATACCGTGTTTAGCTAGTTTTTTTGCCGTTGCTAAACCGAGACCGCTAGAACCTCCTAGAATTAATGCCCAATAATTTTTATGTTTAAATTCCTGTGTCATACTACCATTCTAATAAAATACGTTGTGCCGAAAACCCTGGACCAAAACTTAACATGATGCCGCGGTCTCCTTTGGGTAATTGTTTATCCATAAAACGCTCTAAAACATACAAAACAGTGGCACTACTCATATTACCGTATAATTTTAAAACGGCTTTGGTGTCGTCTATGTTTTTACCCAAAACACCGAATAATTGTTCTACAGTTTGTACTATTTTTTTCCCGCCAGGATGAAATATAAGATGATTAATGTCTTCGATAGTTAAATCGTTTTGTTTTAAAAACGGATGAATTATGTTTGGAAAATGTGCCGCAATAGTTTCTGGTACTTCCTTATCTAAAATCATTTGTAAACCTGTATTCACTAATTTAAAGCCCATCATGTTTTCTTTATCGTAGAAATGATACATGGCTTCGTCTATAATTTTTGGTCCTGTTTCATTCTCATGAGAAGACAATATAACAGTAGAAGCACCATCTCCAAAAATAGCAGCACTAACAATATTTACCATAGAATAATCGTCTAACTGAAACGTTGCCGTTGGCGCTTCTACAGCAATGACTGCAGCACGTTTATTGGGGTTTGCTTTTAAAAAGTTCTTGGCATAAATAATTCCTGAAACACCTGCTGCACAACCCATTTCGGTAACGGGTAAACGTACAATGTCTTGTTTCATTTTTAAATTATTAATAAGGTAGGCATCCATAGAAGGAATCATAATTCCTGTACAGCTTACCGTAATAATATAATCTATGTCTGTGGGTTGTAGGTTTGCTTTGTGTAATGCTTTTATAAGCGATTGTTCTCCTAATTTAACTACTTCGCTAGCGTAAATGTCATTTTTTTCTTCAAAAGATGTTTTAGTAAATACCTCCAAAGGATCCATAATAGAATAGCGTTTGTCTACACCAGCACCTTCAAAAAGCTTCACAACTTTTCTTTGAAAACGCTCTTCTTTACCCTCTAGCCAAACCTTTAATAACGGAATAATGTCTTTGGTTTCACGGCTATATTGCGGTAATTGTTTTGCTACTGCTGTTATTTTTACGCTCATATTTATTTTTAGTGGTACTAAGGCACTTTAATTATTTTTTAAAATCCATAAAAAACGAAACGCCCATTTCCATTGTATGGTATAATTTACATCTAGTTGTCTGGATAGTTGTATTAAATCTTTTCGTTTAAAACCTCTTAAAACTGACGTTAATCCGTCTTCTATAATGGTTTTGTTACTAATCGTTGTGCATATTAACTTAAAAAGATAATAGGCTAATCGGTGTCTGTGTAAATCGTTAATAACAACACCTAAATTGGCTTTTTTTAATACTGGTTTTAAGAATTGAAGCAGTTGTTCTTCTTTAAAATGATGAAAGAATAATGTTGCAATCACCACATCGTATTCTAGTGTTTTAAAGTCTTCCGAAAAAATATCCATAGCTTTAAAATCAATATCGTAATTATGCGATAATTTATTTGCATATTCAACAGTATTAGGATTGGCATCTATTCCAATTAATTGAAATTGATAACCGTTTTTTTTACCAAAGTTAGCAATGTCTCTTAAAATATCACCACCTCCGCAACCTAAATCAATAATGGTTACTGGTTTATCTTTTGGGTGGTGTTTCAGTATTTTTTTTAATCCGTTTATAGTTACTTTATTTCCACCTAACCAATGGTTTATTTTGGCAAGTTTATCTAACGCATCATGAAGTATTGGACCATTGTAATCCAAATCGTCCATAATTTCTTCTTCTTCGCTTCTGTATTTTGTATTAACTAATACGCTCATTTTACTTGCATTGTTTTACCATGTGTTCGTTTTATGATAAATGGTAATAGTTTAGGAAATCGCTTTAATCCAGATACTAAAATTTCTGCTATTTTATGTTTGCTGAATAGTTTTGCAACAATATGTCCTGTTGTTAAACGTGTTTTAAATTCACTGTTCCATGCTCTAAGATACTGTTTTTCCATTCTTTTTCTATTAGGAATATCGCTATTAAGAAACTCAATAATCGCTAAAGAGGCCATTTGTGCACTTCGTATGGCCATACTCATACCATTACCGCATAATGGATGAATCATGCCAGCGCTATCACCACACATGATGATATGATTTTCTATAGGGTTTTTAGTTTCGAAAGAAATTTGACTAATGGTTAAGGGTTGTTTGAAAACGGGTTCAGTTTCAGAAATGATTTGTTTTAAAAATGTATTCTGAAACAGTATTTTTTCTTGAAAGTCTTCAATGTTTTTATGTTTTTTGAAGGTTTCAAAACTCGTAATATAGCACAGGTTGATGTTGTTGTTTTCTACTTTCGAAACACCACAATACCCACCTTTAAAATTATGAAGTGCTACTGTATTTGAAGGGAATTCGCCTTTTAAATGTGTTTTTACTGCTAAAAACGGCGACTTATTTTTAATAAAACGACGGTTTAGTTTTACATCTAAATTAGCGCGTTTCCCATAAGCACCAATAACAATTTTTGATTGTAAAGTCCCATTACTTTTTGTTCCTACTGAAAACGTATTATCTAAAAAACGAATATCTTCAACAGTATCTTGTATAATCTCAACCTGTTGCGCTTTAGCTTTTTCTACCATTGCATTATCTAGACAGTAACGACTAATGCCAAAACCGCCTAATGGTAGTGTTGCGGTTATATATTTGTTTTGCTGTGTAGATAATTCGAAGGTATTGATTTTTTTAGCACCTAAGTTAAACACATCAATATCCAAAAAGTTAAGATAGGGTAGAACTTCGTTACTTATATATTCACCACAAACCTTATGTTTAGGATAGTTATTTTTTTCTATGAGTAAAACAGAAGTGTTTTGTTTAGATAAGTGAATAGCACAAGATAAACCTGCTAAGCCTCCGCCAACTATTATAACATCTGCATGTAGAGTATTTAAATTCAATGACTACTAAAATCTGTTTTTTTACTAAGGTAAGCCGATTCTGTCTTAAATGAAAATTAAATAACGTTAGTAATTGTAAAGGTTGTAGTTCTAAAAGTTATGGTATCATTAACTGTTTTTGCTAATAATAATTTGGCTATTGGGGTAATTGGTGAAATGGCGTAAAAATTAATATTGTCTATTGTAATAATTCCTGCACTAATAGCAATATAATAATTGGCTTGTGTTGTATAAACGACACTTCCTAAGTGTATGGTTTCTGAAGTGTTGTTTGTATTAATTTTTGAAAGGTTTTCTTTTATTTTTAGTATTTCTGCTAATTGATTTCCTGCTTTTTCACGTTCTAATTGAAGCATGGCACGTCCGGTTTCGTGTTTGTCTCCGGCACTACTTTTAGTTTCAGAAAGTAGCGATTCTTGTAGTTCTTGCATGGTGCTTTTAACCGTTAATAAACGATTGTCTATAAATGCTAAACATTGCGTAAAAAGCTGTTCTTTTATTAAAGACATATTTATTCTTTGGTTTCAAAATTTAAAGGGCCAAAATACTGCATTTGTTTTACAATCCATTGCTTTCTTTTCTGGATATAATTTGTGGCAGGGTTAGCTTTATATTGTCTTGGTTTTGGTAAAATAGAGGCAATGGCAGCAGCTTCGTATGTTGTTAATTTAGAGGCTGGTTTTTTAAACCAATATTGTGCTGCTGCCTCTGCACCAAAAATACCATTTCCCATTTCTATACTATTAAGGTAGACTTCCAAAATACGTTCTTTAGACCAAGTGAGTTCTATTAAAAATGTAAAATACGTTTCTAAGCCTTTGCGTAACCAACTGCGTTCTGGCCATAAAAATACATTTTTAGCGGTTTGCTGGCTTATAGTACTGGCGCCTTTAATGCGTTTCCCTTTTTTATTGTATTCATAAGCTTTTTCAATGGCTTTTAAGTCGAAACCATTATGGTTTAAAAAGAATTGGTCTTCGCTACAAATAACAGCTAACTGTAGTTTTTTAGATATTGCTTTTAAAGGTACCCAAGTATGTTTTTGTTGCCTTTTATTACTTTCAGTTTTTTGAATGATCATTAACGGAGTTACTGGTACAGGAACCCATTTAAAGAGTAAAACAATAGCAAAAGAGAAAAGAACTAACCAAAAGCATAGTTTCATGACAAAGCGAAATAGTTTTTTCATTTAATTGACAGATACTTTGATTTTTGGCGAAATTAAGTTTTTCGTGATGGATTGCTTAAATGTAACAATATCATAAGGTTTTATTATAATATCGTTCATTCCAGATTGATATATTTTTTGGCGCATTTCTTCTATTTCTACTGCTGTAAGGGCAATAATTGGCAATTCTGTATTAAACTCTCTTATCTCTTTTGTTGCTTCTAAGCCATTTTTAATGGGCATATTAATATCCATTAATACGAGGTCGAAGGTATGCTTCTTTACTAAATCTACAGCTATAGCTCCATTAATTGCTTTTGTACAGTTTACATTGTTTTTAGATAGAATTTTTTCTGTAACTGTTAGGTTTATACGGTTATCGTCTACAATAAGAATATGTTTGCCTTCTAATGTTTTAGCATCATATAATTGAGGCGTATCCTTTACTATAGAGGTGTTATTTTGTATCGTAATTAAATCGAAAAGTAAAGTAAAATAAAATGTAGATCCTTTTCCTACTTCACTTTCTACATGTATTTCGGACTTAGCATGCTGTATTAATTTTTTTACTATTGGTAAACCTAAACCTGTTCCTTGATAATTTACGCTAACGGTATCGCCTTGTTTAAATTCTTCGAAAATAGTTTTTTGTTTTTCTTTAGAGATACCATAACCTGTGTCTTTTATGTAAAAAGTAAGGGCTATAGTATTGTTAACAGGCGGTTTGCAGGTTATTTGTAAATCTATAGTACCATTTTCTGTGAATTTACAGGCATTGCTCACTAAATTCATTAGTATTTGAGAGAGGCTTATTGAGTTGCCGCGAATAGATTGGGGAATATTATTATCTATAGATATATTAATTTTATTGTTGTTTTGTATGCACATAAATTCAAAAGAAGTTATAATCGTATTAATAAGCTCTTTTAAATTAAAAGGACGATTATCGTTATCTACTTTATTAGAATCTATTTTGTTTATAAGCAATACATCATTTATTAGTGCTAATAAATAATCGGCTGAGAATTTTAAGGATTTTAAATCTTTTTTATGCTCTTCTTTTAATGAATCATCGTCTAAAAGAATAGAGCTTAAACCAATGACGCCATAAAGAGGTGTTCTTAATTCGTGACTTACTGTAGAGAAAAAGTTACTTTTTACCTTTGCTAACTTATCGGATTCTTGTTTCGCTTTTAAATAAGCTTTGCTTTTTGTTTTAAGTGCTTTATAGAGTTGTTTTCGTTTTTTTATAACAAAAAACAAATAGATAAACATAAGTAGTAGCGTGATAGAAACACTCATTAAAATAAAGTTAAGAATAGAGCGATTATCTGCTTTTACTTTTTGAAGTTGAGATTCTAATTCTGCTTTTTTTAAATCCTTTTTGTATTCTGAAATTTTAAATTGACTGGATAATATTTTGCTTTCTTTTGAAAGTCTATCGGCTTCATTTTTCTTATAATAAATTTCATATTTTTTACGAGCATTAAAAGCTTCTTTGTATTTACCTTGGGCATGAAGACTTTCGCTATATTTAAAATAAGCTGTTTCTAACTCTGAAGATAATTGAGCAAGTTCTCCTTTAGTGATTACGTCTTGAAAAAGCGTATTAGATAGTTTGTAGTTTTTCTTTTTGGTATAAAAATCGGCTGTAATATTATTTAAAGCAATTTTACAATTAGCACCATCGTAATCTTTGCTCCTTTCAAGTAGTGTGTCTAATTTTTTAATATAGATGTCAGCTTTGTCTAAGTTATTCTCTTTCATTGCCGCTATAAGAATATTAAAATATGCAGCAACTAAACCTGTAACATCTTCAAAGTTTTTAAATATTGAAACAGATTTATCGTAATATGTATAAGCTTTTGCCATTTGCGACTTATCCATAACATATAGATTTCCTAAATCCATGTATGTGTTGGCAAGTGCATTTTTATTGTCAGATTTAGCAGCAAACGCTCTAGATTTTTCAAAACTATCTTTAGCATTTGTGGTGTCTTTTTGGATTAAATAATCGTATCCAAGATTACTATATCCTTTGTGTATGTAGTATAAATTGTTTGCCGCCTGTGCTTGTTTTAAGAGTTCTAAATTAGCTTGAAACGATTGGCTATAATTACCATTCTCGTAAAAATTAAAAGCTTTAGAGGCTAATACTGTAAGTTTAGTAGAAATACTGTCGTTAGAAGTATTGAGTTGTTTTTCTGTTGTTTTTACGGTTTTATGTTGCGCAAGTATAGTATTGGGCGCTATAACTAGAAAGCAGTAAACGAGGAACCATTTTTTCATAAGTTACATTTAGGGATTTTAAATATACTAATTCTAAAAGTAAGTGAAAAGTACGTTGTAGATATACATTATATTATGTCTCCCAATTCTTTACCTACTAAACTACCAATAGCTACTCCCATGCCTCCCAAACGAACACCACAATATACATTATTAGAAAGCTGTTTTACTATTGCTTTTTTTTGTTGCCCAATCCCCATAATACCACTCCAACGGTGATCGACTTCAAAAGGTGTATTTGGTAAAATAGTGTTCTTTAATAGTGTTTCTAGAGATTTTTGTATTAGTTCTGTTTGTTCTAATGTAGTAGTTTCTTCTGTTTTAAAGTCTAAGTTTCTTCCGCCTCCAAATAATATTCTATTATCTATATTTCTAAAATAATAATAACCTTTGTCTAAATGAAAAGTGCCTTTAATATGTAGGTTTTTAATGGGTTTAGTTATTAAAACTTGAGCTCTAGCTGGTTTTACAGATTCGTTTAATAATTGTGAAGCAAATCCATTAGTTGCTATTAAAAGTTTTGATGTAGAAAATTCGAATGTTTTTGTTTTTATTTTAACAGAGTTAGCATCCTCTGAAAATGCTTCAACCTTACAATTATTTATAATTTTAATGCCCTTAGATTGTACTTTTAAAAGTAAGGATTCCATCATTTTTCCAGTATCAATCTGTCCTTCAAATTTATTAAAACTGTATTGTGGTTTTATATTTTCGAAATGGAATTGGTTATCTTTTAAGTCGAAAACGGTATCATTAAAAATAGGTTTTAGAAGTGTATTTATACTGTGTCGCTTAGAAAGGCAATCGTCATAAAAATCAGGATCTTTTTTTAAAAACAACTCGTAACCACCTAGTTCTTTATAATCAATAGATTCATCTCCTAAAGTTTGTCTTAATAATTGTAGACCATTAATACGCTTTTTTACTAATTCTAATACTTCTAATGTTGTATGATTATTACAATCGTCTATCAACTCACTTAAACTACCAAAGCATGCAAATCCAGCATTTTTTGTGCTAGCACCTTGGGGCAACATGCCTTTTTCTAATATTAAAACATTAGCTTTAGGAAATCGTGTTTTTAATTGTAAGGCACAATTAAGTCCTACAATACCACTACCAACTATTGTATAATCTACATTAGTAAACCAGCTTTTTATTTCCCAGTAGGATAGATTCATAAGTATTATTTTATGGTATAAGTAACTTTAATATACATCTTGCAAAATAGTGAAAAAGTTGTTGCATAAAAAAACTCCGAAAAATAGACTTTCGGAGTTTTTAGTACTATATAATTTTATTGTTATTATTGAACAATAATCTTTTTTGTTACGGTTTTAGAACCATCATTTACATTAAGTATATACATTCCAGATTGTACATTACCTAAGTTTATATTTTGGTTAAAATCTCCTGTTTCAGTATAGTTTTTATTAAATACAGAACGACCTCTAATATCGTATACTTGTAAATCTACATTACCTGAAGCGCCACTAAATTTAATAGTAAATTCTCCATTATTTGGGTTAGGGTATACAGAGAATGTTGTTTCTAAGTTAAATTGTTCTACTGTTAACACAGGAATAGTTTCTTGCTCACAAACAGTAATTGTTGTAGAGTTCCATGTGTGCGAACTGCCATTTACCGTTATATCTGTTAAAAAGAATACCCATGTTCCTTGAGGGTCTTGTCCGTCTGCAAAAGATAAGGCAATTTGAGGAATATAGTTGTTACCAGCATTGGTGTTTCCACAGTCTACTGCTACACCTTCGTCATCGAAAGTAATATCTGTATCTGCTGTTCCTGAACAAATACCAGAAGCTAACTGTTGTAGTCCTGCTGGTTGCCATGGTGCTCTAACAGCATACCAAAGATCTGAGTTTTCAGTTGCTGTAATATTAACATTAATATTTAAATCAGAAATGGTTCTAGAATCTGGAATATTAAGGTTATAACCAGTGTAAGATCCACTGTTTTCTACAACTTCTATACCTGCGTTAAAAGGATAGTCTGTACATGTTTCTGGTTGTAATACATATGTATAGTCACCTATAGCAAAGAATTTTTCGTTTACGTTAAAGAAAATATTTCCTACACCTTCTACCATGATTCTACAAAATGGAGCTTCTACGTTTGGTACTGTTATATCATGAGAACCGTCATTAGGCACATTAGATGCTAAAGAAGTATATGTAACACCTTCATCTATAGATAATAAAATATTTACATTAGCAGTATCTACTCCGTTTCCTGTTGTTCCTGCAACATCCCATGTAATTGTTTCTGTATTACCAGGTGTCCAAACTAATTGATCTGCAGCTTGAGAAGTTACTAAAAATGGTCCAGCAGCTGCTACTGTTGTAGCTGTCATATTATCTACAGCAGTGCGTCCTCCGTTAGCATCGTTATCTCTAACAGTTAATCTAAAGTTTAAATCTCTAGCTGTAGAAGCTAATTTCTCCCATGTAGTAGAACCTCCTGCACTGTCATATAAATCTGGAAGCCTTGGAATGTATCTTGAAGGGCTTGTTGTGCCTTCAAAAGATCTAACCATTGGTCCTCCTGGGTTTGCATCTGTTGGTAAACCTGCTTGTCCTAAATCATATTGTTCCCAAGTATATGTATGTAATGTTGTTCCATCTGGATCTGTAGATGATCCTGTTAATTTATAAGGTGTAGATACTGGAATTGTATAATTGGCTCCTGCTTCAGATGTTGGAGCACTGTTACCTGTAGGTGTTTGCGTAGCACAAGTACTAACCCCAGAGTTAACGTTATCCCAAATCATTTGTAAACTTTTTTGGTGGAAATAAGCATCACTATTACTTTGTACGTTATCACTTCCACAAATACCTGCGTAAGCCATAATAGTTGTTCCACTACCTACTTCATAAGCATTTGTTGGTTCTCTATTGTTACCAGCACAATTCCCCATATTCCCATTAAAAGTATGTGGAGCACCAAATTGGTGTCCTAACTCATGTGCAACAAAATCAACATCGTAAGCATCTCCTACAGGAGAACCTAATCCAGTAATACCTCTTGCCTTAGTAGCATTGTTACATGGTGAATTTAGTGTTGCTAAACCACCGCCACCAGTACTAAACGTGTGACCTAAGTCGTAATTAGCATTACCTATAGCATTATCTATCTCTACTTGACTTTCTGCAATTAAAGCAACAGAATCTGTATTAGTAAAGTTATCTGAGTTTATAAAAACAATAAGGTCGTTATTCGCAACTAATGTCATTGTAATAGAAAAATCTCTTTCGTAAAGAAAATTATTACGCGTCATTGTTACTACAATGGCAGCCATAACAGCTGTTCTTTTAGCAGCTTCTGTATCTCCAGCTGTTAAGCCAGCAGCTAACCAATGAAACTCAGAGTATTCTATAGTTGTAGCAATTGCTGTTCTAAAATCACGCATCATACCGTCTCCAGTATCTCTTAATTGATAGCTATTGCTTAATGTTTTTTCATCTATAGCAGTACCTCCATCTATAACACCACATTCCCATGGCTGATCTATAGCAGGCAGGTCTTTCTTAGAATAAACAATGTAGTTGTTATCTACTTTAGTGTAAGGGTCTATATATTCTGTCCCTTTACCTGGTGCTAAAAACATAGCGTGTAAACCTTGAGGCGTAATAGAGAATCGTATTAAACTTCCAGGGTTATCTATACTCTGCCCCGCATAAGAACGAATGTTTGGGTATTTATTTTGTAATTCTGGGTGCATTACCGAAGCTTCAGTAATTCTAAAAGCTTCAAAAGTATCATTTGCAGTCGGAAAGCTTAATATAACATTAGAGTTTACATTTGCATTTCTCTCTGGTGCATTTTGTAATAATTGTTGTAATCCATCAATATTTAATTGATAATAATTAGCCTTTATAGGCTGTGTCTTTCTAAAAACTTGAGCTTTTTTAGATAATTGATTTTGCGATGTCTTAGACCATAAAGATCTTCCGTTTTGTGCAAAACTAAATGCAGAAAACATGAAGAACGTTAAACAGAATAAAACAAGTCTAGAATAAAATTGTTTCATAAAATTACTTTTTTTTAACTTTTAATCTATAAATATACTTTGTGAATAACAGACTTCCAAAGGAATAGCGTTAAATAGTATATATTTGTGATATGAAATTATTAATTTATACGATATTTATTACAATACTATTGTCTTGTAACTCACAAAAAAATATGAGCCAAAGTAATAATGTAGAGAAAAAGGCAATGGAAGAGTCTATTTGTCCAAAAAACGGCATGTGTACTTTTGAAGTTATAAAAAAACAAACGTTTAGAATTGCTAGTAAGTTTGGAGACACTTATCCTGAATTTTCAAATAGCACTAAAACGTTATTGAAGTTTGAGTATGTTAGAAACCCTATTCCAGATGTTCAAGATAGTAGTTACAGAGAATTGATTTATGTGGAAATAGATAATGATATAGAAACTCTTGAGTTAGAAGATATAGATTTAACTAAAGCTAAAGTTTCATTTGGGCGGTTATGCTTTTGTAGAGGTCAGACTGGATATTACCCTGTGAAGGAAGGGAAATTATTAATTTCTAAAATAGATAATGGGATGTATCGCTTTGTTTTAGATTTTAAAGTAAACGAAGTACCACAGGTAGTTACAAGAATTGAAGAACAGTTTAGTTTGTAGTAAACACTCTTTATTGGGATATGAAATTATATAAAAAAAGCGAACTCATTCGAGTTCGCTTTTTTATTTTAATCTTCTGTGTTTCTATCTATAACAAAATCTTCCATAAATTTAGTAGTATAGTTTCCTGCTAAATAATCTGGATGTTCCATTAATTGTCTATGGAACGGGATTGTTGTTTTTATACCTTCTATAACAAACTCATCTAAAGCTCGTTTCATTTTGTTAATAGCTTCTTCTCTAGTTTGCGCTGTTGTAATTAACTTCGCAATCATAGAATCGTAGTTTGGCGGGATAGAGTATCCTGCATATACGTGAGTATCTAAGCGTACACCATGACCACCTGGAGCATGTAATGTTGTTATTTTTCCTGGTGAAGGTCTAAAATCGTTGAAAGGATCTTCTGCATTAATTCTACATTCTATAGAATGTAAATTTGGTGTATAGTTTTTACCAGAAATTGGCACACCTGCAGCGACTAATATTTGTTCACGAATTAAATCGAAATCAATTACTTGCTCTGTAATTGGGTGTTCTACTTGAATACGTGTATTCATCTCCATGAAGTAGAAGTTTCTGTGCTTGTCTACCAAGAACTCTACAGTTCCTGCACCTTCATACTTAATATATTCTGCAGCTTTTACTGCGGCTTCTCCCATTTTAGTTCTTAACTCATCGGTCATGAACGGAGAAGGTACTTCTTCTGTTAATTTTTGGTGACGTCTTTGTACAGAGCAATCACGTTCAGATAAATGACATGCTTTCCCGTTAGAGTCTCCTACCACTTGAATCTCAATATGTCTAGGTTCTTCAATAAGTTTCTCCATGTACATATCGTCGTTTCCAAAGGCCGCTTTAGATTCTTGTCTTGCAGAATCCCAAGCATCTTTTAAGTCTTCAGGTTTCCAAACAGCACGCATTCCTTTTCCACCACCACCTGCAGATGCTTTAAGCATTACAGGATAACCAGTTTCAATAGCAAGTTTTTCACATTCTTCAAACGATTCAATAATACCTTCACTTCCTGGTACACATGGTACTCCAGCAGCTTTCATTGTTGCTTTTGCATTGGCTTTATCTCCCATTCTATCAATCATCTCCGCCGAAGCTCCAATGAATTTGATTTCGTGTTCATCGCAAATTTGTGAAAATTTAGCGTTTTCAGATAAAAAACCGTATCCCGGGTGTATTGCATCTGCATTTGTAATTTCTGCTGCTGCAATAATATTAGACATTTTTAAGTAAGATTCGCTACTTGGCGCTGGTCCTATACAAACCGCTTCGTCAGCAAATTTTACGTGAAGACTTTCGGCATCTGCTGTAGAATATACAGCTACCGTTTTTATGCCCATTTCTTTACAGGTTCTAATAACACGTAATGCTATTTCACCTCTGTTTGCTACTAATATTTTTTTAAACATATCTTTATGAGTTTAAGAGTCTATAGGTTTATTCGTTTATGCATTACTATGCTTAAAACTTAAAACTTTAAACTTCAAATTAAGATGGATCTACTAAAAATAATGGTTGATCAAATTCTACAGGAGAAGCATCGTCCACTAATATTTTAACAACTTTACCTGAAACTTCAGATTCTATTTCGTTAAATAACTTCATAGCTTCTATAATACATAATACATCACCTTCTGCTATAGTTTGCCCAACTTCAACAAATAAAGGCTTGTCTGGAGATGGTTTTCTGTAAAAAGTACCAATTATTGGAGATTTTACAGTAATATATTTAGAATCTTCAGCCGGAGCCGCTTTTTCTGCCGGTACAGCTGGCGTAGCTGGAGCTACTGGTTGCGTAGGCATTGCCATTTGTGGCATTTGAGCTGCCATTGGCATTTGCTGTACAATAGTTGTTTCGGTATCTGAACCTGTTTTTATAGTGATTTTAACATCTTCTGTTTCTAGTTTAACTTCACTAGCACCAGACTTAGCTACAAATTTGATTAAGTTTTGAATGTCTTTTAAATCCATAATTAAAATGTATTAAATTTTAGTTTAGTTGGTTTATTATGAGTTATAAGCCCATTTTAAATAAATTGATCCCCATGTGAATCCGCCTCCAAAAGCAGCAAATATTAAATTGTCTCCTTTTTTTAGTTGCGATTCGTAATCACTTAAAAGTAACGGTAACGTTGCCGATGTGGTGTTACCATATTTATGAATATTCATCATTACTTTTTTATGATCTAATTCTATACGATTTGCTGTAGCATCTATAATTCGTTTGTTTGCTTGGTGAGCTACTAACCATGCAATGTCTTCTTTTGTTAAATTGTTACGTTCTAAAATTTTAACGGCAACATCTGCCATATTAGATACAGCATTTTTAAATACTGTTCTTCCATCTTGAAAAACGTAATGTTCTTCGTTAGCTAATGCTTCTGCTGTCATTGGGTACGATGAGCCTCCCACTTTGGCTTGTAGAAATTCTCTACCAATACCATCACTTCTTAAATACTCATCTTGTAAACCTAATTGTTCTTCATTAGGTTCAAATAGAACTGCTCCTGCACCGTCTCCAAAAATAATGCATGTTGCTCTATCTTTTGGATTAATCATAGAAGAATTTTTATCTGCTCCTATTAATAGTACTTTTTTGTATTTTCCAGATTCTATGTATCTGGCGGCAGTGGCCATGCCAAATAGGAAACTTGAACAGGCTGCTTCTAAATCGAAAGAAAAAGCATTTGTTGCTCCTATTTGAGTTGCAGTATATGCAGCAGTAGTGGCTGCTTTCATGTCTGGAGTTGCAGTAGAAACTATTACTAGTTCTATGTCTTCAGGGTTTGTGCCGCTTTTACGTAATAAATCTTTAGCGGCTTTAATGGCCATGTATGAAGTCCCTAAGCCTTCGCCTTTAAGAATTCTACGTTCCTTAATACCGGTCCTTGTAGTAATCCATTCATCATTGGTATCAACAATCGTTTCTAATATTTGATTGGTCAATACATACTCTGGTACATAGGCACCTACAGCTGTAATCGCTGCTGAAATTTTACTCATACTTTTTAAGTTAATTTGACCAAAAATTGTTCAAATTCGTCCAAAAAAGGCGAAATTTTGATAAAACTAATGATTTTTAATCAATATTACACAAATTAAGCTGTTTTTAACGCAAAGAAAAAAATATCATAAAAAAAACGCTCACAAGTGAGCGTTTTTCTATATGCATGCATAGTAATTATGCTAAATTTTCTTCTGTTACCGAGTTGTCAATTAAAACTTGACCTCTGTAATATAATTTACCTTCGAACCAGTGAGCTCTATGGTATAAATGAGCTTCTCCAGTTGTTGGACAAGTTGCAATTTGTGGCGCTACAGCTTTGTAGTGAGTTCTTCTCTTATCTCTTCTTGTTTTAGAGATTTTTCTTTTAGGATGTGCCATTTTATATTTTTATTTATCCGTTAATAGTTTTTTTAATGTATTCCAGCGAGGATCTATTTCCTCTTTGTTTTCTTTTATGTCCTTTGTTTTAGGACTAAGTTCTTCTAATTTTTCAAGTATTTCAGAATCTAGTGTTCCATCTTCAACTCCTGGATGTATACACTTAGACGGCATTGCTAATACAATTAATTCGTATAAGTATTGCTGAATATTAATTTCGTACTCTCCATGTGGGACAATAAGAATATCAATATTTTCATCGTTATAGTCTTCTCCAAATTTCACCACTAAATCAAAAGTACTTTCTACACTTTGATTATACGGTTCATTTGTTAAATCGCAATTTACATTTACTACACCAGTTATTTCAAAGTGTAATTCTAGTAATGTTGCTTTTTTTTCTAAGATAACGTTTACGCTTACATCGCTGTCGTTAAACTCATCATACTCAAAATGTTCAAAGAACGCTTTATCTACTTTATAATCAAAATGATGTTTTCCTATTTTTAAACCAACAAATGGAATTGTAAATTCTTTCAAACGCTTCATTATCACATCTATTTTGAGCCTGCAAATATACAATTTTTTATTAACTAGACCGTTTTATATACATTTTTTTGTTGCTATCTATAATCTTTACTTATCGTAACGTTTACGTTTAGAGATGGCTAAAGGGTTTTTATTTATAGATTGATATTCTTTTCTGCATTTAAATATATGTAAAGCAGTAAATATAGCTTCTTTAAAAGATCCAATGTCTGCTGTTCCTTTTCCTGCTATTTCATATGCAGTACCATGGTCTGGAGAGGTTCTAACACGATTTAATCCAGCTGTATAGTTTACACCTTGACCAAACGATAGTGTTTTAAATGGTATTAATCCTTGATCATGGTATGCTGCTATTATAGCATCAAAGCTTTTATAATTATTCGAACCAAAAAAACTATCAGCGGCATAAGGGCCAAATACTAACTTCCCCTCTTCTTTTATTTTTTTTAGAGTAGGTCTCATTACATCGTCATCTTCCTTACCTATAACACCATTGTCTCCTGTATGTGGATTTATACCCAATACAGCTATTTTAGGTTTGTTAATTCTAAAGTCTTGTTTTAAAGAATTATAGACTGTTTCTATTTTTTCTTGTATTAATTCTGGAGTAATATGTTCTGAAATGTCTTTAACAGGAACATGATCGGTGAGTAATCCTACTCTTAGAGTATTGGTTACCATAAACATTAAGCTATTACCTTCTAATTCTTGTGCTAGATAGTCTGTGTGCCCTGGAAACTTAAAGGTATCCGATTGTATATTATGTTTATTTATTGGAGCTGTAACTAAAGTATCTATTTTCTCTTCTTTTAATGCTTTTGTAGCTTCTTTAAGAGATTTAATAGCGTATTCACCTATTTTGGTGTTTTCTTTTCCAAAATTTATAATTACGTTTTCTTTCCAACAATTTAGAACGTTTACTTTCCCGTGAACAACTTGGTCTATATTATGGATGCTATTTAAGTTTATATTTAGTTTAAAGTGGTTCTTTACAAAACTCATTGTCTTAATAGATGCAAAAATAACTGGTGTGCAGAAGTCTAGCATTCTATTGTCTTCAAAAATTTTTAAGACTACTTCTGCTCCTATTCCGTTTAAGTCACCTATGGATATACCCACGATAATATTTTCTTCTTTCCTCATTAATTATGATAACTTTTGTTTGTAATTTTACAACGACAAATTTAACTAAATAATACGTTTAAGACTATGTTTACAGGAATTATTGAAACGGTAGGGGTTATAAAGGATTTAAAACAGGATTTAGATAACCTTCATATAACCGTTAGTAGTGCTATTACTTCAGAATTGAAAATAGATCAAAGTGTGGCTCATAATGGTGTGTGTTTAACAGTTGTAAGTATTTCTGGGGAAGATTATGTAGTTACTGCTATTAAAGAAACGTTAGATAAAACAGCTATAGGTCATCTAGAAATAGGTAATCGTGTTAATTTAGAACGTGCTATGAAACTAGGTGATCGATTAGACGGGCATATAGTGCAAGGGCATGTCGATCAAATAGCTAGATGTATAGCGGTAGAAGAAACTTCAGGAAGTTGGTTGTTTACTTTTAATTATAATAGTGCTTTAAACAATATTACTATAGAAAAAGGATCGATAACGGTTAATGGTGTTAGTTTAACGGTTGTTAATTCTAAACGAGATAGCTTTAGTGTGGCAATTATACCTTATACATACGAACATACTAACTTCAATACATTTAAAGTTGGTACTATTGTAAATTTAGAATTTGATGTTATTGGAAAATACGTGGCTAGATTAAACGAGCTTAAATAATTTATATGCTTGATTTTCTTTTTTTGAAAGCGTAAATCTTATAGATACCATAGAAAACTCCTAACATAACTAATACCAATATATTAGAGTCAATTGGGAGACCAACAGGACTTGGCGGCGGCTGAGGCGGCGGCGGCGTTTGGGCGGAGCATACAAAACTTATTAATACAAATAAGATTGAGGCAAATGTTTTTTTATTTTGTATCATAATTTCAGGTGGTAAATGTATAAAAAAATGTGTCTATACAAAACTTTTTAAATCATTTTTTTGTAAAAATCATCTATTAAATGCATAAAAAACCGATGAAGTACTGTTTTTAACGGGTCTTACAGCTATTAGTTTTTTTGTAAAAAAACCATTTAAAAAACTATAATCTTAGCCTTTTAACTTTTAAACTGAGAGATATTTTTAATTTATGTTGATTAATTAAGAAGTGTAATCTTAAAAATCCTATTTATTAGGATATCTTTAATTTTTATTAAATATTATCACTTGCATACCATTCTGCATAAGAAGTTGCAGTTTCTTGTAACTTTAAAGCATGTAATTTTATGTTATTTGGTAAACGTTTTTTAATTTTTGAAGCAAAATCTATAACCATCATTTCACTAGTTGGTTGATAATCCACTAGTAATACATTATGTCCTCTATCTTGAAGTTCTTTTGCTAACTCAACGTGAGGTGTATTTTTATTAAATACAGTAGCATGATCAAAAACATTAACGATTTCCTCTTTAACGATTTTTTTTAAATCGCTAAAATCGATAACCATTCCATATTTTACATTTGTACTATCATCTATAGGTTGACCAATTACTGTAACCGAAAGTTTATAGCTATGACCGTGTACATTTTTACATTTACCATCGTATCCATAAAGCGCGTGGCCGGTTTCGAAAGAAAATTGTTTTGTTATGCGAATATGTCCCATTATCTGCGTTTACTTTTAACTCTGTTTACTATATATATAACGATTAAGGCAAAACCTAAAACGACAAACATTCCTTGTCCGCCTAAAAAATTTAAAAAGTCCATTTATAATAATTTGTATTTGAGCGGCAAAGTTAGTCGTTTTGAGACAGTGGCAAAAATTCTTTTCTAAATTTTATAATCAAAGGAAGTCCTCTTGCTATAATCCAAAGCGTGAAAGCAATAAATACGCCATGTAGTTTTAAATTATAATGGTCTAAAACCAATAAAACTGGAATAAAGACTAGTAATGTGGATATTAATAATAGATTTCTAAGGTCTTTCATTTTTCCTAAACCTTTAAAAACACCATCAAAAATAAAGGCTAACGCGCAAAAGGGTTGCATAGCAAGTACAATCCAAAACACATTATAAAACACGTTAAGTACACTTTTGTCTTTAGTAAATATAGTACCTAATGGGTAATAGAAGATAGTGCCTATTATAGCCATTAGTATACCAATTATAACACCATATATTATAAGTTGATTGCTAAGTTTTACAAGTTTGTTATACTCTAAGCCTCCTAGCAGTTTACCAGATAAAATATTTCCAGCACTTGCATATCCATCTATTACAAAAGCGCCTAAAAACCATAAATTAATAGCAATGGTGTAGGCTGCAATATATTCTGGACCATATGCTGTAGCGTACTTTGTTGCAAAAAATAACGCTGCATTTAATGCTAGTGTTCTTATTATTAAGTTTCCTATCATGATTAAAAAGCGATCAATTTCTTTATTAAAAGGAAATGTTATGCGTAAAGGAATTGTTGTTTTCTTTATTAAAAAGTAAGCAGAAAAAAGAGCCATTGTAAATTGTGCTATTACACTTGCGTATGCTGCTCCTTGAATATGCATCGCAGGAATAATTTCGGATAGACCGTAAACTAAAATATAATCTAATACAATGTTTAATGTTGCACCAATTATAGCAATAAGCATTGGGTAATAGGTGTTTTGTAATCCTCTAAAAGTTCCAAAAACGGCTATTGTGAATAATGTAAAAGGAAAACCAAATACTCTAATTTTATAATATTCGGAAGTGTATTCTAAAATGGTGCCAGAGGCATTATAAAGTTTAAAAATACTTTCTGTAAAAGGGTATGTTCCCAATATGATTAGAATACTTAAAGATGTAATTATAAATATAGCTTGGCCAGGAAGATTTTTAACGGCATCTATTTTGTTTGCGCCTAAGTATTGAGATATTATAGATGAAATAGCACTACGAGTTTGACCAAATACCCAAATAAGCATGGACATAAATGTTGATACAATGCCTACTGCAGCTAGCGATTCGGTTGGATTTAAATTAACATTTCCTATTATTGCAGCATCTGTTAATGAAAGTATAGGTTCAGATACTCCCGAAATTAATGCAGGAATAGCTAACTTATTTATATGTTTTAAACTAATGTTTGTGCTCAAGGTCTTATAAATGTTCTAGCGAATATCGTGAAATTATATTTACTCGATAATCGAGATTAAAGTTTTCGAAGCTTGAGACGATACTCTAATGTCTTACTTACGAATAACCTGCGGATTTGTTTTTAGCTGGTTGATTTTTTAAAGGTTTTATGGTCTGTTTTTTAATAAAAAAAATCATTGATTTTGCTATTTAGGCAAGTTTAAATGTGTTCAGATTAAAAAAACTGTATTTTTGTAGCGTTATATTTATCACTGTATTTTAATTATGAAAAATATTTTAGTCCCAGTTGGTTCTTCTAAGAACGCAAAAAGTCACTTACAATATGCAGTAGATTTTGCTAAATCTACAGGAGCCAGATTATATGTTGTACAAGTTTATAATGTATATACTAAGGCTGGTACTATGATAAAAATAGATCATATATTAGAGCGTGAGAGTAAGGCATTTTTAGATAATCATATTGCGAATATAGACACTAATGGAGTAGAGGTTATAGCAAAAACGTTTAAAGGTAAACTAGTAAATACTGTAGAGTTGGTTTGTAAATCGTTAGATATAGATTTAATTCTTTTAGAACCAAGAACTAATTCTATTAAAGATGAAGTGTTTTTAGGGAAAACTTCTGGTAAAATAATAAAACAAACAGATATACCAGCGTTAATTGTGCCAGAAGGTTATAACTTTAAACCTATTAATTCTATTTTAATGGCTATTAAATCTGCCCTGATAAAGAAGGAAGGTGTTTTAGAGCCTTTAAAAACTGTTAAAAACGATTTTAACTCGAGTATTAATTTACTTTTAGTTAAAACACCTTTTTATAAGGATACAGACTTTAATGTAGCTAGCGATTTAAAAGCTTTGGTAGATAGTACTACAGAAACGGAAAATGCAACTACTTTTCAAGGTGTTTTAGAACATTATAAAGATTATAATCCAGATTTATTATGTGTTGTAAGAAGAAGCAGAGGCTTTTTTGGTAAGCTATGGGAAAAAAATGTTATCCTTAAAAAAGATTTTTACGTGTCTTCAATTCCAGTTTTAGTGCTAAGCGGATTAAAATAACAATGGGGGATTAGCTCAGTTGGCTAGAGCGTTTGGCTGGCAGCCAAAAGGTCATCGGTTCGACTCCGATATTCTCCACTTTACATAATAAATTTTATACTTGAGTTTACTACTTCTTGTAAAGCTTCCGGGAGACTTTTAGTTTTCCATGGATGTTTAGAGTTAAAAACATGGTCGCTATTTTCTATTGGTAATAGTTTGCTTTTAGGGTTCCAAAGTTTTAAATATTCTGCCTCTTTATACAATACCGAAGGGTCGTCTTTTCCGTGAATTATTAAATGCGGAACAGTTAATTTTTTTTCACAGTTTTCAATGTTTAATCGTTCTTTATTAGCAATAAAATCTTCATAAAACTGATAGTTATGAGGCATTTTTTGCTTTGTTCTTCCATTTAGTACATACTTTACGCCTTGTTTTCTCCAAGTTTCTAAATCACCAATAGTTGCTGTGCGCTTACCAAAATCGCATACACTAGCCCAAGTAATTAACCTTGTAATTCTAGAATCCTCACTAGCTTTAATAATAGAAATACCACCACCGCGAGAATGACCAATTAGAGTTATATTATTAGTGTCTATTTCTTTGCTGTATTCAAAAGTATTAGATAGTATATGATTTAATAAGCTATCTAAATCATCTAATTCTTTAGTATAATTGTTTTCTCCAAAGGCCTCCAAATCTGGGAAATCTATTGGTTTTATTATGGTTCCTCCGTTATGAGAGAAATTAAACTTAACAAAAAAACTATTGTTTTTTAAAAAGTGTTCTGCGACTAAATCCCAACTTCCCCAATCTTTAAATCCTTTATAGCCATGACAAAAAATAACTATTGGTTTTTGTGTTTCATTGTCATTAAAAAAAGCATCCCATAGTATCGGTTTTTTATTATCTCTATTTAAAACGTTATTTCTTAAAATCATGATTATACTTCTTTTTCGATAAAGTTAATATTGGGATTACAAATTTCTATAATTACTTTTTTTAGTTCTTCATAAAATGAATTTAAAGTGTCTTGAGTAATTAAAGTCTCTTTTTTACCACCACGTATTTGTTGTTTTTTTGTGAATTTTAAAAAACCTGAACTTAAATTTTTAAACGAAATAATACCAGCTTCAATAGGAAAATCTAAGGTCTTCGAGTTATTTAACATGTAAGCATAGGTAAGTATTTGAAAGCTTTTACTGTATTTTTTATAATCTGTAGTTATATCCTCCCAGTTTACAATTTCTACTTGATTTTGGAGTACTTTTCCTGTTTTATAATCTATTATCCTAGTAATGCCATTATAATTATCAACACGATCTACTGTGCCTCTTATTTTTACTTCAAAGTTTAATTCTGGTATAGGTATTGTCATAACATTTTCTGCTTCAAGAGCAGTAATAGTTATGCTATTCCCTTTTTTTAAGTCTTCTATTTCTAAGTTTAAAAAATTTAGCACATAACGCTTAGCAATTTCAAAAACAATTAAGTTTTTACCTCTTGTCATGTCTCCATCTATATACTCTTTACTAAAATGATGTGTAATTGTTTTGTCTATTACAGGTTTCATTTTTTTAATAGATTCAACAGTTAAAGGACTATTTAAGTATGGCGTGTAAAGGTCCTCTAATGTGTTGTGTACTACGGTTCCTAAAGTATTAGCGGCAACTGTTTCTTCAACTTCATCCAAATCTTTTAAGCCTAATAATTTCTGGTAATAAAAATCAATTGGATTCCTTATATAGTTCGTTAAAGATGACGGAGAAAATCCTTTTATAGCGATGTTTGTTAATTGTTGAATTACGCTTTCAGTTTTTACTATTTCCTTTAATCCTGTTTTAAATGTTGGTACTAATGGGGTAATTATCTTATAATCGATGCTGTGAATGTTTTCAAGCTCTAACTGATTTATAAATCTACTTTTTTCCCCTCCAGTTAGTGCATCTATTTCTGTGTTATATAGTATATATATGTTTTTTGCACGTTGTAATAATCTGTAAAAATGATAGGTATATACGGCGTCTTTTTCTTTATAGGTTGGGAGGTTATTTTCGATTTTTACATCAAAAGGAATAAAGGAGTTATTGGTTTTTCCAGAAGGTAAAACGCCTTCGTTTACAGAGGTGATAATAACGGTTTCAAAGTCTAATACACGAGATTCAAGCATCCCCATAATTTGCAAGCCTTGTAATGGCTCTCCTTGAAAATCTAAGGTTTCAGAACTTAATAACTCTTTGTAAATACTATATAGAGCAGATATGTCATTAATATGTTTAAAGCCTTCATTTAATCTATGTAATTCGTTGAATAGTGTGTTAAAACGAAATAAATATTCTAAAGACAATACATTGGATTCTTTGTCTTCGGAAATATTCTCTTTTATTTTATTTATAATTTTGAAACAATTTTCAATAGCCAATTGTGCATTGTCATTCCAATTAGAGAATAATAACTCTATTAACTCATGATGCGTTTTAGAGTGTTTTTTTATGTCATTAATTGTTAGATATACTAGATTGTTTTTTTGAATATTTTCAATAATAACTGAAGCTATATCTAAGGTTTCTGTATTAAATAGTGGCTTTATGAATTGATGAGACAATATGCTTATAATGTCTTTATAATAATAGCCTTCTAAACCTTTTTTCTGAATAGTAAAAAGTAATTCAAACAAAGAGGCTAAGGGTATAGAGTTTAACGGAAAACCCATGGTTACGTTAAGTGCTTCTACGTTTTTAGGAATAGAATTTAAAATAGGAATAAGTAAACTCTCTTCTCCTAATACAACGGCTGTACTTTTTAAAGAAGGGTTTTCTTTTGAAATTTGTTTTAGTAAAGTACCTACCGTTTTTGCTTGCCCTATATTTTTAGGAATACCATAAATAGAGATGTTTTTATCTTTAGAGTAATGGTTAGTAATCCAATTAAAAGGGTGTTTTCTAAAATGGTTCCAGTTTTCTTTATGCTGTCTGGTAAACAAAGCAGCATCGTGTATAGGGTTATTTAAAAATGCTTGATCTATATCCCAAAATACTTCTGCCATTTCGTTTTGAAGTAATTCTTGTATTATGGTTTCTTCAGCTGTATTTAGAGCATTAAAACCTAAAAATATATGTTCTATATTTAACTTACTTGCTATGTAGGATTGAATGTTTTCTACTGCTTCTCTATAAATAAGGCCTTGGTAGCCTATTCTTTTATCAATTAAAGCTTTACTATAATGCTGATAGTATAATTTTAGTTTGTCCCAAAACTTTAAATAATTTCTAACAACCTCCGTTTTGTTATCTTCTAAAGACCAATGTTCTAATTCCTTAATAGCACTTAGGTATTCAAAAATATTATTTTGAGGGATTAAGTAACGATCTATTTCATTAAAGTCTTGAAGTAATATCTGTGCCCATTTGGAGAAGGTTTCAAAAGTGTCTCTTTCATCTTTAGGAGTTAATGTAACATAGGTATTATAAAACTCAAATAATAGTTCTGTATTAGAGACTGTTTTAAGCTGTGCTAGTTCTTCTACAAATTCCTCAATACTAATAATAATAGGTGAGAATATTGTTTTATTAACAACTATGGATAGTTCTTGTTTTAAAAACACTCCTGCACGTTTGCTGGGTACTACAAAGGTTAATTGGGATATGTTTTTACCTTTAGTATTTAAATGATTTAAAACGTCGAAAATAAAACTCTTCATTGTATAAAAATAAAAAAACGCTTCGGTTAACCGAAGCGTTTTTTGTAACTTATTTTAAGTGTTTGTTGTAAAGCTTATTTCTTAAGTTTTACTTCAACACGTCTGTTTTCTTTTCTTCCAGCTTTAGTTTTGTTGCTAGCTTTTGGATAGTCTTCACCAAATCCAATTGCAGTTAATCTGTTAGAGTCTATACCGTTTTGTACTAAGTACCCCATTACAGCGTTAGCTCTAGAATCAGATAATCTCTGGTTTGTAGTTTTGCTACCTACACTATCAGTGTGACCTTCTATTGTAAAGTTAGATTTAGGGTAATCTTTTAAGATTCCTGTAATAGCTTGTAATACTGGGTAAGTTTCATCTTTGAAAGAAGATTTTCCAGTAGCAAACTTAATAGTTTCAGCGTAAGAGTTTAAAGTTTTGATAACTTCAGCAGTTGGTTCAACAACTTCAGGACATCCGTTGTTAGCAACAGTACCAGCTTCGTTAACACACTTATCGTCTTTGTCTAATACACCGTCACCATCAGTATCTGGCCAAGGGCATCCGTTGTTTGCAGCTGGACCAGCTTCGTTAACACATTTGTCATCTCCATCAGCAACACCATCGTTATCAGCATCTGGACATCCAGCTAAAGCCTTAAGACCTTTTACTGTAGGACATTTATCGCTAGCATCTACAACACCATCACCATCTGTATCAGGACATCCATTGTACTCAGGTAAACCTGCTACGTTAGGACAGCTATCTTTACTATCTTCGATTCCGTCACCATCTGTATCAGGACATCCGTTGAAAGCTTCTAAACCAAATACGTCAACACAAGCATCATTCTTATCGAATACACCATCACCATCAGTATCTTTTCCTCCAAATCTTATAGAGAAACCTGCTGCATGTTGGAAGTGCTTAACACCGTCATCAGAGAAAGCGTGCTTGTAAGTAGAACGAGCGTAAAGACCAACATTATCAGTAAACCAATATGTTAAACCTAAAGAACCATTTATAGTTCCAGCTCCTAAGTTACTTCTGTTTCCAGCTCCGTTATCATTAAATGGTCCTTCTTCAATCCAAGTGTAACCACCACCAATACCGATAGATGGATCGAACTTTTTAGATTTGATTAGGCTAGCTAAGCTATAAGAAATACGTCCGTCTAATGCATAGTAATCTAAATCTGCAACAGCTACGTTAATATCTCCTGTAGGTCCTGGTCTTTGACCCCATTTTTCAATTTTATTAATAGATCCTCCAACAGACACAGTAAAGTTATGTCCAATGTATTTAGCTACATTTATTGTAGATAATGATGGAAGAATATTCCAGTGGTCTTTTGCGTTAAAGAATTCATCGAAGATTTCTCCTTGAGGAGCATCCTCACCAACAGGGTGTACGTCTACGGCATTCATTCCGAATTCAATAGCCCATGGGTTATCTTGGTTTTGTGCATTCACATTACTAAAACTTACTATAAGTACTAGTGCGAATAATAATCTGCTAAGATTTTTCATATTCAAAAATTTAATTTTTAAGTGTTAATTAGAGCAAAAATAAGTTGTTAAACATTATTAACAAAGACAAATATATAAAAATATTGGTTATAGCTACTATTTGTAGCTTATAATGGAATGGTTTTAAATAATATTTAATACTTTACCGACCTTAGTAAATGCTGCTATTGCCTTGTCAAGATGCTCTTTTTCGTGAGCGGCTGAGAGCTGAACACGTATTCTTGCTTTATCTTTTGGAACAACAGGATAGAAGAATCCTATAACATAAATCCCCTCGTCTAATAACATGTTTGCCATAGTTTGAGAAAGTTTAGCGTCGTATAGCATTACTGGTACAATGGCAGAATCTCCGTCTACAATATCAAAACCTGCTGCTTTCATACCTTTTTTAAAGTAATCTGTATTAGATTCTAATTTGTCTCTCAATGTAGTATCGTTAGCTAGCATGTCGAATACTTTTATTGATGCTCCAACTATTGCAGGTGCTAAAGAATTAGAAAATAAATAAGGTCTAGAACGTTGACGTAATATTTCTATAACTTCTTTTTTTGCAGTTGTGTAACCTCCCATGGCTCCTCCCATAGCTTTACCTAATGTTCCAGTAATAATATCTATTCTTCCTAAAACACCTTTTTCTTCTAATGTACCACGACCGGTTTTACCTATAAAACCTGTAGCATGACATTCATCTATCATTACCAATGCATCGTACTTATCTGCTAAATCACAAATCTTATCTAGAGAGGCAACTATACCATCCATAGAAAAGACACCGTCTGTTACTATAATTTTAAAACGTGCTCCGTTTTCGTTAGCCTCTATTAGTCTAGCTTCTAACTCTTCCATGTTATTATTAGCATAACGATAACGTGCTGCTTTACATAAACGCACACCATCTATTATAGAGGCATGGTTTAAAGAGTCTGAAATTATAGCATCTTCTTTTCCTAATAATGGTTCAAAAACACCACCGTTAGCATCAAAAGCAGCAGCATATAATATAGTATCTTCTGTACCATAGAAATCAGCTATTTTTTGCTCTAGTTCTTTATGGATGTCTTGTGTTCCACAAATAAAACGTACTGAAGACATTCCGAAGCCATGCGTATCCATTGCGTCTTGTGCTGCTTTAATAACTTCTGGGTGAGAGGATAGGCCTAAATAGTTGTTGGCGCAAAAGTTTAAAACAGTTTGTCCTGTTGTTAATGTTATCTCTGCACCTTGTGGAGAGGTAATAATACGTTCTTCTTTAAAAAGTCCGTTATCTTTTATGGTTTGAATTTCGTTTTGTAAGTGCTCTTTTATATTGCCGTACATAGTGTGTTGTTTTTATGCAAATTTAATATGTTTTGTTTTAGTTATTAAAACTTTTCACCTTTAAAATACTATCCTTAATAGTTAAGTATTTTAATGTTTTCATTTATATAGATTAAAACCTTATCTATAACAATTAGTCCTATATCTTCTAGAACGTCTTGGTAATCTTGTAATTGATGCTGATATTTTGGGTTGTGTAATCCTGTTTTATAATCTATTATTACTGCTTGGTTTTTAGTATTTATTACTAAGCGGTCTGGTCTTAAAATTTTACCTGCTTTAGTTATGATATCTCGTTCGTTATATATGGTATGTGTTTCTTCAAAATAATTTTTAAGTTCTGGATGATTTACTATTTGTAGTATAGTAATTTTAAGAGCTTCTGCTTGGGTAGTATTTATAATGCCAGAACTAATGAAATCGTTAATTACAAAATCGATATCATTTTTTGTTTTAATATCTGCCATAATATCGTGAATAAGATTTCCTTTTTCTATGGCATTTTGCTGTTCGGTATCCCAAAGATATCCAGAGTTTGAAATGACCTTTATATTATGATCTTGCTTTGCAGTTGTAATAAATTCTGTCTGCTCAATAGTATTATTATTGTTGTTAGCTTCTTGTTTAACACGCTGCGGATTTCCAAAATTATAATGCAATTGCCCTTCTTGCCATTCCCCTATTTGTATTAAATAATTAATTAATAATCCTGAATAGGTTTTTGCATTAACGTCTCCTTTTTTATTAATGTCTTTTTTTCCAATGATATATAATTGTTCAACGGGTCTTGTTAAGGCAACGTATAATAAATTTAAATTATCGAGTTCTAGCTCTGCTTGATGTTTTTCGTAGATGCGTTGTCCTTCATCATCATAGTTCTCAAAATCTTTACTGTAGTTAAGTAAGGTGTACGAAAAACCGTTGTATGTCTCTTTATTAATTTTATACCATTCTTTAGGGTCTATTTCGTTATAAATATCTAACTGAGCGTATGGAAATATAACTACAGGAAATTCTAAACCTTTAGATTTATGAATGGTCATTATTTGTACAGCATTTTGATTTTGTGGTGATACAATACTTAAACTGTCTTTCTTTTTATTGAAATACTCTAGAAAACCTAAGGCATCTGAAATGTGTTTTTGTGAATACTCTAAAACAATATCTAAATAAAATTGAATATAAGCATTAGACTGTTTTACAAGTTTAAAAACTCTAACAACAGTTTCTGCAACATCGTATAAAGGTTCTTGTATAAGTGTTTTGGGATTGATGTTAATATCGAATTGCTTAAAACTTTCAAACAACTCATATAATTCTAAATCAATATGATTTTTAAAATAATCGTGTTTGTCTTTTATAGTATAAGTATCAGCCAAATAATCTAAAATATAAATTTTAGCGTCTTTATCTTTTGGGTTTAATAACAAACTTAGGATGCTGTTTGTAAAGCGAACTTCTGGAGAGTTATTAATTAGCATGGTTTCCGAAGATGTTATTTTTAAGCCTTCATTACTTAAAAATTCTGCTATGGCAATACCTTCTTTTTTCTTCCTTACCAGTATACAAATATCTTTTAGCTCGTAGCCTTTTTCTAAACAGGATTGTATGGTATTTAATACTTGCTGCGAATAGACTTCGTTTGTATCATCATCTTTTTCAAAATCTATGAAATTTAAATCGACATAGCCTTTGTCTTCTAGAAATAGTTTCTGTCCAGCATTTTTATAAAGTGTAGCATAATCGGTATTATTAAATGCTACAGTAGATAAATATTCGAAAAAGTTATTATTAAAGGTCACTATGTTTTCAAAACTCCTATAGTTACTTTCTAATCTTACATTATTGGGGCTAATATAAAAAGGACTATCCCCATTACTTAAGTCTATAAATTGTTCAGCCTTTCCGCCACGCCATCTATAAATGGCTTGTTTAGGGTCTCCCACTAACATAGCAGTTCCTTTTTCTCCTTTTAAATTTTCTCCTATAAGTGTATTGTCTATTAACGGAATTAAATTCTCCCATTGCATTTGTGAGGTATCCTGAAACTCGTCTATAAAGTAGTGACGAAATTTCTCTCCCATACGTTCATATATAAAAGGAGTAGGTTGGTCTTTTATTTCATCGCTAATAATGCTATTGAATTCTGAAATCAGCATTTTGTTTTGATCTATCTTAATGGTATTTAACTCCTTATTAATAGCATTTAAGACAGATAAAGGTGTAATATTTTTATAAAAAGCTTTTAAAAATTTAAGATGAAAAACGGCTGACTTTGTGTCTTTATAATAATTGCCTATTTGTGGTAGAATACTATCTATGGTACTGGCTTTTGAAGCGTCTAATGTTTTATTGTAAATCTTTACACCATCATTAATATTCTGTTCTAATTGATTAGAATACAAACCAAAGAAATTAAGATCTTTTGCTTTTTTAAAATGATTAGGAAGTGTCCCTCTAGAAAAATCTGAAAACTCTAAGCCGTTATCTAAAATAAGTTGTAATACTTTATCGGCTGTTTTAATTACCGTTTGTTCGGCTGTTTCAATTTGTTTTGTTAAGTGCTGTTTTAAGTCTTTAAAATCGTCGAGTGTTTTATCTTCTAACGTTTTTACATAGTGTAAATCGTTTTCATTAATTAAAAGCGAAGCAATAGCATTAAAGTCTCTAGATACATCCCAGCTTTTATCATCATCTGCTTTTTCTAATGCAAAGTCAATTAAAACTTTGGTTAACGTTTCATCGCTTCCCGCTTTTGCAATTAAGCTATCTACAGCTTCACTTAGTAGGGCGTTAACATCTAATTCAACTTCAAAATTTAAAGGCAATTTTAAATCGTGTGCAAAGGTGCGTATTAATCTATGGTTAAAACCATCTATAGTAGAAATATCGAATGCTGCATAATTATGTAGTATGCTATTAAGAATTGTTTTAGATCTAGTATGTAATGCTTTAGGTTCTATGGGTAACTCTTCGCAAATAGCAGTAAACATACTCGGGGTTCTTGAGATATTCTCTTCCGAGAATAACGTTAGCATTTCTAGAATACGTGATTTCATTTCACCAACAGCTTTATTGGTAAATGTTATTGCTAAAATATGTTTAAACTGTTCTTTACGATTTGAAGCTAACAGTATTTTAAGATATTCTTTTACAAGCGTAAAGGTTTTTCCACTTCCAGCAGAAGCATCGTAAACACTAAAAGAATGATCTTTGGACATGCTAATTTAAATTTTGAACAAGATAAAAACAATCAATGATTTCATAACTATTTATTATTTTTTATTAAGGTCTTTTATGCGTAAATTTGATTAAATTTATTTAACAACATAAAATTTTAAATTATGGCTTTTGAATTACCAAAATTAAAATACGCGTATGATGCATTAGAACCAAATATCGATGCTCGTACTATGGAAATACATTACTCTAAACATCATAACGGTTACACAACAAAATTAAATGCTGCTATTGAAGGGACCGATTTAGAAGGGAAATCTATTGAAGATATCCTTACTAACCTAGATATGGATAATAAAGGCGTAAGAAATAATGGAGGTGGTTTTTATAATCACTCATTATTTTGGGAAGTTATGAACCCTGAAGGAAAAGGACGTTTGTCTGGAGAGTTAAAAGATGCTATTGAAGCTGCTTACGGATCTGTAGATGCTTTTAAAGATGCTTTTAGTAAAGCTGCAGCTACACAATTTGGTTCTGGATGGGCTTGGTTATGTGTACATAAAGGAGGTAAAGTAGAAGTTTGTTCTACGCCAAACCAAGACAACCCATTAATGCCAGGTGTAACTTGTGGAGGAACACCAATTTTAGGATTAGATGTATGGGAGCATGCATATTACTTAAATTACCAAAACAGAAGACCAGATTATATTAATGCATTTTTTAATGTTATTAACTGGAATGAAGTAGAAAGACGTTATGCTGAAGCCAAGTAAGCTTTATTAATAACTACTTACTCTATATACAATAAAAGCAGACTTAAAAAGTCTGCTTTTTTGTTTTTTATAAAATAAAAAAGGTGAACGAGAGTTCACCTTTTTTGCCCCAAATCTACCATGAACTTAACCTACTTATGTTATGGTAAGTTCAAATATACTTAAGAGATAGCTGAGATGTACCTTTTTTTAGATTAAAGGTTTTAAAATTCGATTAAATGTATTTCTGTGAGCTTAAACGCCTTTTAGTGATTATATTAGACGCAAAAATTAAAAATAAAAAAGGTGAACGAGAGTTCACCTTTTTTGTCCCAAATCTACCATGACTTAACCTACTTATGTTATGGTATACTATATACAACGTAATGTAGTTGTATTTATTGTTTGTAAGCGATTAAAACAAATGCTATTTCACTAGTGTTCTAATAATTAGATTAATACAATAAAAAAAGCTGGATAATTTTACTATCCAGCTTCAGTTTTATATTTTAATTTTAAATAGGCCTAATAAGCACGTTCTTTATTACCTTCATAGAAATTAATAAATGCTCTATTTACTACTCTGTTACCTCCAACTGTAGGGTAATCTCCAGTAAAATACCAGTCTCCTAAATTGTCTGGACAAGCTTTATGTAAATTTTCTACAGGTTGGAAAATAATATCTACTTCTGCATTTACAGTGTCGTCACTTAACAAAACAGCTATCTTTTTAGAAATTTGTTCAGGAGTAAACTGATCGTAAATTTCTTTTACAAAGTTTTTTACGTCTTTATCTTCTAACTCGGTTTGTGCTTTACATTTTTTATAAACTTCTTCTACTAAATTGTATTTATTGTTGTCTTTTAATAGCGCTAATGCAGCATTAAAAGCAACAAGTGTTTCTAGATTTGCCATGTCTATACCATAGCAATCTGGATAACGAATTTGTGGAGCAGAGGATACAACTACAATCTTTTTAGGGTGTAATCTATCCATCATTTTTATAATACTCTTTTTAAGTGTTGTTCCACGAACAATACTATCGTCTATAATTACTAAATTATCGGTAGGTTTAATAACGCCGTAAGTAACATCGTAAACGTGTGCAACTAAATCATCACGACTACTATCTTCCGTAATAAAGGTTCTTAATTTAGCATCTTTAATGGCTATTTTTTCAATTCTTGGTCTTTCAGATAAAATATCTATAACTGTTTCGGCACTCAACTTACCATTGCCATCTAAAATAGCTTGAGTTTTCTTTTCGTTTAAGTGTTCTTCTACAGTTTCAATCATTCCGAAGAAAGACGTCTCAGCAGTATTAGGTATGTATGAGAAAACCGTGTTTTTAGTATCGTTACCAATAGATTTTAAAACCTCAGGCATTAATAATCTTCCTAGTTTTTTACGCTCTTGGTAAATTTCAGCATCACTACCACGAGAGAAATAAATACGCTCGAAAGAACAAGCTTTACGCTCTAAAGGTTCTAGTATCTTTTTAATAGAAACTTCTCCAGATTTTTTTGTAATAATAGCATGTCCGGGATCTAGTTCCTTAACATCTTTAAATTCTACATTAAAAACGGTCTGTATTACTGGACGTTCCGATGCAATTACCACAACTTCATCATCCTTATAATAGTATGCTGGGCGAATGCCTGCTGGATCACGAAGTACAAAAGAGTCTCCATGTCCTAAAAGACCAGCCATAGCATAACCACCATCCCAGTTTTTTGCAGCACGTTTTAATATTTTAGCAATATTTAAACGTTCAGCAATTAATGGAGAACATTCATTTTTATTGTAGCCTTCTTTTTTAAGTTTTTTATAGATTTTGCTAACAGAATCATCTAAAAAATGGCCGATTTTTTCCATTATGGTAATGGTATCGGTGTATTCTTTAGGGTGTTGTCCTAAATCTATTAAGTTTTTAAAAAGCTCTTTAACATTAGTCATGTTAAAGTTACCTGCCATAATAAGGTTTCTGTGCATCCAGTTGTTTTGTCTTAAAAACGGGTGTACACTTTCTACACTATTTTTACCAAAAGTTCCATAACGGACGTGTCCTAAAAAAACTTCCCCTACATAAGGGATGTTCTTTTTTTGTAAAGCAACATCATCATTATACTCAGGATGTTCTGTAAGCTCTTTATTAATACGCTCATTAATTTGAGCAAAAATATCTTGTATTGGTTGTTGTTGTATAGAGCGTACTCTACTTATATAACGTTCACCAGGTTTAGTATCTAGTTTTATACTTGCAAAACCAGCACCGTCTTGACCACGGTTATGCTGTTTTTCCATTAATAGATACATCTTATTTACGCCGTAAAAAGCGCTGCCGTATTTTTCTTTATAGAATTCTAATGGTTTTAGTAGTCTAACCATTGCAATACCGCACTCATGCTTTAAAATGTCACTCATTGTTTAGTTGTTGTAGTAGTAGTTGTCTATTGTGTTTTTGTTATCTTACAGAAAAAGGCAAATATATATTTAATAAAAAACGCGCTCAAATTTTGAGCGCGTTAGTTTATGTTAATTTAATATCGAATTGTGTTAAATCCTTAAATTGTTGCAAGCGTTTGTTTACTTCTTCTCTTGTTAAGCTCTCCATACGCTCGGTTCCAAATTTTTCTACACAAAATGACGCTAGTGTTGATCCGTAGATAACGGCGTTTTTCATGTTTTCGAAAGAGGTATCTCCAGTTTTTGCAATGTATCCTGCAAAACCACCTGCAAAAGTATCTCCTGCTCCTGTTGGATCAAATACTTCTTCTAATGGTAAAGCTGGTGCATAGAATACATTGTCATCGTGAAATAGTAAAGCACCGTGCTCTCCTTTTTTAATCACAACATATTTAGGTCCCATAGTATGGATTTTACGAGCGGCAACTACTAAAGAGTATTCCCCAGTTAATTGTCTAGCTTCTTCATCGTTAATGGTAATAACGTCTACATTCTTTATAACGTTTAATAAATCGTCTAAAGCAATATCCATCCAGAAATTCATAGTATCCAAAATAGCTAATTTTGGCTTTGCATTCATTTGGTCTAAAACACCTTGTTGTACTAAAGGATGTAAATTACCAAGCATTACTATTTCTGCGTCTTTATAAGATTCTGGAACTACAGGATTAAAATGTTCTAACACATTAAGTTCTGTAACTAAAGTATCACGAGAGTTCATATCGTTATGATATTTACCGCTCCAAAAAAATGTTTTACCATCTTCTACAATTTCTACTCCAGAAATATCTAAATTTTTACCTGTTAAAAGGTCTAAATGTTCTTGTGGAAAATCTCCACCTACAACAGATACTAAAGCTGCATCTACATTAAAGTTTGATGCAGATAAACCAATATAAGTGGCTGCACCACCAAGTATTTTATCTGTTTTTCCAAAAGGGGTTTCAATAGCATCAAAGGCTACTGTACCGACTACTACTAATTTGCTCATAAAATGAATTCTAAATTCTGTGCAAATATAGGTTTTTTTAATATTTCGTTATTATTAATATAATATTTGATAGCGTTTTTATTTTAAACCTGAGTTCGATATAAGAATCGTAGATAAAATCTAATAAATATGCTAGATTCAACTTATAATCAGCATAGACTAGCTGGCTAGTTTATATTAATTTAAGGACAAAGTATGCTATATTTAGTGGTTTTTAGCTTGAAATTAATAAATTTCTGTAGGTTTTTTTTATTAGGTCGAACACAGGTTTTAAGTGTCGTTTGCATACTTAACTAGTGGTTTTATCCATAAATCTTTGAAGGTTTAAACAGTTCTTGTTATTTTGGGATATATAAATTATGACATTTTTAAAAAAACATACTTCGCAAATTCTAGTGCACCTTTTGTTTTGGGCACTTTTTGTTATCGTTTCATTATTTTTATTTTCAAAATATTATTGGAGAGAGAATCCGTTTTTGCAATACGCTTCCATTCTAGTTGTAATAGTTTATATAAATAACTTAATACTGTTACCCTTTTTTGTAAGAAAGCGCCTCTATGCGCTCTACATTTTTGTATTTGCAGCTATTTCTTTTTTTGCAACACAATTATATTGTAATGTTTTTGCGCAATGTGGTTGTTCTATAATGAAATGTTTAAGTGATTACTTATGGCAAACATTAGTGCCTTTAATTTTCTTCTCTTTTGTTTGGGTGTTGTATCGCTTTATAGATAAGCAAGAAGAAGTAGAACGGATTAAGAAGGAACACACCGAAATGGAACTCAAGTTTTTAAAATCTCAGATAAACCCGCATGTGTTATTTAATAATTTAAATACCATTTATTCGTATGCTATAGAGAAACCCAACGAGGTGCCAGAACTTATTTTAATGTTATCTGATAATTTAAAACATGTACTGTACGAAAGCAATGCCGAAACTATCTCGTTAGAAAAAGAACTTCAGTTTCTAGATAATTATATAAAGTTTCAGAAACTGCGAACTGAAGGTGTAAAACAGATTTTTTATGCTACCGAAATAGAATCTAAACATAATGCGATTGCACCATTATTACTCATCACCATTATAGAAAATGCCTTTAAACATAGTACTTTAAATAGTGATATTTCTATTTCTATTAAAGAACAAGATGCTGTTTTAGTTTGTACCTGCTCTAACGATTATAAAAAAGATAGTGTTACAACCGAAGATTTTAATATTGGATTGCAAAACTTAGAAAAGAGATTGCAATTAATGTATAATAATAAGTTTGAGTTTACTATTGTTAAAGCTGAACAATTTGTAGTTACCTTAAAACTGAATTTAAAATAAGTATGACTTGTATAATAATAGAAGATGAAATTCCTGCTCAGAATATATTGAAAAACTATTTGAGTAAGTTACCTAGTATGGAACTTAAAGGTGTTTTTAAAGCAGCAATAGAAGCCAATACTTTTTTAAATACAGATACTGTAGATGTGGTGTTTTTAGATATTAACCTACCCGATATAACTGGAATAGATTTTATAAAAACGATTAAAAATCCACCAGCTATAATAATGACAACGGCTTATCCTGATTATGCTGTGTCTAGTTTTGAATTGGATACTATTGTAGATTACTTAGTGAAACCGTTTTCTTTCGATCGGTTTTTAAAAGGCATAAACAAAGCCAAGGAGCGCATTGTAAAACCTGAGAATACTCCTACAGCGAAAAAAGAAACGATTTTTCTGAATGTAGATAAAACGCTACATAAAATTGTATTGCAAGATATTTTGTACTTAGAATCGGATAGAAATTATATTACTGTTGTTACTAAAACACAAAAATTGTCTTATATAGATTCGCTTAAAAACTGGAAAGAGAAACTACCAGAAGAAGCATTTATACAAATACATAAATCATATATTATTAATAGTAAGTGTGTAGATAAAATAGTAGGTAACGAATTGTATATACAGACTAATAGGTTACCTATAGGTAGAACATACAAACAGGAGCTATTAAAGCGTTTACGGATTGTTTAAAAATTACTGGAATACTTTTTGATAATTCTTTGTCATGAAAAATTTCAGCTTTTTAAATATCGGGTCTATTATTTTAATTGTTTTTTTAACTGTATTTGTGACTTCTGTACAAGAATCTCAGGAAAGGATATTTTATAAATCTTTACCAAAAATAAAAAAGGGATATAGTACAGCTAATTTAGGAAACGAAAACCATAGACTAAAAAGTACTAGATATAATATAGGATATATAGGTGCTTTAATTCCTGAAATTAGATGGGATAATTCTTATGCAAGATCACATGCGTATATTGTTGATATTGATAATTATGAAAAGGAAGGTTTAAAAATTGTAGTGGACACAACTCAAATTATATATAAACTTTCAGAAGGCGATTCTGCAAGTAAGTCCCATCCTGTTTTTATTTATAACTCATCGTGTAAAAACTATATTGTAGGTTTAGGGACTATTTTATATATGCATTTAGAAGCTAAAAATAGAAAAGGAGAGTGGAAACCAATAGAAAAGCAATGGGGATATTTCTGCGGGACTGGTATTTATACTCATGCTTTAAAGCCAAATAATATCTGCGTATCTTCTGTATACAAATACTCAGGAAACTTTAAAACTAAACTAAGGCTAAAGCATTTAGGTAATTACTCTAACGAGTTCGAAGGTTATGTTAATCTTGATGAATTTGGAGAGTATGAATCAGCAGAAGATAAAAACGGTTTTAGAGTTATTAAAAATAAGCTCTAAAACCGTTACAAATTCTGTATTGTGTTTGTTCTATTTTTTCTTAGGATGTACCAACTTCATTTCATCAATTAAATGTGTTGCACCAGCGTATTTATCTATAATGAATAATACATAACGTAAATCTACCATAATGTTTCGGCAGATTTCTGGGTCGTAATTCATATCGCTCATAGTGCCTTCCCATACACGATCAAAATTTAAACCTATTAAATTTCCTTCAGCATCAATAGCTGGGCTTCCAGAGTTTCCTCCTGTGGTATGGTTTGTTCCTATAAAACATACAGGAACTTTTCCGTTAGCATCTGCATATTGTCCAAAGTCTTTAGCAATATATAAATCACGTAGCTTGGCAGGAACATCAAATTCGTAATCTCCAGCAATGTACTTTTCCATAATACCGTCTAAATAACTTACTGGTTGGTAATACACAGCATCTCTTGGTGAATACCCTTTAACCTGTCCGTATGTTACACGCAGCGTACTATTTGCATCTGGGAAATAGCGTGCGTCTGGTAAAGCTTCCATTAAAGCTTTCATGTATTGTTTTTGCAGCGCAGTAATTGGCGCATTTTTCTGCTGAAATTGTGCATCTATTTTATCAGCAAAAGCTTGCATTAATGGTTTTGCATATTTGTAAGCAGCATCTTTGTTTAATCGTTTTATAACCTCTTTAGGACTGCCTTCTAATAATTTTAAAGCAGATTCTAAATTAGTAAATGCTGTATTCTCGTATATTGAAGCATCAACCGCATTAGTATATAATGGCATTACAGCTTTATAGACATCTTTGTCTACACCTACATCATAATTTTTGTGAATACCTTTTAAACGATTTATAAGTGTTGCTTTTGCTTGTTCGAAATTCTGAGTATTTGCATTTGTAGCCATTTCCATTTGGAATGCTCTAAAGGTCATTTGCATTAACTCATTAGTAACTAAAAAGACTTCGATAAAATTTCTTCTTTTAATATTTATGTCCGCGAAGTCTTTGTATAATTTATCAAACTCAGGAAGTATATTACCGTATTTAGCTTCTAAGCCTTTCGTTTTTAGAGCCTGTGTATATTTTGCTTCAAATGCCTTTCTGTTAGCAACAGCATTGCTTTTTTCAATCCCTTGGTTTTCTCCAATCCATTTTTTCCAAGCATTGGCGATTCTTGCTTGTTTAGATGCATATTTAATTCTTACAGCATCACTAGTTTTCATGTTAGCATCAATAACTTTTAATGCAGCTTCACGAATGGCAATATTACTCGGGTTAAATTCCTTCGTTATGTGTTCTATTGCTACAGCAGGTAAGTATTCGTTTGTTCTTCCCGGAAATCCGAAAACTAAAGTAAAGTCCCCTTCTTCAATACCATCTAAAGATACAGGTAGGTAATGTTTAGGCTTGTATGGTTTGTTAGATTTTGAGTATTTAGCAGGGTGATTGTTTTCGTCTGCATAGATACGGAACATAGAAAAATCTCCTGTATGTCTAGGGAATACCCAGTTGTCTGTATCACTACCAAACTTTCCAATACTAGATGGTGGAGCTCCTACTAAACGAATGTCTTCAAAACGTTCTGTAACAAATAAAAAGTACTGATTTCCTTTATAAAATGCTTTTATTTTAGTGTTTTGCCAAGCTTCGGTTTTAGTTTGCTGCTGTACGCTATTACTATTTCTATCTATAATAGATTGTTTTTCTCTTTCAGACATACCATCTGTAACTCCAGAAAATACACGTTCTGTAACATCTTCAATACTTACAATAAATTCTACAAACAGACCTTCGTTTGGTAATTCTTCATCTAAATTCATGGCCCAAAAACCATCTTTTAAATAATCGTTTTCTAAAGAAGAGTGTGACTGAATTTGTCCAAAACCACAATGGTGGTTTGTTAAAATAAGACCTTTATCTGAGATAATTTCGGTAGTACAACCACCATTAAAATGCCCGATAGCATCTTTTAAACTAGAATTATTTACATCGTAAATGTCTTGAGCAGTTAATTTACTCCCAAGAGATGTCATTTCATCTTCATTCATACCTTCTAATAACGAAGGAATCCACATACCACCTTGTTGTGCAGAGACTTGCATGGTGATAAAAAGCACTAGTAGTGTCTTTAATAGTTTCATAATAAATAGGTCTTTGTTTGGGATGTATGTTTAGATTTCACTCTAAAATTACCCTCAAATATAAAAAACAAGATTTTAAATTATAGGTTTTTCGCTATTTTATTGTTTTAAAGTCATTTAAATTGTCGCTAGTTAGTCAAAAAATAGTACTTTTCATTACAATAAAAAACCACTTTTTAATACGTTATTATTTTAAATAAAACATGCAGCATATTTCTAAATTACCAACTGTAGAGACTACTATTTTTACTAAAATGAGTGCATTAGCTAACACACACAATGCTATTAATTTATCTCAGGGATTTCCTAATTTTAAGAGTGATAAAACACTTGTAGATTTTGTAAATAAAGCTATGCAATCGGGGTATAATCAATATGCGCCTATGTCTGGAAGTATAGAATTACGTGACGCTATTGCAGCAAAGTTTAGTGACTTATATAATACAAGTTACCACCCAGAAAGTGAAATTACAGTTACGGCTGGGGCAACGCAAGCAATATATACTATTATTTCTGCATTTGTTAGAGCAGAGGATGAAGTTATTATTTTTAAACCGGCTTACGATTGTTATGAGCCAGCGATTACTATAAATGGAGGCAAAACAATTGCTATACAATTAGAAGCACCTAGTTATGCTGTAGATTGGGAATTGGTAAAACAGAAAGTAAACGCTAAAACGAAGTTGGTAATTGTAAACACACCACATAATCCTAGTGGCACTGTTTTTTCTGAGAACGATATGCTTCAATTACAACAAATAACAGAAGGGACAGATATTATTGTATTGAGTGATGAAGTGTACGAACATATTATTTTTGATAACAAACAACACCAAAGTGCTTGTTTATTTAAAGGTTTAAAAGAACGAAGTTTCATAACAGCGTCTTTTGGGAAAACGTTTCATAATACAGGGTGGAAAGTTGGATATTGTTGTGCACCAAAAGCGTTAATGGATGAGTTTAAAAAAGTGCATCAGTTTAATGTTTTTTCTGTTAATCATCCTATGCAAAAAGGGCTAGCAGATTATTTGCAAACACCTAATCACTATCTAGAGCTGTCTGTTTTTTACCAAGAAAAGCGAGATTTATTTTTAAGCTTAATCGAGTCGTCTAGATTTAATGCTCTGCCTTCTCAGGGTACTTATTTTCAGGTATTGGATTATTCTAATATAACAGATGAGTATGATGTTGCTTTTGCAGAGCGCTTAACAATTGAACATAAAATCGCTTCTATACCATTATCGGTTTTTAACGATAATAATTTAGATAATAAAGTACTCCGCTTTTGTTTTGCTAAAACAGATGAGACTTTAAAGCAAGCAGCGTCTATTTTAAATACAATTTAAAGGCATTTTCAGTCGGTTTATTTGTACTAGAGTATACTTCTAATTTCTATTAAAACGATACTTTTAATAACCTTTTATAGTATTTGTGTTTTAATCTATTAACTAGTTTTTCGAAATCATTTGTAGTACATTTATGAAAAATTAAATCCATAATTTAAAATTAATTGTTTTTAGCTATGCAAGAGGACTTAAAAGTAGCAGTTATTCAATCTAACTTAGTATGGGAGAATCCAATACAAAACAGACTTCATTTTATTGATAAAATAAATAGTATTTCTGAAACTGTAGATGTTATTATTTTACCAGAAATGTTTACTTCTGGTTTTACAATGAATGCAGAAGCTGTTGCAGAAACTATGGATGGAGAAACCATTAATCTATTAAAGGAATTAACTGCTAAAACACAGGCTGCAATTATTGGAAGCCTTATTGTAAAAGTGAATGATAAATTTTATAATCGTCTAGTTTTTGTAAAACCTAATGGAGATATAGCGTTTTATAATAAGCGTCATGGATTTAGTTTAGCAGGAGAAGATAAAGTATTTACATCTGGTACAGAGAAGGTAATTGTTAACTATAAAGGTTGGGCTATTTGCCCTCTAATTTGTTACGATTTACGTTTCCCAGTCTGGGCTAGAAATACCGAAGATTACGATGTTGTTCTTTATGTAGCGAACTGGCCAAAACCAAGAATTTCTGCTTGGGATGCTCTCTTAAAAGCTAGAGCTATAGAAAACATGAGTTATTCTATTGGTGTTAATAGAGTAGGACTAGATGCTAAAAATTACGAATATCCAGGACATTCTGCAGTTTATGATGTTTTAGGCGAACAAATAACAACTATAGAACCAAATAAAGAACAAATAGAAATTGTAACCTTATCTAAATCTCATATAGAAAAGCATAGAAGGCATCTTGGTTTTTTAAACGATAAAGATAAATTTAGTCTAGAAGTTTAAAAGGTATTATTTCATCGAAACCAGCCTTTGCCTCATAGGGTTCTTTGGCGTAACTTACACGCTCGGGTTGTCTGCCTTTTAAATAGTTTCCAGAATCGTATATACCATTTTTATTGGTATCGTATATAACGCGTAGGTAATATTTGCTAGGTTGAATATCTGAAAAATCAACAGGTTTACGTTCTGTTAGGTAGCTCGAAAATTTTACTTCGCCTTTATCGTCTGTTAATTGAACAATTACGGGATATACAGCATTACTTAATTCAATACGCGCATTACCAAAATTATTTTTAGATTGGGTACTAATGCTAAAATTTAAGGTGTCATTTTTATTTTCAAAAAAATCGGTTACTGCCTCAGGTAGCATTTGTATTTTGTATCTGTTATCTTCAACTTTGTCAAAATCGAAATTATATTTATTATTCAAGCTATCGTAAGAAGTCGTATACTTTATTGTTGTAGAGTCTCTATCTATAATGCTTATTTTACTTTCATCTAGTTTTGTAAACGGAATATTCCCTCGAATACTAAATTGCTCATCAAATCGTATGCTTCCTGTTGGATATTGCTTTATTACTAAAGAGTCTTTTAAATTGTCTTTTATTCTTACTTTAAAAGTATCTATAACTGCTTTGTTTGTAACTTTAAATAGTAACGAATCTACTTCTAGTTTTGGAGAGTAGAAATAATTTAAAGTATCTGTTTTTTCATCTTTAAAATAGCGTGATTTATAATTATCGGGAACATTAGAAATTACTTTTATTTTCATGGTTTCGTAATCACCTTGAAAACCAAAAGCTATTTTTTCCCCTGCAACTAAATAAGGTTTTGAGGCTTTATAATCTATAGCTTCTTTAAATAATGTTAAGTCATAAGCATCTACAGTAGAATCTTGTTTAACTTCTATAGGCGTTTCGTAAAACCCAATTTTGTCTGAACGTTGTTGAAATTTGTTGTCGGAATTTACATCCTTTAATGCTCTAAGGTAATATTTGCCAGCCTTTATGTTTTCAATAGTAAAATTTGTAGTACTATCTAAAGTATTTGTAATGTACTTTGGTGTTTCTTTGTAAATAATAGAGTCTGTATAACTAGAATCGGCTTCATATAATACTACAGAAATAAATTGGTCGGTTGCATATTCTAAAGCATCTTTAACACTGCCTTTTACGGTTAAAGAGTCAATATAGCTTCCAGTAGAAAAAACGTATCTATAATATTTAAAAGGATTTTCTTCATTATTATCTACTATACTATTTCCAAAGTTAAAAGCATACGTAGTATTTGGTTGTAAGGTGTCGTAAATTTTAATTCTTATATATTTATTAGAACCTCCTAAAGGTGTTATTTCAGGAAGCCTATCCATTGGTGGCGAAATAATTAGCTGCTTAGATAATTCTTTTAGTTTAACATACTCATCGAAATAGATTATAATCTCATCGCCCTTAAAGTTTGTAGAATAGTTTTCCGGAGTTGATTTTATTATCTGTGGAGGTGTTATATCTTTTGGGCCACCAGTTGGCGAGCCTCTATTGGCACAGTTAACCAATACTAAAGCTATAGTAACTATAAAAAGAAGGTTTATAATCTTATTCTGCATACTTATTTTCTCTTTATCATATAAAAATGACTACATGGCAAATTAACAATTTATTTGTGTACTTACGAAACACTATCTAGCTTTAGTAGTAAGCTTTATAAAGAATTTAACGTTAGTTAGGCTATAGCCATAGTTGCGATGCTGATTTTTACATTGTCTGCTTTATTAAGTTCTAAAATACAGGCTTCTAATGTAGCGCCAGTTGTAATAATATCATCTACTAAAAGAATATGTTTGTTGGCTATACGCTCTAAATTAGTAGTAGAGAAGAGCTCATTACTATTACTCCATCTTGCAAAGCGTTTTTTATTAACCTGAGAGGTTGTGTTTGTTACCTTAATTAAAACATTATCTATGTATTCTGCATTTAAAGCTTCAGTAATTTTTATTCCAAACTTTGAAACTTGATTATAACCTCTTGTCCTTTTTTTGTTTTTATGTAACGGTACAGGTATAACAACGTCTATAGTTTTATAGTCTCCAGAAGCTTTAAGGTCTTCACCTAACCATTCTCCTAATAACACGCCAATATCTTCTTGTCCTTTATATTTTAACTGATGGATAAGTTGCTGTACTCTACCTTTTTTTTCAAATCGAAATAAAGCAGTAGCATGTTCTATTTTAGCTCTGCCATAGAATACCTTTTTAACCGTATCATCATTTGTTTTATGAAAATTAGTAACTGGTAAATGATGCCTGCAATCGGAACAAATGTAATGTTCATTATCGCTTAAATGATTAAGGCAACAGCCACAGGCTTTTGGAAAGAAAAGGTTGATTATTGATGACAGCATAGTTAGTTAAGGGTTTGCTTATAAATTTACAAAAAGGAAATGAAAGTTATATTTTATATTATAATTTGTGTGTTAATAGGACTTTTAACAATTATTTTATCATTTTGTCGATTAAACAATATTGGTACAATCTTATTTTACTAGTTTAGTTATAACATAATATAATTAGAATGATAGTTAACCCTCAATTTTTTAACTACAGATTAATTATAGGTTCATTGGTAATAACAATTGTAGGGTTAAGCATATTTAGTTATGTAAACTACAATAAACTAAAAGTAAATCAGGAATTTATAGAGCAAGAACATAAACTTGTAGAAAATGAATTATCTGAAATGATTTCAAGTTATGAATTAGTCGTAGTAGAAAACAAAAAGACTAATGTAGAACTTGAAAAAACGAAGCAAAAAATTAACAGTATCCTAGATTCTGTTAAAATGTTAAAACCTAATGCATCTTTAATATCTAGTACAGAGAAGCAAATAGTAGAAGTCTTTAAAGAAGAAAATAAAGAAATGCCTGCGGTTGTTAATAACTTAAAGTTAGAAGACAAAACCATAAGTAAAGTGTCGAATGTAAAGAGTAATACATTAAAAGCACTCAACACCTCAAATAAAGAACTTAGTCAGCAAACATCACCAAATGTCACTCTAGCTATAGATGTAGCAGATTTTACTGTAGAAGCAATTAAGCGTATTAATGCCTCTGGAAAACCGATTAAAACACGTTATGCAAGTAATGCTAAACAAATACATGTTTGTTTTACATTAGAGGATAACGCACTTATAAATAGCGGGAATAAAGATTTGTACATTCAAGTTTTAAATCCAAGAAATAATATTATAGCCGACAAAGGCGCTGTCAATTTTGGAAAATCGTCATTAATATATTCCAAAAAGATAGAAGTTAATTACGATAATGAATCTAAAAAAGTATGCTCGTTTATAAAAACAGATGCAAATGAAACTTTAGTTAAAGGTACCTATTTTGTTAGTGTTTATCATAAAGCAGTAAGTTTAGGTAGCACATCCATTGAATTAAAGTAAAATACCCTCACAATTTTTGTAAAACCGCTCCATTAATTTGGAGCGGTTTTTATATTTTTGCGCCATGGCAAATCAAGACGATAAATTTAAAAAAGTAATATCACATGCTAAGGAATACGGATATGTGTTTCAGAGTAGTGAAATATACGACGGTTTAAGTGCAGTATATGATTACGCGCAAAACGGTGTCGAATTAAAGAAAAACATAAGAGACTATTGGTGGAGAGCCATGGTACAAATGAATGATAATATTGTAGGATTAGATTCTGCTATATTTATGCATCCTACCACTTGGAAAGCCTCGGGACATGTTGATGCTTTTAATGATCCGTTAATAGATAATAAAGATTCTAAAAAGCGTTACAGAGCAGACGTGTTAGTTGAAGATTATTGTTTAAAGATTGAAACAAAGATTGAAAAGGAAGTTAAAAAGGCAACTAAACGTTTTGGAGATGCCTTTAATAAAGCTGAATTTCTTTCAACGAACCCTCGTGTTTTAGGATATCAAGAAAAAATTGATACCATTCTATCTCGTTTAGGTCGCTCATTAGAAAATGAAGATTTAGCAGATGTAAAAGCATTAATTGAAGAATTAGAAATAGCAGATCCATTAACAGGAAGTAAAAATTGGACAGACGTTAAGCAGTTTAACTTAATGTTTGGAACTAAGTTAGGGGCTTCTGCCGAAAGTGCTATGGATTTATACCTGAGACCAGAAACGGCTCAAGGTATTTTTGTAAACTTCTTGAATGTTCAAAAAACTGGGCGTATGAAATTGCCTTTTGGTATTGCGCAAACAGGAAAAGCATTTAGAAACGAAATTGTAGCAAGACAGTTTATATTTAGAATGCGTGAGTTTGAACAGATGGAAATGCAATTTTTTATTAAACCAGGAACACAAAGTGAATGGTTTAAGCATTGGAAAGAAGCTAGAATGAAATGGCATTTGTCTTTAGGATTAGGAGAGGGTAATTACCGTTTCCACGATCATGAAAAATTAGCACATTATGCAGATGCAGCGACAGATATAGAATTTAAGTTTCCTTTTGGTTTTAAAGAATTAGAAGGGATACATTCGCGTACAGATTTCGATTTAAAAGCGCATGAAGAACATTCTGGTAAAAAACTACAATACTTCGATCATGAAGAAAATAAGAGTTATACACCCTATGTTTTAGAAACCTCAATAGGTTTAGATCGTATGTTTTTAGCCATATTCTCTAATGCACTAGAAGAAGAAGAACTAGACAATAATACAACAAGAACAGTACTGCGTTTGCCGGCTGTTTTAGCACCATTTAAAGCTGCTGTTTTGCCATTAATTAAAAGAGATGGTTTACCAGAAGTTGCCAAAAAAATTGTTGAAGATTTAAAATGGGACTTTAATGTGGCTTATGATGAAAAAGATGCTGTGGGTAGACGTTATCGTCGTCAAGATGCAAACGGTACACCATTTTGTATTACTGTAGACCATGAAGGATTAGAGGATAACACCGTAACAATTCGTCATAGAGATACTATGGAACAAAAACGCGTTAAAATAGAAGAATTACGATCTATTATTAAACAAGAAGTAGATGTACGTACTTGGTTAATGAAAATGTAGATACGACATTTACTTAGTGTATATAAATAAAAAAACCAGCTTCATATATTTTTTTGAAGCTGTTTTTTTTATTTATACTTACTTTTAATAATAATAATAATTTTATTTAGGTCCTCCGCTAACAATTATAAATTCCGAACGGCGATTGGCCTGATGTTGTTCTTCTGTACAGTTGTTACCACATTTATATAATGGTTCACTTTCTCCCATGCCTTCTCCGCTAATTCTAGAAGCTTCTATACCCTTAGAAATTATATAATCTACAGTAGATTTTGCTCTTTTACTAGATAGTGTTTTATTGTAAGTGGCCTTACCACGATTATCTGTATGAGATTTAGCATTAATAACCATTTTTGGATAGTTCTTCATTATTAAAATTAACTTATTCAATTCTGAGGCACCTTGGCTAGTAATATCCGCTTTATTATAATCGAAATAAATAGGTTCTAAAAGAACACGATCAGCAACAATAATTTTCTTTAAAGGGTCTAACTTTAATTCTATATTAAATGTTTCTTCTTGTGTACCAGAAACTTTTAAAGTACCATTTTTGTATGTCTCAGCTATTGCTGTAAGATTAATTGTACTATCACATTCTAAGTTAAATACTACAATACCATTTGCGTTACTAGTTTCTGAAGCGATGCTGTTACCTTTATTGTCTAATAAAGTAACTGTAGCATTAGCGATTGGTATACCTGTTTCTGAGTTTTCTACAGAAACTATAGTTTCAACATTGCATAGAGGTAATACTTTCTTTATGGCATAAATATCATCGCTACCTTTTCCTCCAGTTCTATTAGAAGAAACAAAACCATTTCCTGAAGCATCAATATTAAAAGCAAAATCATCTCCATTACTATTTATTGGTGTACCTATATTTCGTAACGGTGATAGTTCTCCATCGTTTTCAGTAATAAAAAACACATCTAGTCCTCCAAGTCCTAAATGTCCGTTAGAAGAAAAGTATAGTGTGTTTTCCTCACTAATAAACGGAAACATTTCCTGACCTTGCGTATTAATTGTAGAACCTAGGTTTTTAGGTTTTCCTAAAACACCATTACTTTTAATAGTTGTTTTGTAAATATCGAACCCTCCAAATCCACCGGGCATATCTGATGCAAAATATAACGTTTTACCATCTTTACTTACAGAAGGGTTTTTAATAGAGTAACTTTTTTTATTTATTGCTAACGACTTTACTTTGCCCCATTTGTCTCCTTTTTTAGTGGCTTTAAATAAATGTAAAACACTAAATTTAGTATTAGATTCAGCACTTTTATCGAAAAAGCTTTCTCTAGAAAAGTACATGGTTTTTCCATCTGGAGTAAAAGAAACTAAACCTTCATGGTATTTAGTGTTTATAGTGTTACCAAGTAATGTTTCTTCTGAATAACTACCATTTTCTTTAATCTTATACGTATAGATATCTAAAAAAGGTTGCTTATTCCATCCATAATTACTTCTTGAGCTATTTCTTGCTGAGGTTATATAAAGCGTATTATCTAAAACCATGGCTCCAAAATCTGATGTTTTAGAGTTTATTGCCAAGTTTTTAATATCAACTTTATTTGGTCTTGCTAGGATTTTATTTAAATAATTAGGGTTTTTTACAAACGCTTCAGCTCGAGAATCTTTAGGATTAGAAGCAGCAAATAGTTCCATTTGCTTATTTGATGGTTCATATTTACCATTTGCCTTAAGCATTTGAGCATAACGATATCTAGTTTCAGAATCCTTAGAGTTTTCTACAGCCTTTGCATACCAACGTTCGGCTTCTACAGTATTAAAAATATTGTAATTAGCTTCTGCTAATCGAGTGTATACATAGACATCTGCTTTGCCATTTTTAACAAGCTTATTATAGGCTGTAATGGCTGCTACAAATTCTAACTTATCAAAATGCTTATCTGCTGTTTTAGTCGCTTTATTTTGGGCCACTAAATTATAGCTACATAAGCAGATTAATATTAGAGATAGTATATTTTTCATATTATTTCAACAATTAGAAATAACGTGGTGAACGTGATACTTTCTTAGGTAAGAAGATATCGAAGTTTATAAATATCTCGTGAGATGAGTTTGTAACAACATCTAAGTCCGATTGTATACTATCGTAAGCATAACCAATTCTTAAGTTTGGAGATACCATAAAGTTTATCATACCACTAAAAGAATCCTCTAAACGGTAACCAGCTCCTATTTCTACTACATTGTACATAAAAAGGTTTAAGTTTACATCGTAACTTACTGGAGCATCAAAAGCTAGTTTAGCTAAAGCATGAGGCTTTAACTTAAAGTTTTCTGATAAATCGAATACATATCCTGCTGCTGCAAAGAAATGCTCTGTCTCAGATCCTATTTTTGTACCATTTAAGTCTAAGTGTGTACCATTTAAAATATTTGGCATAGAAGCAGAAATATAGTATTTGTTTGGTTTATAGAAATAAACCCCAGCTCCTACATTTGGTGTTAACTCATCTACATTCTCCGAGAAGAATAAATCTCCAGAGTCTATAAGATCTAAGTTTACTAAACCGATATTGTGGAACGTGGCTCCTGCTTTTAAACCAAAGGCTAATTTAGTGCCTCCTAACGGTAATGTATAAGAGAAATCTACGTAAGCATTGGTTTCATTTACTGGTCCAATTTCGTCATTTATTAACGAGAACCCAAGACCTACACGGTTACCTACTGGAGAATGTATAGACAATGTACCTGTATTAGGTGCGCCTTCTAAACCTACCCATTGGCTTCTGTAAAGAGCGCCAATAGATACGGTTCCTGTAGACCCAGCGTATGCTGGGTTTATTACATTCATATTATACATATACTGTGTATACTGTGGGTCTTGTTGTGCATATAATTGGTAGCCTAACAAGAATATGAAAATGGTATATATTAGTTTTTTCATTGGTGTTATTTTCAAAAAAATGATACTATTTAGTTTGCTCTATTAATATATACCCATGCAGATTTTACTTTAACGTTTTGATATTTCATAACGTAATAATAAGTTCCAACAGGAAGTTCATCTCCATTTTTAGACTGTCCGTGCCATTCATTTAAGTAATCTGTTTTAGAATATACTTCAGTACCATTTCTATTATAAATTGTTAAACTTTGAACATCGTAGCTACTTAAATCGAAAATATCATTAAGACCATCTCCATTTGGCGAAATACCTTGAGGAATTACACAAGTAGGAAGTTCTACTACAAAAATATCTGCAGTAGCTGTACAACCTGTAGCGTTAAACGTTGTTTCAATAGTATATGTGCCTTCTGTTAATACAGTGTCTAAGTCTAAACTTGTTTCCCCAGGTATTAAGACGCCTTCATTATACCATGCAATAGTAACTTCTGCTTCTGTATAGTTTTCGGCAGTAGCTGTAATTGTAATTGGTACTGTTGCATTAGGGCATACTTCATAATCAAAATCTGGAGTAAACGATGATACAGGAATATCATTAACGATTAACTCAAAAGGAGTCACTTTAAAACAATCTGATGCAGAAGTGTTTTCAACTCTAGCATAAATAGTTTGCGGGTTACTTATATTATCATACGGAGATGTTAAAGCATTTACTCCAGCTTCAGCATCAAGTTGGTTTACGTAATACGATACTACAAATGTAGCAGGGTCTTGACCATTTAAAATGTTAGGTGAGTTAGATTCTAAGTCGAAAGATTCTGTTCCATCTCTAGAGTCGTCATCACATAATTCCATATCTACACTAGTTGCATTAGGTAGTGCTCCTAATACCGTTAATGTAAATGATGTGTTTGTACTAGCACATCCGGATCCAGAACCAACAGCGTCAATATCTTCAACTCTAACATATATTATAGTGCCGTCTGTAGCCGAGTAAGGTGATGCTATAGGGTTCGTTCCCGCCTGAGCATCTGCTAAAGTTTCATGATATGTTACAACAAAATCTGCTGGATTTTGTCCTGGGAAATCTAATATAATACTACTTAATCCACTAAAATCGAAGTCTTCTATACCGTCTCCTGATTCATCATCGCAGGTAATAATACTAATTTCATCATCTGGAACAACATTAACTAAAGGATCTTGATATAAATTTACTATTACAGTTTGCGTATCGAAACCATCACATTGTGTATCGTAAACTGTTACACTATAGGTGTTAGATTCTGTAACTGTAACTGAAGGTCCTGTTAATGTTGGATCGAAAATACCATTTACAGACCATTCATATAAATCTGCAAAAGAAGAATCTGCTTCAATAATAATCGAATCTAATCCACATACATTTGCTACACTTGGTGTTGAAGGATCGTTATCTGCATCATCAAAGAATGCATCATTACTAACAATTTCTACTTCTATTGCAGAACTTAATGTTCCTGCATCAGTATTAGTCATGTTTGTTTGTGTAATTTGAATAATTCCAGGGTCGTTAGCAAAGTTTGTTACTAGAATTAAATAGAAATCTCCTTCTACAGCACCTTCTAATGTAAAGTTTTCTATGGCAGCAGCAGAATAACTACAATCTGCAATATTCCCAAAAGGATAAAAATCTGGATCTGTTGTGTTATTAGGACAAGTAGGACAATCTACTTCTAAGTTTAAATTACAATAATCTTCGTCTGGGCTAAAAGGTCCCCATAAAACGTAATCTACATCTAGTGTGTTTCCTATTGGATTTTCATTAACATCGAATGCTGTATTTTGAACAATTTCTACTAAGATATCTCCAGAAGTACCAATTTCAAGAACACTATAAGTTGGGTTAGGAATGGTTCCTAAACACGCAACAGAAGCATTGTTTGGCATATCTATAACATTAGAGATATAAAGAGCTCCTCCATCTTCTCCTGCTGGACAGAAGTTTTCACTATCTTCACAAGTGATATTTGTTGGTGGAATATATGGTGTAATACATAAATCGAAAGTTGTTGTTTCCGAATCACTACCTCCAGAGAATATTCTAATAAAATAAGTGTCTCCAATAATTAACTGTGGTGTTATATCGGCAGCAGGGAATCCTGCAAAACAATCTATTTCTACTAAAGCGTCGCAAGTACCTTCGTATAATACCATATCGATATCGAAGGTGTCACTACCTTGTAAATTTGTTAATGCAATTAATTGAAATTCACTTAATGCAGTAAATTGAAACCAAACATCGTCGTCTGCATCTCCAGCACAACTTCCTGTTGGAAGTCCAGAACTAGTGGCTTCTACTAATGTTCCAGGAGTGCTTACTTCACATAAGAAGCCATCGTTTACTGCAGCTACTGTTGCATCTATACAGTTATCATTTTCTGGTGGACAAGCAGCTAACTGAATAGCTGGACTTGTAATGACACAGTTACTATCTTGTTCGTTACTAATAGTGAAAATAATATCTGTTAAGAATGGGTAAGGTCCAAATTGTGTTGTTCCTGCTGCAGTAACAGATACACCTGTACTACCTTGGTTATCTTCAATTAATAAAGAAGTTGCATCTCCTATAGATGTAACATTTACATCTACAAAGAATTGGTCTCCATTATCGCAATCGTCTACTATTGCATAAGTTGCTGTTGGGTTAATACAAGTTGCACAAGATACTGTAATGTCTAATGGAGTAAAACCATTCCCTGAACAGTTTACAGAACCATCTGATTGTACTTGGAAAGAGATTGAACTTCCTGTAGATTGGTATGTTATACCAGAAACATCACCTCCATTACCGTAAGGTGTAGCTGCATTTAAATCTGTTGTACCGTCTGAATCAAGAATAACTAATTCATCCCAACCATTTTCTACTTGCCCTGCATTTATAGTGAAATTTAATGGTGTTGTACCATCTACACTGTTAAAAGTAAAAACATTGGCATCATTATTTGTATAACAATAAGAAAATGTAACAGGTCCTACTGTACAATCTACATATTGATCTAAACACACTTCTTGTGTTAAACTATCGCTTACTATAAAGCAGTTACCATCACTATCGTTAGTTACTGTAACTACTACATCTGTATTATTTGCAAAAGGGCCAAAAGATACAACGCCTGTTGCACTAACTACTTGTGAGTTTCCTTGGTTATCTGATACAGTAAGTGACGTTGCTGTACCTAAGTCTGTAATATCTGTTTCAACAAAAAACTGTGGTCCGTTTATACAATCTGAAACAACTGCGTAATCTGCTATTGGGTTTGTACATGTAGAACATACTACTGTAACATCTAAAGGTGTAAACCCGTTAGTATCACAACTTACAGATCCATCTGATGTTATTGCTAAAGTAATACTGTCTCCAGAAGATTGGAATGTTAATCCGCCTACATCTCCTGCATTACCATAAGGTGTTGCTGCATTTAAATCTGTTCCTGTAGCTACATCTGTAACTACTAACTCATCCCAGTTGTTTTCTACTTGACCAGAGTTAATTGTTAGTGTTAATCCAGAACCGTCTGTACTTGTAAATGTAAATACATTAGAATCATTAGCTGTATAACAGTAATTTAAGGTTTGTGGACCTGCAGTACAATCTACAGAAAAATCTGTTTGTACTGTTGTTGTAAAGTTTAAAGGTCCTACCCAGTCACTATATGTTCCTCCTCCACAATCTGAACGAACATAAACTTCGTAATCCGTTTGGAAATCTAAAGCTGTGGCATTAACAGTATTAGAAGTAGTCATGGTTCCGTTTCCAGTAGGAACTCCTGTTCCTGGAGTTTGTATTACATACTCCCAAGCTGTTATTGTTCCCATGTCCCATGTAATATCTGCTGTAGTTCCACCAATATTATTGGCAGCTAAAGCTGTAGGAACATCACATAATGAGTTAAGTACTTCAATATTATCTATCATCCAGTACCAAGCCCAAGTGTCTCCATCATCGTAAATAAAACGAATTTGCATGTTAGCGTTAGAATACGCTGTTATGTCTATGTGTTGTTGATCTGGAGTAGCAAAAGAACCTGTAGTTCCAGTTTGATTTAATACTTCTACCCAGTTAGCACCATCGTAAACCTCTACAATACCGCTATCTGATCCTCCTGATCTGTAAAACTGATCAAAATCTAAGAACAGTCCTACTGCTCCTGTAGTATCAAAAACAGGTGATGTTAAAGTTTCAATTAATTGTGTACCATTTCCGTTGGCATCACTGTCTACAAAAGCTCCAGCTGTACCATCTAGGTCGTTAAAACCACCTTGTTGTCCAGAGGCCCAAGAATCTCCAGTGGCTGCTCCTTCGTCGGTGATGGTCCAAGTAGCAGGAATTTCTGTATCAAAATTTTCTTGCAAGTAAATCTGCGCACTAAGCGAAAAGCTAAAAGAAAGTAAAATTAACAGTAAAGTAATTTTTCTCATTATATTAAGGGTTGTTTTAGTTTTTAATGTTCTAAAACTAAAAAAAAACTTTCGGTAGTATTGTTAAATGTCTTATTTATAGACTAAGTACAGTTATTTACGATAAAAAGAGTCCTTTTTTGTCGCTTGTCGAAGCCAGTTTAACGATTTAACATATACCCTATTAATATAATGGGGTTTTATTTGGTATTATGGTGCTGGATTTGGTATTATGTTATGAATTGTATTAATTTTTTCTAAAAGTGTTTGAGATAGTTCAATGTTTACACTTTCAATATTTTCTTTTAACTGATGTAAAGATGTTGCTCCGATAATATTACTAGTAATAAACGGTCTTTGATTTACAAATGCTAATGCCATTTGTGCAAGAGACATATTGTTATCTTCTGCTAATTCTAAATAGTGTTTTGTAGCAGTTGTTGCTTGTTCGCTACTATATCTAGCAAATCTTGGAAATAACTTTAAACGGGCATTATCCGCTGCTGTATTTTTAATGTACTTACCAGATAATACTCCAAAAGCCATAGGAGAATAGGCTAATAAACCTATTTGTTCTCTAATAGCAACTTCTGCCATGTCACCTTCAAATACTCTATTAATTAAAGAATAAGCATTTTGTATGGTAACTGGTCTAGGTAAGTTATTGTTTTTAGATTCTTCTAAATAACGCATAGTTCCCCAAGCTTTTTCATTAGACAAACCAATGTTTCTAATTTTACCTGTTTTAATGATACCGTTTAAAGTATATAATACTTCATTAAAATTATCTTGCCATGCATCATTAGGGTTGTGATTGTAATCTCTAACACCAAAAGTATTGGTTTGACGTTCTGGCCAGTGTAATTGATATAAATCGATGTAATCGGTTTGTAATCGTTGTAATTCTAAATCTACAGCTTCTTTAATAGCTTCAGGACTAAAACCTGTTGTACGAATATGTGCCGTGTAATCTCCTGGCCCAGCTATTTTTGAAGCAATAACAACGTCTTCTCTATGCCCTGTTTTTTTAAGCCAACTCCCAATAATTTTGCTAGTACGTCCAGAAGTCTCTGCAGTTGCTGGTACAGGATATAATTCTGCAGTATCTATAAAATTTACACCATTATTAAAAGCATAATCTAATTGTTCATGACCTTCTGCTTCTGTGTTTTGGTTGCCCCACGTCATCGAACCTAAACAGATTTTACTAACTTTTATATCGGTATTTGGTAGTGTTGTATATTTCATGTTGTGTATTACAATTAGATTACTGTATTGTATAATTACATTTTATTTAAAAGCTTAGATAATTCATCTAATTTTGGTGCTAAAATCACTTCAATTCTTCTGTTTTTAGCTTTACCTTCTGTGGTTTCATTAGAGGCAATTGGTGCAAATTCCCCTCGTCCTGCAGCGGTTAAATTATCGGCGTTTATTTTACTGTTTTCTTGTAATATTTTAACAATGGCAGTAGCACGTTTAGTAGATAAATCCCAATTTCCTGAGAGCTGACCAGAGCCTTTAAAAGGCGCGTTATCTGTATGCCCTTCTATTAAAACAGCAATTTCAGGGTTTTCGGCAAGTACTGTGCCTAATTGTTTTACTGCTTTTTTTCCTTCGGTTCCTACAGCCCAACTTCCTGAGTTAAATAATAATTTATTTTCCATAGATACATATACTTTGCCATTACGTTGTTCTATAGTTAATCCTTTACCTTCAAAATCTGTTAATGCTTTAGAAATAGCATTTTTTAAATTGGTCATTGCTGCATCTTTAGAGGCTATAACACTTTCTAATTCTGCAACACGTTGCGAACGGTCTTCTAGTTGTTTCTTTAAAGCTTCTAGTCTAGAGTTTTCTGCAGCTAGGGCTTGTTCTTTGGCTTCCAATTGTGCTAATAATTCTCTATTCTTTTTTGTGTTGGCTGCAATTGCAGAGGAGCTATTAGTTTCTAGGGCATCGTATGATGCTTTAAGGTTGTCTAAGTTAGATTTAGTAGCGTTATAATCGCTTTGTAATTGGTCGCGTTTAGCTACAGCATCGGCATACTCTTGTTTTAATTTTGCTAATGCATTTTCAGCTTCATTCTTTGCTTGTAGAAGCGTTTCATTTTCATCTTGTAGATTTCTGTTTTCCTTTTTTAAATCTACGTATTTATCTTCTAATTCTTTATAGACTTTAGGAGATACACAAGCTGTTAAGGTTATAGCTACGAGTGTTAAGATAAGTACTTTTTTCATTTGTTTATTCTGTTTTCTATTTGGGGTATTAATCTTCTAATTCTACTAATATTGGGCAATGATCACTATGTTTTGCCTCTGTTAATATAATGGCACGTTTAATTTTTTCTTCTAATGGTTTTGTAACCATAGCATAATCTAAACGCCAGCCTTTATTATTAGCTCTTGCGTTGGCACGGTAACTCCACCAACTGTATTCTACACGTTCAGGGTTTAGATGTCTAAAAGAATCAATTAAACCGCTATCTATAAAATTTCCAAGCCATTCTCGTTCTTCAGGTAAGAATCCAGAAACGCCTTTCATTTTTGGGTTATGTATATCTATAGCTTCATGACAAATATTATAATCTCCACAGACAACTAGATTAGGAATGGTGTTACGTAAATTAGTAACATACTCTAATATTTCATCCATATAATTAAATTTATATGATAATCTATCGGCATTAGTTCCCGATGGTAGATACATGCTCATTACAGAGACGCCATTAAAATCGGCACGAATATTTCTGCCTTCAAAATCCATACTTTCTATTCCTGTACCGTATTCTACGTGATTGGGCTCTGTTTTACTTAATATGGCAACACCGCTGTATCCTTTTTTTTGTGCGCTATACCAATAATTGTATTTGTAACCGGCATCTTCAAAAAGAGACAAGTCTAATTGCTCTTTCATCGCTTTAATTTCTTGTAAACAAATAACATCTGGGTTGGCACCTTTTAGCCATTCTATAAATCCTTTATTAACGGCAGCTCGTATACCATTTACGTTGTATGAGATTATTTTCATCTTAGTTTTGAAGTAATTTTAGCTAAAATAAATAATGCTTTACATTTACACCATTAAATTAAAACAGTTTTAACGAAAACTATTAACAAAATATATTTGAAAGTTTTTAGTTAACCATAGTATATTACATGTTTTATTGTATTTGTAAATACTAGCTATTCACTGTATTGTTGTAATAAAAGATAAAAATAAAGACTTAATTGTCACCAATGAGATTTATAATTACACTTTTTATATTGTTTGTAAGTGTTTCTGTTTTTGCGCAAGAACAAGATTCTTATTACAAACGCAAAACGGTAGCAGTATCTTCTAGTATTGTTATAGATAGTGTAAGTATAAACCCAACTAATTTTTTAATAGAACGTAAAGATAGAACGATTATAGACTCTTCGTTTTATACTGTAGATTTTGCTAAAGCAGTAGTAACTTTTAAAAAACCGATTGCTACAGATTCTATTATTATAAATTATTTAAAGTATCCAGAGTTTCTTACTAAAACATATCAGCAATTTGACGACGCAGTGATTGTAGAGAATAACGATAAGCTTAATAAAATTTATAAAATATCGAGACCGAATTCAGAAAAAGAATTTACACCGTTCGATGGTTTAACTACTTCAGGGAGTATTTCTAGAGGGGTTACTATAGGTAATAATCAGAACTCAGTATTAAATAGTGAACTCGATTTACAAATAACAGGACAACTAAACGATAAAGTGTCTTTAAGAGCTTCTATACAAGATGCTAATATTCCTTTGCAAGAAAGTGGTTATTCGCAAAGATTAGATGAATTTGATCAAGTATTTATCGAGATTTTTAGTGAGAAATGGAATATTAGAGCAGGGGATATAGATTTGGAAAACCCTAATTCTTATTTTGCTAATTTCTCTAAACGTGTACAAGGTTTGTCTTTGCGTGCTAGTTTAGGTGATGAAGATTCAAATACTAATTTGTTTGCTTCTGGAGCTTTAGTGAGAGGGCAATTTACAACGAGTCAATTTACAGCACAAGAAGGTAACCAAGGGCCTTATAAATTACAAGGTAATAATGGTGAGTTATTTGTGCTAATAGTTTCTGGTAGTGAAACCGTATATGTAAATGGTATTATTTTAGAGCGAGGAGAAAGTGAAGATTACATAATAGATTATAATGCAGGAGAGATTATTTTTAACTCGACATTTCCTATTACTTCCGAAATGCGTATTACGGTAGATTATCAGTTTAGCGATAGAAATTATTCTAGATTGGTAGCTTTTGGTGGCGGGAATTATACTAGTGAAAAATTTAGAATAGGGGCAGCTGTATATTCAGAAAACGATGCAAAAAACAATCCGTTACAGCAAAATCTATCTCCAGAGCAAGTAGAAATATTAAGCAATGCTGGAGACGATATTACACAAATGGTAGGAGATTCTAGTGTAGAAGAAGCTTTTAATGAAAATAGGATTTTATACAAAAAGGAAGTTATTAGTGGCGTTGAAGCTTTTGTGTTTTCTAATGATCCTGAGGATACATTGTTTAGTGTGCGTTTTACCAATGTGGGGGAAAATTTAGGAGATTATATTTTAAGTAGTATAAATGCTATTAATAATATATACGAATATGTACCGCCAATTGCGGGAGTACCACAAGGTAATTTTGCACCTGTAGTACAATTGGTTGCTCCAACTAAATTGCAGATTGCTATGGTGAATGGAAGTTATACACCTTCAGAAAAAACAGCAGTAAACTTTGAAATAGCAGGTAGTAAAAACGATTTAAACTTATTTTCAGACATAAACGATGATAATAACGATGGCTATGCAATAAAATTACAAGCAGAACAAGCGCTAATAAAAAAAGATAGTTTGTGGAATTTAAATGCTTTTGTAGACAGTGATTATATTAATGCGGATTTTAGAAATATTGAAGGGCTATACAACCCAGAATTTAATAGAGATTGGAACTTAGAACCACCAGTAAGTGGCACTCAAATTGTTGAAAATTTAGGAAATCAAGCGTTATTAACTTCAGGATTTAGATTATTTCATCCTAAACAAGGAGTAGCTAGTTATAAGTTTGAGCACTTAAATTATTCTGAAGGGTTTAATGGTAATAAACATAATGTATCCGCTAATGTTCTTTTAAATAAATTTGTTATTCGTTCTCAATCCAGCTACTTAAAAGCAAATTCAACATTAAATACCTCTACATTTTTACGTTCGTATAATACCGTGATTTATAATTTAACCAAAAGTTGGATAGGCGCTAAGTTTGCAACAGAAAACAATGAGCAAAGAGAAAAGGTCACCGATGTTTTAACACCATTGTCTCAAAAATTTAAAGCATACGAAGTATTTACTGGACTAGGAGATAGTACTAAGATATTTACAGAAGTTGGTTATAAATATCGTGTAAACGATAGTATTAGAAATAATCAGTTACAACGCGTAAATACCTCTAACACCTATTATTTAAAGTCTAGATTAGTTAAAAACGAGCGTACAAATTTAGCATTATATGTAAATTATAGAACCTTAGACAATGCTATAGAAGAAGAAACAGATGAGCAATCGTTAAACTCTAGATTACAATACAATCAGCGTTTTTTTAAAAACTTTATGCAATGGAATACAGTTTTTGAAACTAATTCGGGAACCTTGCCACAACAAGACTTTACCTATGTAGAAGTAGAACCAGGACAAGGTGCTTATACATGGTTTGATTATAATGAGAATGGTATACAGGAAATTGAAGAATTTGAAGTCGCGCAATTTCAAGATCAAGGAAGTTACATTCGTGTATTGTTACCCAATCAAGTATTTATAAAAACACACCAAAATAGATTAAGTCAAACCTTAACATTAAACCCTAGCGATTGGGTTAATTCTGAAAATAGAAGCAAGCAATTCTGGTCTCATTTTTACAATCAAAGTTCATATTTAATAGACCGAAAGATAAGAAGGGAAGGCAATACTTTTAATATTAATCCTTTCGAGAAAGATGATGAAAATCAACTAGGTCTTCAGCTTAATTTTAGAAATGTATTATTTTATAATAGAGGTAAACAGCGTTATACGACATCGTATACCTATTTAAATAATGAATCTAGAAATGTATTAACTGTTGGTTTTATAGCCAATTCATTGAAGAGTCATCAATTAAACTTTAATCATAAACTAGGTGAAAGTTGGTTAGTAAATATGTTGGCTAGTGTAGATGAAAATAAAAGTGAAAGCGAAAATTTTGCAGCCAAAAACTTTAAATTAGATGAACAAAGTTTAAATCCTAAACTATCATATTTATTAAACGATAATACACGTTTCGATATCTTTTATCAATATACAAACAAGGCTAATACTATTGGCGGACTAGAAACTCTAAAACAACAAAAGTACGGAGCTTCTTTTGCTTTTGCTAAGAATCAAAAAACGGCTGTTTCAGGAGAATTTAATGTGTTTTCTAACACTTTTACAGGGAATGCTAATTCTCCTGTAGGTTATCAAATGTTAGAAGGGCTACAGTCTGGAAAGAACTTAACATGGAGTTTATTAGCGCAGAAAAAATTGACCAAATTTTTAGATCTTAACCTTAATTATCAAGGCCGTAAAACAGAAACTAGTAAAACAATACACACGGGAAACATACAATTAAAAGCCTATTTTTAATTTTTCACAAATTTTAACGCAACCTTTTTTAAGTTGACGCATCTTTATTTAGAATAATTCTTAATAACTAAAACTTAAAATCAATTTATGAAAAAGTATGTATTAATGTCTTTTGTCGCGTTTGTGATAGTAAATAATGTAATGGCACAAGACACTAAAGTAGAAGAAACAATAGCTATTACAGATAAAAAGCATGAAGTACGGCTAGGGGCCTTAAAACTCCTTGCAGGACCTATTTTTGAAGGTGTTTATGAATATGTACAAGATAGTAATAGAGGATTTGGAGCCGCTGTGCTTTTAAACTTCAATTCGGAAAATGAATATCCAGAAAACTACTCAATAACGCCATTCTACAGAATGTATTTTCAAACTAAAGAGGATTATGGTGCAAAAGGTTTTTTTGTTGAAGGCTTTACTTCTTTCTTTGGTGGAAAGAATTATTTAGACGATTATCTTACACTACAAGATGACTCTATAAGATTTAGAGAAAGAGAAGAAAACTTCTTTGATATTTCTATAGGGTTAGCCTTAGGGAAAAAGTGGATTAATAGTGCAGGTTTTGTCTTTGAAATTAAACTAGGAGGAGGTAGAAACTTACTAAATACTAGTGAGTTTGATGCTTTAGTTAAAGGCGATTTTTATATTGGTTATCGTTTTTAATTTTTAAAAACGTATAAAACAAAAACGCCTAAACTATATAGTTTAGGCGTTTTTTAAGTTATTTAATTTCGTTACCATTTTTATCTAAAAAATGATATTCTAAATATGTGTAAGCATCTCTAGGTATAATTTTGACCCATTTTTTATGTTCAAAAAACCATTTTGAACGTATAGATGGAAAACCTTTTGTTAAAAAGGCTGCTATAAAAGGATGTGTGTTTAAAGATATCTTTTTATAGTCTTTTTTTAATAATTGTTCGAGCTGTTGAGTCATTTTTTCTACCAATACAATTGGTGCTTCAACCTCACTTCCATTTTGTCCGTTAGGGTTTTCCTCACGGGTTTTAATGTTCATTTCTGGTCTTACTCTTTGTCTCGTAATTTGAATCAGACCAAACTTACTTGGAGGTAATATTTTGTGTTTGGCTCTATCATCTTTCATTTCATCACGAAGATGATTAAATAGTTTTTTTCTGTTTTCAGCATTAGTTAAATCTATAAAATCTACTACTATAATACCTCCCATATCTCTAAGGCGAAGTTGTCTTGCGACTTCTGTAGCAGAAATTAAATTTACTTCCATTGCTGTATCTTCTTGTGAGTTCGATTTATTAGATCTATTCCCACTGTTTACATCAATAACATGTAGTGCTTCAGTATGTTCAATAACTAAATAGGCACCTTTTGCCATAGAAACAGTTTTTCCAAAAGCTGTTTTTATTTGTCTTTCCACGCCAAACTTTTCAAAAAGTTGGACTTTGGGTTGATGTAATTTTACTATTGACTCTTTCTTTGGTGCAATAGTTTGCACGTACTCTTTAATTTGAATATAAAGCTCTTCATCATTTACATGAATACCAGTAAACGAATCGTTAAAGATATCTCTTAATATAGAAGATGCTTTATTTAATTCACCTAAAACTTTTGTAGGGTGATGTGCTTTGTTCAATTTTTTACACATTGCGGTCCAACGACCAAGCAAATTTTGTAAATCCTTGTCTAACTCAGCAACTTTTTTGCCTTTGGCTACTGTTCGTATAATTACGCCGAAACCTTTTGGTGTAATACTTTTTACCAAAAGTTTAAGTCTGTCTTTTTCAGCTCTGTCTTCTATTTTTTGTGAAACAGAAATACGGTCTGAAAAAGGGACTAATACAATGTATCTACCAGCAATAGAAAGCTCAGAGCTAATTCTAGGGCCTTTGGTAGAGATTGGTTCCTTTACAATTTGTACTAACATTGATTGATTTGATTTTAAGACGTCAGTAATTTTGCCGTCTTTATCAATATCTTTTTCAAATGGGTAGTCTTTTAAAGAAAAGTCATTTAATTTACCTGTGCTTACACGTTTTGTGAATTTTAAAAGTGTCGATATTTTTGGTCCTAAATCGTGATAATGCAAAAATGCATCTTTCTCGTAACCTACATTAACAAATGCAGCATTTAGGCCAGGAACCGCTTTTCTAATTTTGGCAATAAACACATCGCCAACAGAAAAGTTGTTACTATCTTCATCTTTATGTAATTCAATAAGTTTTCCATCTTTTAATAAGGCAAAATCAACAGCTTGTGAACTAGATCGAATAATTAATTCTCTATCCATTTCGTTAATTTTTATCCATACAATTAAGTACAGATGGATTATACATTATTTTTTACCTAATAACTGCATAGCAACTACTAGATAGAATACCTTAATTAACCTTGGTTGTTTAAGATTAACTTTTTACTAAGGTATTTCACAGGATTTTCTAAATCCGTTGAGCTTAATAAATACGCAAGGTCTTACGTATTAATACATTAAACTCGATTTCAAAGAACATTGTTTTTAACAAACCAAAAAAGTAGTTTAAAAAACTACTTTTTTGAATTATTTTTTCTTCTTGTGACGATTAGCGCGTCTTCTCTTTTTACGCTTATGCGTTGCAACCTTGTGTCTCTTTCTTTTTTTACCACTTGGCATAAGATGTCGGGTTTTAAATTAATAATTCGTTTTAATACTTTTTACTTTACGTCTACATTAGTTTTTACACCTTCTACAAATACTTTTGCAGGTTTAAATGCAGGGATATTGTGTGCTGGTATTTTAATTGTTGTGTTCTTAGAAATATTTCTACCAGTCTTTTCGGCTCTAGTTTTTATGATAAAACTACCAAAACCTCTTAAATATACATTGTCTCCGCTCTCTAAAGATGTTTTTACTTCTTCCATGAACGTTTCTACTGTTGCTTGAACATCTCCTTTTTCTATTCCTAATTTCTCAGAAATTTTTGATACTAAATCAGCTTTAGTCATTTTCTCTTCCTTTTATTTGGGTTACTATTAATTTTAAAGGTGGGCAAATATAGGAATTTAATATTCAATATTTCAAACCTAATTCATTAAAATTTAATACAATAAACGATTACTTTTGTTATTCGTATTTTTTTTAAAAATGAATATATCTAAAACTTTAATTGACTGGTATTCAGTTAACAAGCGAGATTTGCCTTGGCGAAACACTCAAAACCCCTACTATATTTGGCTTTCAGAAATCATTTTACAACAAACTCAAGTTAAACAAGGACTACCATATTACAGCGCATTTACCGCTAAATTCCCAACAGTTTTTGATTTAGCTAACGCAGATGAAAGTGCCGTTTTAAAATTATGGCAAGGCTTAGGGTATTACTCTAGAGCTAGAAATTTACATGCTTCTGCAAAATATATTGCTAACGATTTAAACGGCGTGTTCCCTAATACCTATAAAGAGATTATAAAATTAAAAGGTGTTGGCGATTATACAGCAAGCGCTATAGCTTCAATTTGTTTTAATGAAGCCACTGCTGTTGTAGATGGTAATGTGTATAGAGGATTGTCTCGTTATTATGGTATAGAAACGCCTATTAATATTGGAAAAGGCTTTAAAGAATTTAAAGCTTTAGCTCAAGATTTAATAGATAAAAAGGATCCAGCGACATTTAATCAAGCGATTATGGAGTTTGGAGCAAGACAATGTAAGCCTAAAAAACCAGATTGTACAGTTTGCCCCATAAATACTAATTGCGTAGCATTTAGAGAAAATAAAATAGAAGAGCTACCGGTTAAGTTGAAAACATTAAAAGTTAAAAAGAAGTATTTTAATTTTATAGTTATTCTGTCTAAAAACAAAAAAACAATACTAGAAAAGCGAGAAGGTAAAGGTATTTGGCAAAACCTATACCAGTTCCCTTTAATTGAAACAACTAAGCCTGATGAAGATATAACTACCGAATTAAAAACATTAGAAATATTAGAAAATAAGACTTATGACGTTTCATTATATAATGAACAACCATTGGTGCATAAATTATCGCACCAACATTTATATACTAAATTTTGGATAGTCTCATTAAATAATGACTTAAAAGAAGGCATTTTGTTTAAGGATATTAGAGTGTATCCTGTACCTATTTTATTAAGTAATTTTATAGAAAACTTTAATTTTTAGTATGGTATAAGCAAACAATACTTTTTTTTTATTAAATTTAAGATTATGAATTGCAAAAGCCTAGTTTTGCAAAACTTAAACAAAACGAATAATTTATGTCTGGAACATTAAATAAAGTAATGCTAATAGGGCATTTAGGAGATGAAGTGAAAATGCATTATTTTGAAGGTGGTGGCTGTGTTGGTCGTTTTCCTTTAGCAACAAATGAGACATACACTAACAAACAAACAAACGAGCGTATTACTAATACAGAGTGGCATAATATAGTGTTGAGAAATAAAGCAGCCGAAATTTGCGAAAAGTATTTAAGTAAAGGCGATAAAGTATATATAGAAGGTCGTTTAAAAACAAGAAAATGGCAAGACGATTCTGGGAATGATCGTTACTCTACAGAAATTCAAGCTACAGATTTTACATTTTTAACAACTAAAAAAGAAAGTGGAGCAATGCCAGTGGCGCCAGAACAAAAGCAAGCAGCCCCAAAAGTTGAGCCTACAAATACACCAGCAGATAACGACGATTTGCCCTTTTAACACCATTATTAATTAATACGAAATTCTTTGGATCCCGAACCCGCCAGTTTAATATTACTAATTTCATCTATTGATATATCAGTAGTTTCAAGTTTTGTGTTACTTGTAGTGTTACTCGTGTGTTCTGCACTAATTTCTGGAGCAGAAGTAGCACTATTTTCTCTTACAAGAACAGATTTAGAAGACGAAACTTTAGAAGGATCTAAGAAAATAGAGATTATTTCAGAATTACTAGAACGCCCTAAAAAGTTATTAGCTACCATATTAGTTGCAAATAACTTTATAAACGTAGGGATTGTTATTCTCTTTGCATTTATAGGGAATATTATTTTTGAAAGTATTACAACAGCATGGCTTAAATTTACTTTAGAAGTCGTTGTTGTTACCTTTTTAATATTGCTTTTCGGAGAAATTCTACCTAAAATATATGCTAGTAGAAATAATGTTAAATTTTCTATGTTAATGGCATACCCATTAAAAATATTAGACGTTATTTTTTCGCCAATAAGTTTACCTATGCGAAAAATAACATTAGGAATTCATAATAAATTAGGGAAACAGAAATCTAATTTAAGTGTTGACCAATTGTCTCAAGCGTTAGAATTAACAAGTGAGGAGGATACCACACAAGAAGAACAGAAAATTTTAAAAAGCATTGTGTCTTTTGGTAATACAGATACTAAACAGGTCATGAGACCAAGAATGGATATTTTTGCTTTAAATATAGAGCAAAGCTATTCTGAAATTATTAAGGAAATAACAACCAATGGTTATTCTAGAATTCCAGTATATCAAGATAATATAGATACAATAAAAGGGATTTTATACGTTAAAGATGTATTGCCACATATCGATAAGAAAGATATGGACTGGACACGTCTATTACGAGCTCCGTTTTTTGTGCCAGAAAACAAGAAGCTAGATGATCTAATGGCAGAATTTCAAGAGAAAAAAGTACACTTGGCTGTGGTTGTAGATGAATATGGTGGTACTTCGGGAATTGTGTCTTTAGAAGATGTTATTGAAGAAATTGTAGGAGATATAAGTGATGAGTTTGATGACGAAGATATTATTTATTCTAAGTTAGACGATAAAAATTATGTGTTTGAAGGTAAAACAGCTTTAAAAGATTTTTATAAAATAGTACACTTAGAAAATGGTGATATTTTTGAAGATAATAAAGGAGAAGCTGAAACGCTAGCTGGTTTTGTTTTAGAAATTTCGGGAAGTTTCCCAAAACCAAATAGTAAAATAAATTTCGAAAATTACGTTTTTACAGTTGAAGCCTTAGATAAGCGACGCATAAAACGCCTTAAAATAACATTGCCGTAGTGTTGGGTGATTAAGATTTTAAGTTCAATTATTATAAATACAGAATATATTTTATGATTAAGAAAAGTAGTGTTTTATATTTAAGTTTAATTGCAATAGTAGCATTGTTTAGTAGTTGTGAAGACAATACAACACCTAAACCAAATGCCTATTTAAGATTAGAATATCCTGAAGCTAATTATAAAACGGAAGATATTACTAAAATGCCGTTTACATTCGATAGAAATGGTTTAGGAGAAAACTTAAGAACAAAAACACTTAAAGCAGAAACTACTAGTTATGGAGTAACTGTAGAATACCCTAAGTTAAAAGGCTCTATTTACTTAACCTACAAAGCAGTAGAAAATAGTCCTGAGCATTTAAGAACGTTTTTAAGAGATGCGCAAAACTTTACACAAGAACATACACAAAAGGCAGATGAAATTGTAGAACAACCATACATAAATAGCGAACGTAAAGTATATGGTATGTTTTACGAAGTAGGAGGTAATGCTGCATCACAATCGCAATTTTATGTTACAGATAGTATTAAACACTTTCTGGTAGGCTCTTTATATTTCTATGCTAAGCCCAACTACGATTCTATTTTACCAGCGGCAGATTATTTACAAAAAGATATTAAACAGATTATGGAATCTGTAAAATGGAAAAATTAAAGATATAACTCCTTTAAACGATTTTACAAAAAAAAAGGATTCGCATTGCGAATCCTTTTTTTTGTATGATAATGTGAGTGATATTAAGCTTTTTCAGCTTTAACGCAACAAGCCTTTTTGCAATCTTTAGCACAGGCTTTCTTCTCTGCTTCAGTTTTATTTTTACAACAATCTTTTTTACAGTCTGCTTTACATTCTTTTTTAGAAAAAGCGTCTACAGTTTTCATGTCTTTCACCTTATAAATATCGGCAACGCTAGTTACTGTATTTTCTAAAGTTGTAGGTGTTACTTTAGCGTTGTCGTATTCTACCATAGCTAATTGTCTGTCGAAGTCTACAGTAGCAGACTTTACACCTTCCATTTTAGCCATTTTCTTTTCAATAGTTTTTGCACATCCCATAGCGCAAGTCATGCCTTCTATTTTAAATTCAGCTTTAGCATACGTCGCATTAGGGTCTAGAGCGGCTTTTTTAGTTGTAGCTTCAGTTTTAACTGTTTTTACTTCAGGTTCGGCAGTTTCATTTTTACAACTAAAAGCAACTAAAGTTAATGCAGTAATAAGTAATATATTTTTTATTGATTTCATAAGTTGTTGTTTTTATTCTGTAGTATTTGAGAACTATAGAATTTAATTATTAAAATATAGATTACAAAATTAATAATTATATCTATTTATTGCATTAATAATTCCATTTTTGCATAACTAAACTAGTTATTATGCCAAATAAAAATTCGAAATGGGGTTATTTGCTATTGCTTTCACTAATTTGGGGGACTTCGTTTATACTAATTAAAAAATCTTTATTAGGCTTAACAGCATATCAATTAGGAGCTTTACGCATTATAATAACTGGATTGTTTTTGTTAATTATTGGTTTTAAAAGAATTAAAACAATTAGTAAAAAGGATTGGAAGTGGATTACTATATCTGGATTTATAGCTTCCTTTTTTCCAGCGTTCTTCTTTGCTATTGCAGAAACAGAAATAGATAGCGCTATAGCATCTATTTTAAACTCGTTAGTGCCATTAAATACTATATTAATGGGTTTTGCTATATTTAAAATTGGAACTAGCAAACGCCAAATGTTAGGGGTTATTATTGGTTTTATAGGTACAGCCATTTTAATATTAAAAGGAGCAGAATTAAACCCTAATCAAAATTACTTATATGCAGGTTTTGTTATAGCATCTACACTAATGTATGCTATTAATGTAAATATTATAAAACGCTATTTGCAAGATATAAAACCATTAACAATAGCGGTTGGTAATTTTGTACCTATTATAGTTCCTGCTTTTATAATATTACTATTTACAGGCTTTTTTAAAGCAGAAGCATTAAATGGAGAGCACGTATTAACGTCTCTCTTGTATGTCTCTATTTTATCTTTGTTTGGAACTGCTTTAGCGAAAGTATTATTTAATAAATTGGTACAGATATCAACACCAGTTTTTGCGTCTTCTGTAACTTATATAATGCCTATTGTTGCTTTAGGTTGGGGGCTTTTAGATGGAGAAGGATTTAGTGTATTACAAGGCTTTGCAACACTAATTATATTAATTGGTGTGTATTTAGCGAATAAAAAATAAATAGAAATAAAAAAACCGAAGCAATAAACTTCGGTCTTTTTTTTGATATTATGTAAATGAAATAGATTAGTTAAAATCTTCTGCTGTTACACCTTCATTAAATTTAACATTAGTAGATTCTAATATAATTTCTTGAGGACCAACTAACATTTTCTTAGTATGTGGTATTTTAACCCCGTCTACAGATTTATAATTAGAAAGGTTTTCTATAGTTGTCATCGTTTGTCCACCTCGTTCCGACGTAGATTCTGTTTTTACTAATAAACCGGTCTCTACACTGTAATATCTATAAGAGACATCGTCTCCGTTGATTACTTTAATTTTATAAGCGTCTGCACCGTCAACATCTGTTAAACTCTCTAAAGAAGCCTCAGATGAACTGTAATACAATTCTGGGAATAATATTTTTGTAGATTTTTGCTTATCTACCTCTTTTTCAGTCATAGGTATTTTACGTCCCATTTGCTCGTTATAACCATTAGCTCCATCAAATTTACTTTTTGCTAGTGTTCCCATACCTTCAGCAACCATTTCCATAGACATTTTGTTAGGTGCCATTTCTTTAATTATAGCTTTTGGTGAGATTGGTGCGCCAGGAATCGTTACGTCTGCATTTGTTAATATAGAGTTTACAGCTTTTAACTTAGCTTCTCCACCAACTGCTTTAACATAATCATTCATTATAGTTTGTGCAGTCACGCCTTTAGGAATAGGTTTGCTATAAACTGGCTTGTCTACTGCAGTAGCATATTTATCGTAATATTTAACTGGAATTCCTGTTTTTTCAAGATTCTCTATAACATCACTTCCTTTACCTACTACAACTACTCTAGCTTTTTCAGCTGTGAAGTATTTATTCGCAACACGCTTAACGTCGTCTGTAGTTACAGCATTTATCTTTTTAAGGTATGTTGTATAGAAATCTTCAGGTAAATCATTTAACTTAATATTTAAAGCATAACGCGCTATTGTAGATGGACGCTCTAATGCTAATACAAAATCTCCTACGTATTTTGCTTTTGCATTTTTTAAATCTTCCATAGAAACGGTTTCCGTTTTAATGCGGTTAATTTCTTTTAACGTTTCTACAACAGCACTGTCTGTTACTGCATTTCTAACTTGAGAAGAAGCAGTAAAACGAGCAGTACCAAAACGGCTAGTCCCAACACTAGAACGAGCTCCATAAGTATAACCGTGCTCCTCACGTAAGTTCATGTTTAAATAACTATTAAAACCACCACCTAATATTTTATTTGCTATTAGTACTGAGTGGTAATCTTCGTCTCCTTGCTTTAAGTCTACATTACTAGTTAATGCGATATTAGATTGTACAGCATTAGGCATGTCTACAAAACTAATTTGTGTATATCTTACATTCTCTTTAGTTGGTGCAGTAGTAGTTTGCACAGTTACCATTGTATCCCAATTTTTAAAATACTTTTTAACTTGTTTTTTAACGACTTTAAAATCTACATCTCCTACTATAACTAAGTAAGCATTTTTAGGGTTAAAAGAAATTCTATAAAACTCTACCACATCTTTTAGGGTGATATTATTTAATGTTTCTTCTGTAACAAATTCTCCACTAGCATGTTTTTTTCCAAAAGATAATGCTCTACCAACTCTACCAGCAACAGCATCTACACTTTTTGCACTAGATTTAATGTTTTCTATAGCTTTATCTTTTTCTTTTTGAAACTCCTCTTCAGTTAATAAAGGATTCATAGTTGCATCTGCCATAAGCTCTAAAATGCGCTCAGAATATTTAGATAAAGACGATGCAGAAGCACTTTGCGAACCAAAACCAAGTCTAGCGCCTAAAAAATCTACTTCTTCATTAAATTCATCTTTAGGGATACTAGTGGTTCCATTTCCTAACATAGCTCCTAAGATGCTAGAAACACCAGCGATGTTTCCTTCAGCATAAGGTTTATTGTCTATAGTAAGGTTATATGACACTCTTGGTAATTTGTGGTTTTCTACCACTAACACTTTGAGTCCATTTTTAAGTTCAAATTCTCCAGGTGTTTCCAACGTTATTGCTGGAGCAGGTCCTGGTTTAGGTTGTTTAGATCTGTCAATTTGTGCAGTTGCAGAAATTGATAATAAAAACAATGCTATTACTGCTGTTATTTTTGTTTTCATTTGTACGTTTTTAATATTTTTAGTTGTCGTCTTTTTTAGGTAAGTACTCTAAAATAAGACGTTGATTTGGATTCAAATATTTTTTTGCAACAGACTGCATTTCTTCTCTAGTAATAGATCTGTAAATGTCTATTTCGTTGTTTATTAAGTTTACATCTCCATATAGCATATAGTAACGTGCTAAAGAATTAGCAATTCCTGATATACTAGAGTTTGAATTTACAAATTGGTTTTCGAACTTATTTTGAAGTTTTTGGTAATCTTTTTCAGAAATTAATTCATTCTGAACTTTTACAACTTCTTCATCCATTTCTTTAACTAAATCATCTAAGCTAACATCGCCTTGAGGTAAAGCAAATAATGCATAAGTACCATAATCTTCTTGACTAAGGTTAACGGCAGCTACTTGTAATGCCATTTTTTTGTTATCTACTAGTTTTTTATAAAGTTTAGAGGTTTTTCCATCACTTAAATAACTAGATATCATATCTAAAACATAAGCATCACGTTCTTTAAAAGAAGGTGTTCTGTAAGCAGCTATAACTGCAGGGATTTGAATGTTATTATCGTAAGCTTTTGCTCTAATAGGTTCTGTAATTGGATCTTCTTTAGGGAAGTTTCTTGCGATGTCTTTTCCTCTTGGAATAGGACCAAAATAATCTTTAATCATTTTTTTAACAGCAGGAACGTCTATATCTCCAGCAACTACTAATACAGCGTTATTTGGTACATAGAATTTTTTGTTGAATGCTTGAAACTCTTCTAAAGTTGCAGCATCCAAATGTTCCATTTTACCAATAGTTGTCCCTTTATATGGGTGCTTCTTAAACATATACTGTTTAACTTCTGCTAATATGTTTCCATAAGGCGCATTGTCTACACGTAAACGTTTTTCTTCTTTTACAACCTCATTTTGAGTATCTACTCCAATTTGATTAATAATTGGGTGCATTAAACGCTCAGATTCCATCCATAACCCTAATTCTACACTATTAGAAGGGAATACCTCATAATAATACGTTCTGTCGTCTGTTGTGTTAGCATTATTGCTTCCGCCATTAGAAGATACAATAGTAAACCATTCGCCGCGCTCTATATTTTTAGTGCCTTCAAATAATAAGTGTTCGAAAAAGTGAGCCATCCCTGTACGTTCTGGGTTTTCATCCTTGGCACCAACGTGGTACATTACAGACGTGGTAACAACTGGCGCTGAATTGTCTTGATGCAAAATAACGTGCATACCGTTATCTAAATCATACTCTTCAAACTTAACTTCTTGTGCTGTCGCTGTAAACCCAGCCAAAAGCAAAGCTGCTAATGAGAATAAATTTTTTTTCATTTTGAGATTGTTTTTAATGATCATATTTCAAGTATGTCTGTAAACGTAGTGAAATGTTACAGAACTTGTAACAAAAATAACAATCGTAAACGGTTTTTTAGTAGTTAAAGCGTTAAAAATTAACATTAAATAAGCAGGTTTATGCATTTTTTTTCCGATATTTAGATAAATCACTAACCTTTAAAAATATTCATTATGAAGAAGTTAGCACTCCCAATTCGATTGGGGATAGTTATAAGTGGGTGTTTAATAGCCTTCTTTTTAATCTTATCATTATTTGGTTTACACACTAAACCAGTTTTTAGTTTATTTAATGGTTTTATAGTTGGATTTGGAATTTATGAAGCTATAAAATTTACTAAGCTAGAGCTAGGTGATAAGTTTTCGTATACAATAGGTTTTACTACAGGCATTGTTTCTGGATTCTTAGCAACCTTAATTTTTACAATTTTCTTTTTATTTTACGCAACAGAAGTGGAGCCTGCTTTTTTGTCTAGTTTATTAGTTGTGTTTAAAGGAAACTATAATGTTGGTATAGGTTTGGTTACTTTTGTAGTTGCCATTATGGGCTTTGCCACGACAGTAGTTTTAACGCTTAATTGTATGCAACTCTTTAAAAAGAGTAGAAATATTGCTCAAAAAGCATAAAACGTTTGTAGATTAATTAATTAGCAGTATATTTGCACTCATTTTTTGAACAAAATTAATTAACAAACATTACGCTATGTACGCAATTGTAGAGATAGCAGGGCATCAATTTAAAGTTGAAAAAGACCAAAAAGTTTTTGTTAATCGTTTAGCAACAGAAGAAGGAAAGGCAGTATCTTTTGATAATGTACTTTTAGTTGCAGATGGTAGCAATGTAACTGTAGGCGCCCCAGCTATAGACGGAGCACAAGTAAGTGCTAAAGTCTTAAAGCACCTTAAAGGTGATAAAGTTATCGTTTTCAAAAAGAAAAGAAGAAAAGGTTACCGTGTTAAAAATGGTCACAGACAAGCCTTAACTGAAATCGTAATTGAAAGCATCGTAGCTTCAGGAGCTAAGCCAGCAAAAGCTGCTCCAAAGAAAGAAACTAAAAAAGCAGAGCCAAAAGCTGAAGCTAAGAAAGCAGCACCAAAAGCTACTGCTAAAAAAGCAACTGGAAAAGCTGACGATTTAAAGAAAATCGAAGGTATTGGACCAAAAATTGCTTCAACATTAGCAGAAGCAGGTATCGCAACATTTGCTGAGTTAGCAAAAACAGATGCAGCAAAAATTTCTGAAATCATCGCAGGTGTTCGTGGAAACCACGTAACAGATACATGGCCAGCTCAAGCTCAATTAGCTGCTGACGGTAAGTGGGATGAGTTAAAGAAATGGCAAGACGAATTAGATGGTGGTAAAGCGTAATTGCTAAATCACTTAAGTTTAACAATATAAAACCTTAAGACAATGGCTCATAAAAAAGGAGTAGGTAGTTCTAAGAATGGTAGAGAATCAGAATCGAAACGTTTAGGTGTTAAGATTTTTGGTGGACAAGCTGCCATCGCTGGAAACATTATATTAAGACAACGTGGTAATACACATCACCCAGGTGAAAACGTATACCAAGGAAAAGATCATACTTTACATGCTAAAGTAGATGGTCTAGTAAAATTTACAAAGAAAAAAGATAACAGATCTTACGTTTCTATTGAAGCTTTTGAAGCTTAGAAATAATTTCTTTTAGATATTTAAAACGCCTTTCTTGTTGGAAAGGCGTTTTTTTATTTATACTAAAACTCAGTCTTTTTCGTTTTTAATAAATGAAAAAAGCTATACTATTCTTTCTTACACTCAGTGTTAATACTGTTTTTAGTCAAACAGAAACAGATATTAAAACGGTACATGTATATGTTGCTCTTTGCGATAATGTAAATCAGGGTATCGTTCCTGTGCCAAAAAAGTTAGGTAATGGGCAAGACGCAAAGAATAACTTATACTGGGGAGCTCTATATGGCGTTAAAAACTATTTTAAACGAAGTAAAGAATGGGCTTTAATCTCAACACAGTTAAATCCAGAAACACATATTTTAGAGCGGTTGTTATTTAAACATAATACATCTAATACTTATTTGTTAGCAGATGCTCACGATGGTAAGTTTATAAAAACAACAACTTCCAGCTTCTTAGAAGCTAATGCGGGACACAATACAATTGCAATAGAACACGCCAATCAAAAGTTGTTATTTGGTGGTAGTGCTAATCTTTTAGCTTATGTAGGTCATGATGGTTTAATGGAATTTGATGTTGAAGGCAATTTTAAACCGTTAAACACAACTAAAAGAGAGGCTATTATTTTAGCATGTATTAGTAAAGATTACTTTAAACCATATCTAGAGCAAACAAAATCCAACCCTTTAGTTTGGACAACAGGATTAATGGCGCCAGAAGCCTACACCTTAAAGGCAGCTATAACGGGTTGGGTTTTAAACGAAACCGATTTACAAATTAGGGAACGTGCCGCGCAAGCGTACCATAAATATCAAAAATGCGGTATACGTGGTGCTAGAAATCTTTTAGTAACTGGTTATTAAAGTAAAGTTTTATTTAATTATAATTTTTTTAGTTATTTGCTCCCCATTTTTAGTTTTAAACTTTAATAAATATAGCCCACTAGATATTTTGGAAGTATTATATCGATATGTGCCTTTAGTTGGGTTAAATGAATGGTTAGAAATGTTCTGTCCTTGAATGTTATAAAGGCTAAAATCTAATGTGTTAGTTTTTAAGTCACTTGTTATATTTATATAGTTTGTATTGTTATTTGAATAAGTAATAATGATAGCGTTTTCTAACTTTACATTATTAGTAATACTTAATGACGGGTCTTCGTACACTTTTAAAGAACCTAGCTTAACCGTGTAATTAGATATAGTTTGCGAAGTGCTAAATTTTAGACCAATAATACTGAGTTCCTGCCCTGCAAATTCATTGAGATCTATAGTTTTTGTAATCCATCCAGTATTTCCATTAGGTGAAACGTCTTTTTCAAAAGTAGATAATGTACTTCCTGGAAAAGTAAGCAATAACTTTATCTCTGAGTCTTCAGCTAATTGATAATTATAAGTAATGTCAATTTTACTATCTGCATTTAATAACAGTTTTGTTTTGTATAGTTTTAAGTTTATTGGAATTCCTGCAGCTAAAGTGCCATCTACACTTAAAGAACTTCCGCTATTATATGCCGTGTTAAAATCCCAAGAACCAGATAAATTATTATCTGAAAATGCAAACTGCCATGATGGTAAAATGTCTTGGTCATTCATGTTATGCCAAGCAGAATTGCTGGTTTCTATTCCGTTTGTAAATTTTTTTAAACCATGACCAGTACTGAAATTAGTTTCAAATGGGATAATTGTTATGGTAGAAGCAGCAGGAACCCAATTAGAATAGCCTTTAAAACCTGAATTGTCTTCTGTTTCTGGGTTTCTGTCAGCACCAGCAAACATATGACGTTCTTGACTGTAAAAGGCTTCGTAGTCGTTAGGGTTTGTATTGAAATCACTGTATAAGGAATTGTTATAAATGCAATTAGGAGCAAACAATCCTAAAGAAGTGTATGCCGTTGTTGCATTTTGGTGGATATCTCCCATCCATGAATTTCCTCAAGTTTCAAAATTAGATTGATTACGTCCAGGCCATAAATCGACACCTGTAAATACATCAAATTCGGATCTACCAATTGTATTAGCTCTAGCATTCGAGCTATTTGGATACCAACTAGGCCAGAAAAAATTAATAAATATACTACTACTAACTCGTTTTTCAAATCCATTACTACTATTACCATCTGCATCATCTTGTACGAAAGGGCTATTGGTGGAATTTAGTCTATTTTGCCAACCTACATTTCCATTAAGTCGCATAGCATCGTACCACATTACTTCCTTTCCTTCGGCTTCTACTGCAACTGTTAAATCTCCTAGAAACTCTTGCATAAGTAAAGCCGTAGAGGTATTAGTAGAGGTTTCTTGATTTACAAACCAACCATCAAAATTATAATATTGCATAATGTTGATTAAAATAGGAATAACAACAAAATCTCCTCCACTATCCTGTTCTAAGAAATTAAGTATTGTATTTGTAGATCCGCCAAAGGCTGTAGGAGCAAAAAATATATTTCCTAATACCTTTACTCCATTTTTATGAGCTGCATTTGTCCATGGTGCGGAGGGGAGTTGTACCGATTGGCTAGCAGTGCCTCCAAACCATATTAGTTTATCTATATAGGACCAATGTGTGAAATTATAAAGGTTAAATTGACTTTGTTCCACACCATAATTCGCAAAATTATTCATACCGTCTGGTAGGTATGCAATGTTTAAACTGTTAGAAAGATTAGGGTTTACTTGTGTGTTTGTACTAATAAATCTAGTGGCTAAATCTTCGGTAGCAATTAAAATGGGGTCGGCTGTTGTTCCAGATTCTGTCCAATTTTTTAGTTCATCGATAGTTAAAATGTAGGGAACATCATTAATGATTTGAGAGTATGTAGCATAGGTTATGTTGATAAGGAGTAGTAAGGATAGAAGTCGTTTTTTTTTCATAAGTAAAAGTTATTAAAATATAATAATTAAGGGGTTTATTTAGGAAGGTTTTGTAACATAAAACGTTTTATATTACCACCCATTACTTTACTAATGTCTTCTTGTGATACATTTAATTTTAAAAGCTCATCTACATATAATATTAGTCCAGTTACATCTGTGTGTATTTCGGTTGCTCCATCGAAATCTGAACCTAATGCAACATAGTCTGCGCCTACTAAATCTATACAATATTTAATGGCTTTGGCAGTAGATTCGGGTGTGTTGCCACAAGTAGCATGTTCAAACATAGCTATGCTTATTAATCCTCCAGATTTTGCAATTTTTTTAAGGTGTTCGTCAGATAAGTTTCTAACCGTTTTGCAAGTGCCTTGTACGCCTGTATGAGATGAAACAATAGGTTTAGTAGAGATTTCAAAAATATCGTCTAATAGTTTTGGAGAGCCATGAGATACATCTACAATCATATTTTTTTCTTGCATTCTTTTTATCACTTGTTTTCCAAAATCGGTTAAACCTGCTTTAGAAACGCCATGAGCAGATCCTCCTACTTTATTGTCAAAAAAGTGTGTTGGTGCCATCATTCTTACTCCAGAATTATATAACTTATCTATGTTTTCTAATTTACCACTTAAAGCATGCATGCCTTCAATGCCTAGAAAACCGGCGGTGATTTTTTTTGCTTTTCTATCGGTTAAATATTGTTTTAAGTCAGAAACAGATGTTATAACTCTAAAGCTACCATTAGAGTTTGTTTCAAAGTTATGCAAAGCATCGCATTGAGAAATAGCTCGCTCTGTTAAGTTAAACCAAGACTTTATAGGTCTTCTTTGTAATATATAAGGTAATGTAACTTGATCAGTCTCATCAGTATTATTTTCAAAATTTCTGTTTTTTGGAGATTTTGTAACAATTGTAAAGGCTTGTAGTCCCATGTTGGCCTCTAACATTCTAGGTATGTCAACTGTTCCAAAATCATGTTTTTTTAGTAAATCTCTTTTCCACAATAAAGCATCACAATGCATATCTGCTATAAAGTCTAGAGAATTATATAATTGCTCTGCCTCGCTAGATGCTGTGTATGGCGGACTTAAGGTTACGGTATTAAATTTTTTGTCTAATTTTTCTGGAATAATTACTGAAAGTGCAATGAATAGTAAAAGAAGAATTGATACAATAATAATGAGGGTTTTTTTTAATCGTTTCATTTGGTTAAGATGATTGGTTTAACGAAATCGAAGTTAAGTGTATAAACTAAGAAATGGAAAGATATTAACGAAAAAATCCTAAAACTATAAAGCTTTAGGATTTTATAACACTTATTTTTAATTTATGATATCCCTATGCTAATAGGGAGCACAGAAAACTATTAATTAGTATCTGTAATGTTCTGGCTTGTATGGTCCTTCAACCGTTACACCAATATATTCTGCTTGTTCGTTACGAAGCTCTGTTAACTCAACACCAATTTTTGCTAAGTGTAATTTTGCTACTTTTTCATCTAAATGTTTTGGTAACATATAAACGTCGTTTTTATCGTACTTTTCAAGATTATTCCAAAGCTCAATCTGTGCTAATGTTTGGTTAGTAAATGAGTTACTCATTACAAAACTTGGGTGTCCTGTTGCACAACCTAAATTTACTAAACGCCCTTCAGCAAGAATAATAATATCGTTACCGTTAACATTATATTTATCAACTTGAGGCTTAACAGTGTCTTTAGTGTTTCCAAAGTTTCCATTTAACCAAGCCATGTCTATCTCATTATCGAAGTGTCCTATGTTACAAACAATAGTTTTGTCTTTCATAGCTTCGAAATGTTGACCTTGAACGATATCTTTGTTACCAGTTGTAGTAATTACAATATCAGAATTACCTACTACAGTTTCTAGTCTTTTAACTTCAAAACCATCCATAGCAGCTTGTAAAGCACAAATAGGGTCAATTTCTGTAACAGTTACAATACTTCCTGCGCCTTTAAAAGAAGCAGCAGTACCTTTACCAACATCTCCATAACCACAAACAGTTACACGTTTTCCCGCTAACATAATATCTGTTGCACGACGAATAGCATCTACTGCACTCTCTTTACAACCGTATTTGTTATCGAATTTAGATTTTGTAACACTATCGTTTACATTAATTGCTGGCATTGGTAAAGTTCCATTTTTTACACGTTCGTAAAGTCTGTGAACTCCAGTTGTAGTTTCTTCAGATAAACCATTAATACCTTCAGCCAACTCAGGATATTTATCTAAAACCATGTTGGTTAAATCGCCACCATCATCTAAAATCATATTTAAAGGCTTACGATCTTCTCCAAAAAACAAGGTTTGCTCAATACACCAGTCAAACTCTTCTTCTGTCATATCTTTCCAAGCATATACAGCAGTTCCTGCATCTGCAATAGCTGCAGCAGCTTGATCTTGTGTAGAAAAAATGTTACAAGAACTCCATGTAACTTCTGCACCCAAGGCTTGTAATGTTTCAATTAAAACAGCAGTTTGGATAGTCATGTGTAAACATCCTGCAATACGTGCACCCTTTAAAGGTTGAGCATCTTTATACTCTTCACGTAAACTCATTAAACCTGGCATTTCTGCTTCGGCTAAATTAATTTCCTTTCTTCCCCAAGCCGCAAGCGACATATCTTTTACCTTGTTAGGTACGTAAGCGATTGTTTTTGTACTCATTTCTAAATTTTTATTCGTTTTTTACAATTAGTAACTATAAGGATTAAATTATTGTCTTTAAAACCGACATAGCTTATAGTTCATAATTGTATATTTGTTTTTCAATTTAAGAGTGCAAAGATAATCAATAACTATCAGAATATTAAATGCCTGTTTATAAAACCCTGCATCCTAATTCACAAACTACTGTTAAAATCTGGAAGATAACAGAATCTTACAGTGAACTTCTTAAACCATTAACGTTAAAACCTGAAAGTGAATCTCGTGTTTTAGGAATGAAAAGTGAATTACATCAACGTGGGTTTTTAAGTGTAAGGCATTTATTGGCAGAATTTGGTTATACAGATGCCGATTTGTTTTATGATGACAATGGAAAGCCGCATTTAAAAGATGGTAAACATATTTCTATTACGCATTCTTTTACATTTTCGGGCGTGATTATAAGTGATGCTGAAGTAGGAATTGATATTGAAAAACAACGTGATAAAATAGCGATTATTGCTAAAAAGTTTATAGAATATGAGTTTGAATATCTTAAAGTAACAGATAAACAATATATTAATAAACTAACAGTAATATGGGGAATAAAAGAATCTCTGTATAAATTATTTGCTACACCAGGCATGTTATTTAAAGCACATTTTTTGGTTATTCCATTTACAATAGAAGAAGGCAAAACGGTTGCTTGGATAGATTATAAAGGATTAAAAAAGAGATATAATACCGAATTTTTAGAGTTTGAGGGCTTTACCTGTGCCTATGCTTTAGGTTAAATAGTAAAGATTATAAATGAAAGCCATTCTAAGAAATATAACAACAGCTGAAGATAAAAAGTTATTAGCTGTGCTTATAGATCCAGATAAAATGGAACTAACAGCATTGCCTAGTTTTATAGAAAAAGTTAATGACTCTATAGCGACACATATATTTGTAGGCGGAAGTACGGTTGAAGATAATGTTACTCAGGTTTTCGTAGCTGTATTAAAACCATTAACACAGTTGCCAATTATTTTGTTTCCAGGAGATGTCACACAAATATCCAAAACAGCAGACGCTATTCTGTTTCTATCCCTATTATCTGGAAATAACCCTGAATATTTAATAGGTAAACACATAAAAGCCGTATCAAAATTAAAAGAAACCAATTTAGAAATTATACCTACAGGCTATCTTTTAATTGAAAGTGGTGTGGAAACTGCAGTGCAACGGGTAACATTAACAACGCCTATATCTAGAGTTAACACACAATTAATAGTAGATACCGCGAAAGCGGGAGAGCTTTTAGGTATGCAATTAATATATTTGGAAGCAGGAAGTGGCGCGAAAGCAGCAGTACCTTTAGAAGCTGTAAAAGCCGTTAAAAAGGAATTAAGTATTCCACTAATAGTAGGCGGAGGGATAAGAAGTAAAACACAATTAGAAGCAACCTACAATGCTGGAGCCGATTTAGTGGTTATAGGAACTGCTTTCGAGGAAGACGAAGCATTTTTTGATGCTTTAAAAGAGTAATAAAGTATTATTAATTAAGACTAAAAAGATTAAAGAATATAGAGAATAGACTTGTCGTTTACTTAAAAGGAGATAATCTAACTTCCATATTTTAGTCTTTATAAACCTAAAAAAATGAATATAATAATTTTTGGTCCACCTTTAGCAGGTAAAGGCACTCAAAGTAAACAAATTATTAAAGATTTTAGATTAACACACTTATCTACTGGAGATGCATTGCGAGCAGAAAAAGAAGCTAAAACAGAATTAGGTTTAAAAGCTTCAGAGTATAGTAGTAAAGGTTTATTAGCGCCAGATGATTTAGTTGCTAAAGTAGTAGAACGTTTTTATCATAACCACAAATTAGATAAAGGCATTCTATTCGATGGTTATCCAAGAAATATCGAGCAGGCAAAACATCTTATAGATGTAATAGAAAAAGACGGAGGCGTTTTAGATAAAATAATTTTTTTAAAAGTGCCAAAAGATGAACTTTTAAAGCGAGCAGTAAAACGAGCGAAGGAAGAAAATAGAAAAGATGATAAGGATAGTGATATTGTATTAACTAGAATTAATGAATTTGAAAACTCTACTATTCCAGCAGTTAATTATATTAAAGGTAAAGAAGTTAAAACGATAGAAATAGACGGCAACCAAGCTATTGATATTATTTACAAAATCATAAAGAAAGAACTTAGCGTTTAAAAATATAATATAATGAACATCTCAGTAGATTTAACCTTATCGCCTTTACAAAATGATTACGAGCAGCATGTTATAGACTTTATAAAAGCATTACGAGACTCTAAATTTACAGTATTAGAGAATCCTTTAAGTACACAGATATTTGGAGATTACGATGAATTAATGCCTTTTTTAAACGAAGTGATTAAAACATCATTTATAAATCAGGATATTTGTGTGTTAACCATGAAAGTTGTAAAAACAGATCGTAGCGATTATGAACCACATTTTTGATTTCTTTTTTGGCCAGTATTTTGAATATGCAACCATAGATATTGTATTAGAAATAGTAGCAGTAGTTTTTGGTTTTATGTCTGTTTGGTTTTCTAAGCAGAATAAAATATGGGTATTTCCAACAGGAATGATAAGTACAATAATATTTGTGTATTTACTCCATAAGTGGACGCTTATAGGAGATATGATGATTAACGGTTATTACTTTATAATGAGTGTATACGGGTGGTATATCTGGACACGTAAAGTAGAAGGAGATGCGGTAACACCAATATCTACAACAACAAGTAAAGAAAAAACAATAAGTGTGGGTATCTTTTTTGCAACCTTATTATTTGTGTTTATAGTATATAAAATGTTTGATAAATGGTCGGATTGGACAGCATATGTAGATACCGTTACTACCGCTATATTTTTTGTGGGAATGTGGTTAATGGCTAGACGTAAAATAGAAAATTGGATATTCTGGATTATTGGAGACATTATATCTGTACCACTATATTTTTATAAAGGATTTACATTTACAAGTTTCCAATACTTAGGATTTACAGTAATTGCCATATTTGGCTATTTAGCATGGAAAAAAAATATAAACAAGAACCTGCAAACTGCATAAAAGTAGTATTGTTTGGTCCAGAATCTACTGGAAAAACAACATTATCCAGACAATTAGCAAGACATTACAACTCGGTATGGGTTAGAGAATACGCACGCGAATATTTACAAGAAAAATGGAATAATGAGCGTAAAACATGCGAGCCTAAAGATTTGTTGCCAATAGCAGAAGGGCAGATGCGTATGGAAAACGATTATGCAAAAAAAACAGAATCTGTTTTAGTTTGCGATACCGATTTGTTAGAAACTAAGGTCTATTCCGAAGCTTATTATTTAGGAACTTGCGACCCAGTATTAGAAAAATATGCCTTAGAAAATACTTACGATTTGTATTTTTTAACTTATATTGATACACCTTGGGAAGCAGATGATTTAAGGGATAAGCCTGAGGAAAGAGAAGCTATGTTTCAAGCGTTTCAAAAAGCTTTAATAGAGCACAAAAGGCCCTATGTGTTATTAAAAGGCGGTAAAAAAGAACGATTAGAAATAGCAATAAAACATATAAATAACTTATTAAAAAAGGACAAGTGAGTATCACTTCAAAACATATAGAACAGCTAAAAAACAAAGGCATTACAGAAGATCAGGTAAATCAGCAATTAATGCTTTTTAAATCAGGATTACCATATGTCAATTTAAAATCTGCTGCAAGTCTAGGAGATGGCATTTGCGAATTTTCTAATGAAGAAAAAGAAGCTAGTATAAAGCATTACGAATTAAGAAAAGAAAGCCTTGATATCATGAAATTCGTACCAGCATCTGGAGCAGCTACACGAATGTTTCGCTTTTTATTTCAATTTTTGGAGAAGTATAATGTTGAGGAAGAAAGTATTAACTCTTATATAAATAGAAATAAAGCATCAGAATTATCTTTATTTTTAGTTGGATTAGAAAAATTGCCATTTTATACTTCTGTTTTACAAATGGTAAAGGAAAATACACCAGATTATAATACGTTGTCTAATAATCAGAAAATGGTGTTATTCATTAAAATGGTATTAGAAAAAGATAAACTTAATTATAGTTTTTTCCCTAAAGGCGTATTGCCTTTTCATAAATATAAAGATCATGTATCTACTGCTTTCGAAGAACATTTATTCGAAAGTGTATTGTACGCTTCATCCAATAATGTTTCTAATTTACATTTTACAATATCAAAAAAGCATCTTGCTATTTTTAATGAAGAATTTAAGCGTATTCAAACTATTGTTGAACAAAAAACGAATACCAAATTTAATGTAACATTCTCCTACCAAAATGAATCTACAGATACTATTGCAGTAACTCTAGATAATGAACCTGTTATAGATGAAAATGGTGATTTAAGTTTTAGACCTTCAGGACATGGCGCGCTGTTATCTAATTTAAATGCCTTAAAAGCAGATATTATTTTTATTAAAAATATAGATAATGTTGTTGTGTACAAGTACGAAAAAGAAGTTGCTGAGCATAAAAAAATATTAGCTGGAGTACTTTTAAAAACACAAGAAAAGGCTTTCGAGTTTTTAAAAAGTCTAGAAAATGACAATAATACAGAAGCAGATTTAGTGGCAATTGCTCAGTTTTTAAGAAGCTCTTTAAATGTTGTTATCTCTCCAGAATTCGAAAAGTATTCACTTAAATACCAAATAGAATATTTAAAAGGAAAACTAAATAGACCTATCCGTGTGTGTGGCATGGTTAAAAATGAAGGCGAACCAGGAGGTGGACCTTTTTGGGTAAAAGGCGAAAGTGGCACTATTTCATTGCAAATAGTAGAAGCAGCGCAAATAGATAAAAGTAATAAATACCAAAAAGGGATTTTAAAACACGCTACACATTTTAATCCAGTAGACTTAGTTTGCGGGATTAAAGATTATAAAGGCAATGTTTTTAATTTAGAAAAATTTGTAGACCCACAAACAGCTTTTATTACTAAAAAAACAATAGAAGGAAAAGAGATAAAAGCAATGGAATTACCGGGACTTTGGAATGGAAGCATGGCTAATTGGAATACTATTTTTGTTGAAGTGCCTCTGGTAACTTTTAATCCTGTTAAAACAGTAACAGATTTACTAAAACCTGCACACCAAATATCTTAGTATGTTTTCTGCTGAAGCTGTAACGCAAGAATTCAACTTTAAAGCCATTAGAAGTTCGGGGAGTGGAGGACAGCATGTAAATAAAGTATCGTCTAAGGTAGAGTTGTCTTTTAATCTTTCAGAATCTATAGTGCTTAATACGTTTCAGAAAGAAACCATTATAAATAAATTGGCACATCGTTTAACTAAGGATGCTGTTTTAATATTACAATGCGACGACAGTAGAAGTCAACACAAAAACAAGAGTATTGTTATAAAGCGTACAATAGCACTTTTAAAGTCTGCGCTAGTAATTCCTAAAAAAAGAATTCCAACTAAAATACCTAAGGCAGTAATTAAAAAACGTTTAAAAAATAAACGTTTACAATCTGAAAGAAAAGCTAATCGAAAAAAACCAGGCTTAGATTAAATTTTGCAAAAAATAGAGATAGTAAAATGTAAATTAAAAAAACTACACTATCTTTGCAGCGATTTCAAAAAAGGGGTGCCTATATCGGCTGAGATCATACCCATTGAACCTAGAACAGGTAATGCTGTTTAGGAAAATAATTGAGATTTAGACATTATGAATAACCTATTTACTAGTTAGGGTTAGTCTCTTAAATGTTTTTGTCTCTAGAAACATAATTTAAAAACATAACAAAAGAATAATAGCCTCTTTTTATTCGACAATATATCATTTCGAATGAAAAATATATTAGCTTTTTTAACACTATTTGTGTTTACAGTATGTGCAAATGCGCAAGAACAAGTACAAGATTCGGTAAGTACAAATACCTTAGATGAGGTATTAGTAAAATCGGTTAGAGTTTCGGCAGATTCTCCAATTACACATTCTAATGTCGATAAAAAAGAATTAGAAAAACGTAATTTAGGACAAGATTTACCTATTCTATTAAACTATTTACCATCTGTTGTAACCACTAGTGATGCTGGTGCAGGTGTTGGATATACAGGAATACGTGTGCGTGGTGTGAGTCCGCAATCAACAAACATTACTATTAACGGGATACCTTATAACGATGCCGAGAGTCTAGGAACCTTTTGGGTTAATTTAGGAGATTTCTCTTCTTCTGTAGAAAGCTTACAATTACAACGAGGAGTAGGAACCTCTACAAATGGATCAGGAGCCTTTGGAGCAAGTGTAAATATTTTAACAGATGCTGTTGCAGATAAAGCCAATGGGGAAATTTCTAATTCTTTTGGAAGCTTTAACACTAGAAAGCATAATGTAAAATATAGTACAGGATTGTTAAACGAACACTTTGAAATAGCAGGACGTTTATCTCAAATAAACTCAGATGGTTATATAGACAGAGCAGAGTCTGATTTAAAATCATATTTCTTACAAGGAACCTATGTAGATAGTAATAGATTAATTAAAGCTCTAGCGTTTGGAGGACATGAAATTACTTATCAAGCTTGGAATGGTATCGATGCAGAAACTTTGGCAAATGACAGAACGTTTAATCCATCTGGAATCTATACAGATGCAAACGGAAATACACAATTTTACGATAACGAAGTAGATAACTATAAGCAAGATCATTATCAATTACACTGGAATGAACGCTTTAATAATAATTGGTCTACAAATGTAGGTTTAAACTATACGTTTGGTCGTGGGTTTTTTGAGCAATATAAAGAAGACGAAGATTTTTCAGATTATGGTTTAGCAGAAATTACACTAGGGGGAGAAACAGTTAATACTACAGATTTAATACGTCGCCGTTGGTTAGATAACGATTTTTATGTGGTTAATGCTAACGTAAATTATAAAGATTCTAAACTTAATTTAACAACAGGGTTATCTTATAGTTCATACGACGGAGATCATTTTGGAGAAATCATTTGGGCACAATTTGCAAGCGATAGCGAAATTAGAGATCGTTATTATGATGGAAATGCAAATAAATATGACTTTAGTGTATTTGCAAAAGCAACTTATAGATTAAACGACAAATTAAGTTTGTACGGAGATTTACAAGTGCGTAATGTACTTTATGATACTAGTGGAACAAATTCAGATGGTGTATTATTCGAAATCGATGAAAGTTATTCGTTCTTTAATCCAAAAGCAGGATTATCGTATAATTTAGATGATAAAAACAATTTGTATTTTTCTTATGCAAGAGCAAACAGAGAAGCTAGTAGAAGCGATTTTGAAAGCAACCCAGATATTAAGCCAGAACAGTTAAACGATTTTGAGTTAGGATGGAGACATACAAGTCCTAAATTTAGATTTAATGCCAACGCATACTATATGTTGTATAATGAGCAGTTAGTATTAACGGGCGCTTTAGACGATACAGGAACACCAATTAGAGATAATGCAGGAGAAAGCTTTAGGTTAGGTTTAGAATTAGAAGCAGCTGTACAATTAACAAATAAGTTTTCTATACAGCCAAACGTTACTATTAGTTCTAACAAAAACAAAGAGACTTTTGCATCTATAGATGGGGAATTAGTAAACTTAGGAAAAACAAATATTTCATTCTCACCAGAATTAGTTGCGGCTAATGCTATAGTATTTCAACCAACAAAAGCTATTCAATTATCATTTTTAAGTAAATATGTTGGAGAGCAATTTATGGGGAATACAGACTCAGACGTTTCAAAATTAGAAAGCTATTTTGTAAACGATTTTAATATAACGTATGAGATAAAAACTAAAAAAATCTTTAAATCTATCCTATTATCGGGGTTAGTAAACAATGTTTTTGGAGAAGAGTACGTATCTAACGGATATTATTTTACATTCGATGATACTTGGTCTGTACCAGGAGAAACAACAACTATTGAAGGCGCTGGGTTTTACCCACAAGCGACTACTAACTTTTTAGTGGGAGCAACTTTAAAATTCTAAAACTAAATTAGTGTTGATTAAAAGCCCTATTTAAATTTAAATAGGGCTTTTTTATTAAATTTTATGGGGTAATATAGCCATTAAAACGAATTCCTGTTGCGGAAATAGCATCGAAATAGGTATATACATGTACATCATTTAAAGTAAAAAAACCTTTAACACAACCAACAGTTACATCTATACTAGTACCATTACCAAACGTATTAAAAACTGTTTTCGAATTTTGGTTTCCATTAGGAAAATTTTGTCCACAATTAGAATTTGCTGAATTTATTATAGAAGAAATAGCAAATGAAAGCCAATTATTACTAATCACTGGACGAACTAGTAAGTTTGATTGTATTTGGATACATATAACACCAAAACTATCATTGGAATTGCATAATAAATCTTTATCATTTTCTTATTAGAAGATTTATGCAATGCTCTATATATTAAAAAAATATATACAGGATATGATGTAAAAAGAATAATGTAAACTAATTCTAATTTCATTTTAAGCAGATGTTAAAGCACCGCCAATAAACCCTTGAGCAAATGCTTTACCATAACCTTCTCCTGAAGCTCCTGTTCCATCTACTTCGTCCCAAATAGAAGATAAGATTGCGGCTGTAAATCCACCGATTATACCCCCAACCAATTTATTAACCAAAAATGGTTCTATTGGTCCGTCACCAGGAAGAGGTTCAAAGGGTATAAAATAGTTGTGAGCAATTTGCGAGTTATATATGACCGCTTCAGTGATAGCTGTGCTTATTGGCAATGAATTATTTGGTAATGCATCAAATTGTTTTTGGAAATTCTCGAAATCAATATTCATTGGGTCAGATATAATACCATCAATAAAAGACACTAAGATATTTGCTTCTTCCTGTGATATTAGACTACTGTTTACTAATTGATCTATTCTTGATACCGCTAAGCCTTTTTGGTCTGCGAATGATTTACCGCACCCATAATTTTCCATCATTTCAGAACAAGTTTGATTAACAAAATCATAATTTTCATATTCTGGATATTGACTCAAATAATATTGAAGTTCACTTTGACCTGTTTCGAATGACTCACAATTACATTGACAAAAAAACATGGGGTCATGGTTTGAATATATAGAATCAAAAACTGCCCAATAATTTTGTGACTTTAAGCGGAAAGAATTAGAATTATTATTTGCTGGTTGTATATTTTCTCCTTCTTTTTCACAACCAACAATCATAGTTCCTATTAAGGCTAAGAACAATGCTCCTTTAATTAAATTTTTCATCTTTTAGTATTTTGGATGATTTTCGCTTTACAAATATTAAGGAGTTGTAAAACTTGCACTATTGCCAACTTTCTCCTGTCATAATCAATTCTTGTTTTGAAACTATCAGCCTTATTTTATTTCTTCCGATAAAGTCGGAGGCTTTAGCTAATATTTGTTTCTTAATATATCTACCAAAACTCTGACTGACTGTTAAAAAAGTCAATACTCATTTTCTATTATTTTGGAAAATTGCCCATAATATTTAATATGTATCGTAGCAAGGCAAAATATTTCCCTGTTTTTTAATTTCCTACTCTATTTTATAATAGGTTTTTCGGATAACACCCTTTTTTAGAATCGATTCATAGAACAGTGTCAGGTATTATATTTCATGACCCAATAATTAGAGATGATTTTAAATTAAATACTGTTATAAAATAAATTAGCCCAAGCAGTTCTTAAAAAAGAACCACTTGGGCTAATTAAGGTCTATTAAACCTTAATATGTTATTTAAGGCTTTTAATTATTAAAAACCCTAATAATATTGCCGTTAACTTCTACAGGATAGGGGACTAAAGAAAACTGTCCAGTGGTACCATTTTGAGGCAAACCATTACCTGGTACCGCATAGGTATTACCATCGTCACAATCACAAACTGCAATAGTACCATCCATTGTTAATCTAGAACAAGAATTTAATTGGTGATTAGGGTCACTTAACTCGAAAGCAGTATAATTAGTCCCACCAGCATAATATACTACAACACCGTTAATACCATAATTATCGTTTAAAGTAATAAAGTTTCCAGGAAATAATAAATTATTAAATTGAGGTAAACTTGTATTAATTAAATTACCAGTATCGAAAGCAGCATTAGGAATATTTTGATTTCTAACTATAGAATCATCATCTTTTTTACAAGAAAATAATATAGTAAATAGTAGAGCAAATATTAAATAGGTGTTTTTCATTTTTCTAACATTTTTTTAAGCTTGCAATTTACAACAAAATGAATACTGAACTAAATATTTTGTATATTTGCAGTACAATCTCGTGAAAACGAGATTTTTTGTGTTTATACCTGTTACAGATAAAGTGCAAGTTTAAGTAAAACGAAAAAATTATGAGTAAAGTATCATACTATACACCTGAAGGTTTAAAAAAACTGAGAGAGGAACTAAGACAACTGAAAGATATAGAGCGTGTAAAAGCGTCTAAAGCCATTGCAGAAGCTAGAGATAAAGGTGATTTAAGTGAAAATGCAGAATACGATGCTGCAAAAGAAGCGCAAGGTATGTTAGAAATGCGAATTTCTAAATTAGAAGATCAGTTAGCTGGAGCTCGTATTATAGACGAATCGCAACTAGATATGTCTAAAGTTTTAGTATTATCTATTGTTAAAATTAAAAACCAAACTAATGGTATGGAAATGACCTACACATTAGTAGCCGATGGAGAAGCTGATTTAGCTGCAGGAAAAATTTCGGTAAACTCACCAATAGGACAAGGTCTATTAGGTAAATCTGTTGGAGAAGTTGCAGAAATTAAAGTGCCAAGTGGTATTATGAAATTTGATATTATAGAAATTTCAAGATAGTTTTATTATTAATTAAATAAAACTTACAGTATAGATTATAAAAGATTCCTGTTTTAGCAATAAAGCAGGAATCTTTTTTTATCTTTAATTTTAAATCTAATAATTTAAAATAATGGCATCAATATTTACAAAAATAGTTAATGGAGACATACCTTGTTATAAGGTTGCAGAGACTGAAGATTTTTTAGCTTTTTTAGATGTAAATCCTAATGCTAAAGGGCATACACTATGTATTCCTAAAAAGGAGGTTAACAAACTATTCGATTTAGATGAAACAACATATAATGCGTTAATGCAATTTTCACGTAAGGTAGCAATAGCCTTAGAGAAAGCAATACCATGTAAACGTGTTGGTATGTCTGTTATAGGTTTAGAAGTGCCTCATGTACATGTGCATTTAATTCCTTTAAATTCTATGGATGATGCACGTTTTATAAGCAAAGTAGCCTTAACAGAAGAAGAGTTTAATGCTACTGCTCAAGCTATAAACAAAGCCTTATAAACTAACTTTCGTAATTAAAAGAGCTATAACCGTAGCTATGCTAATTAGTATTACCGAAAGTAGTATCCAAAATAGTTTTTTATATTTCTTAGACTTCTTTTTAGGTGTAAAGGCCTTAAATTGATAGTCGTAAATACGTTCAATATCGTCTGTCCAGCGTTCTGGATAAATAGGCGTGTCGCAAACACTACAATGCATTTCTGTACGAAGATTATCGGTTACCGATTTATAAAAAGAAGTTTCTATAAATTGCTGTTTAAATGTTAATTGCAATCCTTCTTTACTAAAACACTCAGGACAGTTATTGTTTAGAGAGACTCCCTTAACTGTAATATATTTTTTAGAAGCCATTTTTTATAATTTTTTTAATGCAATTTGAAATGTTGTTCCTTTCCCAATTTCAGATTGTAATACTTTTATTTTACCATCGTGAAACTCTTCAATAATACGTTTAGCAAGAGATAAACCGAGTCCCCAACCTCTTTTTTTACTAGTATAACCAGGTTCGAAAATGGTATTAAATTGACTTTTAGCAATGCCTTTTCCTGTATCTGTAAATTTAATACTAACATACTTGTCTAAAGCTATCATTTCTATAGATAAATCACCTTTGCCTTTCATGGCATCGATAGCATTTTTCACAAGGTTTTCTATAGTCCAACTATATAATTGTGTACTTAAGTCGACATATACTGGGCCTTCAGGAAGTTTTAAACTAAAATTAATGAGCTTAGAAGATCGTGTTTTTAAATAGTTGAAAGATGCTCTAGTTTCTTCAACAATATCTGCTTTTTTAAGTACAGGAACAGAACCAATTTTACTAAAACGATCGGTGATAGTTTTTAAGCGATCAATATCTTTTTCAATTTCCAAAATATAATCTGGATCAACATTTTCAGTCTTTAATATTTCTGTCCAACCAATTAAAGACGATAGAGGCGTACCAATTTGATGTGCAGTTTCCTTGGCCATGCCTGTCCATAATTTATTTTGCACTGCATTTTTATTACTTCTATAAAAGAAGTAAACCACGGCGCCAAATAAGACAATAATTAATAGTAGAGCTAACGGATAGTATTTTAATTTGTTAATTATCGATGAGTTGCCATAATACAAGTATCCAGCAATGACCCGTTTTTTTGTTTTTGGATGAATGTAAGATATTTTAATAGGAGGGTTTTCAGACTCAAACTGTTTAATTAATTTACTTTTATTTTTTTCAATATATATAGAGTCATTAATACCATGAGAATCTATATTAACATAGCTACTAACGCTACCGTCTAAATTTAAGGCAATAACAGGAGCTGTTTTATTACTATTCAGTACAGCAAGTATGAGGTCTAAATCATCATTGTCATCTAAAGAATTTACTTTTTCTTGAGCGACACTCCAAATCTTTATCTTATTACGTTCCTCTTCCTTAAATTTTTGAAAAAACACATAAGTATTCCATAAAATAAGAGAGACAATAGCAAAAGAGGCTGCGATAATAATCCAACGAATAAGTTGTCTATGTTTAGCAAAAAACATTCAGTATATATTTTAAGATGTTAATATAATGCAAATCTGTTAATAATATTGTGTGCGCATAGTGACAAATCATTTTTAGTTGATTATCAAAATAGGTACATTTGCCAAAATTATAATTAATTAATGGCTACATTTACACCTAAAGACCTGAAAACTGCAAAGTTGCATAGTTATTTGCTTAGTGCTGTTGCGCCAAGGCCAATAGCTTTTGCAAGTACAATAGATACGGATGGAAATCCTAATTTATCTCCTTTTAGTTTCTTTAATGTGTTTAGTGCAAACCCACCAATATTAATTTTTTCACCAGCACGTCGTGTAAGAAATAATACAATTAAACACACTTTAGAAAATGCGCAAGCAACAAAAGAAGTGGTTATTAATGTGGTTAACTACGATATTGTACAGCAAATGTCTTTAAGTAGTACAGAATATGGAGACGGTGTAAACGAATTTGAAAAAGCTGGGCTAACCATGTTAAAAAGTGATGTGGTAAAACCATTTCGTGTAGCAGAATCACCTGTGCAATTAGAATGTAAAGTCAACGAAATAGTTGCATTAGGTACAGAAGGAGGTGCAGGTAATTTAGTGATTTGCGAAGTCGTTAAATTACATATAGATGATGCTGTTTTAGACGATAAAGGAAGCATAGATCAAGTAAAATTAGACTTAGTGTCTAGAGCAGGAGGAAGTTATTATAGTAGAGCAAAATCTGGTTTTTTCGAAATACCAAAACCATTATCAACATTAGGAATTGGAGTAGATGCTTTGCCAGAAGCTATTAGAAATAGTACTATTTTAACAGGAAATGATTTAGGCGTTTTGGCTAATGTAGAAACATTGCCAAGTAAAAATGAAGCGTATACAAAAACACATAATTTAGAACAGTTAACTACAGAAGAAAAACATACAAAAGCACACGATTTATTAAGTTTTGGAAACTTAGAAGATGCTTGGAATGTATTATTATCGTAGTTATTATAAACAAGACGAATATTTAAACAATTATATAGAGTAATGGAAGTACAAGGAAAAGTAAAGTTAGTAGGACAAGAACAAACTTTTGGAAGTAACGGATTTAGAAAAAGAGAATTAGTAGTCACTACAGACGAGCAATATCCTCAACATATTTTAGTAGAATTTGTTCAAGACAAGTGTGACTTATTAAACAACTACCAAGTTGGACAAGATGTAAAAGTAAGCATCAATTTAAGAGGTAGAGAGTGGGTTAACCCACAAGGTGAAACAAAATACTTTAACTCTATTCAAGGATGGAGAATAGAAGGTGCACAAGCATCTGCACCAGCAGGAATGCCAGAAGTACCACCAGCACAAGCTTTTGAACCAGCTACAGATTTAAAAGAAGAAGATCACGACGATTTACCATTCTAAGCGGTTTTACCTAATACATATATTAAACGACAATGTTCTTTTGAGCATTGTCGTTTTTTTGTTTTAAATAATTGCATTATTTTTCATCTATGAATATTACCAAAGCTGTAGAGACTATTTTTAAAAAATATCTGCCCTCACCATTTACTATTGCTGTTTTACTAACACTAATAACTATTGCATTAGCGTTCTTTTTTACAGAGGCCCCTAAAGATGAGAATCACTTTCTATCTATTTTAAGTTTTTGGGAAAATGGTATTTGGAGTAAAGGTCTGTTGGTCTTTGCATACCAAATGATGCTTATTTTGGTGTTGGGGCACGTCTTGGTTTTAAGTAAACCAGTAAATAAATTAATTACTAATTTATCTAAAAACGTAACGAACACAACAACAGCAGTTATATTGGTAAGTGTAACCACTATGATTGCAGCCTTTTTTAATTGGGGTTTAGGGCTTATTTTTGGAGCCATTTTAGCGCGAAAAGTAGGCGAATATGCGCAGCAAAATAACATCCCTTTAAATTATCCATTAGTAGGTGCTTCGGGCTATGTTGGCTTAATGGTTTGGCACGGTGGTATTAGTGGTTCTGCACCGATAAAAGTGGCCGAAGACAATCATATACGAGAGTTTATGGGAGATATTTCCTCTGCAAGTATTATGAATCAAATCCCAGAAAGTATCACCTTTAATACTACTATTTTTAGTTGGTGGAATTTAGTATTATTTGGTATTTTATTAATTATTATTCCTTTTGTATTAACTAGAATCGCAAAAGCTACAAAACCAACAACAATACATTTAGAAACCTACAATTTTGATGATAAGAATACGGAGACGATAGAAGGAGCAGAAAAACTAGATTATTCTAAAATATTTGGAATTGGTTTTGGTGTGGTTTTGTTAACGGCTTTTTTCTATCAGTATTGGGGGGCTTTATCTAAATTGGCTATAACGCCAAATATGCTTAATTTTTTTATGCTAGGATTAGCAGTTGTACTACATAAAAACTTTAATAATTTTTTAAAAGCAGTAGAAGAAGCTATAAAGGGAACATCGGGTATTTTAATCCAATTTCCACTCTATTTTGGTATTATGGGGATCATGAAAAGCACAGGAATGGTTGTTGCTATTTCAGATTTTTTCGTTTCAGTAGCTACCGAAACAACACTACCTATTTTTACATTTATTAGCGCAGGTATTGTAAATGTATTTGTGCCAAGTGGTGGCGGGCAATGGGCAATACAAGGCCCAATAGTTGTAGAATCTGCTTTAAAATTAGGTGTACCTTTACCTAAGGCAATTATGGCATTGGCTTACGGGGACCAAATAACAAATATGTTACAACCGTTTTGGGCATTACCATTATTAGGAATAACAAAACTAAAAGCTAAAGAAATTCTGCCTTATACACTTATTTTAATGTGTGTTGGAATAGCAGTTTACATACTAGGGCTTTTATTATTTTAAACTGAAATATGCGTCTTTTAGATCATAATATTATATTTCCAGAGCTTTCCGAAGCTGATGAAGAAGGCCTTTTAGCTGTTGGCGGCGATTTATCTCCAGAACGTTTGTTATTAGCTTATAAAAGTGGCATATTTCCTTGGTTCGATGAAGATGAAGTAATTTTATGGTGGGCTCCAGACCCACGGTTTGTGTTATTTCCTTCAGAATTAAAAGTGTCGAAAAGTATGAGGCAATTTATGAGAAATTGCGATTACGAAGTGACAGTAAATAAAGATTTTGCTTCAGTAATTAAAGAGTGTGCGCTAGCCAAACGCGAAGGGCAATCGGGCACTTGGATTACTAAAAATATGATTAAAGCTTATACCAAACTACACGAATTAGGTTATGCAAAATCTATTGAGGTTTGGAAAGGAAAACAACTAGTTGGAGGGCTTTATGGCATCGATTTAGGTAACGGTATATTTTGCGGCGAAAGTATGTTTGCTAAAGAAAGTAATGCGAGTAAAACCGCATTTATAACCTTTATACAGCATACTAGTTATAAGCTAATAGATTGTCAGGTATATACAAATCATTTGGCAAGTTTGGGGGCTAAGGATATTTCTAGAGAAGATTTTATGGCGTTTTTGGAGTAAAAATTAATTTATCATTCATTTAATATAGCTCTTAATTCTTCAATATTATTTTCTATTACAGAATGCATAATCAAGGCATTATCGAAACTTACAGTTTCTTTTGTTTGCTTCCAGAATGGTAATGCCCATGTGCTAGCACTTCCAAATTCTTTATATTTGGAAGTGTCTAATTCAAACTCAATTTTATTTTTGTATTTAAAATTACCTTTAAAATAATGAGTTATTCGTTTTCTATTGGTTAGTAAATTAACAAAAGTGTCTATAGCTATATTTAAATCGTCATATTCATAATCGAAGTGATTATGAATAAACCCATATCCAAGGGTGAGTTCACGTTTATCTAAAGTAACCCAAACTCCAGAGTCGCCAATAGTTATATGTGTTCCATCGTCATATTCTTTTAATTTGTCGCCAAATTCCTCAAAAAGTATGTTCTTAATCTTTTTAAACAAGACCTCGTGTTTTTTCATACTCATTTTTTAAGTTAATTAACTTGGTCATTAATGGATTTTTATTTTCCCGAATTTGATTTATTTCATTATCTAGTTTTAGTAGTATTTCTAGTTCTTTTTTTGTCCAAATTATCTGAAATTTTTTTTCATTCAAATTAACTAATCCAATCCATTCATTGCTCCAATCTTCAAAACCTAAGGCTACCCAATCAAGTTCTATTTGATTGATTTTAGATTCAATTCTTGATTTAAGAGCTTCCTTAAATTCAGATTCAATACTGAAATCTTGTGTTCGGTAGAAGTATATTAGAGTTGTTTTTTTGAAGCCAACTATCCAATTTACCTTATTTTTTATTGAAAATTCCCTTATCTGACCTGGCCAACCAGTTGCCATTTTTTTACATTTGTAATGTGAGGAAAGTAATTCACTAATAGAGTATGTTAAGTTACATTTTCCTTTTGTTCCCATCTCATATCCAGTAATAAATGAAATTATTGAATCCTGTGATTGTTTGCCAATAAACATTCCTGTTCTAGTAATAAATAGCATTATAGTGTTTAAGTCAGTTTTTCTCATATAGATTTAACTACACCTCATTATATCTAAAACAACTTACTTCGTGATCATTAACCATACCTGTTGCTTGCATGTGAGCATAAACTACTGTGCTCCCAACAAACTTAAAACCGCGTTTTTTTAAGTCTTTACTTAAGGCATCGCTTAAAGGTGTATTTGCTGGTGTGTCTTTATAATGTTTCAGTTTGTTTTTAATAGGTTTGCCATCTACAAAATCCCAAATGTATTTACTAAAACTACCAAACTCTTCTTGTACTTTAATAAAAGCCTGTGCATTGGTTATGGTAGCTTTTACTTTTAATTTGTTTCTTATAATACCTGCATTCTGTAGTAGCTCATCAACTTTATCTTGATTGTATTGTGCTATTTTTTTGTATTCAAAATTATCGAAAGCATCTCTAAAGTTTTCTCTTTTTCGTAGTACAGTAATCCAACTTAATCCTGCCTGAAACGTTTCTAAAATTAGAAATTCGAATAGTTGATGGTCATCGTAAACAGGAACACCCCATTCTAGATCGTGATACGCTTCATATAATTCGTCACCAGCACACCAGCCGCATCTATGCTTTGTCATATAATTGTTGTTTTAAAGATTCTATTTCTTTGTCTTTTGCTTTAATAATGAGTTTGTTTTCTATAATTGAAGTCACAATAAAAACAATTAGAAACCCAATTTTAAAGTATTTAAATATAGCACTTTCCTCTGTAGGGAGTCCTTCTGAATAATGAAATCTTTCTGTAATAAACATAATAATAAAGCTGATTTTAGAAACCCATCGTATCCTATTAAAACGTTTAATGTTATTCATACCCTGTAAGGAATTTAATTATCTGTCTACTAATGTAAGAACTGTATCTTAAAATAAGAAAAGTTGCAGTATTTTTATAATATGGAAACAATACAACAAGCAGATTTAAGCAAAATAATAAATGATAGTTTAACAAAAAGTACAAGCTATCAAGAATATAGAGAATTAGTAAAAGAACTAGTCGCTAAAAACGGGACTACAGGAGAAACACAAAGCGAAGCTTTAGCAAACTATACCATGCTAAACGATCGTAGAATGAAACGTTGGGACAAAACGGTAAAAGTGTCTGAAGAAGTTAAGACAGAAGTATCAGGTTTAGAAAAGGATATGACGTGGATTGTACTAACTGAAAGTTGGTGTGGCGACGCAGCGCATTTAATGCCAGTAATGAATAAAATTGCTGATTTAAATGAAGGTATTGATTTTAGAGTAGTGCTTAGGGATGAAAATGATGCTTTAATGAATCAGTTTTTAACCAATGGCGGAAAATCTATCCCTAAATTAATAATGCTTGATAATACGACGGGGGAAGTTATTAATACATTTGGACCAAGACCAAGTGAAGCTACCAAATTAGTAAACGATTATAAAGCCGAACATGGTAAATTAACACCAGAGTTTAAAGAAGATTTACAACAATGGTATAATAAAGATAAAGGGCAAAATGCAATTAAAGATTTAGTTGCATTAATGAACTCTTAGAATTAGTTACAATAGGAAATTTTATTACACTCAAGCGTAGTTAAAAAATACTAGCAATAGTTTTTTTGCTGCGCTTTTCCTTTTTTAATCTAATTTGTGACTATGCTACAACCTATTTTCCTTTAAAGTTATAAGTAATAGAGCCTATTTGAGATGTATTTGAAGACGCATCGAATCTAGCCTTTTTTGCATACTCTATGGCGCTATCTCTTAAACAAGCATTGGTAGATGACGAGGCATTATTTACATAAGCATCAATAACTTTTCCGTTATTGTTTACAGTAATGTTAACTATAATTTTTCCATTAGCTTCACATAAATAAATAGGAATTGGTAAATACTCGTCTGTTCTTCCTTTTAGAGAATAGGTAACAGTACTATTTAAATTAGCTGATGCTTTTGCCGTTTCTGAAGCCTTCGAGTTAGAGCGTTTATTTAAAATACTATTTACACTATTAAAAGCTGTTAATTCATCACGTTTTATATTAGAATCTGCTGTGTTTTTTTCTGTAGTTTTGGTGTCTGTAGGTTTATCGTTTCTAGCGTTAAATTTAGAATAATCGTAATCCTTTGGCGGAGCAATAGGTTTATAAGCTTGTGCAAAGTGCTTATATTTTTTTGTCTCGTTAAAGCCTTTATTCGTTTGTTTAGAATTATCGTTTAAAGTAGGTTCAGTCTCTTCCTTTAGTTCTTCTTCAATCATTTCTATAGGAATACTTAATTCTGAAATTTCAGAATTTAATTCGTAGACGCTTAAATTAAAAATACTCAATACCAACGTTCCCGCAAGTAGAAGCGTAATAGCTAAAGCTTTATGTGAATTGTTAAGTTTCAAATGCGATATAAAGATAATAATTAGATAGTGCGTTAGTGTTATTATATACGTTGAAAGTGATTAAAAAGATTAGAAAAACTGAAACTCGAGGAATACAGAAACACTAGAGATAGCATCTAGTTGTCTAAATCCGAAACGTTTTCTTGTGAAATCGAGTCCTATAAGAAAGGAGTTTCTAAAATTTTCATCAAAAATTTGATAACCTACACCTAATTTATAAAGATTTCCAGATTCGAAAGAGCGTTCTATATTAAGTAGTTTGCCATAGCCACCTCTTAAAAATATATTATCATCATTTTTAATAATATTATATCTAAAACTTGCATAAAGAGGAAAAAACTGAAGCCCTTCACGTCTATGGTTAGCATATTCAAAATTTAAACCTATCGACGCACGAGAATCGAATTGATATCCAACTCCTGCATTAAAAAACAAGGCGTTAAACTCAAAAAGATTATCATTAAATTCATCGGATAAATCAATGTCTTCGTTATTGGTTAATGTACCTGCTAACGATAGTTTGTAAAAAACACCTTTTGTAATTTCTGGTTTTAAATCCTGTGAAAAAATGGATAAAGAAATAGCGAAAAATAAAATAGAAAATAAATAGCGCATTATCATTTAGTTTAAGTTAATGCAGTATTATCAAGAACTATTCCGTTAATTATTTAAACCTTTAAATCTTGTATAAACGTTTCAATAGAAACCCCATCTGCTACATCGAAATCACCAATTTTTGTACGGCGTAAAGCAGATAAATGTCCGCCAGATTGTAGCGCTTTACCAAAATCGTTTGCTAGAGAACGTATGTAAGTCCCTTTACTACAAACCACTCTAAAATTGACGGCGTTGCCATCAATTTTTGTAATTTCAAAAGCTTCAATAGTAATTTTTCTAGATTTAACCTCTACAGTTTCACCAGCTCTTGCATATTCATAAAGGCGTTTGCCGTCTTTCTTTAATGCAGAGAATACAGGAGGAAATTGATCTATTTCTCCAATAAACTGTTCAGTTGTTTTGTGTATTAAATCTTCGGTAATATGATCGGTAGGGAAGGTTTCATTTATTTCGGACTCTAAATCGTAAGATGGTGTTGTACCACCTAATGTAATAGTACCTGTATATTCTTTTATTTGCCCTTGAAACGAATCTATTTGTTTAGTCATTTTGCCTGTGCAAATAACCAATAAACCTGTTGCTAATGGGTCTAAAGTACCAGCATGTCCAACCTTAATTTTTTTAATATTAAAAGCTTGGCGTATTTCCCATCTTAGTTTGTTTACAACCTGAAAAGAGGTCCAATTTAAAGGTTTGTCTATAAGTAGTACCTGTCCTGCTTGGTAATCTTCGGCTGTTTTCATTAGTCGTTATATTGTATTGGGAAACTCTTATTATTATATAAAAAATAGACTGGTTTTTCTGTTTTAGGAAAATCGAAAACTATGGTGCGCTTTTTAGATTTTGAAGCTCGAATGGTTGTCTGTATCTTGTCGAAAGTTTTTACCATAATTTCTTTAGGACTATACATTTCGCCTGTACTGGTAATTAATTGAAAATCAAAAAAGTTGAAAGGTATTCTTTCAGTACTTTTATTAGTAACTTCAAAAGTAACTAGAGCAAAAACTTCATGTTCTGCAGGCTTATATAAATAATATTCGGTCTTTAATTGATCTACAAATTCTAATTTTACAATTTTACAGGTTGCGTTTGGTGTTAGCGTATGTGAATACTCTTTTGGTGTAACTTGAGCAGAAAGTAGCGTTGCTTTTAAAGTAAATATTAAAGCAATAATTAAACAAATACTATTCGCCTTCTTCATGGTTTAATTAATTTAATACAGAAAACCCAATAGCAATAACACCTACAATGGCACAGTAAATAGCAAAATAAGAGAGTTTACTTTTCTTTACTAAAGCAATCATCCAAGTACAGGCAAATAGCCCAGCAACAAAAGCAGCAATAAACCCAACGGATAATGCGGTAATATTCTGGCTCTCGAAAGACAAGTCGCCTCCCATAATATCTTTTGCCATTTTACCGAATATTAAAGGCACTACCATTAAAAACGAAAATCGAGCGGCTTTTGTTTTATCATTCCCTAAAAGTACAGAAGTAGATATTGTGGCACCAGAACGTGAAATTCCAGGTAACATTGCTATAGCTTGCGAAATACCTATAACAAAGGCATTATTGTACGACACGTCTTTAGTTGTGTTTTTAGCCTTATCTGCTAAAAATAAAAGAACAGCCGTTACTATAAGCATAGCACCAACCAATAAAATATTACCTCCAAAGAGCTGCTCTAATTGTTCTTCTAAAAATAAACCTACTAAAACAGCAGGAAGCATAGATATAATAATTTTTAGAGCAAACTTGGTGTCGTCATTCCATGTGCCAGAAAAAAGCCCTTTTATAATCTCTAAAATATCTTTTCTAAAAATTACAATAGTACTTAACGCTGTGGCAAAGTGCAAAACAACTGTAAATAATAAGCTTTCTTGTGGTACAGAATTATCGCCTAATATGGCTTTTCCTAATTCTAAATGTCCACTAGAAGAAACTGGTAAAAACTCGGTAAGTCCTTGTATAATACCTAAAATGATTGCGTCGATAATATCCATGGCGCAAAAGTATTAAAATAGAAGTTTGTAGTAAGGTGTTGGGGTATTTATTTTTCAGATTCAGATTTTCCTTTGCCCGTTAAAATGGCATAAATTTGAAATCCGAAACCTATTAAGACTAAGGTTGGAGCAATACGGATGCGTCTAAAACTAAAAATATCTTCATTAAAAACATTAGGGTCGTCGCTACCACCTCCAGACATTAAGATAAAACCTAAAGCAATACAGGCTAAACCAATAAACATAAATTTATAGTTTCTTTTTCCAAAGATAAACTCACTCTCATTGCTGTTTTGTTGTTGTTCTTTAAGTTTTTTTTGTCCCATGGGTGTATGCTCTAATCAAATTCTGTAAAAATAACATCATCTTTAATTGCCAATTGTGCAATATGGTTAGATGTTCCAATTATAAATTTTGGTAAGTGCAAAGTAACGGTTTTATTTAAAACTGAAGCGTTAAGATTATCTAAATTTAAATTTTGTTCTAATCCTCTGTTAATATAGTAGCGTTCTCCACTTCGTTCCGTAAATACAATATCGTAAGATGTGCCCTCAGTAATTTTAATGATTTCTGCTGAAATTACGGCACAATCTTCTGCTTCAGGATTATTAATAATACAAGAAGATGTTGTTAATAATAGTGTACAAGCTATAATTAAGATGGATTTTTTCATTACTTAGAATTCTGTTACATTCTAATTGTAAAGCTTTTTTAAGTGATACGTAGTATTGTCTACTTTTACAAAATTGTTATTATTCTCATCTAAGTTTTTTTGAGACAATACAAAAGCTGTTATCATTATTATACCTGCTAATACAAAAGTTACTCGCTTCATAATTATTAGTTTTAAGAGTTACAAATAAATTAAAGTATTGGTATGGCCAGATTAAAATGTGGTTATTGGTTAAGTAAAGATAACTCGTATTCTTCCTAATTATTGTTAAGTAAAACGTTAAATGCTGTTAAATGTACTATTCGCGCATTAAAAAGAAATTAAATACAATTGGTAAATTGAAGTCACTTCAAGCAAAATTCTGCAAGAATTTTATATCGAGAAGTCTATTTTCTATAAGCGAAGCGCTCTAATGTCTACAAGCGAAGTGGTCTAATTGCTTAATAATAAAGCTTGTCGGTATTTAAATTTAAGAAACGTTGCGTGGCGAAAAATGTAGAAATCCAAGTAATAAAAATACCTAGAACAAATACAAACACAAATAAGGCAATAATAAGTACAGGTTTATTAAGTAACCCTAACTCTGGGAATGTTTTATTTATAAAGTGTAGTACAACGCCCATGCCTATTAAAGCTAAAATAGCACCAACAATCCCCAAACGTACACTTCTCCATATAAACGGACGACGAATAAAACGCTTAGTCGCACCAACCATTTGCATGGTTTTAATAGTAAAACGTTTAGAATATACCGCCAAACGGATAGAGCTATTAATAAGTAATACAGCAATTAATGTAAAGAGTGCGCTAATAACAAGAATCCAAAAGCTAATTTTCTTTACGTTGTTATTCATTAAATTAACCAAATCGTTATCGTAGTTAACCTCTTCTACAAAGTTTTTAGATAAGGCTTCTTTAGAAATAGTTTCTAATTTTTCAGAAGTTACAAAGTCGGCTTTTAAATTAACATCTATAGAATTCTTTAATGGATTAAAACCTAAAAAGTCCATAAAATCCTCGCCACTTTCTGCTTTCATAGCTTCTGCAGCTTGGGCTTTAGATACAAAATCGGTAGATTTTACATAATCTGCCATAGCTAAACTTTTTTCCAATTGTTTAATTTCAACATCTTTAGCAGAATCCTTTAAGTAAATAGTTACAGTAACTTGCTCTTTAAAATGATCGGCTACCTTTTTTGCGTTTAATACCAAAAGCCCTAACACTCCTAATAGAAAAAGTACTAAAGCAATACTTAATGCTACAGAAAAGTAAGACGAGATTAAACGACGTTTTTGGTATTTGTCAAAAGATGAACTCATAAAACACTATAATTTACTGTGTAAAAATAATAAAGAAATTAAATACAACTAGTTTACAACGCTTAAACTTTTAATAATGTTATAATAAGTTTAAATTTGCGGCTTTAAAACAAGTTAGCAGCAATTTAGAACATGAAATATAACTTCAACGACATAGAAGCCAAGTGGCAAAAGCATTGGGCAACAAACCAAACCTTTAAAGCATCTAATACTAGCGATAAACCAAAATACTACGTATTAGATATGTTTCCTTACCCAAGTGGTGCGGGCTTACACGTTGGGCATCCGTTAGGTTATATTGCTAGCGATATTTATGCACGCTACAAACGCCATAAAGGTTTTAATGTATTACATCCGCAAGGGTATGATAGTTTTGGGTTGCCTGCCGAGCAATATGCTATACAAACAGGACAACACCCTGCAATAACTACAGAAACTAATGTTGCCACTTACAGAAGACAATTAGATAAAATAGGATTTTCTTTCGATTGGAGTCGAGAAGTACGTACCTCTAGTCCAGAATATTATAAGTGGACACAATGGATATTTATTCAATTATTTGAATCGTTCTATTGTAAAGACTCCGATAAGGCTAGACCAATTTCTGAATTAATTTCTGTTTTTGAAGCGGAAGGGAATACGACAATCAACACAGTTTGCGATGATAATGTTGCATCATTTTCTGCCGAAGATTGGAACGCTATGTCTTCCGAAGCACAACAGAAAATACTATTACAATACAGATTAACTTATTTAGCAGAAACAGAAGTAAACTGGTGCCCAGCATTAGGAACCGTTTTAGCAAACGACGAAATAGTAAACGGTGTTTCAGAACGAGGCGGACATCCTGTTATTCGTAAAAAAATGACACAATGGAGTATGCGTATATCTGCGTATGCTGAGCGTTTATTACAAGGATTAGATACTATAGATTGGACGGATTCTTTAAAAGAAAGCCAACGTAACTGGATAGGGAAATCGGTTGGAGCCTCTGTAACCTTTAACGTTAAAGACCATGATGAGAAAATAGACGTTTTTACAACACGACCAGATACTATTTTTGGAGTTAGTTTTATGACGTTAGCTCCAGAACACGAACTCGTTTCTAAAATAACAACAGCTGCACAAAAAGCCGATGTTGACGCTTATATAGAAAAAACAGCCAAACGAAGCGAGCGCGATCGTATGGCAGATGTAAAAACCATTTCTGGTGTATTTACAGGCGCTTATGCAGAACACCCATTTACAAAAGAGCCTGTGCAAATTTGGATTGGCGATTACGTTTTAGCAAGCTACGGAACTGGAGCAGTAATGGCTGTACCTTGTGGAGATCAACGTGATTACGATTTTGCAAAACATTTTGGAATTGATATTCCTAACATTTTTGAAGGCGTAGACATTTCTGAAGAAGCTTACGGTTCTAAAGACAATGTTAAGATTGCTAATAGCGATTTCCTAAACGGAATGAACTATAAAAAAGCAACCAAACGTGCTATTTACGAATTAGAACAAATAGGCCAAGGTGAAGGGAAAACCAATTACAGATTACGAGATGCTGTGTTTTCTAGACAACGCTATTGGGGAGAACCATTTCCAGTATACTACGTAAATGGTATGCCGCAAATGATAGACGCGAAGCACCTTCCAATACAATTACCAGAAGTAGAAAAATATTTACCAACCGAAACAGGAGAACCGCCATTAGGTCGTGCAGACGTTTGGGCTTGGGATACCGAAAGTAATACCGTTGTAGCAAACAGTAAAATAAACAATACAAGTATTCACCCACTAGAACTAAACACTATGCCAGGTTGGGCAGGAAGTTCGTGGTATTTTTTCCGTTATATGGAAGAGGCAATGCGAGATGAAACTTTTGCAAGTAAAGATGCATTAAACTATTGGGAAAATGTTGATTTATATATAGGCGGAAGCGAGCATGCAACAGGACACCTATTATATTCTCGTTTCTGGGTAAAGCTTTTAAAAGATCGCGGCTTTGTAAATGTTGAAGAGCCTTTTAAAAAGCTAATTAACCAAGGAATGATTTTGGGGACTAGTGCTATAGTTTATAGAGTTTCTGGAACTAATAAGTATGTTTCTAAAGGTTTAATTAAGGACTATGAAGTTGAAGAAATAAGAGTAGATGTTAATATGGTAAATGCTTCAGATGAAATAGATATTGAAGCATTAAAGAATTGGCAACCACAATATAAAGATGCCGAATTTGTTTTAGAAGACGATAACTATATTGTTGGAAGAGAAGTCGAAAAAATGTCTAAACGTTGGTTTAACGTCGTTAATCCAGATAACATTTGTGAGCAATACGGTGCAGACAGTTTAAGACTTTACGAAATGTTTTTAGGGCCTTTAGAGCAAGCAAAACCATGGAATACAGCAGGAATTACTGGAGTACACGGTTTCCTTAAAAAACTATGGAAGTTATATGTTGGCGAAAACGGTTTAAATGTAAACTATGCAGAACCAACAAAAGACAACTTAAAAACATTACATAAAACCATAAAGAAAGTAGAAGAAGATATCGAGAACTTCTCGTTTAATACATCGGTCTCTACCTTTATGATAGCTGTAAACGAATTAACAGCACAAAAATGTACAAGTAAAGCTATTTTAGAACCCTTATTAGTTTTAATATCGCCTTATGCACCACATATAGCAGAAGAGTTATACAGTCAATTAGGACATAACGAGTCTATCTCTACGGCAGCATTCCCAGTGTTTGATGCGAGCCATTTAGTAGAAAGCAGCAAGAATTACCCAATATCCTTTAACGGTAAAATGCGTTTTACGTTAGAGTTACCAATGGATATGAGTAAAGAAGAGATAGAAAAAACGGTTATGGCCCACGAGAAAACTATAGCACAATTAGACGGGCGTACACCTAAAAAAGTAATAGTTGTACCTGGGAAAATTGTAAACATAGTAGGGTAGTAAAAACTTAATACAGAATATATTTTGTATTACAATACTAAATCACTCGATAAGGCATTTAATAAATCCTTTCGAGTGATTTTCTTTTTTAAGTAAATGAGTAGATTACAAAAGCGTCAGTTCGAGTGAAATTCCTTTTTTTGGGAATTTTGTATATAGAACGCATCAAAAAATATTTTCAATATTTTTTAAACCAACCTTTTATTATATTTGGTATATGGATTATATTGTTAAAGAAAAATTTGTTATAAATTTTCCAGATTACTGTTTAGAAGAATCCTATGAAGATTTAGGCCGTTCATGTAGAAGAGTTAAGTCAGAAATAGATAATCTAGCGTCAAAAGGCTTGAAAAAGTATGATGCTATTATGAGTGTTTGTGAAAAGAATAATATTTCTTTCGAAATTCTTTTGAAAACAAAGTCTTCTATAACCATTACAACTTTTATGGATAACAGAGAATGGAGTGCTACTACAATGAAAGGTAATAAATATGATGTTTCAAAGTTTTTAGCTATAGAGCTTCATAAGCTATTGTGTGATAAATTCAATAATTTAATTTTTATTGAAAATGTTTCAAATGGCGAATTATAATCTTACCTTTTTTATTGTATTCAATAAATGAATTTTGTTCGTTTAGCAATAAGTATTTATTTTACAGGAACTATTTAAAGCTAATGAAAAGAATATGAGTCGATTATTTTAATAGAAACGACTAACTTGTTAAAGAAGTTTTATATTATATTTATAAAAATGAAATATCTATCCCTATTATTGTTATTATGTTTTAGTCTTTCTGCGGAAGCACAAAACGACAGCATTCAATTTCCGCAAGACTATTTTGGAGTATATAAAGGCGACTTAAACATTATAAATAGTAACGGCACACAAACTATAGGCATGGAGTTTCACTTACAAGCGACCGATTCTATAGGGAAGTATAAATACACTATTGTTTATATTATGAATGGTAATAGGCAAGAACGACTTTATAATTTAATTACTAAAAATGCTAGTAAAGGCGAATATATTGTAGATGAAAATAATGGTATTTTACTAGACGCGAAACAAGTAGAGAATAGCTTGTATTCCATGTTCGAAGTGCAAAATAACCTAATAACAACAACAGAACGTTTTTACAAAGATGCTATGGATTTTGAAATTACGTTTACAAATACTACACAAAAAAAGCTATCTAAAGCGGAAGAAGGTGAGGAAACTATAGATGTTATTTCCTATCCTATTGGTGGAATACAAAAAGCGCATTTAATTAAACAATAACGGGGTAGTTTAAAGTACTTAATTCTTAATTTATTTTATGTAATAGATAGCTTTTAAACGTTATCTATTCTTTTTTTTATTGAAATTGAAAAAATATAATTCAATTTTAGTAAACTGTCATGTCTTGATTTTACTGAGGTAATTAAGGGTCCTTATATTTTATTTTAAATATTATTGAAATTTTTTGGGTAATGTTTTTTCAATTATATACCAAAAGGGTAAGAACATTAAAAAGGTGTAACCCGAAAAACCAATATAATAGAGTAGGGAGTCAATTAAAATAAATTAATAAAATGAAGAAAACTATCTTAAAAACCCTTTTCGCAATACTGTTTTTTGTTGTGAATCAAAACGTAGAGGCACAAACTGCTGATCTTGCTACAAAATTGTGGTTGCGTTCGTCTCCAACTTCAGGAGGGCCTAACTTAACAGTAACAACGGCTGCAAGTACATACAAAGTATACATAAGAACAGAAGCTCGTGAAACTACAGGAAAATATGGATCTTTCTCAGTTAGCTATCAAAGACGACAAATAGCACCAGATCCTTCCTCTTGGACTGGTTTTACACCAACGCACGTTTCTTCTAGTTCTACATTTGGTTCGACATATTCAACTACTCGTTATGTGTATCAAAGTACAGGGACAAAATATCAGTATAGAGTAAGGGTGACTTTTAATCCAACAGCTGCTGGAATTCCTAATAGAACAGAGTATACGCCTATAAGAACAGCGGATATTAAATGGCCTCCAAAAGCATGTTTTTATATGTATAGTGTACAGTCTACTCAAACAGAAAACTCTAAGTTTAGTCCTCAGACGGTTAGAAACATTTGTGATTCTAAAACTGTTGCAATTAACCCAATGTGTAGTGTGAGTGAAAATGCTTATCATGTAAGAATAGCCGAGTTTAACTTGTCTTCTTGGACTTTTGGTACAGATTATTATAACGGTTGGACTACTCATCCTGCAGGAACGACATCATTTATTAATTTAGAGACCCTAGCAGCATCTAATGGTAAAACGTTTCTCCCAGGAAAGTTATATATCGTAATACTTTCTGTTGGGTCAACTTGGAATTCGGCCGCACCTCAGTTTTTTAGAGTAGTACCTAACTGTAGAGTTGCTATAGAGGATGATAATAGTGAAGTACAAGATATAAAACCATTAGAACCAACGTTTATTGCAAATTCTGGTGACAATAATCTTTCAAATAGTATAAAATTATACCCTAATCCAGTAGAAGATTATTTCAAGATTTCTATGAGTGATTCTGACTTAGCAAAAGGAGCCTTAATTTCTGTTGTAAATAGCAAAGGAATGGAAGTGTATAAAGGAACTATAGAAGCAAATGATTTTAAAGTAAATACTAGCGAATGGAGAACTGGTTTATATTTCTGTAAAATCCAAATAGGAGACAGAATAGAAACTAAAAAGATTATTAAAAAATAAACTAAAAGGAGTTCTATTAATAAGAGGCTATCTAAAAAGTGATTTTAGATAGCCTTTTTTGTTTTATAAGTTAAGGTGTTTATTTCTAATGTATTGAAAGTGTTGTTTTGATTGGTTTAAGGAATTGTTTTTAGTTTTTATCATTTTTTTGGGTAATGAATTTGGGTATAACATACTAGGTTGTATAAAACCACAAAAGGTGTCACCCGAAAAGCCAAAGACGAATAGAGTAGGGAAAATTAATAAAAATAAAAATGAAAAAGACTATTTTAAAAACCCTTTTTGCTTTGCTGTTTATATTAGCAAATCAAAATGTAGATGCACAAAAAAGTAATAACAAGATTAACATTACTCCGCAATTAGATTTAGCTCCAGGAGTATCAGGATTAGATGTAACGACATACCCAAATAGTACAGCTTATCCCGGTCATTATGAGCTAGAGATGCATGTAACGGCTAATGTAAATACATTTCAAATTGGAACATTTACATTAACTGCGCAAAGACGTCAAGTAGGAACATCTACTTGGGTTACTTTTGGTCCTACAATAAATCCATTTCCACCTGGATCAGGAGATACATATTCTGGTATAGCAAGAACATACCAGCCTGAAGATACAGAATATCAATATAGAGCAAGAATAGTGTTTAATTCAGCAACAGATGGGACTAAAGTAGTTTATACACCTGTTAGAACTGCAAAAATTTTAGGATTACCAACGCCTTGTTTTTCAATGTATAATGTTAATTCTACTCAAAAAGAAGGTTCTAAATATGGGCCGCAAACAGTAAATACAATTTGTCAATATGCAGTTGCTATCGATGGAAGTTGTAGCAAGTTTGAAGAAGGTTATCATATTAGAATAGCTGAGTTTAATTTAAGTACTTGGACATTTGGTACAGATTATTACAGTGGTTGGGTAGACTATACTGGAGAAGCACCAACTTATACTAGTTTAAATGCTTTAGCAGCTTCAAATGGCTATACTTTTACACCAGGCCAATTATACGTTGTTGGTTTCTCTATAGGGCCAGTATGGAAATCTGCTCCAGTACAATTTTTTAGAGTGACATCTTGTAGAGAGTCAGGAGAAAATAATATAGAATTAGTAGAGGAAGTATTACCTATTGAACCAGAAGTTATATATGAAGAGGTTTTAAACCCAATGAGATTAAAGCTGTATCCAAATCCTACAGAAAACTATTTTAAAGTATCTATGAATGATTTAGATATAGAAGAAGGTGCATTAATTTCTGTTATAAATAGCAAAGGTGTAGAAATGTATAAAGGAACAGTAGAAACAAATAATTTTGAGGTAAACACTAGCGAGTGGAGAACCGGTTTATATTTCTGTAAAATCCAAATAGGAGACAGAATAGAAACTAAAAAGATTATTAAAAAGTAAAATTAAGGTTGGTTTTATCTAAAAAGAGAGCGTTTAGCTCTCTTTTTTGCTTTTAATAAAAACTGACAAAATTTCTTAACATTAAATTGGCGCGTTTTTTGACATATTTATAGTAAATTTATATAACAAAAACAGACAATATGGGAATGATGGGATATTATGTGCTTGTTGGAGCTATAGCTTTGGTAAGTAGTTTAGTAAGCGGACAGTTAAAACGAAAGTTTAAAAAATATTCGAGAGTACAACTAAGAAATGGCATGAGTGGTGCCGAAATAGCAGAAAAAATGTTAGCAGACCATGGCATTAGAGATGTTGAGGTTATTTCTACTGCAGGGCAATTAACAGATCATTACAATCCAGTAAATAAAACAGTTAATTTAAGTGAGGCAGTTTATAACCAACGTAATGCAGCAGCAGCAGCAGTAGCGGCTCACGAATGTGGGCATGCTGTGCAACATGCGCAAGCTTACCAATGGTTAACTATGCGATCTAAATTAGTGCCATTAGTAAGTATTACTTCGGGAATGTCGCAATGGTTAGTTTTTGGAGGTATTGCACTTATGGTTGCAAATGCTCTAGGAGGTATTGGCTATTGGGTAGCATTAGCAGGTTTAATAATGATGGCTTTTGCAACATTGTTTAGTTTTGTAACCTTACCGGTAGAATACGATGCTAGTAATAGAGCGTTGGCATGGTTAAAAAGTAAGCATATAGTAACTCCAGAAGAATATGAAGGATCTAAAGATGCATTAAAATGGGCAGCAAGAACGTATTTAGTAGCTGCAATAGGAGCTTTAGCTTCTTTAATTTATTGGGGATTGCAAGTCTTTGCTAGACAGGACTAAATATTTTTGTAACATATACAACCGAATTATTAACAATTAATTAATAATTCGGTTTCTTTTTCTTAAATTGTGGGCTTAATAGGTATATAATTATCCATGGAACAGCCATTTGAAGCGCCAGCACAAAACAAATTACTCATCTCTGCATTAGCACAAGAAGATAGAGTTGCGTTTTATAAAAAAACGTATTCTCATGTTGCTCTAGGTGTTTTAGTTTTTATTGCATTCGAATATTTACTATTACAAAGTGATGCTATTGTTGAGTTCGCATTGTCTATGACGCAAGGATATAAATGGTTAATAATGTTAGGCGGATTTATGTTTGTAACAAACTATGCCGAGAAGATGACATTAAAAACACCAGACAAAACAAAGCAATACCTTGCTTATGGAGTCTATATATTGGCACAAGCCTTTATATTCATACCAATGATATATATAGCCATGTTTTATATGGATAGTGGCCCAGAATTATTACAACAAGCTGCAATAGTTACTTTAGCCTTATTTACAGGTTTATCTGCTGTTGTGTTTGTTACAAAAAAAGATTTTTCGTTTTTAAAAGCAGGACTAACAATCGGCTTTTTTATAGCTTTAGGCTTAATAGTTGCAGGAATTGTATTTGGTTTTAATTTAGGATTGTGGTTTTCTGTGGCAATGTGTTTGCTTGCAGGAGGATCGATTTTATACCAAACATCTAATTTAGTTAATACATATTCTGAAGACGATTATATCCCAGCAGCATTAGGATTATTTGCATCTTTAATGTTACTGTTTTGGTATGTGTTACAAATTTTTATGTCTAGAGATTAATTAATACCCTAAATTTTTTAATCAATTACGAATTGAATTTTAAATTATGAAAAAAATTACTTTATTGATTTTATTAGTAGCTTTAACTTTCGCTTGCTCTTCGGATGAGACTGGAGAAGGAAGTCAGAAAGTGACGCAACAAGAACTCCCAGGACAAAATCCAATAAAACAAGCACTTCATAGTTTAGATGTTTGGCAAACTGCAGATTTATCTACAGTTTTTACAAGATTTATAGAAGAGTCGCAATCGTTTACATTTAGCAAACCATTTTTTGTAAACAGTTTAGAAGAGAGAAGTCTAGAAGCTTATAGGTTTGCTTTAGGAGTTAGCAACAATAAATTGCAGGTTATTTGTTTAGGTGTAGATGAGGATAATGAAGTGATAAATTCTGTATTTAGAGTAGGTACGCCTAACACAGGAGCTATTAATATACATGAAGTAGATATGCAACAAAACACGACTTACGATATTTCTACTATTGCAAGACCAGATGTTAGAGAACATATTTTACAGATAAAAGACGCACTTACTTATTTAAATGACTGGAAAGACACATTAAATAATATGAGCTCTTTAGAAGAAAAAGTGTCCTACGATGGCAATAGAATAAAATACTTTACACTAGATAAAGATGCTATGGACTTTTTAGTTAACAGAAATAATGTTACAGCTATAGAATTAGTTTTCGGATTAAATCCTGAAGGAAAAATGACCACAGTCTTCTTTGGTAAAAATGGAAAGAATGTTATTTTTGATACTAATGCAGTTAATTTTGCATTAGACTTTACAAATCCATGCCCAAACGATTGTGATGGCATTAGGGTGGATTAATATTTTTTCTGCCTAAGAAAATATAAAACAAATAAGCCTTCGTAATCACGAAGGCTTATTTGTTTTATAGAAGGAATATGTCGTCTTTATAATTTTGTATTATCTAAAGATACCATTTTATTTTTAAGAGCATAAATAACCAGACCTGCTACATTTTTAGATTCCGTTTTTAATAGCAAGTTGTTTCTATGGCCTTCTACAGTTCTAGGGCTTATAAATAAACTGTCTGCTATATCGTTAGTTGTATATTGTTTACATATAAGATCTAAAACTTCAATCTCTCGCTTGGTAAAGTAATTAGTATCAAAATTAGATTTCACCTTTTTATCGCTAGGGTTAACTATGCTTTCATGTATGTATTGCATTACTTGTTCATCATAATAAAACCCTTTGCTTGCAACTTCTTTAATTGTTTTAATCATAAGTGCTGGAGTGCTATTTTTTGCTAAATAAGCCACTGCTCCAATAGAAATCATATTAAGAATAAACGGCTTGCTAAAATAACTTGTTAATGCGATTACTTTAATGTCTGGAAATTCTTTTCGTATTAACTTAGTAACTTCAACACCATTAAGACTTGGCATTTTAAGATCTGTAATTACTATATCTGGAAGTATTTCGGTGTCTCTTAATTGATTTATTAGGTGTTCTCCATCTTCTGCATCGAAAAGGATATCTATAATCTCTTCTGTGCCCAATATTGCTTTTACCCCTTGTCTAAACAATAATTCGTCGTCTGCTAATGCTAATTTTATCTTTTTCATTATAATTATATTATAAGGTTTTTAATGCATCCAAATAATAATTGTTTAGGGATTTAATTTTTAATTATGGATTTTTCTTGATATCTACAGCGAATAATAAATTTACTTCCACTATTAGGTGTGCTCTCTATAGTAAGGTTTCCGTTTAAAATTTTCACTCTACTTTTTACATTTTGTATGCCTATTCCTGGCTTTTTCTTTATTTCTTTAACATTAAAGCCTACACCATTATCTTGATAGTGTAGCATAAAACCTGTAGGTGCTTGTTCCATATAAATAACCAATTCATTCGCCTTTCCGTGTCTTATGGAATTATTAATAAGTTCTTGTATAATTCTAAACAGGTGTAATTGGTTTGTTTTAGAAAGCTTAGCTAGTTCTTCTACATTATGTTCTATATCTATGCTAGTGTTAGCCGTAAATTCTTCAAATAGTTCCTCTAGAGCAGCTTTTAATCCAAATTTATCTAGTATAGGTGGCATTAAATCGTGCGCTATTTTACGTGCGCTTTCTAATGTGTTTGTGGTAATATCTAAAATTTGTTCTAAAGCCGTTTTTTGTTTCTCGTTAATTGTTTTATCAATTAATAAAACATGTGTGGTTAAGCTTACCACATTAAGTTTAGCACTAATAGCATCGTGTAAATCTTGAGCAATACGGTTACGCTCTTGTTCTTGTATGGCAATAGAGGTTTGTAATATTTTACGCTGATGCTCTATTTTTAAAGCAGCTTTTTCTTGCTCCTTTTCTACAATCTTTTTTTTAGTATGATGAAAAAAAGCAATAAGTGTTACAGCCATTATAATTAATAAACAAATACTAATGCCTACTATACTAATAATTGTTATAAATGTTTGGTCTTCCAAAAATGAGGGTTTTATTTTATTAAGAGGAGCATATAAAGATAATGTTAAAATTGTATTATGTCTTTCTATAATTTTTATACCATTCTATAAATATAAATATTTGATACACTAAATATAATAAAGAGTTTATAATCCATAGAATGTTTCTGAAACTAATAGAAGAATCGTTTATAAAATTCCCAGAGCAGAAAATTAATGTACTACCGATTAAGTATATAAATATACCTGAATTTACATATATGTAATTTGATTTATCAGTTAGAGTGTTATAGAAATGCACTACACTAAATGAAACAATTGTAAGAGAGGTGAGAACAATTTCTAATAGATTAAATTTTTTGTACAAGAGTGGGTTACCAATATATTGAAATACTAACGCAATTATTACAAGTATACTAACAACCAATATACTGTTTTTTAGTTTTTTTTTATTGAAGAGTTCATAATAAAATATACTTAAAAAAATGAACTGTAAAATAAAATAAAAATGAGAGAGGTAAAGATTTGATCCTTTTACAGTCCAAATAAGATAGCTTTTAATTTGAATTATTAGCATGACAATTAAATAAAAACTAAAAATTTTGAAAGCTCTTTTTTGAGATAAGAAACTTCTTAAAAATAGAATTGTATTTATAGCTAATAGTATTGTGCTAATGTTAGAGAACAGTATTTGGTAATCTTTTACCCCCATCATTTTTATTAATAGAATTTATGATCTAGGTTTGGGATCAAATAAAGGGCTATAATCATCACATGTGCTAGGGCATGGATAAGTAAAATCAAACACACCACTACCAGTAGGCGTTGGCATGGTTGTTTTACACCCACTAGGTAATTCCTCTTCTATAATGTCTCTATGTACATTGTTACAATCTACATAAGTCCCTACTATTAATAGTTTCTCACCGTAACCATTGCTTTTACTAGTATCTGTTTCGTCAATAGCCATGTATGCTCTTACACCTGCATCTGCTACTTTTGTAGCGTCTACTTGTCCAGAAGCATTAATAACTCCCATTTCTGTTAGCGCTCCTATAAGGTCTTCAGCAGGCATTAAAAAAGCTTTACACTTGTTTGGGTTAGCAGATTGCCAGTTGTATGCCCATTTTTTGGCATCTCCAATAGGTCTAGTTTTTGTACTCATAATTTTGATGTTAGTTAATAAAAAAGGTTAATAATAGCTATAAAACTAATCGATATTTTGTACAAAAAAAATTTAAATAATAAAACGGGGGTTTCTACGTGTTTTTTATAATCCGTGGTATTGCGTTACTTTATCTTTAATATATAATATAGTTTAGCAAAATGATTTATTGTTAATAATTGGTTGTTTTAATTGAATTAATTAAAATTAAATAGCATAATTATTGTCGATAATTAAAAAAATAACTAATATTAACTATTATTAATCTTTTTACTAACTAAAAAAACAATTTTAATTATGGAACCATTTTTGGCACAAATTATTATGTTCGGAGGAAATTTTGCACCAAGAGGTTGGGCATTATGCGACGGACAATTATTACCAATTGCATCAAATCAAGCTTTATTTTCTTTATTAGGAACTACTTATGGAGGAGATGGTAGAACTACTTTCGCTTTGCCAGATTTAAGAGGTAGAAGTCCAATACATGCAGGAACAGGGCCAGGACTTAATACTGTTAAATTAGGACAAAGAGGAGGTGCTGAATATGTAACGTTGACTGTTAGTAATATGCCAAGCCATAACCATACAGCAACTATTGGGTCTGCTCAAGCGGCAGTTACTTTAAAAGCATCAGTAGATGAAGGGAGTTCGGATGAAGCAGAAGGAAATATATTAGCTTCTGGTATTTCTAAAATGTATGCAGCAGCTAATGTAGCAGATCAAGTGAATTTAGCTCCAGTTGCAGCTCCAGTTACAGGTAATGTTACTGTTTTCAACCAAGGTGGTCAACAACCATTTTATAATAGAAACCCTTTTGAAGTAGTAAATTATATTATTGCACTGCAAGGAACTTTTCCTTCTAGAAGCTAATAAATAGTAACTATTTTAATCTCAATTAATTTTTAAAAACAATTTTATTATGGAACCATTTATAGGGGAAATCATTATGTTCGGAGGGAATTTTGCACCAAGAAGTTGGGCGTTCTGTAACGGACAATTATTAGCTATTTCACAAAATACAGCTTTATTTTCAATTTTAGGAACTACTTATGGAGGCGATGGTAGAACTACATTTGCTTTACCAGATTTAAGAGGTAGAAGCGCAATACATGCTGGTCGTGGTCCAGGACTTTCAACTATGAAATTAGGACAAAGAGGAGGTGCCGAATCTGTAACATTAAATTTATTAAATTTACCAAATCATAGTCATACTGCATCTATAACAAGTGCTCAGGCGGCAGTTACTCTAAAAGCATCAGTAGACGAAGGGAGTTCGGATGAAGCAGAAGGAAATATATTAGCTTCTGGTATTTCTAAAATGTATGCAGCAGCTAATGTAGCAGATCAAGTGAATTTGGCTCCAGTTGCAGCACCTGTCACAGGAAGTGTTACTCTTAGTAATACTGGAAATCAACAATCATTTAATAATAGAAACCCTTTTGAAGTTGTTAATTATATTATAGCTCTATTTGGGACTTATCCTTCTAGAAGTTAAAATTTTAACTGTAGAAATATAATAAAGCATTCAAGCATTTTAAAATGCTTGAATGCTCGTTTTTTTTGTAAATTTGCTAAAACTATTAAACTATTAAACTATTAGTCATGATTAAAAAATTACTTTTTATTATTGCAATATGCGCAATGTTTACTCAACAATCTATTGCACAATGGGCATTAGGCGATATAACCTTTACTGGCTATCAAGCGGATTCAACTGGAAATCCTACAGGAGAGGATGATGAATTTTCTTTCGTTTTATTAAGAGATGTAACTTCTGGAGAATCTATTTCTTTTACAGATAATGGATGGATGGCAGCTGGAGGGTTTAGAACGGGAGAAGGTACAATTACGTTACAATTTACATCATCTTATTTATGTGGTAGTCAAATATCAATTCATAAAACTTCTGTAACTGCTCTAGATTCAACTGGAGCGACAGCGGGGAATGTAACAGGAACTGCAATGTCTTTTGTTACTAGTGGAGATCAAATCCTTGCTTACGACCCAGGAAATATGCCAACATCTAATGCCAATCAATCAGGTTTTATTGCTGCTATTCAAATGAATGGGGATTGGGATGCAGATGCTAGTAGCTCTACTACATCTGCCAAACCTTCAATTTTTGATACGTTAGCTAATTCATCAATTGCTATTACTACTGAGGTTGACAATGCCATTTATGACTGTTCAGTTACTGCTGGGAATCCGGCGGCATTAAGAGATGCTATGCATGATCAAGCAAATTGGAATGTAGATAATGGTACCCCATTTAATCAGCCTGCTCCTTGTACATTTACATCATGTAATACATTATCTAATCAAGAATTTGCATTATACAACGCATTTACTGTAACTCCAAACCCATCTAATGGAATAATTACTATAGGGAACTCAGGTGTTGCAATGGATAACATTACAGTTTCAGATTTAAATGGTCGTACTGTTGCTTCTTATAATTTAAATGGTACTACAGATAGTAAAGAGCTTAATTTAGGTTCTGTATTATCTTCTGGTATGTATTTAATGACTATTAGCTCTAAAGAGGCTTCAACAGTTAAGAAAATAGTAATTAAATAAATATAACTAATTACTTTATATAAAAATGAAACCTCCCAAGTGGGAGGTTTTTTTATGCTTAAAAATAATTAATAAGATAAGTTTTATAAGTGTAAAATATATTCTGTACCGTTTATTATATTTTAATCTGTCGCTCAATCTGTTGATCTAACGAAATAAAAGTTTCTGTTCTAGAAACGCCTGTTATAGATTGTATATCGTTATTTAATAAATGCATTAAATGCTCGTTATCCTTACATAATATTTTTATTAAAATACTCCAATTTCCTGTAGTGTAGTGGCACTCTATAACCTCTGGTATTTTTTTAAGCTGTTTTACAGCTTGTGGATTACTTACAGCCTTATCTAAATAAATACCAACAAAAGCCATAGTAGTATACCCTAATACTTTTGGGTTTATTACAAATTTAGAACCAGCAATTAGCCCTGATTTCTCTAATTTACGTAAGCGCTGGTGTATGGCTGCGCCAGAGATACCAACTTGTCTAGCAATTTCTAAAACAGGAGTTCTTGCATCGCTCATTAAAGCACGCAATATCTTTTTGTCTATACCATCTATATGGATATTTTTATTTATTACTTTCATGGAATTTCGTTTTTCATTTCCGTGAATGCGGAAATATCTAAAGCCTACAATATTGTTTGGTAAAACAATATTGTAGGTTTCATATTAAAACATAAAAATACTAAAAGCATTTAAGATTGTAACTCTAGTGTTTTAGAAAAAGAAGCAGTATTTTTTGCTCTTCAAACATTTAATGGGTTATAACCTAAATAAGGCACTTCTTTTTCATTAAAAATAACACCATAGTCTTCTAATTCTTCTAAAATAGGTTCGTAAACTTCTTTAGTAATCGGTATTTGTACGCCTGGTGTTTTTATTTTTCCGTTAAGTATAGCCATAGTTGCCATAGCAACAGGTAAACCTACTGTTTTTGCCATGGCTGTATAGGTTTGGTCTTCTCCAATAGTAACCATGGTTGCGTCAATTTGATGTTTTTTACCATCTAGTTCGTAACCAAACTTATGGTACATAACAATCATATCTTTATCATCTTCATCAAGCGACCAACTATCCATTAAAATCTTTTGAAGAATTTGTGCAGGCGACGCCTTCTTTAATTCTACCATTTTAGTTGAGCTAAAAATATCTAGTTCTATAAATTTATCCCAAATAGTATCGTCTTGATCTATTTTAATAGCATGTCTAAATTTAAGCTCTACAGAATCTGTTGGGCTATATGGTAAAAAAGAGTTTACAAAATCGCGATAACTCATGTTTTCGCTATCATCTATAGTGTAACTATCATCTGTCATTCCTAAAGCGGCTAATACTTGCCACCCACGAGAAAACCCTACACGACGAATAGTACCTCTGTATAATGTTTTAATTGCGTCTAGCCCATACACGCTTTGGTATTTTAAAGAGTCTCTATTGGCATAAGCTTCAAAACGCCCATAACCTTCTATCTCTAAAAATTCGGTACGTCTAAACAAACGATTATAAGGTATATATTTATAGGTGCCTTCTTGTAAAAATTTGGCTGCACTACCTTGTCCTGCTACAACGACGTTTCTTGGGTTCCAAGTAAATTTATAATTCCATAAGTTGTTATCGCTTTCTGGAGCTACTAAACCACCTGTAAACGATTCAAATAAAATCATTTTACCACCTTTATCTGTTATACGGTCTATAACTTGCATAGCACTCATGTGATCAATACCAGGATCTACACCTATTTCGTTCATAAAGACCAAGCCTTTTGCTTTTACATCGGCATCTAGAGCTTGCATCTCTTTACTTACATAAGATGCAGTTACCATGTTTTTACCATAAGTAATACAGTCTTTAGCAACTTCTATATGAAAACGTGCAGGTAGCATAGAAACGACAATGTCTGCATTTTTTATTGCTTCTACACGAGAAGCTTCATTAAAAACATCTAGAGTAATAGCCTCTGCATTTTTATGGTCTCCAGTTAATTTTTTAGCATTATCAATGCTTAAATCTCCTACGGTAATGTGAAGGTTCTCACTTCCAGACTTATCTAAAAAATATTTTATTAAATAAGATGCAGATTTTCCTGAACCAATAACTAAAATCTTTCGCATAATCGATATATGTTAAGTAATTTTGTATTTCATTTTAAGTAAACGAATGTAGTAAAATGTAGTTATTATAAAAACTGAAAGCATAAATATTATTAGGAAATATATGTATGGTATAGCCTATATGTTAACTAGGAGTTTTTATCATTTTACAATTTAAAAAGAATAAAAAATGAATAAAAAAATTTTAATTACAGCTTCAATACTAGGTGTTTTAAGTGTTGTTTTAGGTGCTTTTGCTGCACATGGTTTAAAAGCATTAATAGCAACAGAGCAGTTGCAATCTTTCGAAACAGGTGTGCGCTACCAAATATACCATGCCTTTTTATTGCTTTTTATTGGAAACACAGAAAAACTTTCTACACGTTCGAAAAAAACAGTATTCTACCTAGTTATAGTAGGACTTTTATTGTTCTCTGGATCTATTTATGGTTTAGCTACTAATGCACTTTCTAGTTTCGATTTTAAACAAATAGCATTAATAACACCCATTGGCGGATTACTGTTAATAGTGGCTTGGGTAGTTATGGGGATTGGATTTATAAGGAATACAGATAATTAATTTATTTTTTAACACCTAGTTTTATAATTATCATTAATTTTGCACCTTAAACAAGATAACTAAATTATGGTAAACCATACACAATCTACGAAAACGATTTCGTTGGAACACTACGGAATCAAGAATGCCAACGTACAATATCAACTAACTCCAGATCAGCTTCATGATACAACAATTGCCAAAGGGCAAGGTGTTGAAGCCTCTTCAGGTGCTTTAGCTGTTAATACAGGTGAATTTACTGGGCGTTCGCCAATGGATAGATTTATTGTAAAAGACGATATTACTAAAGACCGCATTTGGTGGGGAGATATCAACATCCCTTTCGATGCTGATAAATTTCAGAAACTATATGACAAGGTAACAGCGTATTTATCTAACAAAGAAGTTTTTGTAAGAGATAGTTATGCCTGTGCAGACGATGATTACAAACTTAATATTCGTGTTATTAACGAATACCCTTGGAGTAATATGTTTGCATCTAATATGTTTTTGCGTCCTACAGAAGACGAATTAAAAGATTTTGCTCCAGAATGGACTATCGTTAACGCTCCAGGTTTTATGGCTAATGCCGAAGAAGATGGAACACGCCAACATAACTTTGCTATTTTAGATTTTACTAGAAAAATAGCTTTAATAGGTGGAACAGGTTACACAGGTGAAATTAAAAAAGGTATTTTCTCTGCATTAAACTTTATACTACCAGTATTTAAAAATACATTACCTATGCACTGTAGTGCTAATGTAGGTAAAGATGGAGATACAGCTATTTTCTTTGGATTATCTGGAACAGGTAAAACAACATTATCTACAGACCCAGATAGAAGTTTAATTGGAGACGATGAGCACGGTTGGACAAGTGAGAATACTGTATTTAATTTTGAAGGTGGTTGTTACGCTAAAGTAATTAACCTATCGGCAGAACAAGAACCAGAAATTTATGGAGCCATTAAAAAAGGAGCTATTCTTGAAAACGTAATAATGAATGATGCAAAAGAAGTAGATTTTGCAGATGTTTCTATTACGCAAAATACAAGAGTAAGTTACCCAATACACCATATAGAAAATATTAAAGTGCCATCTATAGGAAAGAATCCTAAAAACATCTTCTTTTTAACAGCAGATGCTTTTGGTGTACTGCCTCCAATATCTAAATTAACACCAGGACAAGCTGCGTATCACTTTATTTCAGGGTATACTGCAAAAGTAGCTGGTACCGAAGCAGGAATTACTGAACCTGTACCTAGTTTCTCTGCGTGTTTTGGAGCGCCATTTATGCCTTTACACCCAACAAAATATGCCGAAATGTTAAGCAAAAAAATGCAGGAAGCAGGTGTAACAGTTTGGTTAGTAAACACAGGGTGGACTGGTGGACCTTACGGCGTTGGTAGTAGAATGAAATTAAAGTACACGCGTGCTATGATTACTGCTGCAATGGACGGTTCATTAGAAGAAGCTAATAAAGGAAACTACCACATACACTCTGTATTTAAGGTAGAACAGCCAAGAACATGCCCTAACGTGCCAACAGAAGTGTTAAGTCCAAGAAAAACTTGGAACAATGATGAAGGGTACTACAATACTGCCGATAAATTAGCAGTATCATTTAAAAAGAACTTTAAGCAATTTGAAGATAATGCTAACGATGATATTTTAGCAGGAGCTCCAAATGTGAGATAGAAACTAAAATACTCTATTTGAGATATAATAAAGCCCTTCGCAATTAATTGTGAAGGGCTTTTATTTTAATTCAAGTTATGCCATTCGTGATTACAACCATTTTTACACCAAGTATTTCGTCTATATGTATCTGATTCTTTAAAAATTGTTATCAATGTTATAAAAATTTTTTGATATTCATTTTCAGGTAATTTCAGAATTTTTGAAAGAGCAATATTAAAATTATTCGATTTTATTATAACAATAGGTGTCATTGTAGGTTTTAACGGTATTTTAGGTATAGCTATTTCAATTGTTTTTTCATTTGGATGTGATTGATGCACAAAGAATTTTAATAAAAAAATAACTTTTTTCTTATCAAAGTTTGATAAAGTAGTAAACCATTCAATACCATCATTAATTGAAATTTTATCTTGAGCAATTTTATTAATTATAATGTCCTCTTTTTCCAAAATTTTGTTGGTGTGATTAGTTTATTAATTTTTCTTTTTTTGAATATGGTGCATATTTTTGAGTTAAGTTAATAAAAAAAGACCTCTCATTAGAGAAGTCTTTTTTTATTATGAACTGATAAATAATTATTTTTTATTTACAGACTCTATATATTTTTTTAATGCCATAGACATCGATGGTGTTTCTGGAGTTGGTGCAGCAATATCTACACGTAAACCTTTAGCTTCTACAGCTTTTATAGTTGTATTACCAAATACCGCTATGCGTGTGTCGTTTTGCTGAAAATTCGGGAAATTATGAAATAAAGATTCAATGCCAGAAGGGCTAAAGAATACTAAAATATCATAAGTTACATTCTCTAAATCCGATAAATCACTTATTACAGTTTTGTAAAATACAGCTTCTTTCCAGTTAATTCCTAAATCGTTTAATATTTTAGGCACAGCAGGCTTTAATTTATCTGTAGCAGGTAATAAAAAAGCTTCGTCCTTATATTTTTTAATTAATGGAGACAATTCTGCAAAAGTACGCTTACCAACATAAATTTTACGTTTTCTATACACTACATATTTTTGTAGGTAATAGGCAACAGCTTCAGACTGGCAGAAATACTTCATAGAGTCAGGTACTTTAAATCGCATTTCTTCAGCAACTCTAAAAAAGTGATCTACTGCATTTCTACTTGTTAAAATAATAGCAGTAAACTTTGATAGGTCTATTTTTTGTTGTCTAATTTCTTTAGAAGGCACACCTTCTACATGAATGAAAGGGCGGAAGTCTATTTTAACTTTCTGTCTTTCTGAAAGATCAAAATATGGAGAATTTTCTATTTTAGGTTCTGGCTGTGAGACTAAAATTGTTTTCACTTTCATAGTTAATAGCTTTAATTTTTATACCTCTTAAATATTTGTAATTAACTTATACAAAATCACGTAAGGTGAAATTTCGAGTGCGCAAAGATACAAAATAAAATAAAAGAAATTATTTTTAATTGCACTTTGATTTCGTTTAAAAAATGAGAGTGAACCAATAGCGTTAATAATTAATAAAAAACCAAGCACAATTGTAAACATAAAAGCATCAGGCCTTAAAGAATAAATTAAGAATGCGTTTATAGGAATTAACAGTAAACCGATGTAATTCTTGTAACTTATTTTTTGAAATAAATAATCGTTAACAATAGAGTCTATACTTAAAACACTACTAATTAAGCGCTCTAACAGGACTTTAATTAAAATAAATATAGCAATAGCGCATCCTATTTTAAATAATAATATTTCGGAAGTGTCTACGCTAGTGTTGCTTTTGGTGTAAAATTGATAGCTAAAAATAGCTAAGCCAATACTAAGGTTAGTAAACAGTAAAGCCTCGAAACCATCTAGAAATTTTTGATCTCTAGAATAGACTTTTAAGTATTTAAAATTAATAACTATCGAAGAAAAATCATTAAAACGTTTTGGGTAAAGCAACTTTGCAGATGCAACAAGTAGCAAACAAACAACAATTAAAATGGTAAAAACTTCGGTAGAAATTAAATCTCTTAGCATACTTCAAAATTATTATATTTATTTATAACTAGCTTAAACTTTTTTCAGTTTTACAGATAAATAAAACAATCTTAATAAACTTAACGTGTTTGTAACACATTACATAATCATATAAAAGACTTCAGAATATTAAGAAATATTTAAAAAACGTGTGTGTTAAAAAATGTACATTTGCTACAAAAATAAAACCATCAATGCCAGACGCAGTTGTTATTATTCCTACTTACAATGAAATTGAGAATATAGAAGCCATTATTAAAGCGGTTTTTATTCAGGATTTGGCATGCGATGTATTAATTGTAGATGATAACTCACCAGATTTAACAGGCGAAAAGGTTAAGGAACTTCAACAAAAATACCCCAATCGACTATTTTTAGAAACAAGAAAAGAAAAATCAGGACTAGGTACAGCCTACATTCATGGTTTTAAATGGAGTTTACAAAGAGACTACAATTATATTTTTGAAATGGATGCCGATTTCTCGCACAACCCCAAAGATTTGGTGCGATTATATAACGCTTGTGCTAATGAAAACGCAGATGTTAGTATTGGATCTCGCTATGTAAAAGGCGTAAATGTTGTAAATTGGCCCTTGGGAAGAGTTATACTGTCTTACGGAGCATCAATTTATGTGCGCTTAATAACAGGTATGCGTATTCAAGATACTACAGCAGGATTTGTATGTTATAAGAAACACGTTTTAGAAGCGTTAAACTTAAACGATATAAAATTTGTTGGGTATGCGTTTCAAATAGAAATGAAATTTAAAGCCTACTTAAAACGATTTAAAATTGTAGAAGTTCCCGTAATTTTTACAGATAGAACAAAAGGACAGTCTAAATTAAGTTCAGGAATCATTTCTGAAGCTATATTTGGAGTAATCACAATGAAATTTAAAAGTTTATTTAAAAAATAACCGAAAAATGAACCAAAGGATAACACTTATTAAAAATGCTAAAATAGTAAATGAAGGCACTATTTTTAATGGCGATATTTTAATTGAAGGAGATTATATAAAAGAAATTAGCGAGTCTATTAGTGCAAAATCTGCCGATGTTCATGTTTTCGATGCAGAAGGTAAATATGTTATTCCAGGAGCTATAGATGATCAAGTACATTTTAGAGAGCCAGGTTTAACACATAAGGCTAATATAGAAACAGAATCTAGAGCGGCAGTAGCAGGAGGTATAACGTCTTTTATAGAGATGCCTAATACTAATCCGCAGACGACCACTATAGAGAAGTTAAATGAAAAGTTTGAAATCGCTAAGAATACTGCGTATGCTAACTATTCATTTATGTTTGGAGGTACTAACGATAATCTTGACGAGATTTTAAAGGTGGATTCTAAACAAGTAGCTGGTTTAAAATTGTTTTTAGGGTCTTCTACAGGAAATATGCTTGTAGACAATCCGGAGATTTTAGAAAAAATATTTTCTAGTACAGATTTATTAATTTCTGTACACTGTGAAGACGAAGGTACCATTAGAGCTAACATGGAAATCTATAAAGAGCGTTATGGAGAAGATATTCCTATAAATATGCACCCTATTATACGTAGTGAAGAGGCTTGTTATTTGTCGTCTTCTAAAGCTATAGAATTAGCAAAGAAAACGGGAGCAAGATTGCATGTATTTCATTTGTCTACTGGAAAAGAAACAAAACTTTTTAGTAATAAAAAACCGTTAAAAGATAAAAAAATCACAGCAGAGGTTTGTATTCATCATTTATGGTTTAGCGATAAAGATTACGATGAAAAAGGGACGCTTATTAAGTGGAATCCAGCTGTAAAAGGTGAGAAAGACAGAAAGCAGCTTTTAAAAGCATTATTAGACGATAGAATAGATGTAATTGCAACAGATCATGCACCGCATACTATAGAAGAGAAAAATAATGTATACACCAAAGCACCTTCTGGAGGGCCTTTAGTACAACATGCATTACCGGCACTGTTAGAAATGCACCATAAAGGATTAATTTCTATTGAAAAAATAGTGGAAAAAATGTGCCATAACCCTGCAATATTATTTCAAATAGAAAAACGAGGTTACATAAGAGAGGGTTATTTTGCAGATTTAGTTGTTGTAGATTTAAACAATCCTTGGACGGTAAATAAAGATAATATTTTATACAAATGCGGATGGTCTCCATTTGAAGGTACAACCTTTAAATCAAGAATTTCACATACGTTTGTAAACGGAGGATTGGCTTATAAAAACTTTAAGTTTTATGATACTAAGTACGCTAAGCAATTAACTTTCGAGAGAGATTAAATAGTAGATTAGCTAAATAGAACTGAGCTAAGAAGAGATATGAAAACAAAAGGAATTTTATACTTACTGGTATTATTGTTATTAAATGCCTGTTATAAAGTACAGCCGCCAGAAAAACCAGAACGATTATTGTCTGAAGACGAAATGGTTTCCGTTTTAGTGGATATGGCTATTGTTTCTTCGGCTAAAGGAGTAAACAAAAAGCGATTTGAAGACAACGGTATTATTCCTGATGAGTTTATTTATAAAAGAAATAATATAGACAGTATTGTTTTTGCTCAGAATAATGAATACTATTCTTTTAATATTAAACAATACGAAAGTATATACGTTAGAGTAAAAGATAGCTTAACTAAATTAAGAGATAAGCATAAACTCATTCTAGAGGCTGAAAAAAAGGAAAAAACTAAAACAGATTCTATAAAAAGAGCAAAAATAAAGGAAAGTAGAGGCGCCTCTTTAAAGCTTGGAGGTACTTCAAATAAAAAGTCTAAAACGAAATTTACGCCTAAAACAAATTAAATACTCGTTTAAGAGTATTTGTCCTTTTTGAGATGATACATGTGGTATATAAATTAGAAACTTAACTAATGTCTTCTAAATATAATTTAGAAGTCTCTTCTATAGCTTGGTCAATAGATTCTAGTTGGATATCTAAATGCGATTTAAGTTTAGAGTTGTCATAAACTGTATTTGTATTTAAAGCAGTTACTAAATGCTTTGTTAAGCGTCTTCGTTTCCCTGTTAATTTATGTACTAACCAATCTAACCGCCAACCTAATTGTAATATACTATTTTTGGCTTCCTTTTTAGGAGCCTTAACGGCAAGAGATTTAGAACAGGTAGTTAAAAATTGCTTATAACTCCAATTGTTAGACACTAAAATAAAACGCTCGTTTTTAATAGAGCTTTGCATTAAGCCTACCATACTATCTACAACATTTTTAACAGAGATAAAACCAGTACTTCCAGCTGTATAATATTTTAATCCCTTGTGCACGGTTTTTATTAGAGAACCGCTACCGTATTTCCATATCCCTGGACCAATAATAACACCAGGATTAACAATAACAGCATCTACACCTTCTTGTGTTCCACGCCATACTTCTAACTCAGCGCCGTACTTAGTAATAGCATAAACATCATGCGCTATTTCATTATTCCACTCAGAAGTTTCTGTAATAGGAACATTATTTAAAGGTTGCCCTAAGGCAGCAATAGAACTAATATAGCATAGCTTTTTTATTGTATTAGAAATACATAAGTTTACAATGTTAGCAGTGCCTTCGATATTAGTTTTTTGTAAAAGGTCAAATTTATCAGGTTCAAAAGAAACTAAAGCAGCACAATGATATACATGAGTAATATCTTTAAAAGCAGAGGCTAAAGCAGTAATATCATTTAAATCAGCTTTAACCCAATCTATGTTGTTAAAAAGAGTTTCAGAATCTTTAGAATAATAAGAAAAAATACGCTTTACAATAGCGAACTTTTTTTCATTTCTATAAATAGCACGTACTTGTTGTTTATCACTTGCAAGTTTATATAATAAATGTGCGCCAACGAATCCTGTTCCTCCAGTTACTAAAATCATTGTACTAAAGTAAAGAATTATTCAATATTGCTTACTAGTTATGCATTGATTTTTATCTTTGTCATTGTTAAAATAAAATGAAGCAAAATGGCTAATAAATTTGTAGAAGAACTACGTTGGAGAGGAATGGTACACGATATCATGCCAGGAACAGAAGAACAATTGAATAAAGAGATGACAACTGCCTATATAGGCTTTGACCCAACCTCCGATTCTTTACATATAGGAAGCCTAGTCCCAATAATACTTTTAGTACACCTAGAAAAAGCAGGGCATAAGCCAATAGCTCTAGTTGGTGGAGCAACAGGAATGATCGGGGATCCTTCTGGAAAGAGTGACGAACGTAATTTATTAGACGAAGCAACATTAGCACATAATGTCTCAGGAATAAAAAGTGTATTGTCACGCTTTTTAGACTTTGATGCCTCTAGCGATAATGCGCCAGTATTAGTAAATAATTACGATTGGATGAAAGATTTTTCTTTTATCGATTTTGCTAGAGATGTAGGTAAACGTATTACAGTTAATTACATGATGGCAAAAGATTCTGTGAAAAAACGATTATCTGGAGACGAAGGTGGTGTAGGTATGTCGTTTACAGAATTCACATACCAATTAATACAAGGTTACGATTTTTACCATTTACATAAAGCTATGGGCTGTAAATTGCAAATGGGAGGAAGTGATCAATGGGGTAATATTACCACAGGAACAGAGTTAGTAAGACGTATGAATGTTGGAGACGAAACAGCAAAAGCGTATGCTATGACTTGTCCATTAATTACAAAAGCAGATGGCTCTAAGTTTGGTAAAAGTGAAGGCGGAAATGTGTGGTTAGATGCAGATAAGACATCAGTTTACAAGTTTTACCAATTTTGGTTGAATACTACCGATACAGATGCAGAAAAGTATATAAAAATCTTTACGTTTTTAGAAAAAGAAACAATAAATGCTATAATAGCTGAACATACTGAAACACCGCATTTACGAATACTACAGAAACGTTTGGCTGAAGAGGTAACGACGTTTGTACATTCTAAAAACGATTTTGAGAATGCTAAGAAAGCTTCAGGTATATTATTTAGTAAAACCTTTAATGAAGATATAAGAACATTAGATGAAAATTTATTTTTAGATGTTTTTGAAGGTGTACCGCAAGCAGAAATAACAATAGCAGATTTAGAAGAAGGTTTAGATATGATTGCTGCACTTGCTGCAAAAACTAACTTTTTAGCGAGTAACGGAGAAGCGCGTCGTGCATTAAAAGAAAACGCAGTATCTGTAAATAAGAATAAAGTAAAAGAAGATTATAAAATTACATCTACCGATTTAATACACGATAAATATGTTGTATTAAATAAAGGAAAACGAAATACTTATATAGTAAAAGTAGTTTAAGTTACGTTTAAATCGGCATTGCCAGAAGCGCAGCGACATGGTGATTTGTTGAATATAAATTGATTGGATATAACTAAATCAAAATTATTTGACACGAAATAACTTTAACAAACCAGACAGGTTTTTAAAACCTGTCTGGTTTTATCTTGATTTAGTTCTATAAATAGATACCCCTATCTATGTAAAAATTGAAAAGCCCGAATGCTGAGAGGCAAACGGGCTTCTAAAAATTAGTCAACCAACTAAAACTAATTTTTCTTTCTCATAACACTATATAAACTTTAATCAATCAATTTCTCTTATAGTGTCCCAATGTTGGTCGGCCTTTTTTTGCAAACCTTTCAAAATATTTTTTTGCCATAGTTTTAAAGTGTTATTTCCCCATGAATTATAGAATAAATAGAGTTTTTTGTCTCTGATTTCGAACGTTTTAGGGTTTATGGAAACTTTTTTGCTTTTTTCTGCAATAGCATAAGCACAATAACCGCCATATTGAGGTAAATATTGTTTTGGGTTTTCTAAAAAGGTCTCTAAATGCGCTTTAGAAACGAACATAAATTTAGCGCCATCGTAAGTTGTAGTATAGGCTTTATTTCCTTTTTCGGCTTTATTTTCAAAATAAGAAACGAGGTCGTATCCTTCAATAGCATATCCTTTTTTTGTGTAATAATCTGTTTGTGCTTGTGCGGTTAATATTCCGAAGAATAGTACTATAAAGCTTAATTTTTTTATTAGAATCATGTGTCTTTATTTAGTGTAATTACTAATGTTAAGTCGTAAGAATGAAAGTAGTATTACAAAACCCTTGAATAGATAGAAGTCTTGCTTTATGTTTTATTTAGGCTAGTAAGTTTTTTAAACACTACAATACCATAAGGTTACAGCCACGAATATCGCTAGTATCGAAACGGCCAATAATTTCGAAGCTGTTATTCTTAGATACGCGACCTAAGTCTTGAGTAGCAATAAAGGAACAGGAATTAATATTTGCTAAATCTATAACATTAATACCACCAGTTTTACCGTTTTTTTGAATACTTAAAGCATCTTCTGGGTCTCTAGTTAAAATTTGCATCCAGTTAGGGCAGTTAAAAATGCCATGGCCTTTAGAATAGGCTTGACTTAATAACTCGGTCATGCCATACTCGCTATGTATTTCTTGTACACCAAATCCGTTTTTTAAAATAGTATGTAGCTCTTCGCGAATTAATTCCTTACGTCTGCCTTTCATGCCTCCAGTTTCCATAATTATAGTATTATTGAGGTTAAAAGAATAAGCTTCAACTAAATCTAGAAGTGCAAAAGAGACACCGATTAAAAGGACTTTTTTACCTTGTGCGTCTAATTGTTTTAATACAGTACTTAATTCAGATAAATTGTCTAGATAAAAACCACTTTCAAGATGTTTAGACTGTTTTATCATAGCATCTACCATGTAAATTAAAGAAGAGCCATCTCGTTCTAAATAACTAGGTAATAACGCTAATATTACATAATCTTCAATAGCTCCATAATCATTTTCAAACCCTTGTGTAAAACTGTTCTCGTAAATAGATAAATCACTAACGCGATGTTTGCTTGTTATACAGCCCGTAGTACCACTACTGGTAAAAATCTTTTTTACATCATTTTCAGAAGCACTTAAAATAGTATGTGATTTAAAGAATTGAATTGGTAAAAACGGAATGTCTTCAATATGCTTAATGTCACTTGGGTGCTTGTATAATAAATCACAAAAAGAGCGGTACACCAAATTATGTTCAAATTGGTATTGAAACACCTCAATAGCTAAAGCTTTAAATTCAGCTTCAGTTTTAATATTAAAAATACGATTAGGATTTATCATTTAGAATTGTAACTAAGCAAAAATAAATAAAAAAAAGGAGCGTTACCATAAGATAACGCTCCTTTTAAAAAAGTAAAAACTAAAGCTTATTCAATAACTAATTTCTTAGTGATTGTTGCTTCGTTTTGATTTAATTTTAAAATGTATATTCCTGCTTTTAGGTTAGATACATTTAAAGTATTGTTTTGTATTGTTTTAGAAATAACTTCTTTTCCTAATATATCGAATACTACAACATTAACAGGTGCGTTAGTCGTTGTTGTAATATTTACAAATCCTGTGTTAGATGGGTTAGGATATACAGAGAAATTTGTAGCATTAAACTGGTCTACAGAAAGTGTTGTACCATCGTTTCTAGCACCAGGTGAGAATAATACAGGGTTAGCCATAATAGCCGAATGTTGTACAAATACACCAGTAAAATCTGGCTCACGTGCTATAGATTGGTTGTTACCAGCTCCTGTATATATTTCTTGAGTTACAGTAAGTCCTGTGTCGTCTTTTAAAGTAACAGTATCTCCACCATTATTTAAACCTACGCTGTTAGTACTTGCTGTTTGTACAAGAGATGTAAATCCTGTTGGCGTACCACCACCGAATACTGTTATAAAGCTATTACCAGGTAAAGTCGTTCCTACTGGGAAGACGTGTCTGTCTGAAACAGCATCTGAAAGTACATAACCATCCATTACAATTGGACTAGAACTTGTATTGTATATCTCAACAAATTCATCTTGTGAAGAGTCTATAGCTCCATCTCCATTAGCATCACCGTTAGCTGCATCCGGATCTGCGTGGATTTCATTTATTATTAAGAATGTTGGGTCACATTGAGCACTAGCTACAGTTCCAGAAAGTGTTGTGCCATCACAATCACCACCATTAATTGTAATATCCCAAGCATCACCTTCAGATAATCCAGAAAGTGTAATCGTTCCATCTGCTATAGTGGCTGGGTCATCTCCTCCTATTATTGCCATGGCAGTTGTAGTTACAGAAGTTATTGTGTTATCGGTTCCTGTGTAAGGAATATTAATAATTACTTCATCGTTATCATCACCAGCTGTATTAGTATTACATGTATAAGTTTCCGTTTGTAAAACGATATCACAAACTGCACAGCTAGATACAGGTACCATTCCTAGAGTTGGGCAACTTCCAAAAGCATCTAAAGAGACATTAGATAAGTTCCATCCAGAGAATCCTCCTGTACCATCATCTAAGTATTGAACACCTATAAATACATCTGTTCCAGTAGCCATTGATAAGTCTACATCGTATGATCCAGCATCTGTTATAGTTTGTGCAGTTGTCCAAGATGTAGTAGAAGGACATCCACTGTAAGAATCTGTATAAGCAAAAACTAAATCGGTTACACCAAAGCTTTCAGTAGCATCAAAAGATAATGCTAAATCTGTAACTCCTGCCATATCAAGAGGGCCAAAAATCATCCAAGTTTCAATAGGATCAGTACAACCGCCACCACAGAAACCATTCATGCTGTATGTTCCAGTGTTTAAAGTCCACTCATCTGATTGTGAGTTAGGTGTTACGGTAACTAATTCGAAATTGTTCATACCGTTACTTAAATCGAAACATGTATTAGGAATTGGGTCGCATTCTGCAGCAGGAACAGTTCCTGAAACATTAAATGTATCACAATCTCCACCATTTAAAACAACATCCCAAGCATCTCCTTCGCTAAGTCCTGTAATTGTTATTGTTCCATCTGCTGTTAATGCAGGAGCATCTCCTCCTATTGTTCCTGTACTAGTTGTCGTTACAGATGTAATACCCATGTCAGACCCCGTGTAAGGTACATTTACAGTAACAGAATCATTATTGTCTCCTACAGTATTAGAGTTACAAGTATATGTTGCTGTACCAAGAGTCACACCACATGATGTTGCAAAATTCGTCCATACTACATTATCTATAACAACTTGTCCGTCGCTATTATTAACATTAATAAATCTAATTACAATATTTCCTGGTTGGTTAACTGTAAAAACAGGAGAGTTTTTTACCATATTAGCTTCCGATGTAGACGTTACATTTCCTACAACACTACCATTAACTTCAACATTAAGGTTAACGTTTGTTCCAAAAGCTTGCATATAATCAAAAGAAATAGTTCCTAATCCTCCAGTTATTGTTCCAGAATTAAATTCAGATTGTGGCGTTCTATTACGTCCAATCATTATAGACTGATCAGTTATTTGTACATCTCCTCTACATTGTGTGTGAGACCAAGTAGATCCATCTTGTCCAACAAACGTTCCATTAACGTAAGACGAGTTGGTAGACGGAAAATTGTCAAAAGTTTCATTACCTTGACTAAAAGCAAGACAGGTAATAAAAAAGGTAATTAAAAAGTAAAGTTTTTTCATAATTTTCTTATTAGATTATGAGCAAATATACAAAGAATTTAATGTTGGTAATCTGCATGTTATCTAAGATATAGTACTTTTAACTATAAAATAACACGGGTTTAATATACTTTGCGCTCTGTATTAAGTAGAATAGTTTCTTTGTTAAGGTAATGGGTATAATGTGTTACTTTATTGTTATTAATTTTCGAATTGTTATTTTTATACCTAATAACTTTATCTTTACTGAACGTAAAAATTAAATTTCTTTTTAATGAATAATAGTGATGTTAAAATATTATTAGTTGATGATGAACCAGATATTTTGGAAATTGTAGGGTATAATCTATCTAACGAAGGTTACGAAGTTATTACTGCCGAAAATGGATATGAAGGTGTAAAGAAAGCTAAAAAGGAACAGCCCCAATTAATTATTTTAGATGTAATGATGCCAGAGATGGATGGTATTGAAGCTTGTGAAAATATTAGAAAAGTACCAGAATTAAAAGATACTATTATTACATTTTTAACAGCTAGAGGGGAAGACTATTCTCAAGTAGCAGGTTTCGATGCTGGTGCAGACGACTACATTACTAAACCTATTAAGCCAAAAGTACTAGTAAGTAAAGTAAAAGCACTTTTAAGACGCTTAAAAAAAGAAGAGTCTACAGGTTCTCTAATAAAGATTGGAGATTTAGTTATTAATCGAGACGAGTATAAAATAATATTAAAGGATAAGGAGATTCTTTTACCAAGAAAAGAATTCGAATTATTGTCATTATTGGCTTCAAAACCAGGTAAAGTATTTAAGAGAGAAGATATTTTAGATAAAGTTTGGGGTAACGAAGTAGTTGTTGGTGGGCGTACAATAGACGTACATATTCGAAAACTAAGAGAAAAAATTGGAGATAATTGTTTTAAAACGGTAAAAGGAGTTGGCTATAAATTTGTAGAATAATGCAAATAAAAAAATCGTACAAGTTTGCCTTTAAAACATCTTTAGTTATTACTATAGTATTAACACTCTGTATGAGTGTTTTTTTATATAGTGGTATTTTTCCTCCAAGTATTCCTTTGGTTTTATTTTTAATACTATTTGCGGGGATTTGTTATGTTGCTTCATTTTTTGTTATTCAATACAGAGTACAGCATTTTATTTACAAGCGCGTAAAAAAAATATACGATGATTTAAAACTTTTAGAAAACACCAGTTTTTCTAAAGATCGTATAACAACCAATATGGCAACACTTACCGAGGAAATTGATAAGTATGCTAGAGACAAAAAAATAGAAATAGAAACCCTAAAGGTAAGAGAAGAATACCGAAAAGAGTTTTTAGGTAATGTTTCACATGAATTAAAAACACCATTATTTACCGTGCAAGGCTATTTAGAAACATTACTAGATGGTGCAGCAAATAATGAGAAAATAAGAGACAAGTATTTAGATAGAGCAAATAAAGGCGTAGAGCGGCTTATTTATATTGTAAGAGATTTAGATATGATTACCAAACTTGAAGTTGGTGATTTAAGCTTAGATATTGAAGTTTTTGATATTGTAGAATTAGTAAGAAGTGTTTTCGAGTTGTTTGAAATGAAAGCCTCTAAAAAGAAAATGTCTTTAGTATTCGATATGGAATACGATACTCAAATATTTGTAAAAGCTGATAAGGAAAGAATACAGCAAGTATTAACAAACCTTATAGTAAATTCTATTAAGTACGGTATAGAAAACGGTACAACTGAAGTAAGTATAGAAAACCTAATTAAAAATAAAGTTATTGTTAGAGTAACCGACAATGGTGAAGGTATTACAGAAGAAAACATTCCACGTTTGTTCGAACGTTTCTATCGTGTAGATAAAAGTCGATCTAGAGAAGTAGGCGGTTCTGGTCTAGGACTTTCTATTGTAAAACATATTATAGAAGCTCACGACGAAAAAATATATGTAGAAAGTGAATTAGGTGTTGGTAGTGAGTTTTCATTTACACTCGAAAAGCCTGAATAATAGTTTGAAGTTAGGTTGAGAGTGTTCAATATCTAAACCTTTAAAGTCGCTAATCTTACGCAATAATTCTATTTTAAAATCATCTTGACTACAAAAAGGAACTAGTTTCATTTCATCTAGCATTTTTGCTAAGTATTCTTGTTCAAATTGTCCAGGGGTTGGAATAAAAAAGGCCTTTTTACCAATTTTTGCCAAGTCCATAACAGTAGTATAACCAGAACGAGAAAGTATCATAGTACTTGAATTTATAGCTTGTTCTAAAGCGCTACTTTGCATAAAGTTATAAATAGTAATATTCTTTTTAATCGTAATACTTTCTTCCGCTTCAATAACACCTCTAACAAAAAGGACTTTGCCTTTAAACTCCTCAAGTTCTTCTAATAGTATGTTTTCTAATAAAGAACGTTGTGGTTCTGGCCCAGACAGTAAAACCATTAAGTCGTATACAATGGTCGCATCTGTTTTTTCAAATCGACTTAAAGGCCCAAGATACTTAATAGGTAAACTCGTACCACTAGTGTGACCTAATCTTCCACTTAAATTAGGTGTAAACTCATTATCAGGAATCCAACATTCATCGAACTTTTTAATAATATTTTGATGTATTTTAGTACTTAACCAAGTTGTGCTTCCGCTTAAAACATTTAATTGATGCGTAATAAATACACTAGGCACTTTTTTAGAACTTACCCCTAATCTATTATCTGAAATAATGCCGTTAATATTATATTTCTTTACTAATGCTTTTGTAGCTTTTCTTTCTTCATTAATAGCATGAAGTAATTTAGGTGAATCCACTAAAAGTTTCCATTTAAATAAATGAGCCTTTTTAGAATAAGTAACATTATATGGAGGTAATTCATCGAAAGTTAACTTAGGGAATTCTTTTTTTAAAAGTGCTAATGCAATGCCGTCACTAGCAATAATTGGTGTGTAATTTAGCTTTATAAGAGCATTAATAATGGGGATACATCTTGTAGCATGACCTAATCCCCAGTTTAAAGGAGCGACTAAAATTTGTTTCTTCATTTTATATTGTAATACCTTATGGTGTTGGCATTATTAAATAACCTAATAAAATCAAAGATAAAGATAATAGCGAACAATTATATTTCCTTAATTTTGCCAAAACATTAAGTTATTGTGGGAAGTAAAAATAAGCTCAAAAGATTTAACGAAAACGAAACATTTAAAAACGTTTTTCAACCAACTAGAGAAGAATTAGTAGAAGGTACTTATGCTCAAAAAGGACAGTGGGCTAGTACATTTTTTAAAAATGATAACCCAATAGTTCTAGAGTTAGGCTGCGGAAAAGGAGAATATTCTGTAGAATTAGCAAAACGAAATCCTAATGTAAATTATATTGGAGTAGATATAAAAGGCGCGAGATTTTGGAGAGGAGCAAAAACAGCTTTAGAAGAAAATATATCTAATGTTGCTTTTTTAAGAACCCAAATAGAATTGATAGATCACGCTTTTGCAGCAAATGAAGTAGACGAAATTTGGATTACGTTCCCAGATCCACAAATAAAATACAAGCGAACAAAACATAGAATGACTAATGCTGAGTTTTTAGCACGCTACAAAACCATTTTAAAACCAGATGGAATAATGCACTTAAAAACAGATAGTGAGTTTATGCATGGCTACACACTAGGATTATTGCATGGAGCAGGACATGAAGTACTTTATGCAAATCATAATGTATATAAACAAGAAGGTAGTCCAGAAGAAGTAACAAGCATACAAACTTATTACGAAAGTCAATATTTAGAGCAAAACAAACCAATTACGTATATTAGATTTAAAATTAAATAGTATTGGAGATTACAATTACGTTTGGTTTAGCTTTTATAATAGCTTTGGTGGGTGTTATTCCACCTGGGTTGTTAAATATGACCGCAGCAAAAATTAGTATTAAAGATGGGCACACTAGAGGTCTTGTTTTTTCTATTGGCGTCTGTGTAATAGTTATTGCTCAAACATTAATAGCATTAGTTTTTGCAAGATACTTAAGTAACCACCCAGACGTAGTAGATATTTTACAACGTGTAGCTTTAGTTATTTTTGTGCTTATAACGGTTTACTTCCTAGTATTAGCAAAAAAAGACGCTAAGCCTAAAGTAGAGCCAAATGTAAAAAGTAAGAAAAGCCGATTTTTTCAAGGCATGTTATTGTCGGCATTAAATGTGTTCCCTATTCCATATCAAGCCTATATGGGGATAACTTTAGCAAGTTTTAAATGGCTTACTTTCGATCCTGTAAGTATTGGGTCTTATGTAGCGGGAGCAGTTTCAGGAACTTTTGTGATGCTATATGTTTATGTTTTCTTTTTTGAAAAGATTAAGAGTAAGAAAATAAAATCGCAAAAAACGATGAATTTTATTATAGGTATTATTACAGGAATAATCTCAATAGTCACTCTAATTAATATTATAAAAGAACTATAATATAATGAAACCAGAAACCTTAAACTTTTTCGATAAAGTATACGAAGTCGCAAGATTAATCCCATACGGAAGAGTAACAAGTTATGGAGCTATAGGGAATTATTTAGGCGCACCAAGAAGTGCACGAATGGTTGGTTATGCTATGAATGGTTCTGGAGGAAAAGATGTGCCTGCGCATCGTGTAGTAAATAGAAAAGGACTACTTACAGGTAAGCATCATTTTGATGGGACAAACCTAATGCAACAACTTTTAGAAAGTGAAGGGGTAGAGGTTATCGATAATCAAATACAAAATTTAGAAAGTATCTATTGGGATCCTGCAAAGGAGTTATAGACCTTCGTACATTTAATACAATAAGTTTCAACTATTCCATTATAAAAAACTTCAAACTAGAGGCTTCATTCTTCAAGCTTTATGTAGTATATTTGCACTTTAGAATAAATCTAAATTAGTAATAAATAAAATTCCTTATTGTTTAAAGGAAATACATATGAAACTGAATAAAGAAGATATATTAAAAGCACTAGAAACTATAACAGTACCAGGAGAAGGACAGAATATGGTAGAAAGTGGTGCAGTAAAAAACATAGTAACATTTGCAGATGAGGTAATAGTGGATATTACTATAACGAATCCTGCATTACAAGCGCGTAAAAAAACGGAAGTAGAAATACTTAAAGCGATACACGAAAAGGTATATGCAAAAGCGCAGGTTAAAGTAAATTTAAAAGTAGAAGCACCTGCAAAACCTGCAGCAACAGAAATAAAAGGAAAAGCTATTCCTGGAATTAAAAACATAGTAGCTGTAGCCTCAGGTAAAGGAGGGGTAGGTAAATCTACAGTGACAGCTAATTTAGCAGTAACATTAGCGAAAATGGGCTTTAAGGTAGGCGTTTTAGATGCCGATATTTATGGGCCTTCTATGCCAATAATGTTCGATGTAGAGTTAGAACGACCATTATCGGTAACCGTAGACGGAAAATCTAAAATGAAACCAGTAGAAAATTATGGTGTTAAAATATTATCCATAGGCTTTTTTACTAAACCAGACCAAGCTGTTATTTGGAGAGGACCAATGGCTTCTAAAGCATTAAATCAAATGATTTTTGATGCCGCATGGGGAGAATTAGATTTCTTATTGTTAGACTTGCCTCCAGGAACAGGAGATATTCACTTAAGCATTATGCAGTCGTTACCAATAACGGGAGCAGTAGTAGTAAGTACGCCGCAAAATGTAGCCCTAGCAGATGCTAAAAAAGGAGTAGCAATGTTCCAGCAAGACAGTATTAATGTTCCTGTATTAGGAATTATAGAGAACATGGCATACTTTACACCTGCAGAATTACCTGAGAATAAATATTATATCTTTGGAAAGGAAGGAGCAAAACATTTGTCTGAAGATTTACAAGTACCACTTTTAGGAGAAATACCATTAGTGCAAAGTATTCGTGAAGCTGGAGATGTTGGTAGACCAGCAGCATTACAAACAGCAACACCTTTAGAAAAGGCGTTTGAAAAAATAACACAGAATGTTGTGCAGGAAGTAGTATATAGAAATACAGATTTACCACCTACTGAAGCAATAAAAATTACAACAATGGCTGGATGTTCAGCAGTTAAAAAATAACAGATGACAACAGAAGAATTAAAATTAAATGTAGAAAAAGCGCTAGAAGAAATTCGTCCGTTTTTACAAAGTGATGGAGGAGATATTTCTTTGTTATCTATAGAAGATGATAAATTAGTAAAAGTACAATTACAAGGTGCATGTGTGGGTTGTAGTGTTAACCAAATGACACTAAAATCTGGAGTAGAGATGACTATTAAAAAGTATGCGCCACAAATAGAAAAAGTTGTAAATATTGAAGCTTAACCGTGACTTTTGTCATGTTATATAAAGCTATCAGATATTAATTTTACTGTCCGAAATTAAAATTCATGATTAAAACAGATATACTTATCATTGGGGCTGGTCCTACGGGACTATTCACAGTATTTGAAGCGGGTTTACTTAAGCTAAAATGCCATTTAATAGATGCATTACCACAGCCAGGAGGGCAATGTTCCGAAATATATCCTAAAAAACCTATATATGATATTCCTGCTTATCCAGAAATACTAGCAGGAGATCTTACCGAAAAACTATTAGAGCAATGTAAGCAGTTCGAACCAGGGTTTACCTTAGGAGAACGTGCCGATACTATAGAAAAACAAGACGATGGTACTTTTATAGTAACTACAAATAAAGGAACTAAACATCAAGCACCTGTAGTAGCTATTGCAGGAGGTTTAGGAAGTTTTGAACCAAGAAAACCTTTAATTCATAACATTGCAGATTTTGAAGATAAAGGCGTTGAATATATTATTAAAGACCCAGAAATCTACAGAAATAAAAAAGTAGTTATAGCAGGAGGAGGAGATTCTGCATTAGATTGGAGTATTTTTTTAAGTGATGTAGCTTCAGAAGTAACGCTAATACACAGAAGAAACGAATTTCGCGGACATCTAGACTCAGTAGAAAAAGTACAAGAGCTGAAAAATGCAGGTAAAATTAATCTAGTAACGCCGGCAGAAGTTATCGGGATTTTAGGAGATGATAAAGTAACTGGAGTTGTTGTAAAACAATCGCAACACATAGAAAAAGAATTTGAAATAGAGTGCGATCACTTTATTCCATTATTTGGACTGTCTCCTAAATTAGGGCCTATTGCTAATTGGGGACTAGAGATAGAAAAAAATGCGATTAAAGTAAATAACGCTTTAGATTACCAAACCAATATTCCAGGAGTTTTCGCTATTGGAGATGTTAATACTTATCCAGGCAAGTTAAAACTAATACTTTGTGGTTTCCACGAAGCAACATTAATGTGTCAAGCAGCATACAAAATTATTAATCCAGGAAAACGTTACGTTATGAAATACACAACGGTAGCTGGAGTAGATGGTTTTGATGGCACAAGAAAAGAAGCGCCAAAAGCAGTGGTGAAGAAAATAGAATAAAAAAGATATACTTTTGTTTGAGAAAGTTATCTTTATTAGAAGTATTAAATAAAAGATTTCCGTTGTCACGGAAACTAAAGATGGAACAAGACATAAATATAACAATTACAGACCGAGAAGGTGTAACCCATAATATAGAAGCACCAACAGATATGGCTATGAATCTTATGGAAGTTGTTCGCTCATACGAGTTGGCCCCTGAGGGGACTATAGGAGTATGTGGAGGTATGGCTATGTGTGCTTCTTGCCAATGTTATGTGTTGAGCGATACAGAGCTTCCAGAAATGCAAGACGATGAAGAAGCCATGTTATCTGAGGCATTTTATGTAAAAGATAATTCGCGTTTAGGATGCCAAATACAAATGACACCAGAAATGGAAGGATTGGTGGTAGAATTAGCTCCTGAGAGTTAATAAGCTCTGTTTTTAATGAGTTTTATACTCCTCTAAAGCAATTGGCCCTTCCAGTATAACCCTAATAATACGTAGAGTACCGTCTTCTTTTGTAGAAATAGTCCATTTAATTAACGAAATAGCACCGTTTTCAATCTCAATACCAGTAATACTTCTTGGGTGTACACAACTACCATCGTTAAAAAAAGCAATATCACCGGGTTCTGGAAAACGAGGTCTATGTGTATGGCCAACAACTGTAATTAGATTGTTGTTTTCAGTAATCCATTTTTTTGTTCGGCGTTCTACTTTTATTAACTCTTTGTAGTTTTTTGCTGGACTTGTTGGATCTGCAATACCCATAACATTTAAAGGTTTCCAAAGTACACGAACCATAAAACGGCTCCATTTCCAGAAAATATAATTCCACCAATCAGCTTGATGTCCATGTGTTAAAAACAACTCCTGATTAGTTTTAGTATGTTTTAAAACAATAGCTTCATGATACTTTATATTGCAAAACAAGTCAACGTTTTCTCCTGTTTTGGCATCGAAATAAGACGATAAATACTTTTCTACATACTTTGGGTTACGGTATACCATATCGTGGTTTCCCCAAATCATATGAAGTTTTCCAGCCTCATGAAAACGTTTCATTAATAAATAAACATTTTTATGAGCATTTAAAATAGAATCAAAATTTATGTTCTCCCATAATTCATCGCCATCCCCTAATTCGCAATACTCAAACCCTTCATTAAAATAGTGTTGTAATGCATGAAAATAGATATTACGATTATTAGCAAAATCGTCAGCAAAACTATTATCTCCTCTATGGCAATCACTAAATAGAATAAATTTAGAATCCTCATTAAAAGGAACAATATGTGCATTTTTATAAGCGCGGTCTAATCTATTTTTAGCTGAAAACATAAAGTAAAAGTAAGTAAAATTCGATAAAATATAATTTCTTTTTAATCAATTATATTATATCACCATCTAGTGATTTTTTAATAAGTTCTCCTTTACTATTAATCTGTAGTAAGCGATAGATTTTTTTAATATGATCTCTTACTGTATCAATTGAAATTAAATATTTATCTGCAATCATTTTATAACTTAAACCTTCTACAACACCTTCAACAATTTGTCTTTGTCTTGCAGTAAGTTGTGTATTCTGCTTTTTAGGTTTTGGATTGAAATGTGAAATAACTTTACGAGCAATAGAAGGAGACATATACGAACCGCCTCTGGCAATTGTAAAAATAGCTTCTTCAATTTTTGTTAAAGGTGTCCGCTTAGAAATATAAGATACAGCACCTGCGCATAAGGCTTTAAATATTTTATCTTCCTCTTCAAAAGTGGTGAGCATAATGATATTTACGTCTAGAAGGGCATTTTTAATGGGTTTAATTCCTTCTAAACCACTCATTCCGGGAAGACCAATATCTAGAAGTAATACATCTACTTTAATTTTTGGAGTTGTTTTAATAGCTGTTAAAAAACTTTCAACACTATCTTCTATAATAGAGATTTTTAGGTCAGGATTACTGCCTAAAAAACTTTGTAAAGATTCTTTTATAAGAAGATCATCTTCTATAAGAGCTAAATGTATAATAGATATTTTATTTAAAGGAATTCTTAAGCTTTCTTAATGAATGCTATTTGTAAATATAACAATAATCATTTCAAAATGCAGATAAATTTAAAATAACAAAAAATCGCCGTAACTTTATGTAAAGCACTTGCGAAATTTAAGAATGATTAATAGAAAACTATATTACTGGGATATTGCTTTTAATTTTATACTAAACCCATTAGAATAATCAATTTGTAAATCGGCATTAATTTGGCTAGCTCTAGCTTTAATATTAGTTAAACCTAAGCCAGCAGTAGAAACTTCCTTATTTAGAGTGCCATTATCTGTAATAGACATTTCTATTAGTTTGTTGTTTTTTAAAACAGAAATTAATACTTCTGTAGCATTCGAGTGTTTTACAACATTAGTAATAGCTTCTTTAAAGATTAAATATAAATTTTGTCTTATAACATTTGTTAAAGGCATTTTTAAGACTTTAGGATGTTTTATATGATATGTAATTTCTTTAGCATCTAAAGTTTCTGCAGCAAACTCATTCATTCTATCTACAAGACTTGTCCAATTGTTTTTTCTGGTATCTAATGCCCAAACGGCATCTCGCATTCGCAACATAGCAGAGCGACTTAACGCACTAATTCTCTCAAGTTTTGGCTTATCTTCTGGCGAAGCTTGACGTTCTAAAATTTCAGATTGCATTGCTAATCCAGTTAAAATAGAACCAACATCATCATGTAAATCCATGGAGATTTTGGTACGCAAAAGCTCAATAAACTTCTGTCTGTCTAATTCAATTTTAAAATAATAGCGTGTGATGCCATAGACTAGTAATGCTAATGTTCCAAATAACAATAAGAAAAACCACCATGTTCTATACCAAGCTTCTTTTACGTGAATAGGGATTGATAATACTTTGTCTACCCATATACCATTACCAGTAGATGCTTTTACTTTTAGAGTATATTTTCCAGGAGGTAATGTTGTAAAACTAATAGTATTATCTGGTGTTTGTTGCGACCAATCCTTATCAAAACCTTCAAGTTTTGTTTTATAACGATGTTTATTTGGGTAATTGTAATTAATTAACTCATAATTTAAGCTCAACATTCTGTCGTTATAATTAAGTTTAATAGGCTCATTTTTATAATTCAAGAAATCGTAACCTGAAATAGAATCAGTATCATTTTTTAAGAAAGAATATTGACTTAAAATAATATTTGAAACGCGATCTTTTTCCTTTAGCTCTTTGTGTTGTTCTAATAAAATATCAGGATTAAATATATGTAATCCATTACTTGTTGCTGCTAAAATCTCATTAGTAGCTGTTTTTTTTGTTAAATTATATACTGCAATTTTATCAACTAAAAAATGAGAGGCGTCATAATGAATATGCTCTTTTGTTGTGAAATTATAATAGCCTAATCCTGTATGATTACCATACCATACAGCATTATTATTTTCTGGAATAAAACTATTAAATCGTGTGGCATTAAATTGTTTACTATCTAGATAATAAATAAGTTCTTTGGTTTTTAGATTAATTAAACCAAGCTGACTTGGGTTTCGAAACCAACCTTTGTTATTACCAATGTATTGAAAATCATGGAAATCAATGTTCAAATTTAAAGGCTTATTTTGGTAGGTAAACCCATCTTTTAGATGTTCTAAAACACCTTTATTCGGATTCATTTTAACGAGACCTTCTTCTTTTGCAATCCATAAATTACCTTCTTCATCTTCATCTATAGCATAAGTAGGTTGTTTATTAAAATCAATAATTTGATTTGGATCCTCATAGCTTCGTTCTATTCCTAAAGTTAATGGGTCTAGTTTAGAGAAAAAGTATGAACTACCAGTATTAAGTAAACCATTCATCCATAAGGTTCCGTCGGCTTGTTTAAAAACGTTGTAAACTTTTGCCATACGTAATTTATTCTCAATTTTTGGAGATAAATTATTTTGGTCGTCAAATTTATAATGCGCGCTCCAAGTGGTGTGAATTTTAGTAGAATCGACTATAAAATCACCCGCTTTAGATGTCATATGATACCACGGAATCATATTAATTTTATCTGTTTCTGCGTCAATTATATAGGTGAACACATCTGTTCGAAGATAAATATTCCCATTTGGATGTACAACAGATTTTTTTAAATTAGTAAGATATGTATCATTACCAATTACTGCCCAAACCTGGTCTACTTGATATTTATTGTCTTTGTAAATGGAATGTTCTGGATTATCTGTGTTTACTAAAAAACTTTTAAAAAGTGGTTGTCTTTTAAAAATTTTAAATATACCTCCACGTTTATTTCCCCAAATGGTTCCATTAGAATCTTCTACTATAATTTTAATGTTACCACCTTTTCCTCCTAGAGTTTTAATAAGTGGTTCTTTAAAATCTAAAAAATCATTCGTGTTTTCATCAAACATGAATAATTGTGAATCTTCACAACCAATCCATAATCTATTTTGTGAGTCTTGATAAATAAGCTTTACTCTAGTACCAATGTTTTTTTTAATGCATTGATTTTTTTGTTTTATTTTACCAGTTAGTATGTGCTTTTTAAAGGTTTTTGTTTTAGGGTCATAAATTTCAAAAAGTGTATCGTTAATTCTCCATAATCGGTTCAGGTTGTCCACACAATAGGTACTGCAATCTTGTTCTTGGATTTCATTTTCAATAACAGTACCATCAAAAGACACTTTCTTGCCTTCAGGATTAATAATAAGGACATCACCTCTTATAAAAGGAAAGTATAATGTGCCTTTAATGTCTTTTATTTCATTGTCTAGATTAAGTGAGTACTCTCCTAGGTGTTTATATAAATCAGCAACATATTCAAACGACTTACCATTGTTAGATTTATAAACAACACTTTCCTTTTTTTTGAGGTGTGCAGTGAATGCCCAAATGGCTTTGTTTTCATCTTGATATAAAAAATCTATAGATACATCTTCGGGAAAATCATGAAGTTTTTTTGAAACTTTTGTTGTTGGGTTAAAAAGAAATAAGGAGTTCTTTTTAAAATACAGTATCTCGTCATTTATAAAAATAATTTTACCGTTATAACGAAACTCATGGTTTTTTAGCCCTAAGGACTCTAAAAGATTCACGTTCTCTAAAAATTTGCCATTGTATCTATAAAAATCATCTTCATCATGAAACCATAATTGCCCTTTACCATCCACTTTCATTTTTGAAATAACGCGATCAATACTTTTTGGATATTCAATATCATATAACTCTAGTTGCGCAAAAGTTGTTTGAGCAAAAAGGAATAAAAATAAATAGAGTAAATAGCGCAAAGAGGTAGTGTTTATTATAAGTTAAAGGATATACAGCAAGATAGAGTTAATTTATAAACAACGCCCTAAGTTATTATATAATACTTAGGGCGTTTTTATATTGTTTTAATTCTTAATGAGTTTTATTGTTTTGCTAGCTGTCGCTGTGTATAGCTTTATAAAATAAAGACCAGAGTTAAATTCTTTAATATTTACAGTTTCCATATTTGTCTTTTTAGTTAGTATGTGTTGGCCATTAATGTTATAGATTTCAACTTTAGATATTTCGTTAGTTAAGCCCTTAATGTTTATAATATCTATTACTGGATTAGGATAAATAGAAATGTTAATGTCTTTAAATGTTTCTTCTTCAGTACTTAGGGTGGAAAAATCTATTGAACTAGCAACTGGATCGTTTTGGTTGTATGCATCGGTGAAACCTGTGCCTAAATCAATATTTATATAGTTTTGAATAAATAGAATTTCATTGAATATTGGATCTCCATTTTCAACAAATGAAATATTTTCACTTGTTGGGTTTGGATCTGCAATAATATCAAACAATACTAATTGAAAAGGATTACTACCGTTTAAAATTACACTTGAACTTCCTGCTTCTACTCGTGATAAAAAATAAGGGTCACCGTTAGCATTACTTGCACCTAAGGTTTGCGATGTCCATTCGCCTGCTGGTAAGCCTGAGTCGCCTTGTACAAAATTACCAATTGTTAGACCACTTGGTATATATAAGCCTGCTCCCATATCTGTTGTTATACCATTAGTAACTGAGCTACTTGGTGTGGCTATCAAAGCTATTTGGTAGTTGCCAGTACTAGCATTGGTGCCTATAAAAGATAGGCTAAACTCGAAAGTTTGTGCCTGTGTAGTAGGCGATGCTATTATGCAAAGTACTAATACTATTTTATAAATTTGTTTCATGTTTTTTGTTTTATTAATATGGTTTGTACTAATTAGGTATTTGATTTGAAAATGGGAAAAAGTTAGAATTTGTAGTGTTTTCTGGATGGTTTACAATAATACTCTTTAAAATACTTGTGTCGTTATTAGGCCCAAGATATCTTACGCTTCCATTCATATTTATATCTGCATTATCGTAAGCATTATAAAAGAAGAAATTACTATTTGATGGATTACCATTGGTTGGATTAAGCACACTACTTTTAATTGTGTTAGAATCGTTTCCAGGTCCTAGATAACGTATTTGTCCATCACCATTAAGGTCTCCTGCCCAAAGTGCAAACGTTCCAGATATATCGGCTTGTCCATAAGTACCAAAACTCGTCATGGCACCAGTTTTAAAATCGACAACTTGGTCTTTAGGGAATGGCACACGAGCGCTAGTCATAATACCAGCATGATTACGATGCTTAATCACCACATTATAATGTTTAGCAGATTGCGTAAATACTATTGGGCTCAAACCATCAACATCTACAATATCACCATCGCGTTGTAATAAGGCAGATTGTGATGCCATAACTGTTGTATTTGTTGCATCATCGCGTAATTCTACCCAAATCCAATCTACAATAGCATCTGGACCTGAAACTGCAAGTTCTGTAGCTGTAATGGTTAAACCATCACCATAAGGACTTGTTAACGGAAAGTCTGCTAACGTACGTAAATCGTCACGCATAAGTGTTTCTTCACCAGCATTAGGATTCATAAACGCACCTTGTAAATAGGCTTTGGCTTCTAGAGTGACTTCACCACAATTATTACTAAACGCTGTATGCACATCTATCTCTGTCCAATTAGTTATGGAATACGCAACATCATCTACCTCAATACACGTAAGGTTTGGGCAATTTGTAGTTTTAATTGGTACATTTACTTGACCAAAATTAACATTGTTTCCATTTTTTACATTCAAACTAACTAATTGGGGATTGTCATTAGCCCATAAACCCTCAAGTGCAGGGCAGTTAGATACGTCCAAACTGGTTAAATTAGTATTGGAACAAGCCAATCCTTCCAATACGCTATTATTTCCTTCTATTTGAGCTAAGGGATTATCATCAAATACTGCTATTAGTAAATTAGGCGGTAAATCTTCCAAATTAACGCTGGTTAACAAATTGTTAGAACATACCAGAATTAGTAAATTAGTAAAATCTTGGATGCCTTCAAGGCTTGCAATTGATAAACCATTAAAGTTAAAGCCTTCAAATCCATTTAGACCTCCAAGTTTACTTGTAATAACTAAGTCGTCATTAGCAATACCATTACCCAAACTAGATGAAGAACCTAATGCTACAACTGCGCCACTAGCGTTGTGTGTTTCTAAGTAGTTTTCAAAATTATCGTCTGGTATATACGTAGAACCATAAGGAACACAGAAGGTATTAAACTCCATTTGAGGGTCTAAAGTAGAGTTACCGGAACCATTATTAAAATAATTAGTATTCCAAAGATCTGCAATGGCTTGATCATCTACTGTAATACATGTTAAATCTGGATTATTAGAAAGATTTAAACCAAAAATAGCACTATAATTTGCATTACTGCTTAGATACAAGTTTCTTAATTGACAGTTAACTGCAGATAATTCTGTTAATGCATGATTCTGGCTTACATCAAGATTAGTTATTGGATTGTCGCTAACTTGTAATGCAGTTATAGCAACAAAGCCTTCAATACCAGTTAAATCAGCAATATTTTTATTGAAAAGATTTAAGGATGTTGTTACTCCTGAAATACTTGGTGTGAATACATAATTATCATTAGCAATACCATTACCCATACTGGTTGGGTCTCCAAGTGGTACAACTGCGCCATTAGCATTATGGGTTTCTAAATAGTTTTCAAAATTATTGTCTGGTACATAAGTAAGGAATTCTGTACAATAGTCGCTAAATACATTTGCATCATCAATAACCCAGTTTGCTACTGAATACGCTTGATTATCTACTTGTACACATGTTAAGTTTGGATTATTTGTCAGGAAACAATTTATTACAGTAGTATTATTCCCATTTCTAAGATTTAAACTTGTAAGTACCGTGCTATTCCAAATAATAATATCTGTTAAATTGGTGTTTAGAGAAGCATCCAAACTTATTAATTGTGAGTTAGCACCACCTGCAGATATGTATGTTAAATTTAAGTTTTTACTTATATCCAATTCAGTAATTGGAGTGTTACCGATTCTTAAATGATCTAAATTCAAGTTTTGACTGACATCTAACTCGGTAATTAGTGTGTCTTCGAGATCTAAAAAAGTTAAACTTAAGTTTTGGGTAACGTTTAAAATGGTTAATGGATTATCTTCACATGTTAATTCAGTTAAACTCGCAAAGTCTTCTATACCAGTTAAATCGTTTATATTTTCATTAGTAACATCTAACTCTATTACGCCTATAATTCTATTTGTTAATACTAGATTATCATTAGCAATACCATTACCCATACTTGCTGGATTTCCAAGTGGTACAACTGCCCCACTAGCATTATGGGTTTCTAAATAGTTCTCAAAATTAGCGTCTGGGATAAGCGTTGTTCTCGTACAGTCTGTACTAAAAATAGTCTGTAGATCTTGTATAGACGTTGTGCCATCACCACTATGAAAATAACCACTATTCCAAAGGTCTGCAGTAGTTTGTTCGCCTACAGAAACACAAAATAAGTATGGATTACCTGTAAGCCATAAACCTTGGCTTTCTAGATAATTTGTGTTATTACCCAAATTAACACTGGTTAGTTGATTCTCATTTGCCCATACAGTAGATAAATTAAGATTCTGACTAAGGTCTAAAGTAGTTAATTGATTTACTTGGCAGTGTAATGTTGTTAAAGCTGTAAAATCTTCAATACCTGTTAGGTCTGCAATATTTTGATTATAAAGGTTTAAATAAGTTTGTGATACAATAAGATCTGTTAATACTAATTGATCATTAGGGATACTATTACCCATATTATTAGCCTCTAAATACGCTTCAAAATTAGGATCAGGAATGTAGGTAAGAGGAATATCTGCTACGGGAAGAATTTGCCAATCTAAAGTGAACGTTCCTGTTTCAGATCCATCTCCAGATTCTACCCAGTAGAATATTTTACTTGAACCCGTAGTGTTTGACCATATTACCTGCGACATCGCTTGGCTATCACCACATTGTATTAAGTTATCACCAGGGCAATTAGAATTAGTACCAAAGGCAGCTCTAGATATAGAGTTAAAGTTAGATGTATGATTCATGATAATCCCAGAGCCATCAGGTATACTAATAATATAAACCCTATCTCTTCCTATTAAATCACTCGTACCACCTGGTAAACAATCTTGACTATTATCATGATAAGCACCATTTGTGTTTCCATTATATGTGCTACTAACATCTGGCAAGAATACTGGAAAGCTACATAAATCGCCTGGTACAGGATCAGTTGGTCGCGTCTTGAAGAGTCTTGACGGTGTTTCAACGCTCTCTCCTCTAACGCCATCACAAACTGCTTTTACATAAACGATATAATTAGTGTCTGGTGTTAAGGGCAATACGATCCATTCTGTACTATTAGTTGCTGTCCAAGGTATTTGATTGAAGTTTGCATCGTTATTCCAAACTCTGTATTCATAGGATGTTTCATCACTTCCTTGAATAGGTGTGATTTTTGCAGTTTGGTTAGAGACATCAGTTATAATTACATCAGAAGGCGCTATACATGATGGTGGTGTAAATACCGTTAGCCTACTAGACCATGGGCTAAACCCAAATGCATCGCAATTGGCTCTTACCCAAAAAAAGAATTCAGTGTTAGGTGTGAGACCACTAATATCTTTATTTGTATTATTTGGAAAAGGAGCTGTTGAGATTAAATTAGTCGTGGATGTGTTTGGAGGCGTAGCATTAGGATCTAAAGAAACATAAAATTGCCAATTCTGTTGTGATAGATCTGGATGATTCCAGGTTAAAGTAGCTCCTGTTCCAGATATAAAATATTCGAAAACAGATAAATTTGTTGGGACTATGCAATCTTCGCATACTTGAAAAGTATCTCCTGTAATTGTCCAACCATTATTAATTAATGTGTCTCTAGCATTGGTTTCACAATAAATAAGGCCAGCTGCACCTAATGTTAATGGACCCTGTAATACATTTTGATTCGCCCAACCGCTTAGTGTGTTATTATATTTAAATACATCTAAACCAGAACCATCTAAAGCACCTAGCATATTATTTACAATTAATATGTTCCAACCACCCAAAGTAGAATTGAGCTGGCTCGCATTTTTAAAAATATTTTGAAAACTTAAAAACCCGCCATCAGCAGTAGGTTCGCTGGTTGGAACGGTTAATAAATTAGAGCAGCCATAAAATGCGTTTTCGAAACTACTAAATTTAACGACTCCCCATTGTACTATTTTATGGAGTTGATCTTTACTGCCAGTATTATTAAAGTTAATTCTCGGAAACCCTTTATACTCTGCTGTATATGTGTTAACCGATACTTGTTGTATGTCTATAGGTAATATTTTAACGGTATACGTGCCCGCAGTGCTATATGTATGCGTAGCATTTGGTATGTCGCCTGCAACTTCAGAAACAACTTCTAAAGAAGTACCGTCACCCCAGTCAACTACATAAAAGTAACTAGCTTCACTTGTATCTACGGGAATTGTAATGGATTGATTTGTATTAGTTGTTTTCCATTCGGTAATAAAACCATCATCCATGGTGCCAATATTTATAGTAGCACTAGTATCTAAATTCCACCAGCCTGGATTATACCATTGTGCCGAAGCGGTACTGGAACACAGCAGAAATACTGCGAATAGTAAAAGTGTAATTGTTTTTTTCATGATTAGTTAGTTTAATAAGTATTGAAATAAATGATACCGCTAAAGTAGTTTGCTCATTTCCACTTGTCAACCACATGTTCATGTGGTTGTGTTTTGTTGGTTTTATGTAAATCAAGAAAAATTGTAGTCTAGTAACTTAAAAAAAGAGCATAAAAAAAACGCTTCATTATTGAAGCGTTTTTTTGTGATTTTTATAAATTACTTAAATAGATTTTATCAATCTAAGTATACTGCCAAACGTCGCTTAGCTACTATTTGAAGGCGTTTAATCCTGTAACGTCTAAACCTGTAATTAATAAGTGTATATCGTGTGTTCCCTCGTAAGTAACAACACTTTCAAGGTTCATCATATGTCTCATAATGCTGTATTCTCCAGAAATACCCATACCACCTAACATTTGTCTAGCGTCACGAGCAATTTTTAAAGCCATATCTACATTGTTACGTTTTGCCATAGAAATTTGCGCAGATGTAGCAGTGCCGTTTTCACGCATAACACCAAGTCTCCAAGCTAATAATTGAGCTTTTGTGATTTCGGTAATCATTTCTGCTAATTTCTTTTGTTGTAATTGGAACTGTCCAATAGGTTTCCCAAATTGAATACGTTCTTTACTATATCTTAAAGCAGTATCGTAGCAGTCCATTGCTGCACCTATTGCTCCCCAAGCAATACCAAAACGAGCAGAATCTAAACACCCTAGAGGGGCGCCTAATCCCGATTTGTTTGGTAATAAATTCTCTTTAGGTACTTTTACGTTGTCAAAAATAAGTTCACCAGTTGCGCTAGCGCGAAGCGACCATTTATTATGTGTTTCTGGTGTTGTGAAACCTTCCATACCACGTTCTACAATTAAACCGTGTATACGTCCTTCTTCATTTTTAGCCCAAACAACAGCAACGTTACAAAACGGTGAATTAGAAATCCACATTTTTGCACCATTTAAAAGATAATGGTCTCCCATATCCTTAAAGTTTGTTACCATGCCGCCAGGATTACTACCATGATCAGGCTCGGTTAAACCAAAACTACCAATCCATTCTCCACTAGCTAATTTTGGTAAATATTTTTGACGTTGTTCTTCGTTTCCGTATTTCCAAATAGGATACATTACTAAAGACGATTGTACAGAAGCTGTACTACGTACGCCAGAATCACCACGTTCAATTTCTTGCATGATTAAACCATAAGAAATCTGGTCTAAACCAGCACCACCATATTCCTCAGGAATATAAGGGCCAAAAGCGCCAATTTCTGCTAATCCACTAACAATTTGCTTAGGGAATTCTGCTTTTTGTGCAGCCTCTTCAATAATAGGGGATACATCACGCTTAACCCATTCGCGGGCAGCATCACGTACTAATTTATGTTCTTCGGTTAAAAGTTCGTCAAGATTGTAATAATCTGGTGCTTCAAATAAATCTGGTTTCATCTAGTTTATTTTATGGTTACCGAGTTAAAATGCAATGTGCAAAATCACTCAAATTATTTGGAAAACAAAAATAGCGAAAACGTTTGCATTGCCCAATTAATAAACTACATTTTAAGATAAAATTCTTTAGTAAGATTTTTATAATCTTCTGTGTATTCGTGTCTTGCCTGTTCTATAACAAGTTCAGACGTTTTTATAGCGCTTTCGCGGAAAGACATTTCAAGTAAACTACGCTTTAGTTCTGTTGCTTCATTGCCACGTACACGACATATTTTATTTGTGTGCAAACCTACTTTTGAAGCTAAGTCAATAAAATTTGCTTCTTCTTTAAACGGAATGATAGTACAGAATGTGCCGTCTTCTATTAGTAGTCTAGAAACACTATCTACTAAATGGTCAAAAGGCATGGCGTCGCTAAAACGAGCCAAGTCACGTTGCGCATTTTCAGTTTTAAAATCCTCAGAATAAAATGGAGGGTTCGAGATAATTAAGTCGTATTTATCGTCTATTTCTTCTGTAAATTCGGCTAAATCTGCATGATAGCAAAACAGGCGGTCTCCCCACGGAGACGCTTCAAAATTATCTACACATTGTTCGTAGGCCAATTCATCAATTTCTAGAGCATCAATAACTTCAGCATGACTTCGTTGTGCCAACATTAATCCAATAATACCAGTTCCAGCTCCAATATCTAGAACAGCAAAAGGGTTCTTTTCAATAGAGGCCCAAGCACCTAACAATACGCCATCCGTACCAATTTTCATGGCACATTGGTCTTGGTTTACTTCAAACTGCTTAAATTTAAAAGGCATTTTAGACATGATTATTCTTCTAAATATAAATCAATTAAACCTTCAGGAGTCTCAACAAAAATAGTTTTGTTAGGTTTGTCTACTTTCGAGATAAATTCATCATTCATAGGAATTAAAATCTCAGTGCCATCGCGGTCTATTTCAAATAAAGATTGAGATGTAGAATCGTTAACACCAGTAATGACTCCTACAGTTCCAAAATTTTTATCTTCTACATTAAAACCAATAATTTCATGAAAATAAAATTTGTCGTCTTCAAGCTCTGGTAAAAAATCAAGAGGTAAGTATAGTTCGCATTTCATTAAAGCATCTGCATCTTCTTCGGTATCTACTTCCTCAAATTTAATACGAAGTAATTCAGATTTATGTAACTGAGAACTTTCAATAAAAAAAGGAATTAAGGCACCTTTTAAATCTACAAAAACAGATTCTAAATCCTTGTATAGTTCTGGTTCATCTGTATCTAGTTTTGCTAGTAATTCGCCTTTAAAGCTATATTTTTTAACAATTTTACCTAGAAAAAAACAATCTTGCTTATTCATCGAAAATTTTATTTTTCATTTCCTAGACAACGGAAATCATATTATTATTTAATAAAAATAGTCTTTCTATAATTTATTAGAACTATTCTTTTTGTATTAATACCTGAAAAAATATCTATACATAAAAAAACTCCGATAGTTATATCGGAGTTTTAAAAGTATAAAAAATAAATTTCTATTCTTCTTCGTTAGAAGCTTCAGTTGCTTCAGCAACTTCTTCCTCTACAACAGGAGCTGCAGCTGCAATTCTTGCTTCGTTTACTGCTTTTTCAGCTTCTAAAGCTTTTGCTTTAGCATCTGCTTCTGCTTGTGCTAAACCATCTTTTTTAGAATCAACTTTACCTGTCTTTTCTTCTAACCAAGCTGTAAATTTTGCTTCAGCTTGCTCTTCAGTTAAAGCTCCTTTTCTAACACCACCAGCTAGGTGATTTTTTAATAAAGCGCCTTTGTAAGACAATAAGTTTTTTGCTGTGTCAGTAGGTTGTGCACCATTCTGTAACCATTTAACTGCTCCATCAACATCTAAATCGATAGTTGCTGGGTTAGTGTTAGGATTGTAAACACCTAATTTCTCTAAGTATTTACCATCTCTTTTAGCTCTAGAATCGGCTGCAACAATCCAATAAAACGGTTTTCCTTTTTTACCGTGTCTTTGTAATCTAATTTTTACTGGCATAAAAAATTAATTTGTGAGGTTCTCGACCTCGATTATTAATAATGAGGCGCAAAGATAGGTACATTTATTTAAATTTCAAGTTTTTGGCGTTATTATGTGGAATTTATAATTTTTATTCTATTTTTGATTCCTATTAAAAATAACTATTATGAAAAAGTTTATTGTTTTAGTCCTTACCATATTTACTTTTTTCGGTTGTGGTGAAGAATTAGAATTTAATACTCCTTCTTTTCAGGCAAAAAAGGATGGTAATCTTTGGGAAGCGATTACTTACAGAGCAAATATTGATGCATCTGGCGTTCTTACAATTGTCGGATCAGATAACTTTGAAACAGTGACATTAGTATCTAACTCTGCTGCATTGGGATTGCATGACATGGTAGATACGTCTTCTTCTGGATCACTTTTAGACGTTAATAGCGTTATGTGGTCTACAAACAATACTCCAGATCCAAGTGTGCAGATATATCCTGCCGATGGTGTTATTGATATTAAAGAAGTAGATACAGAAGGTGGCACGGTCTCAGGAGAATTCTATTTTAATGCCTTTAATTCCTCTGGTTTATCCTCTATAAATTTTAATAAAGGATTTTTCCATAAAGTACCTTTAGGAGGAACTATTACCTCTACAGGAGGATCCGGAAGTGTAACATGTGCAGAAGCGACTGCGGTAGTAGATGCTACCTTTTTAAGTTTTGATGCAGCTGCGATGACAGATGCAAACTACGAAACCGTGTGTAATGCCTATAAAACAGCGTTGCAAACTCAAATCACAGCTTGTGGAGACGGAGACGGAAGTATACAAACTACAATAGATGGTTTAACTTGCATGTAAGTTAAAATCATTTAAAAAATATTAAAAAACGCAACCTAATAGGTTGCGTTTTTTTGTTTACAACTGTTTATAACTTTCGCTTTTTAAAGTAACAATTTTATGTATTTTTATATGCTAGCTTTAAAATTCTTAAAGACCTCAAAAACAAATATCTAAATAGAGAGTATGTACTTAATTTTCGATACGGAAACTACTGGATTGCCTAAACGTTGGGATGCACCAATTACAGATACCGATAATTGGCCTCGTTGTATTCAAATTGCATGGCAATTACATGATGAGATGGGGAAATGTATAGAAAGTCAAGATTATTTGGTGAAACCAGAAGGTTTTAACATTCCCTACGATGCAGAGAAAATTCATGGAATTTCTACAGAATTAGCGGAAGAACAAGGGGTGTCGCTTACAGAAGTTTTAGAGAAATTTAATATAGCTTTAAGTAAAACGAAGTTTGTTGTTGGACAGAATGTAAAGTTCGACCTAAATATTATGGGGGCAGAGTTTCATAGAGAAACCGTTACAAATGCTTTGCAAGAATTACCAGTTTTAGATACCTGTACAGAACATACGGCAAGTCTATGCCAAATTCCAGGAGGTAGAGGAGGACGATTTAAGTTGCCAACACTATCTGAATTACACAAGTTTCTGTTTGGTGACGGATTTGCAGAAGCGCACAACGCTACTGCCGATGTTGAAGCAACAACGCGATGCTTTTTTGAGTTAGTAAGAAAAAGACAATATACAGAAGAGCAACTAGATGTTGCTCCAGATTACTTCGAACGTTTCTCTGAAGTAAATCCGCAACCAATTAAGTTAATTGGTTTAAAACACATTAATTTAAAGCGAGAAAGTGCTAAAATTAATGCACGATTACAGAAACAAGAAACAGGAGGCGTATCAGACGAAGAAATAAAAGAGAATATTGAAGGGTTGCAAAACGTAGACTTTGTACACTTACATAACCATTCTCAATTCTCTGTATTACAATCTACAATGAGTGTAGGTGATATTATTGGTGCAGCGGCAAAACAAAATATGCCAGCCGTAGCATTAACTGATCATGCAAACATGATGGGAGCCTTTCATTTTGTAAATGCAGCTAATAAACATAATAAAGCAGCTAAAGCTAAAATTGAAGAAGCAGAAGCGAAAGGGGAAGTTGCAACGGTAAAAGAGATAAAACCAATTATAGGTTGTGAGTTTTTTGTTTGCGAAGACCATTTAGATAAAACCAGAAAAGACAATGGGTATCAAATAGTATTACTTGCTAAAAATAAAAATGGTTACCATAATCTGGCAAAACTATCTTCTCATGCCTTTGTTAATGGGTTTTATTATGTGCCTAGAATTGATAAAAAATTAATTCAGGAATACAAAGAAGATCTTATTGTGCTTACAGGTAACCTTTACGGGGAAGTGCCTAGTAAAGTTTTAAATATAGGTGAAAACCAAGCAGAAGAAGCACTATTGTGGTGGAAAGAAGCCTTTGGTGACGATTTATATGTCGAGTTAATGCGACACAATCAAGAAGATGAAGACAGAGTAAACCCCACATTAATAAAGTTAGCAAGAAAGCACGATGTTAAATTAATTGCCTCTAATAATACCTATTACGCAAATCAAGACGATGCTAATGCGCACGATATTTTATTGTGTGTAAAAGATGGAGAAAAACAAGCAACTCCAATTGGTCGTGGAAGAGGATATCGTTACGGATTACCAAATAGAGACTACTACTTTAAGTCTGCAGATCAAATGAAGCAAGCGTTTAAGGATGTACCAGACGCTATAATAAATATTCAAGAAGTTGTAGATAAAGTAGAAGCTTACCAGTTAGCACGAGACGTTTTATTACCAGCTTTCGATATACCAGAACAATTTGTACATAAAGAAGATGAAGTAGACGGAGGGAAACGAGGAGAAAATGCTTTTTTAAGGCATTTAACATACGAAGGTGCAAAGAAACGTTACGACGAACCGTTATCAGAAGAGGTTACAGAACGATTAGACTTTGAACTTGAAGTTATTGAAAAAACAGGATATCCAGGGTACTTTTTAATTGTAGAAGATTTTATTAGAGAAGCACGAAACATGGACGTGTCGGTAGGACCAGGACGTGGATCTGCAGCAGGATCCGTGGTCGCCTATTGTCTATGGATTACCAATATTGATCCAATGAAGTACAATTTGCTTTTTGAGCGTTTCTTGAATCCGGATCGTGTAAGTATGCCAGATATTGATATTGATTTCGATGATGAAGGCCGAAGTCGTGTCATGGATTACGTTATTGAAAAATACGGAAGCAATCAAGTAGCGCAAATTATTACTTATGGTACTATGGCAGCCAAATCTTCTATTAGAGATACAGCCAGAGTATTAGATTTACCCTTATTTGATGCCGATAGAATTGCGAAGCTAATTCCTAATATGTCCAAACTTCGTAAGATTTTTGGAGCAGACGAAAAAGGTTTAAAAAACATGTTTAGGTCTGAGGAATTAGAAAAAGTAAATGAACTTTTAAATATTTCTGAAGGATCAGACTTACAAGCAGAAACCTTAAACCTAGCTAGGTCTCTGGAAGGCTCTGTAAGAAATACAGGAATTCATGCCTGTGGTGTTATTATTACGCCAGACGATATTACAAAGTTCGTTCCTGTTTCTACAGCAAAAGATTCCGATTTATACGTTACACAATTTGATAACTCTGTAGTAGAAGATGCAGGGTTGTTAAAAATGGATTTTTTAGGATTAAAAACATTAACCCTAATAAAAGACACCGTAAAGATTGTAAAAGCAAAACACGATATTTTACTAGATCCGGATAGCTTTCCATTAGATGACGTTAAAACATACGAGCTATTCCAAAGAGGAGAAACAGTAGGTGTTTTCCAGTATGAATCTCCTGGAATGCAAAAACACCTTAAAGATTTAAAGCCTACCGTTTTCGACGATTTAATTGCCATGAATGCTTTGTACAGACCAGGGCCTATGGAATATATTCCAAGTTTTGTTCGTAGAAAGCACGGAGACGAAGACATAGAATACGATTTACCAGCAATGGAAGAATACCTAAAGGAAACTTACGGTATTACAGTTTACCAAGAGCAGGTAATGTTACTCTCTCAAAAACTAGCAGACTTTACAAAAGGTGAAGCCGATGTATTGAGAAAGGCCATGGGTAAAAAGCAAATTGCGGTTCTAGATAAAATGAAACCCAAATTTATTGAGCAAGCTAGCGCCAACGGGCATGATGCTAAAAAACTTGAGAAAATTTGGAAAGATTGGGAAGCTTTTGCAAGTTATGCCTTTAACAAGTCGCACTCTACCTGTTATGCGTGGATTGCATATCAAACTGCTTATTTAAAAGCACACTACCCAGCCGAGTATATGGCGGCGGTACTTTCTAATAACATGAACGACATTAAGCAAGTAACATTCTTTATGGAAGAATGTAAGCGTATGAAGCTAGATGTATTAGGACCAGATGTAAACGAATCATTCTATAAATTTTCTGTAAATCAAGATTATGCCGTTCGTTTTGGAATGGGAGCAATAAAAGGAGTAGGTCATGGTGCTGTAATGACTATTGTAGAAAATAGAAAAAAAGACGGCAACTATAAGTCTATTTTCGATATTGCTAAACGAATAGACTTAAGAGCTGCTAATAAAAAAGCATTCGAGAATTTAGCATTGGCTGGAGGTTTCGATTGTTTTGAAGGTACACACAGAGCACAATATTTTCATAAAGAAGGAAGCGATTTAACCTTTTTGGAAAAGGCCATTAAATATGCGCAAAAACATAAAGAAAATGAAAACTCAGCGCAAGTAAGTTTATTTGGTGAAGCCAGTAATGTACAAATTGAAGAACCTCAAGTACCACCATGCGAAACATGGGGAACAATGGAGAAATTAGCCAAGGAACGAGAAGTGGTTGGTATATATATATCTGGACATCCACTAGATGACTTTAGAACAGAGATGAAAACCTTCTGTAAAGGAACTATTGGAGACTTTTATAACTTAGAACAAAACGTTAATAAGGATATTACCTTTGGAGGTGTAGTAACAGATGTGCAACATCGTGTTAGTAAACAGGGAAAAGGTTGGGCGTTATTTACAATAGAAGATTTTACAGATTCTTACGAATTTAGAATTTTTGGAGAAGACTATTTAAAGTTTCGACACTTCTTAATGCAAAACAACTTCGTACATGTTAAAACCTTTATACGGGAAGGTTGGATAAATAAAGATACAGGCAAGCGAAGTGATCCTAGAATTCAATTTAATAACTTTCAATTACTACATGATGTCATGGAGAAAAGTGTAAGAAAGTTATCTATTCAATTAAATATTAAAGAATTAGAATCCGATAAAATAAGGAAGTTAAAAGAGTTAATTGCCATGCATCCTGGGAGTCATCTACTAAACTTTTTAGTTTACGAAAACAGAGATAAAATTAAATTAGAAATGCCAAGTCGTAAGCAAAAAGTAAAAGTGTCTCAAGAGTTATTAGACGAACTAGAAGAGCAGCAAGTACTTTATAAGTTGAATTAATGTTAAAAAAAACAACTACATATTGCTTCATTAGTTTTTTAGTTACTATACAATTAGCATGCAATACAAAGTCTAAAAAAATCAATACTGAAGAAGATAAATATGCCGTTTTTCAAACTATTCTAGATTCTATATACGAAGAACATGAGAATGCTATTGGGGTAATAGCACATATAGAAGCTCCAGATAAAAAGATGTCTTGGAGTGGAGCAGTAGGTCTTTCAAATAAAACGACTAAAGAAACACTAGTAAGTAATCAGCCGGTTTTAGTAGCAAGTAATACTAAAACTTATGTTGCAGTTGCTATTTTAAGGTTAATAGAACAAGGAGAGCTTAAACTAGAAGATCCTATTTTTAAATACATATCTAATACTTCTAAAACAGTATTAAGTAAAGAAGGTTACGATATTTATAATATTACTATAAGAGATTTATTATCGCATACTAGTGGTATCTATGATTATGCGGAAACAGAAGCCTATTTAGGAAAAATAATTGAAAATCCTAAACACCATTGGACACGAGATGAGCAAATTAAATTTGCAATGGCTATAGGTGAGCCCTTGGGTAATGCAGGAGATACATTTGCGTATTCAGACACTAACTATTTATTATTAACAGAAGTTATAGAATCTATCACTAATAAAGCGTTCTACATGGCTATGCGAGAACTCATAGATTATAATAGATTAAACCTTAATACGACTTGGTTCTCAGGTTTAGAAACATATCCTAAAGATGCTAAACCAATGGCTTATCAATATGTGTCTTCAGCAGGGTTAAATAGTTATAATGTAGATCATTCGTTCGATTTGTATGGTGGTGGAGGCATAGCAGCTACAGCTAAAGACTTAGCATTGTTCTCGCAGAATGTTTTTAATAATAAAGTATTTAAAAACAATAAAACATTACAGTTATTACAAACCAAAGTAAATCCTAAACAACCCATGCAAGGCGATTATTATTTAGGATTAACCTCGGTAGACTATAACAATATTAAAGGCTATGGACATAATGGATTCTGGGGAACAGTTGTTAATTACTTCCCGGAATTAAATGCCTCTATAGCAATTGTAGTTTTAGAGCAAGACCAAAAACACTTAAGAGTAGATTTAAATAGTGTATTAGTTAAAGCGCTTAAAAACTATTAAGCCTTCTTATTATCTAAATAATCTCCTAAACTATCTAAAGAGTCTGTCCAGAACTGTTCGTAAAACTTTAGCCATTTATTTATTTCCTGTAAAGGCTTTGCATTAGGATAGCAAAAACGTTCTCTACCTTTGCTATTTATAGAAACTAAACCTGCCTCTTCTAGGGTTTTAATATGTTTAGTAACGCCTTGCCTGCTAATATCAAACTTATTAACTATTTGTGTAATAGATAAAGCAGAACTAGCAATAATTAAAGCATGAAAAATGGCACGTCTTTTTGGATCTGCAATGGCCTTAAAAAGAGTGGTAACTTTATCCTGCATTAACTTCTTTTTTTAAATATGCTAATAAACCATTAATGCAACCATCCCAGCCACCACTAAAACTTTCAAACATTTTTACAGCAGTATCACCTTCGTAATTTGAAATTCCAGAATGTTCTAAGTGTAATTTTGTACCACCTCCTTCAATAGGTTGTAAATGCCATGTAACAGTTGTTTCAACGTTTGTGTTTTCAACAACCCAAGTGTAAATTAAAGTATAAGGAGAGGATGCCTTTACTTCTCCGTTAATAGCTAAACAACCTTTATCTTCACTAGCTGTAAACGTGTATTTGTATCCATTTTCCGCTTTAAAATCTGCTTTAATAAACCAAGTAGAAAGTTCTTCGGCTCTAGTAATAGCACTCCAAATAGTGTCTATAGAATGGTTAAATACTTTTTCTTTTGTAATAATGTCTTTCATGATTATGTGATTTTTAATTAATACGCAACTTAAAGGTTGCTAAATTAAAATACATTTTCATATTACGCAACTTTTTGGTTGCTTATTTGTTGTTTGTAGTTTATTTTTGTAGAAAATGTAGGGAAATAAAGAAGTACAAGAGTTTGGATAACACAAAACAATACTGCAATAAGTAAAACAAATTGTCAGGTTGTAAGCTTTGGCATTTTTTTTGACTAATATTGCATATTAACAGTGAAACATTCATGTTTAATATTTAATTGAATTTAAAAATGAATGTAGCAAGTGACAATAAAAGAATAAAGAAACACTTGAAATAAAACACAATTAAATTATAAGTATTATGGCATTAGAGATAACAGATGCAAATTTTGAAGAAGTAGTATTAAAGAGCGACAAACCAGTAATGGTAGACTTTTGGGCAGCATGGTGCGGACCTTGTAGAATGGTTGGACCAATCATTGACCAAATTAGTGAAGAGTATACTGATAAAGCAGTAGTAGGAAAGTTAGATGTAGATGCAAATCAAGAATTTGCAGCGAAATATGGTGTAAGAAATATCCCAACTGTTTTAGTATTTCAAAACGGAGAAGTTGTAGGTCGTCAAGTAGGAGTTGCTCCTAAAAAGGCATATTCTGAAGCTATCGATTCGCTTTTATAATATAAATTCACAAAGAATTGATAAAAGGTTTGTCTATACGGCAAACCTTTTTTAGTTTAGGCTAATAAATATTTTGGCGTTACCATAAGGGGAGGGCTTTTGGCAGTCGCTTTTTTTGAGAAAAACAAAAAAGAGCTTCAACAAATGCCTTAAATATGAAGTGTTCATGATTTCATATTTATAAAATAGAATTAATGAGTAATCCCTAACGCAGAAACGAGTATGAATTTACAAGAAGAACTTAATAAAGCAGGCGGTTTTAAAAACCTAGAGCATTTAGCCAAGCAAGTTGTAGAAGGCTTTATTTCTGGTATGCATAAAAGTCCGTTTCATGGCTTTTCTGCAGAATTTGCAGAGCATAAAATATATAATCAAGGCGAAAGCACGAGACATATAGATTGGAAACTGTATGCTAAAACCGATAAACTTTACACTAAACGCTACGATGATGAAACGAATTTACGTTGTCATATTATTTTAGATAATAGTAGTTCTATGCATTATCCTGAGCAAACCACATTTTCTATAGATCATTTAAATAAAATTGGTTTTTCTGCATTAGCATCTGCGTCCTTAATGCATATTTTAAAAAAGCAACGAGATGCTGTAGGTTTAAGTATATATAGCGATAATTACGATTTCTATGCTTCCGAGAAAGGAAGCGAGCGTCATCATCAAATGTTATTAGCGCAGTTAAGTAATGCCGTATTATCAAAGCCAGTAAGCAAACAAACCGAAACTTATAAGTATCTACATCAAATTGCAGAGAAAATACACAGACGCTCGCTTATTTTTGTATTTACAGATATGTTTCAAACGGCAACAGATGAAGAAAAACTATTTGAAGCCTTACGTCATTTAAAACATAATAAGCACGAAGTGGTTTTATTTCATGTATTCGATAAGAGTAAAGAATTGACTTTCGATTTCGATAATAAGCCAAAACGATTTGTAGATCTCGAAACTGGAGAGTTTATTAATTTATATTCTGATACTGTAAAAGAAAATTACGAAAAATTAGTGAGTGCCTATTTTGAGAATTTACGTATAAAATGTGGGCAAAATAAAATCAAATACGTTGAGGCTGACATAAATAGAAATTTCGATGCCATTTTAACTACATACATGGTAGAACGACAAAAATTTATTTAGCATATTTTTTTTAAAAAAAATTAAAAAAACGCTTGCGATATTAAAAAAGGAGTGTATATTTGCACTCGCAATAAGCAACGGTCTGGTAGTTCAGTTGGTTAGAATATCTGCCTGTCACGCAGGGGGTCGCGGGTTCGAGTCCCGTCCAGACCGCTACATTGCTAAGAAGCTCCAAGAGATTGGAGCTTTTTTTGGCAAATGATTTTAGTTGTGTTGTTTTGACAGATGTAGTAGTCTGTCAATGGTTTAAGTAGTTAAACCGATGGAAAGCTTTCCTTTTTTCTTTATAGAAAATCGGGATGCTTTTTTATTTTACAGAGTATCCTATTAACTCTATAGTATTTATTGCTTGTTCTTATACTGTTTCAGTAATTTACCTATCCTATATCATATACAAAAAATATTAATATGAAATGTGTTTTTTTGTCGCTAAAGATTACACTTTATCGAAAAATTTAATTTTTTAGATTATCAAAACTGTATATTTGCTAAAGTTTTGTTAAACCCCTCTACAATTTTTTGTATTAACAAAATGTTTTTTCCATTGAATAGGGTATGTCTATCTTTTTAGTGTACGTATCCTTATGTAATTGTGTGTTTTTGGTAAACACAACAAAGTTTGTGCGAGATTTTTTTAGATATAAAATCTCTACTTCTAGTTGTGACGTAAATTAAGAATAATCAAACCTTAAACTATAAAAAAAACAAACAATTATGAAATTCCTTAAACTTACATTAGTAGCAATTCTTTCCTTATTCTTATTAACAGCAGTCTTACCATCTACGGATATAGATATAACTGAAGAGGTTTCAAATCATAACGTGAAACAATCGAAAGTTAAATTAACAGCATTTACTGAGCGAGAAAAAGGCGCAAATATACCACCACAAGGCTAAAAACAAACAATTATGAAATTCCTTAAACTTACATTAGTAGCGATTCTAGCTATCGGATTATTAACAGCAGTCTTACCATCTACGGATATAGATATAACTGAAGAGGTTTCAAATCATAACGTGAAACAATCGAAAGTTAAATTAACAGC